>CAZHLD010000024.1:2736-16590 GCA_964533185.1 uncultured Acidobacteriaceae bacterium | reverse complement strand
CCGGCAGCCACAGCGTTCCCGTAAACCCGAACGAGTGGAAAAACGGCAGCACCCCTAGCACGCAATCCCGCCCCGTCAGCATGAAGGTCTGCGCCAACTGCTCGATATTCGACCCGATATTGAAGTGCGAGAGCATCACGCCCTTCGGCTCGCCCGTGCTCCCGCTCGAAAAAATGATCGTCGCCAGATCGTCAAGCTTCGCCGCCTTCTGCTGCCCCAGCGCCCTCGTCAGCCACCGCGCCGGCAACAAAACCGCCATCAGCAGCGCGACGATCTTCTCGCTCGCCCGCGGCTTCTCCGCCAGCTCTTCGAGCAGGATCGCTCTCGCCGGCACCTCCAGCTTCACCCGCTCGAGGAACGCCTTCGACGTCACCACCGTCTCCAATTCGCACTGCCGCGCGCACGCCGCCAGCGTCTCGTTTGACGCCGTGTAGTTCAAATTCACCGGCACCTTGCCTGCCAGCACCGCTGCGAAGTTCACCAGCGCCCCGCCCACAGACGGCGGCAACAGCAGCCCCACCATCCGTTGCCCTTGCCATTCTTTTTTCAGTCGCCGCGCTAGAAATATCGTCCGCACCAGCGCCGCGCCAAATCGCAGCTTCAGCGTCCTCTGGTCGGCCATTGCAAACCGCAGCGGGTGTCGCCGCGCCGTATTCACCAGCGCACGATCGAGCGTCCGCATCCTCTCTCTGCGGTGGCGATACGCCTCGGTGTGCAGCTCCTGCACCGCTTGTCGCACCTCGACCGGCGTCGAAGTCGCTGGCATCGGCCGCCCAAAGCTTACTGTCACCGGGTACGGAATTCGCCGCGGCAGCTTCCACAGAAACCGCCCCTTCTCGAAGCTGAAAATGCTGCCCCACACTCCGTCCAGGTTTACCGGAATAATCGGCGCATCCACTCCCTTCATGATTCGCTCAAACCCGCGCCGGAAGGGCAGCAGTTGCCCGATCCTCGTGATCTGCCCTTCGGCGAAGATGCACACCACCTCGCCAGCCTGAATCGCCTCCGTCGCTGTCCTCAGCGACTGGATCATCTCCCGTGGCCGCAGTTGCGACGAGATCGGGATGCACCGCAGGATTTTTGCAAACGGCTTGATGTACGGCTTGTCGTAGATGCCCTTGAAGAAGATGAACCGGATCGGCCGGTCGGTCGCCGCAATCAGCAGCAGCGCGTCCACAAACGACATGTGGTTGCAAACGAACAGCGCCCCGCCCCGCTCCGGGATGTTGTCGCGCCCCTCCACGCGGATGCGGTACACCGAGTGCGTCAGCAGCCACAGCAGCAACCGGATCAGCGCATCCGGCAGTAGCACCACGACGTAGATTGTCGCCCCCAGCGTCAGCACCGCACTGACCAGAAAAATCTGCGGCGGCGTCAGCCCCAGCCAGGCCATTAGGTAATACGCCCCCGCGGCCAGAAAAATCCCCACAAACGACAGCAGGTTCGCCGCCGCAATGACGCCGCCCTTGCGCTCCGGCAGCGGACGGTGCTGGATCAGCGCGTTCGTCGGCACAGCAAAAAATCCTGCAAACACGCCCAGCAGCGCCAGGTTTGTCGCTACGCTGGCGACGTTCAGGCCGCTTCGCGACGCCAGCGCCGCAAACACGGTGATCCCGATTGACCCCAGCGGGATCAGCCCGTATTCAATCTTTCCACCGGAGAGATACCCTGCCGCCACGCTCCCCAGCCCGATCCCCACCGCCACCGCGCCCCACAGGAAACTGCTCTGAAACTCATCGAGCCCCAGCGTTTGTCTCCCGTAGATCAACACCGTGAACTGCATCAGCGCGCCCAGGAACCAGAAGTAGTTGTTCCCAGCCACGGCCAGCGACAGCACGCGGTCTTTGCGGATCTCGCGCACCTGCATCCACAGGTCCCCCAGCGGGTTCCACCGGAACTGCTTTTTCGGGTCGGCTGCCGGCACGCGCGTAATTGCCAGGCTCGCTCCCCAGCCCGTCACCGCCAGCCCCACTAGCACCACGCCCGACCACTGCTGCTCCCCGTGAAAAATCTTGGCCAGGAACCCGCCCGCCATCGGCCCGGCAATCACCGCTAGAAACGTCCCCAGCTCCAGCACCCCGTTGCCCCACGAGAGTTCCTTCTCCGGCAGCAGCTCCGGCAGCAGCCCGTACTTCGACGGCCCAAACAGCGCCGCCTGCGTGCTCGCCAGAAACACCGCAGCCGCCTCCAGCCAGATGTTCTGCAGCGAGAGGCCCGCCGTTGCAAACACCATCACCCCGATCTCCATCCACTTCGTGCCAATCGTTACCGACCGTTTGCTGTACCGGTCGGCCAGGTATCCCCCGGCCATCGAAAAGAAAATGAACGGCACCGCAAACAGACCGCCGATCACCAGGATGAGAAAATCCTGCGTGTCCTTGCTGTACACCCGGTTCAAGATGAGATTGATGACGAGGAACTTCAGAAGATTGTCGCTGAAGGCTCCCTGGAACTGGACGACGATCAAACTCCAGAACCCGCGTCGCCCGCCGGCCCCGTCGCCCTCGCGCGCTCGAGCGGCCTGCGAGTTCATCTCCGATGCGGAATGGATCGTTGAGCTTTCCGCCATGGTGGAAAAGGGAAGTGCCGCGCCCGCTTCGCCGCGGCTGCCTCCGCCGCCGCGCAGTCTATCCCTTCCCGGTTCGATTGTGTAGCGCTGGGCTGAACTGGTCCCGAGCGAAGCAGACGGAGCCCAGCACATCTCGATGTACGATCATGCAGCGCTGTGCTTCTGCCCTGTACGGCCACATTCTCTTGTCTTCTTTCTAACCAAAGAGTAATCTCCCCTTCGCTCCCATCCCGGCCACTTATTGGGATCGCTCTCTCTTTGAGGTGGGCGAATGCCGTCCGGCAACTCCACCAGGCCTGCGGAACACTCCGCTCCGTTCTTCGACGTACTACATGCCTGCGCCCGCCCGGCGCTCGATTCCACCGCCGCAGCGCGCATCCGCGGGCTCGCCCGTCAGGTAACCGACTGGCCTCGTTTCTCCTCCCTGGCCCTGGCTCAAGGTGTCCTGCCTCTCTTCTTCTCGCGAATGCAGTCCGTTTGCCCCGACGAAATTCCCGCCGACACCTGCGAGGAAATGCGCTGGAGCTTCGAGCAGAACAAGAAACGCCACTCCCAGTTGCTCGACGAGTTGCATCGCCTTCTCGGCCGTTTCGCCGCTCGCTCGATTCCCGTCCTCGCCTTCGGCGGCCCGGTCCTCGCCGAAACTGCCTACCCATCGCCCAAACTTCGCTATGCCAGCGAACCTCACTTGCTGGTTCTCCCCGACGCGCTGCGCCCCGCCGAAGAGCTGCTCCATTCCGATGGCTATCGCCGCATTCAATACGCCCCTTCCGAGCACCAGGCATACTTCCTCGGCCCTTCCACAGAACAAGTCTTCATCCGGCCCGACGATCAGTCCGGCGTGGTTTTGCGCGCCAGCCTGGTGCCGCGTTATTTCTCCGTGCACCTCGATGCGCGCGAAGTGTGGAATCGTCGCAGAGCGGTTGCCATTCGCGGCCGCAACGTCCTCACCCTGGCTTCGGAAGACTTCCTCCTGGTTCACTGTCTGGACGGCATCAAGCTCGGCTGGGAGTATCTCGGCTGGACTTGCGATACGGCCCAATTCCTCCGTTCTCACCCTCGAATAGACTGGACCCAACTCGTTCAGCGCGCCCGCGCCTCAGGAGCGCTCCGCGCCCTCCGCCTGGGTCTCGGCCTCGCCGCAGACTGGCTCGCCACCCCGCTCCCTCCCGCAATCGAGCAGTCCCTTTCGACAGATCGCGTCGTTCAGTCCGCTGCCGCCGCGGTCCGCACTCGCCTGCTACAAGAAGAGAAGGACGTCTCGAATCCTCTCGCCAGCTTCTGGCTTCATTTCCGCACTCAATCCGGATTCCTCGGCGGCCTGCGCTACGCCCTCCGCGCCGCGCTCACGCCCACCTCCGGCGACTGGCGCTTCCTCCAGCTCCCCCGATCACTGTTTCCGCTCTATTACCTTGTCCGACCCGTCCGCATTGCAATTCAACGCGGCCGGCGCGCATTCCGTCGCTCGGTTGCAAATCTTGCTCCCTACGTGCCTTCGCCCATGGAAGTCACCCAGGGCATGCTGTCCCTGGCCGAGGTCGGCCCCGACGACGTTGTCTATGACATCGGCTGTGGCGACGGCCGGCTGGTGATCGAAGCGGCTCGGCGTTATTGCGCTCGTGGAGTCGGCGTGGATCTTGATGCGCGCCTCATTGCAGATGCCCTCGCCAACGCCCGCCGCGCCGGCGTCGAAGACCGCGTCACTCTGCTCCAACAAGACGCCGAAACCCTGGACCTCTCCGGCGCCACCGTCGTCATGCTCTACCTGCTGCCGGCGACCAATCTCCGCCTGCGCCATCGTCTGCAGGAGCAGTTGCGCCCCGGCGCGCGCGTTGTCTCTCACCGCTTCGACATGGGCGACTGGGCGCCCGCCCGCACCAAAGTCGTCACGCTCCCCGACGGCGCCACCCACACCCTCTATCTCTGGCGCATTTAGGGCACTGCCGCCGGCGTGCGCAGGTGGGCGGCCATCTCTCACCTCAGTCAGTCTCTCAAGGGGTTGTGATGGAGAAATAGTCTTGGTTCGCGGCGGTTAGGGGAAGGCTTCCGCCGTTGCTCGCGTGTACACCGGCCTCTGCCTCCAGACCGCCTCGTACTCCGCGCGACCTCAAGCCTGGGCAATCCGGTCTTTTTCTTTTTGAGCCCTCCCCTGATAGCTCAGCACGTACAGGGTGAGTTCCACTCGGCTGGAAACCCCGAGCTTGTTGAACACGCGAAAGAGATAGTTCCGGACGGTATGTTCGCTCAGGTTTAGGTTTGCGGCGATTTCGTGGTTGGTCAGTCCCTCGGCAACCAGCCGGACGATCGTCTCCTCCCGCTGCGAGAGCAGCAGCGCTCCTTTCGCGTTCACCACTCGTGGCGGAACCGCCTCGCCCAACGCATCCAGCAGTAGGTGGAGCTCCTCGCTGTTCGCCCAGACTTGGCCCTCGTACACTGCCCGGATGCATTTGCACAGGGCGGAGAAGGGTGCATCCCGCCGGAACAGCCCATGCGCGCCGTACCGGAACACGTCAATCACCTGCTCCCGTGTCGGCGCATCCACCAGCATCACCACTGGCGTTTTCGCGGAAAGCTCGCGCATCTCCCGAAGGACCGAAAATCCCATCAACGGTCCGTCCGATAGGTTTGCGCTGATCAATACGACATCGCGCTGTCGGTCTTTCAAATGCTCGAGCACTTCCCTGGATGGGCCGGCACACGCCTCAACCGTAAAGCGACTCCGTTGACGCCGCAGAGCTTGCTCCATGAGTTGACAATTCACACGTGTGGCTTCGGCCAGGAAGACGTTAATCAATGGTGATGGGGGCAGGGCTTCCCTCATCATGAACACTCCTACCGGGTCGAACGCTTATGAGGATTGCCATTTGGTAGCACCGTTTTGTTGTGATGTCAAGACAGTAATAGTAGCTCTGACCGCTGCTGTCGCCCAGAGCGTAGTTCTGCTCGTTGCTGTGTGCCTCCAATGCCCAAGACAGGCCGGTGTCGCGCCTCACCCGCTTCAGTCATTTTTTGTTCGCGGTTTCGTTAACTCCTTTCCTGCAAAGCACTTCTGCTCTCCACCCGGCCTCGTCGCCATCGGGACAAGAATTGAGCCATTTTCCTCGAATTCCACGTCATCTAGTTCCATTGTGCCTGTATTTACTACGTAAGTATCGCACTTACGCAGCTTGCCAGTTTGTCGAAGTCCTCTGAATCGCCTGCTCCTGGTGCTCTAGGTAGGAATGTACTCTGCTCCCCGTGCCTCGCTGTGTTTGCCTGGGAGCGTTTTGTTCACCCTTCCCACCTTTTCGCGTGTTCTCTGCGTGGGTACTTTCCTTATCTTGTATGCCCGAGTCCGGGTGACTAATCTCGCCTCCTTTGTTGTGGGGTCTGCACTCGCTGAGGGATCAACCAGATGCTTCCCCGTGAAAGAACTGATGTCCCATTCATCGCCGCTGACCGTGTTGTCGTGGATCGCAGACTATCAAATCGTTATCCGTTGCAGATGCCCGTAACCTTTGCCTGGAGAGATGTTCACGCGAATCCGCACCAGGACCAGGGCAATACTCGTGATATCAGCTCGATCGGTGAGTTCGTCCTCGCTCGCAACTGTCCCGACGAAGGTGCGCCCATTACCCTGGACATCCTCTTGCCGCGCGCCCCCACGGCCGTCCGGGCGCTCTGGATTCAGGTCGAAGGGATCGTGGTCCGGGTAGACCAGCGAGAGAACGGGAAAAGCATGAACGGCTTCGCGGTTGCGAACCAGAAGAGCGTTCTGTCAGATAGGCCGTAGCGTTCTTGTTCGTCAGGTAGGAATTGCAAGCAGGGCCGAATCCCGCGGCCGGCCTGGCCGTCGGGATTCCTCCTTGGGAGGCTCTTATGAAACACAAGCGCTACTGCCTTGTCTTTCTCTCACTGTTCCTTTGTCTGACCGCTCTCCCCGCCTTTGGCCGGCAGGGAACTCAGGAGTCCTCGGCCGAGCAAGCCACCGCGCGCAGTGACTCTGCCGACTCCAGCCGCCCCGCCCTGCAACGCCGCGACTGGCGCTACCGGCTTCGCCCCAGCGACGTCATTGGCGTCAACTTCTCCGTCACCGAGGTCTTCAACCAACTGGTCGCCGTCCAGCCCGATGGCTATATCACCCTGCGCGCTGTTGGCGACCTCCGCGTTGAAGGGCAGTCCATCCCCGAAGTCACCGAGACGATCCGCGCTGCCTACGCCAGGATCGTCAGCCCCCAAGTCATCGCCATCGAGCTCAAGGAATTCGAAAAGCCTTACTTCATCGTCAGCGGCGAAGTTGCTCGCCCGGGCAAGTTTGAACTCCGCGGCGACACCACCGTGGCCGAAGCCGTCGGCATCGCCGGCGGCTTCCGCGACACCGCCAAACACTCCCAGGTCTTGCTCTTCCGCCGCGTCTCCAACGACTGGATGGAGGCGAAGAAGCTCGACCTGAAAAAAATGCTCCGCGCCGGCAATCTCAGCGAAGACTTGCACCTGCGCCCCGGCGACATGATCTTCGTGCCCAAGAATGCCTATTCGAAAATCTTACCCTTCATTCCCAGGCCGAGCATGGGCGTCTCTTTGACGCCGGTCAATTAACCGGTTGATGGGAGGCTGCCATGGAGAAAAACGGTTCGAAATCACAAGACGGTTCGGCGCTCCTCTCTCTCCGCCTGCGCGAAGCCTTGACGCCCATCTTCCGCCAGCGCCGCGCCGCCGCCTGTGCCTTTCTCGCTCTGTTTCTGGGCTCGACCCTGGCCCTGGCCCTCCGGCCCACCGTCTATGAAGCCCAGATGAAGTTTCTCGTCAACCGCGAGCGCGTTGACCCGCTCCTCTCTCCTACCGAAACCTCGATCGCACCTCGCAGCATGGATGTTAGCGACACCGAGATCAACTCCGAGGTCGAGCTTCTCCGCAGCCGCGACCTCCTCGAGCGCGTTGTCGTCGAGTGCAATCTCCACAAGTTCCGCGAGCAATCTTCTTGGTCCATGCTCTTCGGCACCGCCCCGGTCAACGACGCCGCCCGGCAGGCCAGTGCTGAGGCGAACATCCCCTCCGCAGTCAAAGATCTCGAGGGCAAGCTCAGCGTCCAGCGCGTGAAGATGACCAATCTCATCAAGGTCACCTACCGCTCCCGCGATCCCCAATTGGCCGCCAATGTCCTCAACAAGGCGGCCAACCTGTATCTCGAAAAACACCTCGCCGTTCGCCGCCCCCTCGGCGCCTTTGCCTTCTTCCAGCAGCAGGCCGACCGCTACAAAAAGGAGCTGCAGACGGCCCGGTCGAACCTGTCCGAATTCACTCGCCAGGCCGGCATCGTCTCTGCCCGGCAGGAAAAGGAAAGCGCCCTCAGCCGCCGCGGCGAGTTCGAAGCCCAGCTCCAGGGCGAGCAGGCAGCCATCGCCCAGACCCGCCAGCGCTTCCTTACCCTCGAAACCCAGCTCAATTCCAGCCCGGCTCGCATGACCACCGCAGTTCGCGTCTCCAACACCTCCGCTCACCTCGATTCTCTCAGGACCACCCTTATCACCCTCGAGCTCAAACGCACCGAGCTCCTCGGCAAATTCGATCCCGGCTATCCGCCGGTTCAAGAAGTTTCCAAACAAATTGCCCAGACCCGCGTCGCCATTCAGGATGCCGAGCGCCAGCCCAACCGCGAAGAAACCTCCGACCGCAATTCCACCCACGAATGGCTCCAGTCAGAGCTGGCCAAGACCCGCGCCGAGTTCGAGTCCTTGAAAGCTCGCGCCGGGGCCATTGCCCGCAGCGTCAGCACCTACTCCGCGCGTGCCCGCGCCCTCGAAGAAAAAGAATCGCAGCAGGAGGAGCTGGCTCGTCAGGTCAAGACTGCCGAGGACAACTATCTGCTCTATACGCGCAAGCAGGAGGAGGCGCGCATTTCCGACGCCCTGGACAGCGAGCGCATCGTCAATGTGGCCATCTCCGAAGCCGCCACCGTGCCCGCGTTACCCGCCGGCCCCGGCTGGTTCTTCCTGCTGGCCGTGGCTGGATTGCTTTCGGCCGTGTTGGCGCTTGCCACAGCGTTTGTGGTGGACCGCACGGATCCAACGTTGCGTACTCCCGAGGAGGTTGAGGCGTCCCTCGAAGTGCCCGTGCTCGCGGCATTTCCGAAGAGCGCCGGGTAAGCCAATGTTTCTTGACTTCTATGGTCTGCGCGTTCAGCCCTTCGGCGCCAGCCCGGACCCGCGCTTTCTCTATTTGAGCGCCTCTCACCGCGAGGCTCTCGCCTCGCTCTATTGCGGCATCGAATCCAACCGCGGCTTCCTCGCTCTGATCGCGCCCCCTGGCCTGGGCAAGACCACGCTGCTCCTCCGCCTGCTCGAGCAAGTCCGCGACACCTCCCGCACCGTCTTCCTTTTCAACACCCAATGTGATTCGCGCGAGTTCTTCCGTTCCCTCTTGCTCGACCTGGGGATCGTTTCCCCTGCGCTGGACCTCGTCCAGATGCACGCGCAGCTCAATCGCGTCCTGCTCGAGGAGTTCCGCGCCGGCCGCCGCTTCCTCCTCGTCATTGACGAAGCCCAGAACCTGCACGAGTCCGTCCTCGAAACCGTCCGCCTGCTCTCCAACTTCGAGACTCCCACGGCCAAGCTCCTCCAGATCATTCTCTCCGGCCAGCCTCAGCTCGCCGAAATCCTCTCCCGCCCGAGCCTCGCTCAACTCCGCCAGCGCGTTTCCATCCTCACTCGTTTGCAACCCTTCACGCCCGACGAGACTGCCTCCTACATCGAGCACCGCCAGCGCGTCGCCGGCTACTCGGGTGGTCGCCTGTTTTCCCCCGGAGCGCTCGAGATCATCGCCGAACACAGCCGGGGCATCCCGCGCAACATCAACAATCTCTGCTTCAACGCCCTCTCGATCGGCTGTGCCCTCAATCGCACCAGAATCGATGGGGAGGTCCTTCGCGAAGTCATCGCCGACCTGGATGTCAACTCCCTGCTTCCGTCGGCGCCCGCCGCCGGCCTTCCCTCCGCTCCGGCTCCCGCAACTGCCAGGGAGCCTTTCGTCCCGGCAAAGACACGCATCGTCATCGGACGCAACCTCTTCCGCGCCGCCGCGGCCGTTACCGTTCTCATCCTCGTCTCTCTCTTGGCCACCCTCTGGTGGACCTCCAACGGTGGCTCGGTCGGCTTTCGTACCGCAAGGGCAGACCGGCGCGCGCAGCCCGCCCAAGAGCCAGTGTTCGTGCCGCCCGTCGAGTCTTCCGTCGCCTCGGCACCACCCGGCGCGCCGAGGGTCGGCCAATGAGCCGCAACTTCGAGCTGTTGCGCGCGATGCAAGAGACGGATCTCCTCTTTGTTCCTCGCCCCGCCCTCGTCGCGGACTGGCCCGTGCTCCCCCTGCGAGGGGAGGAGATCGCGAGAGGCGCAGTCCTCACGCTCGCGCAGCGCCTCTTCCTCGTGCCCGGCCCGGCTGCGGCTCCGCGCATCGTGCTGCTCTGCTCGGTTGGGGAAGTTATTCGCAGCGTGCCGGTCTCGGTTCAGCTGGCGCAGATTCTGGCCGCCCCCGCGGATTCTTCCGTCTGCCTGGTGGACGCGAATTTCCACTCTCCCTCGTTGCACCGCTTCTTCAATAGCGACAATCGGCGAGGCCTCGCCGAGGCCTTGTATCAGCCCGTGGCGGTGCGCTCCTGCGTTCAGCACCTTATGCCGTCTAACGTCTGGCTGCTTCCCGGCGGGTGTTCCCTGCCCGACGCGCACACCTTTCTGACCGAAGACCGCTTCCGGCCCTGCCTGGCGGAGCTGCGTTCGCAGTTTGACCGCGTGCTGATCGATGCCCCTCCGTTTGGGCTTCACGAGGATGCCGTCTGGCTGGGCCGCCCCACCGACGGCGTGGTCCTCGTGGTCGAGGCCGGCGCCACCCGCCGCGATCAGGCGGTCCGGGCCAAAGAGGGTTTCGACGCTGCGGGGGTCAAGGTGCTCGGCGCAGTCTTGACCGAGCACAGTGTCCCGATTCCGAAAGCGCTGGATCGCTTCTTGTAATCGGGTCGGGAGACGCGCCGAATAGTTAGCCGGTTCTTCCTCGGGTCCCGGGGAAAACATCTTGGGACTCAGAGAGCGGAGCTATGCCCTGGATCGAACCATCTCGACAGCCTGCTCCCGACCACCCACCGGTCAAAGAGGATCTGAACACCGCGCGCTGGTATGCCTTGCGAACTCGGCCACGTCACGAGAAAAAGGTCGCCCTTCAGTTGCAGACCAGACAGGTTGAAACGTTTCTTCCCCTGCTCGCGCGCCTGCACCGCTGGAGCGACCGCGGAAAGCTCGTCGAGCTTCCCCTGTTTCCGGGTTACGCCTTTGTTCGCATGCCCTACTCCAATCCCGAACGCCTTCGCGTCCTTCAGACACCGGGCGTGCTTTATTTCGTCGCCGCAGGTGGCCGGGCCTTGCCCATCCCCGAGAAGCAAATCGAAGACATTCAGAAGGCGCTCCTCAACAAGGTCCCCTGCTGGCCGCATCCTTTTCTTCGCGTCGGCCAGCGCGTCCGCATTCGCGGCGGCTGCCTCGACGGCATCGAAGGCATCCTCTTGGCCGCCAACTCCGATCGCAGCCTTCTGCTTTCCATCGAACCAATTTCACAATCCCTGCGCATCAGTATCGAAGGCTATGACGTCGAACCCATCTGACGCTTTCCTGGTCGTCTTGATCTAGCGCAACTCGTCTCCCAATCCGCTGGCAACTCTCGCATCGCCATGGGCACGATCCTCAGCCATCGCATCCCCTGGCGCAGATTCTCAGCGCCTGCGCTCTTGGTCCGCTTTGCTCCCTGGGCCGGAGGCTATGTCCGCAGGTACTTCAACCGCGCCCTCGTTCTCACCGCCGAGATTCTTCTGGCCGCGCTTTCCTATCTCGCGGCCGTCTTCCTCCTCGCCGAGCAGCAGGACGCCGCCTGGCCCCGCCAAGTACTCGCGGCCACCTTGCCTCTGCTTGTCTTCGTCCGTCTGGCCAGCTATCTCCTGTTCGGTCTGTGGAAGCGCTCCTTCCGCTACGCCAGCATCCCGGACCTCATCTGCATCGTGAAGGTCGTCCTTCCCGGCAGCATCGTCATCTTTATCGTTGCCCACCTCGGTCTCTTCAACGTCCGTCTTCCCAGAGCCCTGTTCCTGCTGGATGGCATTCTGCTGCTGTGCTTCCTCGGTGCCCTCCACTTCGGACTCCGCGTCTACAAGGCGCAGCGCGCCTTCCATCGCAAGGACGGCCGGCGGTTCCTGATTGTCGGTGCTGGTGACGCCGCCAGCGCCGTCGTCCGCGAGCTGGCCATGGATCGCGACTCCCCCGGACGCCCCGTCGCCATCGTGGACGATGATTCCTTAAAGCTCGGCAGCAGCATCGGCGATGTCTCCGTCCTCGGCGGCCTGCACGACCTCCCCCGCCTGGTCCGCGATCTCAATGTGGACGAAGTGATGATCTGCATCCCCAGCGCCACCCGCTCCCAGATGCGTCGCATCCTTGCCGCTTGCCGCGAGGCCGCCGTTCCCGTCCGCACCCTGCCCACCCTGGCCGAGCTGGTCGTTGGCTCCGTTTCCCGCCGCCACCTCCGCGACGTCCGCATCGAAGACCTCCTCCAGCGCGATGAGCTGTGCTTTGATCCCGGCATGATTCGCGGCGTCGTCGCCGGTCGCACCGTGCTCGTCACCGGAGCCGGCGGTTCCATCGGCTCCGAGCTCTGTCGTCAGATTGCCGCCGCCGGCCCTCGCAAGCTCTTACTCCTCGAGAAGGCGGAAAACAGCCTCTTCTATATCCACCTCGAGCTGCGCGAAAACTTCCCCGGCGTTCCCACTGAGCAGCTCCTCCTCGATGTCGTCCGCCGCGATGCCGTCCGCGAGATCTTCGCCCGCGAGCGGCCAGAAATCGTCTTCCACGCCGCCGCTCATAAGCACGTCCACCTGATGGAGCTCCATCCCCACGAAGCCATCCGCAACAACGTCCTCGGCACCCGCAACGTGGCCTTCGCCGCCGACGAGTGCCGCGCCGCACAGTTCATCAACATCTCCACCGATAAGGCCGTCAATCCCCGGAACTACATGGGCCTCTCCAAGAAAATCACTGAGCTCTGCATCCAGCACCTGGCCCGCGCCAGCTCCACCCGCTTCATGAACGTCCGTTTCGGCAACGTCGCCGGCAGCACCGGCAGTGTCCTTCGCCTTTTCCGCGATCAAATCCAGAAGGGCGGGCCCATCCTCGTCACTGACCCGCGCGCCACCCGCTTCTTCATGACCATCGCCGAAGCCGTCTGCCTCATTCTTCAAGCCGCGGCCCAGGGGCGCGGCGGCGAAACCTTTGTCTTTGACATGGGCGAGCCGCTCAACATCTACGAGCTCGCCCGCACCCTCAGCCTCTTCGCTGGCCTCGCCCCGGATAGGGACGTCTCCATCCAGTTTGTCGGCCTCCGCGAAGGCGAAAAGCTCACCGAGGAACTCTGGGCGTATTGGGAAAAACCTCGCCCCACCGCCCACAAGCGCATCCGCGTGGTCTCCAATTCCGACCCCCTCTCCCTGCGCATCCTCGACCACATCCACGACCTCGAGCAAAAGCTGGCGGTTGAAGATCACGATGGCGTGCTCGCCTGCTTGCACCGGATCTTCCCCGCGTTCAAGTCCCGGGGGCCCGAGCTTCCCTCGTCCCTTGACGATGAATTACGGCACTCCCTCTCCGCCGTCGAAGGAGCGCACCCATGAACGTCCCGCTCTCCCGGCCGGACATTTCCGACCTCGAAATTGACTACGTCACTCGTGTGCTACGCTCCGGCCAGCTCAGCCTCGGCCCGCGCGTCCCTGAGTTTGAGGAGAAATTCGCCGCCTTCGTCGGCGCGCGGCACGCCATCGCCGTGAATAGCGGCACTTCCGCCCTGCACCTCGCCGTCCGCGCCCTCGGCATCGGCCCCGGCGACGAAATCCTTACTACGTCCTTCAGCTTTGTCGCCTCGGCTAATTGCGCCCTCTTTGAAGGCGCCCTGCCCGTCTTCCTCGATATCGACCGCGTGACGCTTAACCTCGACCCCTGCGAGCTACGCCTCTTCCTGCGCAACTCCTGCGTCTTCGACAGCATCACCGGCGTCGTCACCGATGTCCGCACGGCGCGCCGCGTCCGCGCCATTCTTCCTGTTCACGTCTTCGGTCTCGCCTGCGACATGGACCCCATCCTCGAGCTTGCCCGCGAATACAACCTCCGCGTCATCGAAGACGCCTGCGAAGCCCTCGCCGCCACCTATCGCGGCCACAGCGTCGGCGCCTTCGGCGATTTCGGCGTCTTCGCCTTCTACGGCAACAAGCAAATGACCACCGG
>CAZHLD010000024.1:0-2636 GCA_964533185.1 uncultured Acidobacteriaceae bacterium | reverse complement strand
CCTTCGGCGATTTCGGCGTCTTCGCCTTCTACGGCAACAAGCAAATGACCACCGGCGAAGGCGGCATGGTCGTCACCAACAGCGGCGAGCTGGCCAGCCTTTGCCGCAGCCTGCGCAATCAGGGCCGCGATGCGCAGTCCGACTGGCTCCGCCACGTCCGCCTCGGCTACAACTATCGTCTCAGCGACATCCACGCCGCTCTCGGTCTCGCCCAGCTCGAGCGCATCAAGTACCTGCTCGACAAGCGCGCCCGCGTCGCCCTCCTCTATCAGAATCTCCTCGCCGGCCACCCCATGCTCTGCCTTCCCGCCACTCCCCCGGAGCGCTCCAGAAGTTGGTTCGTCTTTCCCATCCAGCTTCGCGCCACTGCGGACCTCCCCAATCCGCAGCTCCGCGACCTGGTCCTCGCCGAGCTCCGCAAGCGCGGCGTCGCTTGCCAGTCCTATTTCCCCGCCATCCACCGCCAGCCCTATTTCCTGAATGGCGAGTTCGGGCCGCAGTGCCATCTCCCCCGCACCGAAGAAGCCTCTGATAACTGCCTCGTCTTGCCTTTTTTCTCCACTATGACTGCCGACCAGGTCCACTACGTTTGCGACAACCTGCTCGAGATTCTGCTGTTCACCACCGCCCGCACGTCGCTTCACTACACCGTGGCCGACTGACACTCGTGGCAACCGAACCCCAGCCCATTCCAGCCGTTCGCCCGGACCTGCCGGCGAACACCTCTGCCATCCTGGGTGTCTTCGGCAAGAACACGCTCTGGATCTGGATCGACCGCGGCCTGCTCTCCATCGGCACGTTGCTCGCCGGCCTTCTCCTTGTTCGCTACCTCGGCCCGGCCGACTTTGGCCACTACAACGTCGCCCTCTCCGCCGGCGTCCTCATCGCCGTTGCGATGGACCTCGGCTTCACGCGCTATGCCGCGCGCGCCGTCGCCGCCACTCCCAGGGAAGGCCGCAGCATCATGTCCTTGGGCTTGCTGACGAGCGTCGTCCTCTTGCTTGGCGAGATGGTGGCCCTGGTTGTTGCCGCCTTGCTGAAGAACGGCTATCTCGCCGTCATTTGTGCGGGACTGATCCTCGGAAATTTTGGGCGTCTCCACGACCTTACGGGCGCCTTTCTCCGCGCCGAACTCCGCTCTCGGGCAATGGTCTTGGGTTCCACCATCAGTCGTCTCGGCCACATCGTGGTCATCTTTATTGTTATCGGGTTTCGTTTGTCGGTCTTGGACTTGCTCCTCGGCTATTCTCTCGTTGCGGTGCCTGCCCTTGCGCTTCGTCTCTGGCAGCTTTGGCACCACGGCCCGGCTCTGCGCGAGTTGAGCTGGAGGGGCTTCTGGTCCGTCTCCCGCCAAGCCTGGCCATTTTTCTCCTTCTCCCTGAGCGAGTTGGGCTACAGCCAGGTCTTTGTTCTCACCTCTAGTCTCGTCGCTTCACGGCACGACGTCGGTCTGCTCTCGGCTGGCCTCGTGATTATCAGCCTGTTGCACCAGTGGGCCAGTGCCACCGCCGACGCCGTCCTGCCCCTAATGACCCGCCTCTTCGAAGCCGGCCGCATTCGTGAGCTCCTTGAGCTTCGCAGCCGCATCCTCGAAGCCTTGCTCATCCTCTCCATACCCGTCGTGGTCGTCCTGTTCGTTTTCGCTCCACAAATTTGCGCGCTCCTCGGTGGAAAGTACGCCGCCAGCGCTCCCGTGCTCCGCATCCTCGCTCTGCGGGCCCCGCTTTGGATTCTCGAAGGTTTCCTCGGCGCTGGCTTCCTCAATGCCACCAACCGCGTCTCCGGCCGTCGCAACGCCTTTGCCTTTGCTCTCGTCGTCCTCGTCATCCTCACTCTCATCCTCGGCCGCATCTGGGGCCCGCAGGGCGCCGCCGTCGCCTTCTGGATTGCCACTTTCTGCATCCTGGGGGCATACATCCGCCTCTGCTCATCCATCGGCGGAGAGTTGCGCCTCGCTTCCGCATTTGCGGCCACGGGTTCCGCCGCACTCGTCATGGCCGCGCTGTGCCTCAAGCTCAGCAGTTCGATGTTCTGGGTCCTCGCAATTCCTCCGGCCCTGCTGATCTATTTCGCCGTGCTGTTCCTCATCGCCCGTACGCGTCTCTTGAGCGCTGGCCGCACCCTGCGCGAATGTTTCGTTGGCTAGTCGCCTGTTGAATGCACCTCTTCGCTCCACTTCGTCCTCCCTGGCTTGAAGCGCTGCCAGCCGCCCGCATGCCCTTTCTCGCCTGGTTGGGCCTGGCCGCGGCGGTCGTGGTTGGCTTCCTGCTGTTCTCCGGCATCCTTCCTGAAGAACACCTCCCGCTCATCCTTCTTGGCGCCCTTGCCGGACTCTTCCTTCTCCGCTATCCCGAAATCGCCCTGGTTCTCCTCATTAAGGTTGGCAAATACAAAGGTGACGACCGCCTCGCCTCCCTGCTCCCCTTCGACCCCACTTTGGGCATCTGGCTTCTGCTCGCCGGAGTCATCCTGCATCGCTTGTTTCGCCGCGAGCTTCATCTCCGCTTCCCCCCGCTCTATCTCCTCTATCTCATCTTTGCAGCCATGATGCTGCTCAGCCTTTCCTATACGCCCGACTTCGGCTGGGGTCTCGAGAAGGCCGGCCGCTTCATCCTTTTCTGCGGCATGGCCATTGT
>CAZHLD010000023.1:0-43312 GCA_964533185.1 uncultured Acidobacteriaceae bacterium | reverse complement strand
CGGCCAGAACTCGGAGAAGTTTTCCGGGGCAGGCATGGTGTACTTCCTTCCGCGGCGCGCATTCTACTGCAAGTTGTGAAGTGTTGCAGCCCGCAAAAAGAATGGCCGCCGTGCCGGCCCGCTCGAGCGGACCGGCGCAGCGGCCAGCGTGGAGGACGGCTCCTCTCTTTAAGACAGCGCCGTCCGTGACTACAACTTTTCGACGACGCGCGCCAAGATCACTGCCTTGCCGTTGGCACGGTCTTTCACCACCAGACCGACGACGCGCAAGCGGATCGGGCTGATGCCGCTGAGATCAGCCAGGCCGTTCAGGCCGCGGAAGCGAGTCAACGGCGAGACGTGCACCTTCACCGGCCCGTCTAGAAGCTGGCCGGCCAGGCCGCCCGTGTTAAGCAGGAAGGTGCCATTGCCGCGGTCGGTGCTGCCCGGGACCCATGCGCCTTCGAGCCCCTGCTGGTGCAGCCAGACGCGGCGCACGTCGAGCCGCGCCGGGTTGACGGTGGTGTCCAGCAAACCGCCGGTGGAGATGCGCTGTCCAGGGAGCATGTTGTCGCGGTTGAACAGGAAGATCGAAAGTGGCATCCGCAGGTGGCGAATGAAGAAGCGCTCGTTGCCGTCGAAGTCCAGCGTGGTGATGCGGCCGGGTTGGGCGTTGGGCAGGTCGGGCAGCTCGGTGCGGACCAGCAAATCTACCTGGTCGGCGCGCCCGTCGGGCGGACGCACGTCGGTAATCAGCCCGCCGAGCAGGAAGCGCTCCTTCGAGAGGATAATGACTTCAGTTGCGCGGAGTGTCAGGCTGGCGCGCTGCAGGCTGCCGGACACCTGTACGATCGAGTTGGTGTCCAACTGGTCGAGGCCTTCGCCGGGATCGAACTGCGTCTGGTTATCTGTGACTACGGTGAGGCTGCGGCCATGCGGGCCCTGCATTACAAAAGAGTTTCCCGCCAGATTGATGCTCGTCACGCCGCCGCGCAACTCGTCGATTTCGGCGTCCGGTGCGTCGGGCGGGATGGCGCGGATGTCGAGGACGGGGATAACGCGGCCGGTCAATTGTCCGCTGGCATCCACTTCGAGTGAATCGCGCAGGCGGAAATCGACCAGCAAGCCGATCAGGTCGCCGTCGCCGACAACGAGCGGCTGGTTGAGCAGCACGGTCACGCTGGACTGCGTGAGCGTGCCGTTCAGCGTGTTCACCGCCAGCGGTGAGGCCGTGGCGTCCAGGTAGCTAATCACTGGCGAGGCCAGCGTTGCGGTGACGGTCGTATACGTGCCGGCCGGGACGGTCTGGAGGTCGAGCAGAGTGCGCAGGCCGTTGAGCCGCGAAAACTCAATTGTCTGTGAGCCGGAGAAGAGGTTGGCGGTGTTGGTGCCGTCCGATGCGGTCAGGCCCGTGACGTTCACCTGGAACGCAAGCACGCTGCCCATCGGCGCGTCCGTGCCGAACACCGCGACCGTCCCGGTGCGGTTGGCCTGGCCCGGGTTGGTCACATTGGAGGTGCTGCCGCCGCAGCCCGCAAGCGTCACGGCCAGGATCAGTGCAAGAGAGTATCTGAACAATCGAGATACATTCATAAGCTCACTCCTTGAAAGACTCGGATTCAACCGGCACCCCGCCCGCGCGGGCGCTGCCCCCTCGTCATGGTTCAACCCGGCTCAGCGGAGAAGGTTGCGGGAATCTCAGCGGTGAATGAGTCGGCGGATCTTCGGGCTTGAATGCAGGAAGGGGTTCTGCACCGCATCCGTCAGGGGGTATTCAACTCCGTCCGGATGATTCGGAAGGTCGGCACGGCCAGTTGTGGGCTTTGGGATATGAATATGGAAATCCGTATATTTACCTGACAAGTTTTCCACAAGAATTTTGGAAGTGTTTGTAAGTTATTGTAAATAAACTGTTTATTATGTTATTCATTTGGCTTGCTTTGGAAGAGTAATTGCAGATTCCAACGCGGCGAGGTCCTCGTGGTGGGGGTCCTAGCAAACCAGACTATAAGCCTGTGAGAGTACCGGATTGGGGAACGCTACTTCTCAATGGGGGAGGAAAACCTAATGTACAAAAGGCTCTTTGTATTGTGCCTTGCGGTGCTGCTGTTTACGGGCATTGCTGTGGCACAGCGCACTACGGGCGTGATTGCAGGCCAGGTCACTGACCCGCAAGGATTGGCTGTTCCCGGCGCGAAAGTGACCATCTCGGACGAGGCCACTGGCTTCAAACGCGAAATCACCGGCGGGGAGGACGGATCGTTTTCTGTCCCGAACTTGTCCCCGGCCAGCTATAAGGTCACTGTTACGGTTACGAACTTCAAGACCTTCCAGACGACGGTGACCGTCTTCGTGGATCGCACGACGACCGTGACCGCCAAGCTGGAAATCGGCGCGGCCTCGACTGTGGTGCAGGTCGAAAGCGGCGTCATCACGGTGGACACCACCAAGGCCACCGTGCAGGGCACCATCACCGGGGAGCAGATTGATTCGATCCCGCTGAACGGCCGTAACTTCCTCGACCTAGCGCAGCTCGATCCCGGCGTCCAGACCGTGGACGGCGGCTTCTTCGACCCGACCAAGAACCAGATGGTGGGTGTCTCCATCGGCGGACGTTCCGGCCGAGTCACCCGCATCCAGGTGGACGGCGTGGACATTACCGACGAGACGGTAGGCACCACGGTCGCCAACATCTCGAACGAGTCCATCCAGGAGTTCACCATCAGCCAGTCCTCGCTCGACGCCAGCACGGACGTCACCTCGTCCGGCTCGGTGAATATCGTCAGCCGGAGTGGCGGGAACGATATCCACGGCTCGGGCTTCGTCTTCTGGCGCGACGAGTCGTTCGCTTCGGACCAGCGCCTGGCCAAGGTCGGCTCCAAGCCCCCGTTTGACCGCGAGCAGGGCGGCTTCCGCCTCGGCGGCCCGTTCGTCCGCAACCGCTGGTTCTGGCACGTTGAGGGCGAGAAGATCAACCAGGACGGCCAGCGGATCACCAACGTCCCGGAGTTCCCAGCCTTCACCGGTGCATTCGGCGTGCCGGTGGACGAGAACATGGCCGGCATCCGCACCGACTTTATCTTCAGCAGCCGCTGGAAGGGCTTCTACCGCTTCTTTCACAACTACAACAACGGGACCACTGGTTTTGGCGGACGCGACCTGGCGGCGTTCTCGAACCTTAACAACACCAACATTCACGTGGGCGGTGTGGACTTCGGCGGCACCCAATGGACCCACTCGTTCCGCCACAGCTACCTGAACTTCAACAACTTCATCGTTCCGGCGAACCAGGCCGCGGGTACCCCGCTGGCCCTGAACAACTCCGGCCAGCCGAGTTCCAGCGGTCCCATTGATCTGACCAAGGTCCTGCTCCGCATCGACGGCCGGCTGCAGGACATCGGTCCCGACCTGCTGGCCCCGCAGCAAACGTTCCAGGACAACCGCCAGACGAAGTATGACGGCGGCGTGATCTTTGGGCGTCACACGCTGCGGTTCGGCGCGGAGTGGAACCGCATCGAGCAGTTCGTCTTTGCGTCGTTCTTCGGTAACGGCGCACGCATTCGCGCCGCGTTCAACAGCACCACGCAGGCGTTCGCGGCCCAGAACCTGTTCGGGCCCGGCGGCATCCAGAACCCGCTGAACTTCCCGAACCGCCAGATCGTCCTGGGCAACGGCCTCGGGTTCTTCAGCGAAAAGCCGGCCCTGGGCTTCCCCTTCGGCGGCACCACCAACCACCGGCTGGGGTTCTACGCTCACGACACCTGGAAGTGGACGACGAACTTCACGCTAAATTACGGCCTGCGCTACAACTGGCACAGTGCCTTGTCAAACAGCGACCTCGAGCGCGCGCCACTGATTGGCGTGTTCGACCCGACATTGGCCGGACGGCCGCGTCGGGACGCCGATGACTTCGCGCCCCAAGCGGGCTTTGCCTGGAACGTCTTCGGGAATAGCAAGACCGTCATCCGCGGTGGCGCGGGCCTCTTCTACGAGACCAACATCTTCAATAACCTGCTGTTCGACCGCGTGGTGAACATCCCGCCGGGGATCGGCAACGACACGCCGGTACTGACCTCCGGCTTCCCGTTCGTGCTGCACCCGGCCACCGGTGCCGTCCTGTTCAACTTCAGCACCCAGTGCACCGGGATTAACCCCTCCTCCACGACGCCCAATAGCTGCTTCGGCGCGCCCATCGGGAAGGTGGTCCCCTTCGCCATTCAGGCCCAGCAATTGCTGCAGACCGCCAGCCAGGCTCTTTCGGCGGGCTACCCGCAGCCGGGCGTTCCGCCGCTGTTCAATGCGATACTCGACGCAGCAGGCAGCCTGCTGGACACCAACTACAAGACCCCCTACGGCATCCAGATGAACATAGGCGTCCAGCGGGAAATCAAGCCCGGCCTGGTGCTGTCGGTGGACTACCTCCGCAACCGCGGCGTGCACTTCAACCTGACCCGTGACCGCAACCGCATCGGCGCCGCCGACACGCTCAACCCGCTGCTGGCTCTGTTCGCGATGGATGGCACGTTCGCCCAGTTCGACAACAGCCGTGGCGTGACGGGCGGCACCCGGTGCAGCAGTGTTAGTGCTTTCCCGACGTTGGCATCGGCCGTCAATTGCACCATCACCGGTGGTCTGGCCAGCTTCTCCGGCACCGGGACCGACCGTGGCGCCGGCATCTCCGACTATGCTGACAACGGCCTGGGTGCCGGTGGCGGCGTGGACGGCTTCGCCTTCAGCGGCAACAACCTGAACTTCCGTCACATGGGCATCATCGAACCCATAGGCCTATCGCTCTTCCAGGCCCTGCAGGTTCGACTGAAGGGTGACATCGGCAAGATCGAGCGCTTGGGCATCAGGCGGCTGCACACCAACATCACTTACCAGCTCGGCCGTTTCGAGTCCACCGGCTTGGACCAGGACTTCCTATCTAATGCCGGGTTCAATGACCGTCCGACGCAGTTCTTCGGGCCGGCCAACTTGGATCGCACACACCAGATCGGAGTAAGCTTCCTGATGGACCTGCCGTTGGGCTTCACCGTGAACACCACCAACAGCTTCCGGAGCGCCCTGGCCAGCTCGATGTTCCTCCCGTTGACCACGGGCGGCGCGGATGAGATCTTCTTCTCCGACCTGGACGGTGACGGTGTCACTCAGGACCCGCTGGCCGGTGTCACCCCGCGTGGCGCCTTCAGCCGGAAGGTCAAGGCCGGTAACATCAACAAATTCATCAACAAGTACAACTCGACGGTTGCCGGCACCGTGGGCCCGGCCGGGCAGGCTTTGATTGCCGCAGGCCTGTTCAGCGAGGCGCAGTTGATTTCCCTCGGTGCTGTCCTGGCGTCAGTGGGTCAAGCCCCGTCTGGTCAGGTGAACAACGACTCAACCATCAACACGGACATCCGCATCTCCAGGCCGATCAAGATCACCGAGCACTGGTCGGTGGAGCCGATGTTGGAGATTTTCAACCTCTTCAACGTCGCCAACTACACCTCCCTGAACGGCGTGCTCGATGGCGGCATCGGGGACGCGAACGGGACCACGGGTTCGACGCGGCCTACCCGCGTGGGCCAGGGTTCCGGCTCGTTCTCGCCGGGTACCCAGCGCGCAGTTCAGTTCGGCGTTCGCGTGAGATTCTAACCGCTTCCCAAGAACCTCAGCGCGGGGCAAGGCCTTCGGGCCTTGCCCCGTTTTTCTTTCCCGCCATCTTGCTGGGCCCGCGGAGAATCTGAGCCGGCACGGCCCGGATGCTGTCTGGCCTGCACATCTTCGCCCTCAAAGCCACACGAGCTATCGCCCCGGCGCCACCCATCCATGCAGCTCCCCCCGCGCGAGGGGGCCTATTGCTTCTCTATTTGCCCTTACAGCACCACTCCAGGACACCTTTTCCGGGGCCGTCTGCATCGTAGTAGACTGGGAACTAATGTGGAAATCCGTTGGTGGCGCGACCCAACCCGCCGCAGAACTTCCGCGGCGCGCCGGGATTGGATCCATAGAGGAGGAAAGATGCGCAAGACTGCTCTAATGCTGGTCGTGGTGCTCACCCTGAGTCTGGCCGTTGCCTGCAACAAAGCCCGCAGCGACGCCGCCCTCGTCACTGACGTCAAGGCCCAGATGTTTTCCAACAAAGATCTAAAGAACGCCAATATCGAGGTAATTGCTAAGGATGGAGAGGTCACTCTCACCGGCCAGGTGCCGAGCGATGCGGTCCGCTATGCGGCCTACAAGACGGCCCTGCAGGTCGAAGGCGTCAAGAAGGTGAACGACCAAATGACCGTCGCCGTGGCCCAGGCCGCACCCGTGCCGGAGACTGCACCCGCACCGGTCGTTGCACGCGCCCCGGCACCGGTGAGACGTGTCGCCAGGCCCAGGCCGGCCGCGCCGGTGCATGAAACCGTAGCGACGCCCGCTGCAATGCCTGTGACCGCTCAGCCAGTCGCTGCGGTCACGCCGGCTCCTCCACCGCCACAGCCAAAGGTGGTCGAGATTCCGGCCGGTACCACTGTTTCCGTGCGGATGATTGACTCGATCGACTCCGAAACTGACCGCACTGGACAAATCTTCCGCGCCTCGCTCGATGCGCCCGTTGTGGTCGAAGACGAAATCGTCGTGCCCGCGGGCACCGACGTGTACGTCAAACTCGCCGACGCGCGCTCGGCTGGCCGAATGACCGGTCGGAGCGAACTGCGGCTCGAACTCGTGCGTATGCAGTTCCAGGGCAAGTCCTACACGCTGGCCAGCGATGAATACGAGCAGGTGGGCACGTCGCGCGGCAAGCGTACCGCCGGAATGGTCGGCGGCGGCGCTGTGATCGGCGCGGCCATCGGAGCCATTGCCGGCGGCGGCAAGGGAGCCGCCATCGGTGCGGGCGTCGGCGCCGCCTCGGGCGGCGGCATCCAGGCGGCCACCAAGGGCAAGCAGATCCAGATTCCCTCGGAAACAAAAATTGATTTCCGACTGATCGCGCCGGTGACGGTCAGCTACTTCCCGGAGAAGAACAAGTCCCGGCAATAACGAAGGGCCATAACCTGGAGAAGCTGTAAGGGGCGTCCGCCACGGCGGACGCCCCTGCTTTTTTCTGTGTACATCGCTGCTTGACACCGAAGCTTGCGCCGGATACAAACGCCCCTTACTGCTTACACCGCTCAACGGAGGCTGCCCTTGAACTGGACGCGACGTTCGCTGCTGAAAACCACGGCGCTGGCTCCTCTAGCCACGGCTCTGCCCGCGGCGACGGAGGTCGTGCCGCAGGAGCAGCGCGGCTTGCCTGCCGGGTTTGACAAGCTCAAGCCACTGGGGGACCGCGTCCGGCCGATCACCGTGCAGGAGTTTCAGGGCCGCATTCAGCTTGCGCAACGGCTGATGAGCGATGCCAAGCCAGCCTTCGCCGCTCTCTACGTGACTCAGGGCTCGACTTTCTACTATTACACCGGAGTCCGTTGGGGGATGAGCGAACGCGTCGTCGCCCTGCTGATTCCGCGCAAAGGCGATCCGCTGATGGTCTGCCCAGCTTTCGAGGAAGGCCGCCTGCGCGAGCTGTTGCGCTGGCCCATTGATGTGCGCGCCTGGCAGGAAGACGAAAGCCCGTACACGCTGATCGCGAAGTGGCTCGCTGAGCGCGGCATCCGCACTGGCCGGCTGAGCGTTGAGGAGACCACGCGCTACGTCTTCTTCGATGGCCTGCGCAAGGCCGCTCCCGCGCTCGAGTACGCGAGCGGCGATCCGGTCACCATCGGCTGCCGCGGCCGCAAGACCGAGCACGAGCTCGAATTGATGGAGCTGGCCTGCGAGGCCACCTTTGACGTGTACCGCGCCGTCTTCGCTTCGCTGGCCCCGGGCATGAGCCAGCGCGATATCGCCGGTTTGGTGTCGCGCGGCTTCCAGCGCATGGGCCTGAGCGGCGGCGCGCTTGTGATGCTCGGAGAATGGGCCGCGCTGCCCCACGGCACCACGCAACCGCAGAAGCTCGCCGAAGGCCAGGTGGTGCTGATTGATGGCGGCACGACGGTGGATGGCTACGCGTCAGACGTGACCCGCTGTTCGGTGCTGGGCAAGCCACCCGAGAAACTGGTGAAGGCCTTTGACACCGTGCGCCAAGCGCAGGACGCCGCGCTCGCCGCCTGTGCGCGGGGCCGTATGTGCGGGTCGGTGGACGACGCCGCGCGCGCCGTCGTTTCTTCGGCCGGCTACGGAGCGGGCTACCATCTCTTCACCCATCGCCTGGGGCACGGCATCGGGCTCGACGGTCACGAGCATCCCTACCTCGTGCGCGGCAGCAAGATTGTGCTCGAGCCGGGGATGACGTTTTCCAACGAGCCGGGAATCTATGTTGCGGGAGACTACGGCCTGCGGCTCGAGGACATAATGGTCGTCACCGAAGAAGGCGCCGCGCGGCTGCTGACGCCCGGCTTCAGCGAATCCCTGGAAAAGCCAGTCTGAAGGATTCAGCGGGCCAGAATCGAGTGCCGCTGGCAGAATTCGACCACGCGCGCCTCAGCCCAGTAACGCTCTTCGCCCCTGTGGTGAGAGATGAACGCACAGTGGCCGCCCTGCCGCGGTGCAACAAACGTGATGCTCGGGTTCGATTGGAGCGCGGAGTCGCTAAACGTATCGAACCGGATGAACGGATCGTTCTGCGCCGTCAGGATCAGCGTGGGCACCCGGATCGCGCCCAGGAATTGGCGCGCACTCGACCGCGCATAATAGTCGTCCGCATCGCGGAAGTCACAATAGGGCGCCGTGATCACCTCGTCAAACTCCCGCACCGTGCGCACCCGCGCGAGCCCGTCGAGCTGATAGATTCCCGGAAAGAGCGCGGCCTTGCGCCGCATTCTGCTCTTCAGGCTACGGACAAAATGCCATTGGTAAGCGTAGTTCGACGGCCGCTCGAGCTCCCGCGCGCAGGCCGCCAGGTCGAGCGCCGGGCAGACAGCACACACACCGCGCAGTTGCGCCGGCACCCGCACGCCCAGCTCGCCGACCATTTTCAGCACCAGGTTACCGCCCATCGAGCAACCGGTGAAGCACACCTCCGGCAGCGCGTCGCGCGTGATCAGCTCTTCCAGCACGGCGCGGTAGTCGCCAGAGAGGCCCGAGTTGTAAAGCCTCGGCGTGAGCTGCTCTGTGCCGCCGCAGTTTCGCTGGTTCATCCGCACGACGTTGAAGCCGGCGCGAAAGGCTTTCTCCGCGATGCCGAGCATGTAGGGCGATTCGCTCGAGCCTTCCAGGCCATGCACCAGCACCAGCGTCGGGTGCTGCTGCGGCGCAGCCTGCCAATGGCAACGCCCGAGCAACTGAGTCCCCGGCTCGACTTCAAACAGGCGATCCTTTGCGGAAGGCAGCGTGGGATATTGCCGCGGCCAGAGCGCGCTGAAGATGGTCATCAGGTGGGAATTTCGCAGCAGCGGATGCGGAGCGTACTCGCGCATGGAGCAGAGACTGTACGCCAGCCACCCCTGTCACGCAAGGCGGCCTGGGCGCGCAAATTCGTGCCTTGACCACGCGCCGCGATGCGGATAGTTTGGCTGTAGAAGCGAGGATTTGGCATGGCCACAGCTCAGGGACCATCACTCGCGGCGCAGGGAGGCCAAGCCAGCGCGGCAGAACTTCGCGCGCGGTTTGATCGGCAGCGCACGGCGCTGGCCCGGCGCGGCGTGCCCGACTACCGCCGGCGCATGGAGGCTCTGGGCGCGCTACTGCACGGTGTGCTGGCGCGGAAGGACGGCTTCGTCCGTGCCGCTTCAGAAGATTTCGGCGGTCGCGCGCCAGAAGAGACTCTTGCTCTCGAACTGCTGCCTCTAGTTGACCAGATTCGCCACGCTCGCCGCCACCTCCGGAGTTGGATAGAGCCGCGAAGGGTCCGCACCGGCTGGCAGTTTTGGCCTGCGCGCTCGCTTGTGGTCGTTCAGCCGTTGGGCGTGGTCGGCATCATCGCCGCGTGGAACTACCCCATCTACCTGAGCCTTTCGCCGCTCGCTGACGCGCTCGCCGCGGGCAACCACGCTCTGGTGAAGCCCTCGGAGCTCGCCCCACGCACCGCCGAACTGCTCCGCGAGATGATCGCTGCGATTTTCCCCGAAGACTACGTCTCAGTGGTGAACGGCGGGCCAGAGGTCTCTGCTGTGTTTGCTTCCCTGCCCTTCGACCATCTGCTCTTCACCGGCTCAACGCGCGTGGGCAGGTTGGTGATGCGCGCCGCAAGCGAAAATCTCACTCCGGTCACGCTGGAGCTGGGCGGCAAGTCGCCGGCCATCGTGCACCGCGACTATCCGCTCGCGCGCGCCGCCGAGCGCATCCTCACCGGCAAGCTCTACAACGCCGGCCAGACCTGCATCGCTCCGGACTACCTGCTGCTGCCGCAGGAGCACCGCGACGCCTTCGTGAAGCTGGCGCAGGAGATCGTCCCGCGGCTCTATCCCCGCTTGTTGGGAAACCCTGATTACACGCGGATCATCAACCGCCACCACTACGATCGGCTGGCCGGGCTGGTCGAAGATGCCCACCGCCGCGGCGCAAACGTCATCGAGATCAATCCTGCAGGCGAGACGTGCAACGCCGAAAACCGCGTCTTCCCGCCGACCCTCATCACCGACACTACACCAGAGATGGCTGTGATGCAGGAGGAGATCTTCGGGCCAATTCTGCCGGTGGCGACCTACCGCACGCTGGATGAGGCCATCGCCTACGTCAATGACCGACCGCGACCGCTGTCGCTTTACTACTTTGACGACGACTCATCCCGCGTCAACGATGTTCTGATGCGCACCATATCCGGCGGCGTCACCGTTAACGACGTCATCTTCCACATCGCCCAGCACAACTTGCCCTTTGGCGGCGTCGGGCCGAGCGGCATGGGCCACTACCACGGTTTCGACGGCTTCGAGACCTTCTCCAAAAAGAAAGGCGTCTTCCTGCAGAGCCGCTTTACGGGCCTCTCATGGCTTCGCCCGCCCTACGGCCCGCGCGCCCGCCGTTTGATTCCGTTTCTCTTGGGCAAGTGATCGCACGCCGCCGCACTTGACCGCAGCGCCGCGTGCGCCTACAATAGCGGATTCATCTATGAATGTCCGGCGCTCAAGCGGAAGTCCTGACAGCCCAGCGGCACCCCGCTGGGCTGCGGTGCTTTTGGGGCGGAAACGCTCAATCTGCCGGTCGGGTCCCAACTACTTGGGGACAAGCCCGGCGCAACTCTCGCGTTGTAGGGGCGCAGCATGCTGCGCCCCTACAACTTGAGAAGGTATGGACGGGGGACGAGGGCATCATGATTGATGGACCCATACCCGAAGGGCTGACGTTTGACGATGTGCTTCTATTGCCGGGGAAATCCTCGGTGCTGCCCACCGAGGTGGACACGCGCACGCTACTGACCCGGAAAATCCCGCTGCACATCCCGCTGGTCTCGGCAGCGATGGATACGGTCACCGAATCGCGCCTGGCGATTGCGCTGGCGCGGCAGGGCGGGCTGGGCTTCATCCACCGCAACATGACCATCGAGCGCCAGGCCGAGGAAGTGGACCGCGTGAAGCGCTCGGAAAGCGGCATGATTGTGGACCCGGTGACGATCGCGCCGGAGCTCTCCGTCCGCCACGCGCTCGACATCATGACCAAGTACCGCGTCTCCGGCCTGCCGGTGACGCGCGGCGCAAAGCTCGTCGGCATCCTGACCAACCGCGACCTGCGCTTCGAGAGAAACCTCGACCAGCCCGTCAGCGCGGTGATGACCAAGGACAACCTGGTTACCGTCTCCGTCGGCACCACGCTCGAAGAGGCCGAGC
The DNA here is from genome assembly GCA_964533185.1 of uncultured Acidobacteriaceae bacterium. Lineage (GTDB taxonomy): Bacteria > Acidobacteriota > Terriglobia > Acidiferrales > UBA7541 > CAZHLD01. Next base: position 31,562 of record CAZHLD010000023.1, on the reverse strand, counting down.
GCATCCTGCAGAAGCACCGCATCGAAAAACTGCTCGTCGTGGATCGTGACTTCAATCTGAAGGGTCTGATCACCGTCAAAGACATTCAGAAGAAAATGGAATTCCCCAACGCGGCCAAGGACGAGCATGGTCGCCTGCGCGTGGGCGCGGCCATCGGCGCCACCGGCGACTTCCTCGAGCGCGCTCAAGAGCTCGCCAAAGCGAGCGTGGACCTGCTGGCCATCGACACCGCCCACGGCCACTCAACCCGCGTCATGGAGGCGATCCAGACCGTCAAGCGCACGCTGCCGGAGATGCAGCTCGTCGCCGGCAACGTGGGCACCCATCAGGGCGCGAAGGACCTGATCGCGCTGGGCATCGACGGCCTGAAAGTGGGCATCGGCCCGGGCTCGATCTGCACCACGCGCGTCGTCACCGGCGCGGGCGTGCCGCAGATTACCGCCATCCTCGAAGCCTCGCGCGCCGCTGCCGGGACCGGTGTGCCGGTGATCGCCGATGGCGGCGTGAAGTATTCCGGCGACATTTCAAAAGCCATCGCCGCAGGGGCTTCGGTCGTCATGGTCGGCGGGCTGCTGGCCGGCACCGAGGAGTCTCCCGGCGAGACTATTCTTTACCAAGGCCGCACCTACAAATCCTACCGCGGCATGGGCTCGCTCGGCGCGATGGAGGCCGGCTCGGCCGACCGCTACGCGCAGGAAGGCGCCGAGCGCGGCAAGTCTGTGCCCGAAGGCGTGGAAGGCCGCGTTTCCTACAAAGGACCACTCGGGGCGCTGGTCGAACAACTGGTAGGCGGGCTGCGCAGCGGCATGGGTTACTGCGGCGTCGTGAACCTCAAGGAACTTCACGACCTCGCCCGATTTGTGCGCATCACCGCCGCCGGTCTGCGCGAGAGCCACGTGCACGACGTGATCATCACGCGCGAGGCACCCAACTACCGTGTCGAGTAGAGGTGCCTTCGGCAGCGGTGCCGCGCGCCGGGTGTGCGCCTGAAATGCGCTGGCTGCGACAGTGGGCTCCGTTGATTCTCCTGCTCGGACTCATCTGGGTTTTATCGACGCTGCTTTTCTCCGCCGATTCTACCGGTCGCGTGGTCTTCCCCGCCCTTCGGAAGCTGATCCCGGCCATCACCGCACACGAGCTGCGCGAGATCCATTACTGGATGCGCAAGCTGGCGCACGTGTGCGTCTATTTCGTTCTGAGCTTCGTGCTGCTCCGTGCCCTGCGCCGCGGCCGGCCGGGCTGGCGGCTATCCTGGGCACTCGGAGCGCTGGGCCTGGTGATGGCGATTGCGCTTCTCGACGAGCTGCACCAGTACTACGTTCCCGGACGCGGGTCCTCGATCCGAGACGTGATACTGGACACGGCTGCAGCCGCCCTGGCGCAAGTGTTCGCCTGGCACCGCGCGCGGCGTCAGACGCGCCTGCCGGAGAGCAGCCGCACGGCTGAACCAGCAAGCTGATCCGCGTGTGCATACGCGCTGGCATTGTGGAGGAGACGATGCGCACAACCCATTTCCGCCGCTATCTCCAGGGTATAGAAGTGCGCCGTCTGCGGAATACTTTGCCTACGCAGGGATCCGCGCCGAAAAACGCGTCAACCCGGAGGCGCCGTGGCTCGGCGCCGACCCGAACGTGGCCTACGTCCTCAAGCCCATGGAAAACATGAGTGATTCGCAACGGAAGATCTATCGCGGCTGGCTGGGACTGCAGTAGACCGTTGTGGGTTCAGTGGTAGGGACGTATGGCTATACGTCCCTACTCAACTCGGACCGCGACTCCCCTCAAAAGCAAACGCCCGTCCTACAAAAATGGGACGGGCGCAATTGCTCATGGAGTCCTGGACGAGCTAAGCGCTGGCCTTTTCTTCCTTCGCTTCCTTCGTTTCCGCCGGCGCTTCTTTCTCGCGGCGCCTTTCTTTCTTTTCCTTCTTTTTGAGCTTGTAGCCCACCAGTTCGAGGATGGCCAACTGCGCGCCGTCGCCGATCCGCCAGCCGGCGTGAATGACGCGGGTGTAGCCGCCGGCGCGGTCCGCAAAGCGCGGGGCAATGTCGCTGAAAAGCTTTTGCGTAGCGCCCGGCGTCATCAGGTAGGCAGCGGCCTGTCGACGGGCGTGGAGCGAGTCGCGCTTGCCCAGCGTAATCATCTGATCGACCAGCCTCCGCGCGGCCTTGGCGCGGGTGAGCGTAGTGGTGATGCGCTCGCGCTCGATGACGTTGGTCACCAGGTTGCGCAGCGTGGCCCGGCGGTGGGCCGGGTTGCGTCCGAGTTTTGAACCGGCTTTCAGGTGTCGCATGGTGGTCTCCCGAGCGGTTAAATCTCGGCCGTCTCCTCCGCTGCGGGCGGCGCGGTCTGGCTGGGCAGCGGCGGCCAAATGATGCGGCCGTGCTCATCGAACTTCATGCCCAAACCCAGGCCCATCTTGTGGAGGATTTCCCTGATCTCGCTGAGCGACTTGCGGCCGAAGTTCTTCGTCTTCAGCATTTCGTTTTCAGTCTTCTGGACGAGCTCGCGGATCGTCTGGATATTGGCGTTCTTCAGGCAGTTGTAGGAACGCACGGAGAGCTCGAGCTCTTCCACCGAGCGGTCCAGGTGCTCCATGCGCGGGTCGCCCGAGGACTCGATGGCCTCCTCGGCGATCTCCGGCTGCTCCTCGAAGTTGATGAAGATGCTCATGTGATCTTTCACCAGCTTGGAGGCCAGGCCGATAGCGTCCTGCGGCGTGACGGCGCCGTTGGTCCAGACCTCGAACAGCAGCTTTTCGTAGTCGGTCATCTGGCCCAGGCGCGCGGCCTCAACGGCGTAATTGACCTTGCGCACCGGCGAGTGGACCGAGTCCACCGGGATGTACCCGATGGGCAGATCTTCGTCGAAGTTGCGGTCGGCGGAGACGTAGCCGCGGCCGTTCTTGACGCGCATCTCCATCTGCAGCTTGCCGCCTTCGCTGACCGTGGCGATGTACACGATCTTGTCGAGCACGGCCAGGTCGGCGTCTTCCTCGATCATGGCCGAGGTGACCACGCCGGGGTTCTCGACGTTCAGATAGATCGTCTTCGGCTGGTCGCTGGAGAGCTTCAGCGGCACCTGCTTCAGGTTCAGGATGATGTCGGTGGCGTCTTCGACCACGCCTGCAATCGAGGAGAACTCGTGCAGCACGCCCTCGATTTTCACCGCAGTGATGGCCGCGCCTTCGATCGAGCTGAGCAGCGCGCGCCGCAGGGCGTTGCCCACGGTGGTGCCCCAGCCGCGCTCAAAGGGCTGCGCGGAGAACTTGCCGAACTTATCGGTGAGCGACTCAAGCTCGGCCGCCAACCGCTTGGGTTTCTGAAAACCTTTCCACATCATGTGCTTCCTTCCTTTCCGGCTGCGCCGGAGCCAGCAAACGAAAACCGGTTGAAGTCGTTACTTCGAGTACAGCTCGACGATCAGCTGCTCGGTGATGGGCGGCGTCTGCACGTTTTCGCGCTTGGGCAGAGCCACCACGCGGGCCTTGAAATTGTCGCGGTCGAGCTCGAGCCACGGCACCGTGTTGTGGCTCTGGGCCAGGTTGCGCGCTTCGAGCACCATGGTGTTCTGGTGCATCTTTTCCTTGATCGCAATCTCCTCGCCCACGCTCACGAGGTACGACGGGATGTTCACCTTCTTCCCACTGACGCGGACGTGGCCGTGCAGCACCAGCTGCCGCGCCTGCGAGCGCGAGCTGGCCAGGCCGATGCGCCACACCACGTTGTCCAGCCGCCGCTCGAGCATCACGATCAGGTTTTCGCCCGTCGGGCCTTTGGCGCGCGCGGCCTTCTCAAAGTAGGTGCGGAACTGCCGTTCGAGCAGCCCGTAGGTGCGCTTCACCTTCTGCTTCTCACGCAGTTGCAGACCGTAGCCGGCCAGCTTCTTGGGCCGGCGGGTCTGTCCGTGCTGCCCGGGGAAGAAGTTGCGCTTCTCGATGGCGCACTTTTCCGTAAAACACCGCAGGCCCTTCAGGAAGAGCTTCTGCCCTTCCCGTCGGCACAGGCGGCAAACCGCTTCACGATGACGTGCCAATTGCTCTTCTCCTTTGCTTCAACTGCTGCGAAACTCGTCTTCCCGCGGAACAGCTTTACACGCGCCGGCGTTTTGGTGGCCGGCAGCCGTTGTGCGGGACCGGCGTCACGTCCTTGATGTGGACGATGTGCAGGCCAGCGGCTGCAAGCGCGCGCACGGCCGACTCGCGGCCCGAGCCTGGCCCCTTGATGCGCACCTCGATTGATTTCATGCCGTACTGGTCGCGCGCGACGCCAGCGGCGGTCACCGAGGCCTGTTGCGCCGCATACGGCGTGCCTTTGCGCGAGCCCTTGAAGCCTACCGCGCCTGACGAAGACCAGCACACCGTGCGGCCGTCGGGGTCGGTAATGGTGATGGCCGTGTTGTTGAACGTGGCCTGGATGTGCGCCACGCCGTGCGGCACCACGCGCCGCTCGCGCTTCTTCTTGAACTCTTTCTTTTTCTTCGACGGCTTGGCCGGTGTTGCCGGCGCGGCAGCGTCCTGTTTGGGTTCCTTTGCCATTTTGCCTCTTCACCCCGGAGCGCTCGCGGCCTCCGGGAAAGCTCTCTAGGTTCTTTATCCCTTCTTGCTGATGACCTTTTTCTTCGCGGCGACTGCGCCCTTGCGCGGGCCCTTGCGGGTGCGCGCGTTGGTGTGCGTGCGCTGGCCGCGCACCGGCAGGTTGCGCCGGTGGCGCATCCCGCGGTAGCACTGGATTTCGATCAGCCGGCGGATGTTCATCTGCATCTCCTTGCGGAGATCGCCTTCCACGCGGCCTTCGGCTTCAATCGCCTGCCGAATCTTGTTCACCTCGTCTTCGGTCAGGTCCTTGATCTTCTTGTTGGCTTCGACCCCGGTCTTCTCGCAGAGCTGCCGGGCCCGCTCGAAGCCGATGCCATAGATCGAGGTCATCCCGACCCACAGGCGCTTCTGCGGCGGCAGGTCCACACCGGCAATGCGTGCCATTGTTTCTCCTCGTCTCTTCCCGGGCGGCCGGCTCCGGCTAGCCCTGGCGCTGCTTGTGCTTCGGGTTGCTGCAGATCACGCGCACAACACCGCGCCGATGGATCACCTTGCACTTGTCACAAATCTTTTTCACCGACGATCGTACTTTCATTTCGCTGCTCCAGACTTCCGTCCCGCCGCGCGGGTCACTTGTAGCGGTACACGATGCGGCCGCGGGTCAGGTCGTAGGGCGAAAGCTCCACCGCGACTTTGTCCCCGGCCAGGATGCGGATGAAATTCTTCCGCATCTTCCCCGAGATGTGGGCCAGCACCCGGTGTTTGTTCTCCAGCTCGACGCGAAACATCGCGTTCGGCAGGGGCTCAATCACCGTGGCCATCACCTCAATGGCATCCTCTTTCGGATTGCCCGATTCCTTCTTCTTCTTTTCCCGGATTGGCCTTTTCCTCATACGCTCCTAGATCGCTACCAGGATGGGCCCGACGTTTCTCGCGGGCGCGTCAAAATCCACGGCCCGTTCGAGGTAACCGCCACGGTGTGCTCAAAGTGCGCCGAGCAACTGCCGTCGGCCGTCACTGCGGTCCACTTGTCGTCCAGCACGCGCACCGCCGGGCTGCCGGCATTGACCATCGGCTCGATGGCCAGCACCATGCCCTCCTGCAGCCGCGGGCCGTGGCCCGGCTCGCCGTAGTTGGGCAGTTGCGGCTCCTCGTGCATCTTCGTGCCGATCCCGTGGCCGACGAACTCCCGCACCACGGAAAAGCCGTTCTGCTCCACCCACTGCTGCACAGCGGCGGAAATGTCGCTCAATCGGTTGCCCGCGCGCACCTGGCCAATCGCCCGGTCGAGCGATTCGCGGGTCACGCGGAGCAGCTTCTCGAGCTCCGGCTTGATCGTCCCCACCGGCAGCGTGACCGCGGCATCACCGAAATAACCTTCAAACTCCACGCCGAAATCAATCGAGACGATGTCGCCTTCCCGCAGTTTCCGCGACGCCGACGGAATGCCGTGCACCACTTCCTGGTTCACCGAGGTACACAGCGCGCACGGGTAACCCAGGTAACCCTTAAACGCCGGCCGCGCCTTGAGCTCGGTGCTGCGTCGCTCGGCGCATTGCTCCAGGTCCAGCGTCGAGATGCCCGGCTTCACCATCTCGCGCAGGCCGTTCAGCACGTCCCAGACAATCAGCCCGGAGCGGTGCATCTTTTCCAGCTCCCGGGAGGACTTGAGAACGATGTTCATTGCGCCTGCGCCAGTATCTCCAGCAACGCCCCGGTCACGATCTCGGGATTCTCCGAGCCATTCACGTTCACCAGCACGCCCTGGCCGCGGTAGTAGTCCACCAGCGGCCGGGTCTGCCTGTCGTAAGCCGTAAGCCGCTCGGTGATCACGTCTTCTCTGTCGTCGGCGCGCTGCACCAGCTCGCCGCCGTCATTATCGCAGCGGCCCGGCACTCGCGGCGGGCGGTCGTAGATGTTGTAAATCTCGCCGCCAACCTTGCAGGTGCGCCGCCCGGTCAGCCGCTTGATCAACCGGTCGTGGTCCACCACGAAGTGGATCACCAGCGGCCGCCCAAACTTGATCCCGCCCAGGATATCCCCCAGCCGTTCGGCCTGATTGAGCGTGCGCGGGAAGCCGTCGAGCACAAATCCGTTCCGGCAATCCGGCCGGGCCACCCGATCCTCGACCATGCCGAGCACAATCTCATCGGGCACCAGATCGCCGCGCTCCATGATCGGCCGGGCGCGCTTGCCGAGCTCGGTCCCGCGGCTGACGTGCTCGCGGAACATGTCCCCGGTCGAAAGGTGCGGCACATCGCACATCCCGGCGACAATCTTTGCCTGCGTGCCCTTTCCCGCTCCCGGCGGCCCCAGAAAAATCACCGCGCGGTTGAGCTGGCCCGGGCGAGCGGTCGAACCGCTAGCCACGACGGCCCCGCAGCCGCCCCTTGCGCACAAAGCCTTCGTAGTTGCGCATCACCAGTTGCGCCTCCACCTGCTGCACCGTATCCATCGCCACGCCGACGACAATCAGCAGCGAGGTGCCGCCAAAGTAGAACGTGACGTTCAGGCCGTTCAGGATCCACGGCGCCATGTTGAGGTCAAACCAACCCCCGCCCAGCCACATCGGCAGGTGGTGCAGCTTGATGCCGGCGATCATCCACTCCGGGATCAGGCAGACCAGCGCCAGGTAGCAGCCGCCCACAAACGTCAGCCGGCGCAGAATCTTGCTGATGTACTCCGAAGTGTTCCGCCCGGGCCGGATGCCGGGGACGAACCCGCCGTACTTACGCATGTTGTCGGCCAGCTCGGTGGGGTTAAAGACAATCCCCACGTAGAAAAACGCGAACAGCAGGATCATCGAAACATAAATCAGCGTGTAGAGCGGCTCGCCCCAGGCCAGTTGCTTCGAGAATTCGTTCATGTACTTGTTTTTGCTGCCCAGGAACAGATCAATCGTCCCCGGGAAGGTCAGCAAGGAGCTGGCAAAGATCGGCGGGATCACCCCGCCCGAATTCACCCGCAGCGGCAGATAGGTCATCTGCCCGCCCATGACTTTCCGCCCGACCACGCGCTTGGCGTACTGCACCGGGATGCGCCGCTGGCCTCCTTCGACCAGCACAATGAATCCGACCACAACCACCATCAGCGCGACGAGTACCAGGATGGCCAGTGCGGTGAAGTTGCCCCACTGGTTCGTCTGCACCTTCTCCCACAGGTCGCGGACCGCGCTCGGCAAGCCAACCACAATGCCGGCGAAAATAATCAGCGACATCCCGTTGCCGATGCCGCGCTCGCTGATCTGCTCGCCCAGCCACATGATGAACGCCGTGCCGGTGGTCAGCGTGAGCATGGTCATCAACGTGAAGGCGATGCCCGGGTTATAAACCAGCGACTGCCCCTCCTGGCCAGTGCGTTGCAAGGTCTGAGCAATGGTAAACGACTGAATCGTCGCCAGCACCACGGTCAGGTAGCGCGTGTACTGCGTAATCTTGCGCCGGCCGAGCTCGCCTTCCTTCTGCAGCCGCTCGAGGTACGGCCAGACCACCGTCATCAACTGCAGGATGATGGAGGCCGTAATGTAGGGCATGATGCCCAGCGCGAAAATTGTCAGCCGGCGGAAGTTGCCGCCGCTAAAGAGGTCAATGATGCCCAGCACGGAGCCGCGCCCCTGCTCAAAGAGCTGCTGGAGCAGGTCGGTATTGATCCCGGGCGTGGGGATGTGCGCCCCGATGCGATAGACAGCCAGCAGCGCCAGCGTGAACAGGACCCGCCTGCGCAGGTCGGGCACGCGGAAGATGTTGGCCACTGCCTGGAAGAAGCGGTTCATGACAGGACTTCGGTCTTGCCTCCGGCTCGCGCAATCTTTTCCTGGGCCGATTTGCTGAACGCGTTGGCCTGAACCGTGAGGGCGACGTTCAGCTCACCGTCCCCCAGGATCTTCACCAGCCCGTTCGAACGAACGATGCCCCGCGCCCGCAGCGCGTCCGGCGTGACGGTTTCACCGGCGGCAAATGCAGCAAGCGTTCCGACGTTGACCACGGCGTAGTCCGTGCCGAACGGATTATGAAACCCGCGCTTCGGGATGCGCCGGTGCAGCGGCATCTGCCCGCCCTCGAAACCCGGGCGGCGCGAATAGCCTTTGCGGGACCTTTGTCCCTTGTTGCCCTTGCCCGCGGTTTTTCCGAGCTTCGACCCGATGCCGCGGCCGACACGCACCTTGCGCTGGCGCGAGCCGCGTGGCGGTTTCAGATTAGACAGGTTGACGGCCATCGTTTCCTCTTTACTCGCTGACTTCGACCAGGTGGCGCACTTTCAATATCATTCCGCGGATCGCCGGCGTATCCTCCCGCTCGACCACCTGGTTCATCTTTCGGAAGCCCAGCCCGCGGATCGTCTGCCGCATCCCGCGCGGGCAGCCGATGAAGCTGCGCACCCACTTGATTTTGACCGTGCCCAATTTTTTCTTCGTGACCATGGTGGTTCCAGCCGATCGCTAACTTTTCCCTTCCGCAGCTTTGCCTTCCGCGGCTTTTTCGCCGCCCTTGCCTGCGGGCGGACGGGTGAAATCGTCAGGAGACTTCCCGCGCATCTCAGCCACCTGGCCAATGTCCTTCAGCCGCAGCAGCGCGTCGAAGGTGGCCTTGACGACGTTGTGCGGGTTCGACGTGCCGATCGACTTCGTTAGAACGTTTTTTATTCCCGCCACTTCCATCACTGCGCGCACCGGACCGCCGGCGATGATGCCGGTGCCTTCCGGCGCGGGCTTCAGCAGTACCTGTCCTGACCCGTAGAATCCCATCACCTGGTGCGGAATGCTCGTGCCCTTCAGGTTGAGCCGAATCAAGTTTTTCTTGGCCTGCTCGATGGCCTTGCGAATTGCCATGGGGACTTCGCGGGCCTTGCCCATGCCGAAGCCGGCGTGGCCGTGCTGATCGCCCACCACAACCAGTGCCGAGAAGCTCAGGTTCTTGCCGCCCTTGACCACCTTGGTGACGCGGTTGATGGCCACCACCTGATCCTTCAGATTGTTTGCGCTGACTTCGATCGGCCGGCGCACGGCCAGGGTTTCTCTGAGAATGTGTTTGGACATAAGTGTTAGAACTTCAACCCCGCTTCCCGGGCCGCTTCCGCCAGCGCCTTGACGCGGCCGTGGTACTTGTAGCCGCCGCGGTCAAAGACCACCAGCTGGACGCCGGCCTTCTGTGCGCGCTCGGCGACGGCTTTGCCGACCACTTTTGCGGCGACGACGTTGCCGCCGCCCTTCATCTGCTTGCGAACCTCTTTGTCGAGCGAACTGGCCGAGGCCAGCGTGCGCCCGGTGCGGTCGTCAATCACCTGCGCGTAGATGTGTCCGAGTGAACGGAAGACGCACAGCCGCGGCCGCTCGGGCGTGCCTTCGACGCGCGTGCGCACACGCCGGTGAACCCGCTGGCGGTGCGCGTTGCGCGACAGTTTTCGTACCGGTACCGTGGCCACTGCTGTTCTCCTTAGGCTGCCGTCTTGGCGGCTCCGGCCTTGCCCGCCTTCTTCTTCAACCGCTCGCCGGTGATGCGAATGCCTTTCTGCTTGTAGGGGTCGGGCGGCCGCAGCGCGCGCATCTTTGCCGCCACCTGGCCCACCTGCGCCTTGTCGGCTCCGGTGACCACCACGTGGGTGTTCTTCTCCACGGCGACCTGGATTCCCTCCGGGATGGGGAACTCGACCGGGTGCGAATACCCCAGGTTGAACATCACACTCTTGCCCTTCACCTCGGCGCGGTAGCCGACGCCGACGATGTCCAGGTCCTTCTTGAAACCCTGCGTCACGCCCAAGACGGCGTTGGCCACCAGCGCCCGGGCCAGGCCGTGCAGCGCGCGCTGCTGGTCGGTCTCGCGAAGGGCGTTCAACACGCCGTCCTTCTGCTCAAAGCGAATGCCGGCCGGCACCGGGATGCTCATCTTGCCCTTGGGGCCCTGCACTTCAATGGTCCCCGCGCTGACCTGCACCTTGACGCCCTGCGGCAACGGAATCGGCATTCTTCCAATTCGCGACATAGTCTTCTCTCGTCCGCTCTCCTACCAGATTTCGCAGAGCAACTCGCCGCCGACGCGCGCGTGACGCGCGGAGCGTCCGGTCATAATCCCGCGCGGCGTGGTCAGGATGCTGATGCCCAGCCCGCCGACCACGGGGCGAATCTCCGACGCGGCGACGTACCGCCGGCTGCCGGGCCTCGAGATGCGCCGCAGGCCGGTGATCACGGGACGGCGGTCGGCGGTGTACTTCAGAAATAGGCGCAGCGTCTTGCGCGGCTTGTTTTCCTCCACCAGCTTGAAGGTGGAGATATAGCCCTCTTCCTTGAGGATGCGGGCAATCTCCGTCTTCAGCTTCGACGTGGGCACGTCCACGCGCTGGTGGCGCGCCCGGGCGGCGTTGCGCAGCCGGGTCAGCAGGTCGGCAATCGGATCGGTCTGCATCGGTCTCCTCTACCAGCTGGCCTTGACCACGCCGGGGATTTCTCCGCGCAGCGCCAGGCCGCGGAAGCAGATGCGGCACATCTGGAACTTGCTCAGATAGCCGCGCGGGCGGCCGCACAGGCGGCAGCGGTTGCGTTGGCGGATCTTGTACTTCAGTTTCCGCTTCATCTTGGCGAATTGACAGGTCCGCGCCATCGTTTCTCCTCTAAGTGCGAAAGGGCACGCCGAGCAGTTTCAGCAGCTCGCGGCCCTGCTCATCGTTCCGCGCCGTGGTGGTCATGGTGATGTTCATGCCCTTGATTTTGTCCACGCGCGTGTAGTCAATCTCGGGAAACACCAGTTGGTCCTTCAGCCCCAGGGTGTAGTTGCCGCGGCCGTCGAAGGCCGTGGGCGGCAGGCCCCTGAAGTCGCGCACGCGCGGCAGCACGACGTTGCACAGCCGGTCCATGAACTCAAACATCCGCTCGCCGCGCAGCGTCACGCAGCAGCCGATGGGCATGCCCTTGCGAATTTTGAAGTTCGCAATCGACTTCTTCGCCCGGGTGATGATGGGCTTCTGACCGGTGATCTGCCCGAGCTCGGCAGTGGCCACATCGAGCAGCTTGATGTTTGCGCTGGCCTCGCCCATGCCGATGTTGACCACCACCTTCTGGAGCCTGGGCACAGCCATCGGGTTAGTCCAACCGAAGCGCTTCATCAGCGCCGGGACCACCTCTTTCTTGTACCGTTCACGCAATCGGCTGATCATTTCTCGTCTCGCTCAAATCCCGTTTACTTTTCAATTGTCACGCCGCAGCGACGGCAGGTGCGCACGTGGGTGCCGTCGGGCAGCGCCGTGTGGCCCACGCGGGTGTGCTTGCCGCAGCCCGGGCAGACCAGCATCACGTTGGAAACGGCGATGGGGCCTTCGCGCTCGATGATCCCGCCCTTGATGTTCTTCGACGGGTTGGGGCGGGTGTGCCGCTTGATCATCATGGCGTGCTCGACGGTGACGCGGCTCTTCACCGGGTCCACGCTCAGCACGCGGCCCACCTTGCCTTTGTCGCGGCCCACCATCACCCGTACCTGGTCGCCCTTGCGGATCGGCGGCTTGATTCGAGTTGGTTCGGCAGTCCTCATGTTCACCACACTTCCGGCGCCAGCGAAACAATCTTGGCGAATTTCTTCTCGCGCAGCTCGCGGGCCACCGGCCCGAAGACGCGCGTGCCCACCGGCTCGCCGGCATCGTTGATCAGCACCGCGGCATTGTCGTCGAAGCGGATGTACGAGCCGTCCCGGCGGCGGTGCTCTTTGCGGGTGCGCACCACGACGGCGCGCACCACCGTGCCTTTCTTGACCTGGCTGTCCGGCGCGGCCTCTTTCACCGACGCGGTAATGATGTCGCCCAGCCCCGCCTGGCTGCCGGTGTCGCCGCCCAGCGGCAGGATGCACATAATGCGCCGGGCGCCGGAGTTATCGGCCACGGTCAGCCAGCTGCGCATCTGAATCATTCGTGTGCTCCCCGTCTCCGTCCGGAATTAATTCGCTCTCGCGTTCTTGTCCACAACTTCGGCCAGGCGCCAGCGCTTGGTTTTCGACAGCGGCCGGGTCTCGACGATTCGCACCGTATCGCCCGGCCGCGCCTCGTTCTGCTCGTCGTGCGCGTAGAACTTCTTGGTGATGCGCATCACGCGGTGGTAGAGCCCGTGCTGGACCAGGCGGGTCACTTTGACGACGATGGTCTTCTGCATTTTGGCGCTGGTGACCACCCCGATCTTCTCCTGGCGCGCGTGGCGCCCGGCCGGCGGCATCTTTGCTGTTTCAGTTTCCATTGGATCTCTTCAGCTCCTGTTGGCGCAGCAGTGTTTGGATCCGCGCCATGTCTTTGCGCGCCTCGCGCAGCCGCTTGAGCGCTTCCGCCTGGCCGCTGGTTAGCTGGAAGCGCAGACGGAAGATCTGCTCGGCCAGCTCGCGCTGCTTGACCTCGAGTTCGCGGACGTCCAGCTCGCGTAGTTTTTCCACCCGCCGCGCCATCACAGCATCTCCGTGCGGGCGACGAACTTGGTCTGGATGGGCAGCTTGTGCGCCGCCAGGTCCATGGCTTCTTTCGCCGTGGCCCGGTCCACGCCCGCCATCTCAAACAGCATCCGCCCGGGCTTCACCACCGCCACCCAGTGTTCCGGCGCGCCCTTGCCCTTGCCCATGCGGGTTTCCGCCGGCTTCTTGGTGAAGGGCTTATCCGGGAAGATCCGAATCCAGAGCTTGCCGCCGCGCTTGATAAACCGCGTGATGGCCACGCGCGCGGCCTCGATTTGGCGGTCGGTGATCCAGGCCGGCTCGAGCGCCTTCAGGCCGTATTCGCCGAAGGAGAGCTCGCTGCCGCGCCAGGCCTTCCCGCGCCGGCGGCCGCGCTGCTGCTTGCGGTACTTCACTTTTTTCGGCATCAACATGATGGCTTATCCGTTTCCTCGCGCGCCTCAGAGCTCGGCGGACCGCGCTGGCCGTTCCAGATCCTTGCCGCGCCGCGGGATGTTTTCTCCCTGATAGATCCAGCACTTCACGCCGATCACGCCGTAGGTGGTGTAGGCCTGCGCGAACCCGAAGTCGATATCGGCGCGCAGCGTCTGCAGCGGCAGCCGCCCCTGCAGGTACCACTCCTTGCGCGCGATTTCAGCGCCGTTCAGCCGGCCGGCCACGCGCACCTTGATGCCCTTGCAGCCGAAGCGCAGCGCCGAGTCCACCGACTTGCGCATGGCGCGGCGGAACGCAACGCGCTTCTCCAGCTGCAGCGCAATCGATTCGGCCACCAGTTGGGCGTCGAGCTCCGGCCGGTGGACTTCCTGGATGTCGATGTGCACTTCCCGTTTGGTGCGCTTCTGGACTTCGCTCTTCAACTTGTCGATCTCCGCACCCTTGCGACCGATGATGATGCCCGGCCGCGCCGTGTAGATGCGCACCACCAGCTTGTTCGCGGCGCGTTCGATATCGATCGCGCTGACCCCGGCCGAGCGCAACCGGTCCTTGAGCTGCCGCCGCAGCGCAACGTCTTCGTGCAGCAGCTCGGCGTAGTCGCGCTTGGCAAACCACCGTGAGCGCCAGGGCTTGTTGTAGCCCAGCCGGAATCCGTACGGGTGCGTTTTCTGACCCAAAGTCTCCTCCTACTTCTTCGCCTTCGGCTTGCGCGCCGGAGTCTTCTTCCCCGCCAGGGCCTTGCGCGCCTTGCGGACGGCGCCGCGGACCCCCTTCTGGGCTGCCGCTTCGGCCGCGGTGGCCGCTGCGCGCTCCTGCGCGGCCGTGTGGTGTTCGGCCACAGCCACAACGATGTGGCTGGTCCGCTTCTGGTAGCGGAAGGCGCGGCCCATCGGCGCCGGACGCAGACGCTTCCAGCGCGGGCCTTCGTTGACGAAGCACCGCGAAACGTACAGCCGGTCCACGTCCAGCGATTCGCCGGCGTCTTCGGCCTTGCGCTCGGCGTTGGCAATCGCGCTGCGCAGGACTTTTTCGATGTCGCGCGCGGCGCGCTTCATCGTGTAGCGCAAGATCTGGATCGCATCTTCGGCTCGCTGCCCGCGGATCAGGTCTACCACCAGGCGCGCCTTCTGCGGCGACATCCGCGCGTACCGCGCCATGGCGTGGGCTTCAATCGCTGCCGGTTTGATTGGTTCGGTAGCCATCGCTCATGCCTTCGGGGCCGATGGCGGTGCGCCGCCCGCCGGAGCCGCTCCGGGAGCCGCCGCCGGCGCGCCCGCTGCCGCTGCCGCCTTTTCGAGCGCGGCGCGAACACCGTGGCCCTTGAACGTGCGCGTCGGCGCAAACTCGCCGAGCTTGTGCCCGACCATCTGTTCGCTGACGTACACGGGGATGAACTTCTTCCCGTTGTGCACCGCAATCGTGTGGCCCACCATCTCCGGCACAATCGTCGAGCGGCGCGACCACGTCTTGATCACTTTCTTCTCGTTGCGCGCGTTCATGCCTTCCACCTTGTCTTTCAGGTGGTCGTCCACGAACGGGCCCTTCTTGAGCGAGCGTGGCATCGTCTCCCCTTACTCCTCGACCCGGCGGAACTTGATCCACTGCGCCCGGCGCACTTTGCGGAAGCCGCGCACCGGCCCCGGCACGCGGTGTGAGCGCGTGCAGAACGGGCAGACAAACCGCGTGCCCTGGGCATTGGCGGTCTTTTCCACCACCACCGCCCAGCCCGCCTTGCAGAACCGGTAGTGCACCTGTTCCGGGCCCGCTGGAACCGCGCGCACCGGCTTGGCCGGCGGAGCTGCGCGCCGCGCTGCAGCCGGCTTCCTGCGCCGCGCCGCTCGCCGCGCCGCGCCTCTCCTGATTCTGGATGCAGCCATCATTGCACCTTCACCAATACTGCCGCGCATCGGCTGTACTGTCACTGCAACGAAAACTTTCCTACGGCTTCCGCCGCTGGACAATAAACTTGTCGCCGCGCTTGCTTCGCCGCGTCTTGGCGCCCAGCGTTGGGAACGCCCACGGCGTCTGCGGGTGGTTGCCCTTGACGCGCCCTTCACCGCCGCCGTGCGGGTGATCCACCGGGTTCATCGCCACGCCGCGCACCGTCGGCCGCTTGCCGTGCCAGCGCGTGCGCCCGGCCTTGCCGTACGTCACATTCTCATGGTCCAGGTTGCCCACCTGGCCGATGGTGGCCATGCAGTCGAGCGCAAACTTCCGCACTTCGCCCGAGGGCAGCTTGATCAGCGCAATTTCTCCTTCTTTGCTCAGCAGTTGCGCCGCGCCGCCGGCCGAACGCACCACCTGGCCGCCCTTGCCCGGAGACAGCTCCAGGTTGTGTACCTGCGTGCCGGGCGGGATGAAGCGCATCGGCAGCGCATTGCCGGGCAGGATGTCTGCGCCGGCGCCGGTCTGCACGGTCATGCCGACCTCGAGCCCCACCGGGTGAAGGATGTAGCGCTTCTCGCCGTCGGCGTAGTGCAACAGCGCCAGCCGTGCCGAGCGGTTCGGGTCATACTCAACGGCCGCCACCTTCGCCGGAACGCCAGTCTTGTCGCGGCGAAAATCCACAGCGCGCAGCATGCGCTTGTGGCCGCCGCCGCGGTGCCAGGAGGTGATCTCGCCGTGGGCGTTGCGCCCGCCGGTGCGCTGCTTCGGCTCGGTGAGCGACTTCTCCGGGCGCTCTTTCGTAATCTCGCTCTTGTCGAGCATGGTTATGAAGCGCCGCGACGCCGTATACGGTCGGAATGTTTTCAGTGCCATGGCTTCCTTCCTGCTTCTTTCCGGCACGCCCCGCCTCGGCCGGCCCCTTGCGGGGCACGGCCGGAGCCGAGACCCCGGGCTAGAGTTGCTCTGCGTACTCGATCATCTTCTCGCCGGCGGCCAGCTTGACGTAGGCTTTCTTCCAGTCGCGCCGGTGCCCCTCCGCCCGGCCGCGCCGGCGAAACTTGCCGTGGAAATTCGCCGTGCGCACTGCCTCCACCTTGACCTTGAATATCGTTTGCACCGCTTCTTTGATCTGCGTCTTGGTGGCGGCCGCAGCAACCTCGAATACGACGGTGCGCTGCGTCTCCTTCACCCCGAGACCCTTCTCGGTGATGATCGGCCGGCGAATAATCTGATAAACGGTGGCCATCGGTTAATCCTTGCCCGGCTTCTTTGCCGCCGGCTTGCGCGCCGCGCGGGGCTTCTTTGCCGCCGGAGCCGCACCCGGCTTGGCGACGGCCCTCGCTGGCTGAATGTCTTCGGCGCGTACGACCGGGCCTGCCGTCTGCGTTCTCGGCGAGAGCGCACTACCCAGCCGCGTGGCGGCGTCTTTCGAGAGCACCAGGCGGTCGTGCTTGAGCAGGTCGTAGGGCTGGAGCGCTCGCGGCGCCACCAGCTTTACGCCATCGAGGTTCCGGCTAGCCAGCTCGAGGTTGCGGTTGGCACTCACCTCAACCAGCAACATCGAGCGACCATCACCATCAAAGTGGTCGAGCACCTGGCGGAATGCCTTGGTCTTGTGCGACTCAAGCGTCCAGGCGTCCACCACGGTCAGTTTCTCTTCGGCCAGCTTGGCCGAAAGCGCCGACCGCAGCGCGCCCAGGAACACTTTGCGCGGCAGGCGGTAGGCGTAGCTGCGCGGCTGCGGGCCATGCACGGTGCCGCCCTTGCGCCAGATCGAGCTGCGGATCGAGCCCACACGCGCGCGCCCGGTGCCTTTCTGCCGCCAGGGTTTCCTGCCCGAGCCGGAGACTTCCCCGCGGCCCTTGGTCTTGTGCGTGCCGGCGCGCTGGCTGTTCAAGTACCAGCGCACGGTCTCGTGCAGCAAGTGCTCGTTCACCGGCACCGCAAACACGGCGTCGGCCAGCTCTACCTGCCCAACCTTCTTGCCTTCGAGATTCTTGACGTCCACAACCGGCATTGTCGTCGTGTCCTTCAGTCGTCGTTTACTTGGCCTTCCGTGCCTTGCGGATCAGGATGTAGCTGCCCGCCGGGCCTGGCACCGAGCCGCGCACCAGCATCAGGTTTTCGTCCGCGTCAATCTTCACCACGCGCAGGTTCTTTGCGGTGACACGCTCGTTGCCCATGTGGCCGGGGAAGTGCTGCCCCTTCCACACACGCGAAGGAAAGGAGCTGGCCCCAATGCCGCCCGGCGCCCGGTGGAACATCGAGCCGTGCGTCGCGTCGCCGCCGCGATAGTGCCAGCGCTTGACGCCGCCCTGGAAGCCTTTGCCCTTGCTCACGCCGCAAACGTCCACGACGTCGCCCGGCGCAAAGCCGTCCACCAGAACGCGGTCGCCGACTTTGGTCTCTTCGGTGCCCTCGTCCAGCCGCAGTTCGCGCAGGAAGCGCATCGGTGCCACGTTGGCCTTCTTGAAGTGGCCGTTCATGGGCTTGCTGATCCGCTGCGGCTTGATGAACTCCACCAGGCCCAGTTGCACGGCGTCGTACCCATCGGTCTGCTTGCTGCGTTTCTGCACCACCACGCAGGGGCCGGCCTGCAGCACCGTGCAGCCGATGGCGGTGCCGTCATCGGCAAAGACCTGCGCCATGCCGAGCTTGATCCCGAGGATTCCGTTGACTGGCATCAAGTCGTCCTCTACTTGGCCGCGTGCTCGCGCCCGAAGGCTTTGATCTCGACGTCCACGCCCGGTGGCAAGTCGAGCTTCATCAGTGCGTCCACTGTATCCGGCGTCGGCTCGAGAATATCGATCAGCCGCTTGTGCGTGCGCATCTCAAACTGCTCGCGGGATTTCTTGTCCACGTGCGGCGAGCGCAGTACCGTCCAGCGGTTGATCACCGTGGGCAGCGGGATGGGCCCGGCCACTTGCGCGCCGGTGCGCTTGGCTGTTTCCACGATTTCGCGCGTGGACTGGTCGAGGATGCGGTGGTCGTAGGCCTTCAGACGGATGCGGATTTTTTCGCCGGAGCTCATGGGTTACTCGATGATCTCCGCCACGGCGCCGGCGCCGACGGTATGGCCGCCTTCACGGATCGCAAACCGCAGCCCCTTCTCCAGCGCCACCGGCGTGATCAACGAAATCTCCACCGAAATGTTGTCGCCCGGCATCACCATCTCCACTCCCGCCGGCAGCTGCACGTCTCCGGTCACGTCCGTCGTCCGAAAGTAAAACTGCGGCCGGTACCCGGTGAAAAACGGCGTGTGCCGCCCGCCCTCTTCCTTGGTCAGCACGTAGGCCTCGGCCTTGAACTTGGTGTGCGGCGTGATCGACCCCGGCTTGCAGATCACCTGCCCGCGCTCCACTTCGTCCTTCTCCGTCCCGCGCAGCAGCAACCCCACGTTGTCGCCCGCCAGCCCTTCGTCCAGCAGCTTGCGGAACATCTCCACGCCCGTCACCACTTTCTTCATCGTCGGTCGGAAGCCCACAATCTCGACCTCTTCGCCCACCTTCACTTTCCCGCGCTCCACCCGCCCGGTCACCACCGTCCCGCGTCCCGAGATCGAAAAAATGTCCTCAATCGGCATCGCAAACGGCTTGTCCACGTCCCGCGGCGGCAGCGGCACGTTCTTGTCCACCGCCTCCATCAGCTCCAGCACCGTCTTCTCCCACTTCTCCTCGCCGTTCAGCGCTCCCAGCGCCGAGCCGCGAATCACCGGCAGCGCGTCTCCTGGGAACTGGTAGAGCTTCAGCAGCTCTCGCACCTCCAGCTCCACCAGCTCCAGTAGCTCCGGGTCTTCCACCATGTCGCACTTGTTCAGAAACACCACGATGTACGGCACCCCCACCTGCCGCGCCAGCAGAATGTGCTCCCGCGTCTGCGGCATCGGCCCGTCGGTCGCCGCCACCACCAGAATGGCCCCGTCCATCTGCGCCGCCCCGGTGATCATGTTCTTGATGTAGTCGGCGTGACCCGGACAGTCGATGTGCGCGTAGTGGCGGTTGACCGTCTCGTATTCCACGTGGGCCACCGCAATCGTGATCCCCCGCTCGCGCTCTTCCGGCGCGTTGTCAATCGAATCAAACGCCCGGAACTGCACCTTGGGGTTGGTCTTGGCCAGTACCTTGGTGATCGCTGCCGTCAGCGTGGTCTTCCCGTGGTCAATGTGACCAATCGTCCCGATGTTGACGTGCGGCTTGCTGCGTTCGAATTTTTCCTTGGCCATGTGCGTCTGCTCCTCAGTCTCTACTTCGTACTCTGCAAACTCGAATCCGTTCCCGAGTCCTACCGCACCACGCGGCCGGTGGCCTTGGCGATCACCTCATCGGCAATCGACGCCGGCGCTTCCGCGTAATGCGAAAAGTGCATCGTGAAACTAGCGCGCCCCTGCGTGCGGCTGCGCAGGTCGGTGGCATAACCGAACATCTCCGCCAGCGGCACTTCCACGCGGACGATCTGGCTGCCCGCGCGCGACTCGGTGCCCTGAATCTGTCCGCGGCGCGAATGTAGGTCGCCGTTCACCGGCCCCATGAACTCTTCCGGCACCACCACTTCCACGCGCATGACCGGCTCGAGCAGCGCCGGCTGGGCCCTGTGGCAGGCGTCCTTGAACGCCATCGAACCGGCAATCTTGAACGCCATCTCCGAGCTATCCACCTCGTGGTAGCTGCCGTCGTACAGCACCACGGCAATGTCCACCATCTCGTAGCCGGCGAGCACGCCCGTATCCATCGCTTCGCGGATGCCGGCTTCGATCGGCGGGATGAACTCCCTGGGGATGGACCCGCCGATAATGTGGTCAATGAACAGGAAGCGATGTTCCTTGTCGAAGCGCCACTTCACTTTGCCGCCGGCGATTCCCTTGGCCAGCGCGTCGAGCTCGTCAGTGGACATCTCGTGCATGTCTTCGTGCGCAGCCGAAGGCAGCGGGTGGACGGTAATCTTACAGTGGCCGTACTGACCGCGACCGCCGGTCTGGCGGACATAGCGCCCTTCGGCCTCAGCCTTCCGGCGAACCGTTTCCCGGTAGGCCACTTGAGGCCGGCCGACGTTGGCCTGCACGTTGAACTCGCGCAGCATGCGGTCCACGATAATCTCAAGGTGCAGCTCGCCCATCCCGGAGATCAGCGTCTGGCCGGTGTCCGGGTCGGTGTGCACGCGGAAGGTGGGGTCTTCTTGCACCATTTTGCCGAGCGCGGTGCCGAGCTTGTCCTGGTCGGCCTTGGTCTTAGGCTCGATCGCAACGGAGATGACCGGCGCGGGGAACTCGATGGATTCGAGCACCACGGGCTTATCTTCGTCGCAGAGCGTTTCGCCGGTGGTGACCGACTTCAGCCCCACGCAGGCGGCAATATCGCCGGCGTACACGGCGTCGATTTCTTCGCGCTTGTTAGCGTGCATCTGCAAGAGGCGGCCGATGCGCTCGCGGGTGCGCTTCGACGAGTTATACACATAGCTGCCGGCCTTGAGCACGCCGGAATAGACCCGGATGTAAGTCAGGTTGCCCACAAACGGGTCAGTCATAATCTTGAATGCCAACGAAGCAAACGGCTGTTCGTCTGAGGCGCGGCGCAGCACCGGCTCGGTGCCGTCGGTTGAGATGCCCTCGACGGGCGGCACGTCGAGCGGTGATGGCAGGTAGTCCACCACCGCATCAAGCAGCGGCTGGATGCCCTTGTTCTTGAACGCCGCACCGGCCACCACCGGCACCAGCTTCAGGCCGATCGTCGAGCGGCGGATCGAAGTGCGCAGCTCTACGGGCGTGAGGTCGCGCTCTTCGAGGTATTTCGCCAGGACCTTGTCGTCGTGCTCGGCGATGTATTCGACGACTTTGCTGCGGTGCTCGCGGTAGAACTCCTCGCTGATGGCCGAAGCCTTCACTGCTGCGGCCACTTCCGGGCGCTCGGCGAGAAACGCCGTATCCCAAAGCTTTTCGACCGGGAACTCTTCGTACTTCGCACCGAGGGTCTCTTCCCGCCAGACGATGGCTTTTTGCTCGATGAAGTCGATTATGCCGATGAAGGAGTCTTCTTTGCCGAGGGGAAACTGGAGGGGAACGGGGTGGGCCGAGAGTCGCTGTCGCATCGAGCGGATACAATGGTCAAAATCGGCGCCGACGCGGTCCATTTTGTTCACAAACGCGATTCGCGGGACGCGATATTTGTCGGCCTGCCGCCAGACCGTCTCCGACTGCGGCTGCACGCCCGCAACGGCGTCAAACACCGCCACGGCGCCATCCAACACGCGCAGCGACCGCTCGACTTCGACGGTGAAGTCCACGTGGCCGGGCGTATCAATAATGTTGATGCGCTGCTCGCGGTCGAAGCGCTTCCAGGAGGCAGTGGTGGCCGCCGAAGTGATCGTGATGCCGCGTTCGCGCTCCTGCTCCATCCAGTCCATCGTGGCGGCGCCGTCGTGCACCTCGCCGAGCTTGTGAGTCTTCCCTGTGTAAAACAGGATGCGCTCGGTCACAGTGGTCTTGCCGGCGTCAATATGCGCCATGATGCCGATGTTGCGCGTCTCTTCGAGTTGGAATTGCCGTGCCATTGTGCTGCTTCCGTCTATCTCCCAAAACTCTTGAACCGCCCTACCAGCGATAGTGGGCAAAGGCCTTGTTGGCCTCGGCCATGCGGTGGATGTCTTCGCGCTTCTTCACTGCCCCGCCGCGCAGATTGGCGGCGTCGAGCAATTCCTCGGCCAGCCGGCCGGTCATGGTCTTCCCGCCGCGCGAGCGCGCATACAGGATCAACCAGCGGATCGCCAGCGACTGTCGGCGGTACGGGTTCACCTCCACCGGCACCTGGTAGTTCGCGCCGCCCACGCGCCGCGTCTTCACCTCGAGCGTCGGTTTGACGTTATCCAACGCCTTCTTGAACACCTTCATCGGGTCGTCGTTGGTCTTCTGCGCGATCGTGTCCATCGCGGCGTAAAAGATGCGCTGCGCGGTGGAGCGCTTGCCGTCCCACATCATCGAATTGATGAACTTCTGCACCAGGTCGGAGCCATAGACCGAATCCGGCTTCACTTCGCGTCGGGGAATCCAGCCTTTGCGTGGCATCTCCGCGTCTCCTACTTCTGTGCGGCCTTGGGCCGCTTGGCGCCGTACTTCGAGCGCGACTGCTTGCGATTCTCCACCCCGGCCGCATCCAGCGTGCCGCGGATGATGTGGTAGCGCACGCCCGGCAGATCTTTCACGCGGCCCCCGCGCACCAGCACGATCGAGTGCTCCTGCAGGTTGTGGCCGATGCCGGGGATGTACGTCGTGACTTCAATGCTGTTAGTCAGGCGCGCGCGCGCCACCTTACGCAGCGCCGAGTTCGGCTTCTTCGGCGTTTGCGTGTACACGCGGATGCAGACGCCGCGCTTCTCCGGGCAGCCCTGCAACGCCGGAGACTTCGTCTTTGAGCGGATCTGCTCGCGTCCCAGTCGGACCAATTGTGAAAACGTCGGCACGGCTCTCCCTCAATCGAGCGAAAATTGACTTCGGCCCGCACGCGTTCGGCACACCCAAACGCGGCAAAGCCCGTTTTCAGACATAGAAAGGGCCGACAGCGACTTCGGAGGAACCGACTGGAAACCCCGCACCGATACCAGCAGGAGCGAACACCGCAACTGGCGACAGCGGAGAGGCTTACTCGGCTTTGCGGGGCTGGCGCCCCATTCCGGCCGCTCTCCTCACCCCGTTCCGTCCTTCTCTGTTCCGGGGCAGGAGACCTTCCCTTTCACTACAGGGCCAAAATCCCCCTGACAAACTCGCAAGTATAAGGAGGAAGTGTCTTATTGTCAAACAAAAACCGGCAAATGACAGTGGAAAACTGTTCGCCCCAGCTTCGCCCGTGGCGGGGCTCGTTGATCCAAATCCTTGTGAAACACGCCCCTGGGGCTACCCATCGGCATTAACCCATTGTTTTACAATTGCTTACACGGCACCCGCTTCTGCCTTTACCGGCTGGCGGCGGTCGCCTAGACTGCCTGTTGTGCGGCATTTCCTCAGAATGCATCCGTGGCGCTGCCTGACTCTGGTATTAGTATGCGGTCTTGCACTTTTCGCGCCCGACGCGCCTGCACAACAACCAGAAAGCAAAACGCCTCCCGCTGCACCGGAGAACAAGCTAGGGTCGGCTCAGGAAACGCCTCGTCAGGAGACCGCGAAGAGACCGGCAGAATCACCCGATCCATTTGTCATCGAGCAATCGCGCACGCGCGTACGCTTTGAGGACGACGGCACCGGATCAAGAACGCTCGAGGTGCACATCCGCGTGCGGAACGAAGCGGGCGCGCAGCAGCTCGGACGGCTGGTCTTCGGCTACGACGCGTCCCGCGAACGCCTCGAAATCGAATCAGTGGAAGTGCAGAAGCCCGGCGGCGGCATGCTTGCGCTCACCGCCAGCGCGGTGCGCGACGCGACCGCCGTTACTATGCGCGACTTTCCGGCCTATGCCGATGTGCGTGAGAAGCGCGTCACTGTCCCGGCGCTGGCACCCGGCGATCTACTTTCTTACAGGGTCACCCGGACGATTTATGCGCCGCCCGCGCCTGGCCAATTCTGGCTCAGCTACGATTTCGTCGAGGACGCGCCGGTGCTCGACGAACAACTCGAAGTGAACGTCCCCGCGGCCCGCGCCGTCACGCTGAAGACTCATTCCGGCGCTGAACCGGACGTCACTGAGGAATCCGGGCAGCGCATCTACCGCTGGAAGCGCGCGCAACTGCATCGAGCGGAAAGCGAAAAGGCAGGACCCGCAGTAGGGAAAGAGGAATCGCCGGGCCCTGCGGTCCAGCTCACAACATTTCAGAGCTGGGAAGAGCTGGGGCGCTGGTACGCCGGACAAGCCCGCGAGCGCGCTGCGCCCACTGACGCAGTCCGCGCCAGGGCCAGCGAACTTATCCGCGAACGTGCGAGCGACCTCGAAAAGATCGAAGCCATTTATGACTTCGTGACCCGCGACGTCCGCACCATCAGCCTTTCGCTCGGCGAGGCACGCTACCAGCCACGTGCTGCAACCGAAATCTTGGTCAGCGGGTATGGTGACGCCCAGGATAAACACACGCTGCTGGCGGCATTGCTCGATGCCGCGGGATACCCGGCGTATCCAGTGTTGCTTCACTCCGCGCGCGCGATGGATGCCGCCGTGCCCTCGCCCGCGCAACTCGACCACTTGATCAGCGTTGTCCCGCTGGGCGCCGACAGCCGGCAATGGGTGTGGCTCGATTCGACGATCGAGGTGGCTCCGTTCCGCATGCTGCCCTCCCGCCTGCGCGGCAAGCAGGCGCTGGTGATTCCGATTTCAAAAGCAGCGGACGCGCCGCCACCGCGTCTGATCGAAACGCCGCAGGACCCGCCCTTCCTTTCGCGGCAGGGTGTAATGGTTGAGGCGCAGGTCAGCGCTCAGGGCAAGCTCACCGCGCGCGTGCGCTACGCGCTGCGCGGCGACGCGGAGCTGGACCTGCGCGAAGCCTTCCGGCGATTGCCTCGGGAACAGTGGAAGCAGATCGGGCAATTGTTGGCCTACTCAGACGGCTTTCGCGGCGAGGTGGACGAGGTTTCCGCAAGCGACCCGCGGGCGACGCGTGACCCCTTCGAGGTCTCTTACCATCTCATCTTCGCGAACTTCCTCAATGTTTCGCAGCAGAACTCCCGGCTGGCGCTGCCCCTCCCCGCCGTGGGGCTGCCCGAAGCCGCCGAAGACTCCGCCGCGCCGCCTGGGCCGGTCGAGTTGGGTGCGCCGCTCGAAGTCCGCGCGCGACTAGTGCTGGAGCTTCCGCCCGGGTACACGGCGCGGCCGCCCGTCGCGGTGCGCATCGCCCGCGACTACGCGGAATACGCAGCCACCTACCGTGTCGAGAAAAACCGCCTCATCGCCGAGCGCACCATGACATTTCGAATGCGGGAGGTGCCCGCTGCGAGGGTGGCCGACTACCACGCGTTCATCCGCGCCCTGCGGCTGGACGAAGCGCAAACTCTAATGGTTGAGAAGACCGCCTCGGTGCCCTAACTTCTCCAAAGAAAAATCGGCGTGGGATCAGCGGCCTTAGCCTGCCGCTCGGGCCTTGAATTGGCGCAGATAGTCTTGCGCCTCGCGTAGCTCGGCCAGTTGCGGGTCGGCGCTTTTCCAGACCTCAACCAGCTTCGCGTAGGCCTCGGCGGCCGCGGCCGAATCACCGCTCTTATCGGCAGCACGCGCCGCTCCGAGCAGGGAGCGCGCGCGGTTGGGCTGGCGCAGCAGCGCGGTACGGAACTGCGCAGCGGCATCCTTGGGACGCCCGGCCCGCAGCAGAATCTCGCCGTACAGCTCGTGTGAGGGCTTGACCAGGTCCGGCGGACCGGACGGTGGTGAGAGCTCCTCTTCAATTTGTGAGGCGCGCCCGGCAGCGGTGATGGCTTTGTCCATATTTCCCTTAGCCGCTTCGTTGAGCGCGGTGACTTCGAGCTCGGCAATCTCCACCATCTTTGCGCGGTAGGTCTCTCCCGCCGCGGTGAGGTCTGCCCGCATTTTCGTCAGCGCGGCGATGGCCGCTGCAGCTTCTTGCTGCGCAGTCCGGGCTGCGGCCATTCCGGGTATGAAGACGCCTAGCACCTGACTGCGCGTCGCAGAGTTGGCCGCTCGCGCGGTGGCCAGCGCGCCATGTTGATGTGCGCCGCCTGCAGCGTCAGGTTTCGAGGATGCTGCACTCGCGGCAGGCGGGAAGAGTTCAGCCGCGCGCTGCCACTGCTCGGTTTCAACGATCAGCATTGCGGCCATATCAGAAGTGTAGCGTCCTCGCATTGCGGCGTAATCCCAGCCGGCCGCAGACCCGCCGGACGATTTCTCCGTCAGATTCTGTCGCAGCCGCAGCATCTCCTCCGCCTTCGCGTAGCGGCCCTGCTGCAAATAGACGTACATCAGCCAGTGCAGGCTGTGGAAGTCGCGCCGCTCGCCGTCGAGCTTCTTGCGTTCCACCCAGGCCACCGACGCCGCCCACGACGATTCATTGGACGCCGCCGCCACCGGCCACATGCCCAGTTGCAGAAAAATATGCGCCGGCATGTGCCGCGCGTGGTGCGCTTCGGGTGCGATGGAGGCGTAGCGGCGCGCGGCGGGCAACGCCAGGATGGCGTGTTCCGGGTCGTCAAAGGAGTGGATGATGTAGTGCGCGGCGCCAGGGTGGTTTGGATTTCTCCGGTAAACGTCCAGCACAATCGCGCCGGCCTGCATCTGATTGCGAAAACTTTTCTCGCCCGGCCGCCACAGGCCCAGCAGCGACAGCGCGTAGAAGCAGGCGGCCTCGTCGTCCTGCGGGTGCTGGCGATAGACCTTCTCCATCGCCGCCGAGTAGGCACGGTCGCGCGCGTTTTTGTCACCCGAGCCGTACAGCGCGCGCACTGCTTCCACGTAGGCCTGCTCGCGCGGCGTCACCCGGCTGAGGTCGCCGATTTTCGACAGTGCCTGGCGCGCGGCCTCGACGTTCTGCTCATCCCAAAGCGGGTGGTTGTAGGCCATAGCCTCGCCCCAGTAGCCCATGACGAAGCCCTGATCAGCCGCCGTGGCGGCGCGAAATTCCTCAAGCGCCTCCTCGAACCAGAACGAGTGCAGCGCCGCCAGCCCGCGCAGGAAGTGCGCCTGAGCCTCCGGCTTGCCGGTGGTCGGGAAACTCACCGAGCCCAGCGAGATCTGTTGCGCGCAGGCCGGCACGAGCGCGGCTGTCAACAGGAATAAGAACAGACAAGCTGTCATATTCTTTTTGACAACCAACATGGTGAGTCCCTCCGATTCGCTCGGGGCCGCGCGGCGCCGGGCTACTTGATTTCCATGACTTCTTTTTCTTTGACAGCGGAGAGGTCTTCGAGCTTTTTCGTTTCCGAATGGGTCAGCTTGTCGAGCTCGTCGAGCGAGCGCTTCCGTTCGTCTTCGCTGATCTTGTGTTCCTTCTCGAGCTTCTCGACGGCTTCCTTGATGTCGCGGCGAATGTTGCGCACGGCGGTGCGGTGGTTCTCGAGCACCTTGTGCAGGTGCTTGACCAGCTCCTTGCGCCGCTCCTCGGTGAGCGACGGAATGGGCACGCGCACGACCTTACCGTCCGACGCCGGGTTCAGCCCCAGGTCCGAGGTGCGGATGGCCTTGTCGATCAGCGGCACCGCGCTCGGGTCCCACGGCGAGATGAGAATCATTGTCGGGTCGGGCACGGAGAGCGCGGCCAACTGGTTCACCGGCATCGGCGTGCCGTGGTAGTCCACGCGAATGTGGTCGAGCAGCCCGACGTTGGCGCGGCCGGTGCGCACGCTGGCCAGCTCCTTGCGGAAATCCTCCACCGCTTTTTCCATGCGTACTTTGGCCTGGGCCATGGCGTCTTTCGTATTCGCAATCGTGGTCATCGGAGTTCTCCGGAATGGGGACGTGTTTCCGAAAAAGTTTCGGCTTGCCGCGCTCAGGTCAGGCTGACCCTCGTGCCGACCTTCTCCCCCAGCACGACGCGCTGGAGATTGCCGGGCACGTTCAGGTTGAAAACGATGATGGGCATCTTGTTGTCCATGCACAGCGTGATCGCGGTGGTGTCCATCACCGAAAGGCCCTTGTTGATCACGTCCATATAGCTGATGTGCTCAAACATCTTCGCGCCGGGCACTTTTTCGGGGTCGGCGTCGTAGATGCCGTCCACGCGCGTGGCCTTCAGGATTACTTCCGCCTTGATCTCCATCGCGCGCAGCGCCGCCGCGGTGTCCGTGGAAAAGTACGGGTTGCCGGTGCCGGCGGCGAAGATCACCACGCGCCCCTTCTCTAGGTGGCGCGAGGCGCGGCGGCGGATGAAGGGCTCGGCCACCTGCTGCATGGCGATGGCGCTCATCAGCCGGGTGTGCACGCCGTGTTTTTCGAGCGCGACCTGGAGCGCCAGCCCGTTAATCACCGTGGCCAGCATGCCCATGTAGTCGCCGGTCGCGCGGTCGATCGCCAGCGACTTCTGCCGCGTGCCGCGGAAAATGTTCCCGCCGCCCACCATGATGGCGGTCTGCACGCCCAGGTTGTTCACCGCTTTGAGCTCGCTGGCGATGCCCGCCACCGTCTCCGGGTGGATGCCGTAGCCTTGCGGGCCCTGCAGCGACTCGCCGGAAAGTTTCAGGACAATGCGGCGGTAGGCCGGGGCTTTCTGCCCCGCACTGGTCTTGGCGGATAAGTCAGCGGTGGTCATGCCGGCGGGCATTGTACTAGAGGCCGGAGTCCCGAGGCTAGGGAGGAAGCAACGGTGAAAGCAAATGGCCCGGACGCTTGGATTTGCGCTCCGGGCCAGAAAAATAAATCGCAAAAGCAGTTCAGCGGGCAGCGCCTTCGCCTACCTTGAGCCGCACGAATCGCCGCACGGAAATGTTTTCGCCCAGCTTGGCGATCATCTGGTCAATCAGCTCGCGAATCGTGACCGACTCGTCCTTGATGAAGTGCTGCTCGTAGAGGCAGGTCTCCTCGTAGAATTTCTCCATCTTGCCGGCCACGATCTTTTCGATCACCGGGTCGGGCTTGCCGGTGGCGCGGGCCTGTTCGCGGTAGATCTCCCGCTCGCGGTCGAGGATCTCCTGCGTGACTTCCTCGCGGCGCACATAGCGCGGGTCGAGCGCGGCGATGTGCATGGCGATTTCGTGGCAGAGCTTCTGGAAATCGTCGGTGCGAGCGACGAAGTCGGATTCGCAGTTCACTTCCACGATCACGCCGATTTTCCCGCCGGCGTGGATGTAGTGGCCCACCAGCCCCTCAGACGCCTCGCGCTGCGCCTTTTTCTGTGCCGCCGCCTGGCCCTTCTTGCGCAGGACGTTGATGGCCTGCTCGATGTCGCCTTTGGCCTCCAGCAGCGCGGCGCGGCAATCGTTGAAGCCGGCCCCGGTGCGCTCGCGGAGCTCTTTCACGAGTTGCGCGGGGACGGTGGCTTGCTCAGGTTGTGTGCTCATCGGTGTCGCGGGTTCCTTCGACTTGGATTTCGCTGGCCCTTGCTCAATCTTCTTCTTGCGTGGCGTCCGTTTGTGTTTTCCCCTTGGGCGCCGGGTCTTCCTTCGACGGGGACGCTTGGGCGACATCGCATCCTTCCTTCACTGGCCCCCGGTTACAGAAATGGCCCGATCCGCCACGGCGGACAGGGCCACGCGCTGCCGGTCGTGCCGGCAGCCCTTAGCTCTTGCTCCCCTCGTCCCCCGGGGGGATGGTCTGCTCGATGCCAGGTTCCACGCTAGGCTCTACGCCCGGCTCGATTGCAAGCTCCGTGCCCGGCTCGACAAAGTTGCCTTCCTGCTTCTCGTAAGATTCGTAGGCGCTGGTATCCACGTATTCGACCACTTCTTCCACCGGCCCACCCTCTTCGGCCTTGGCCTCGGCGATCTGGGTCTGCTCGAAGGCCGAGCGCCCTTCGAGCACGGCGTCGGCTACTTTCGAAGTAAACAGGCGGATGGCCCGCAGCGCGTCGTCGTTCCCGGGAATCACTAAATCCACCACGTCCGGGTTACAGTTGGTGTCCACGATGGCCACCACCGGCACGCCCATGCGCCGCGCTTCGCGTACGGCAATCTCCTCCGAGTTCGAGTCAACCACGAACATCGCATCGGGCAGCACCGTCATGTTCTCGACGCCTCCCAGGTTCTGCAGCAGGTGCTTGAACTCGCGGTCCAGCCGCGCCGCTTCTTTCTTCGAAAGTTCGGCCATACGGCCGTCTTCCTTCATGGCCTTGAGTGTCTTCAGTCGCTTGATGGATTTCTGCAGGGTGGCCCAGTTGGTAAGCGTGCCGCCCAGCCAGCGGTGGTTCACATAGAACATCCCGCAGCGCTGCGCTTCTTCGGCGACGGCTTCCTGCGCCTGGCGTTTGGTGCCGACAAAAAGGATGGCTCGTCCCTGCCCGGCAAGTTCGCTGATGTAACGGCTGGCTTCGCGGAACAATTTCAAGGTCTTCTGCAGGTCAATGATGTGGATCCCGTTGCGCTCGCCGAAGATGTATTCCTTCATCTTCGGGTTCCAGCGCCGCGTCTGGTGGCCGAAATGGACGCCGGCCTCCAGAAGCTCCTTCATCGTAATTTCAACTGCCAATGGACCTCCTCATGGATTCGATGCTTGCGATCCGCCGAGGCGGAAGGAGCATCGTTACGCCGGCTCCGTGCCGGCCGTGTATTTTCCTCCGGCGGCTGAGCCGCCGGAAGAATCTTCAACGACGCTTAGCGCTTGCTGAACTGGAAGCGCTTGCGGGCGCCCTTCTGCCCGTACTTCTTGCGCTCGCGCATTCGCGAGTCGCGCGTCAGAAAACCGTTCTTGCGCAGGCCGTGGCGCAGCTCTGGGTTTAGGAGCGAGAGCGCCCGTGAAATCCCCATTCGCACCGCGCCGGACTGCCCGCCCGCGCCGCCGCCTTTGACCGTGGCCATCACGTCCACCTGGTCGGCGGTGTTGGTGAACTTCAGCGGCTCAATCGCCGCGTTTTTCCAGGCCACGTTCTTGAAGTAGTCCTCCACCGGCCGGCCGTTGATGGTGAACTTGCCCGAGCCGGGCTTTAGGAACACGCGCGCCACCGCTTCCTTGCGGCGGCCGGTGCAGTTGAACTTTTGTGGCGTCACGCCCTCGACCGGTGCTCCCATCGAACTCAAAGTGCCTCCTGAAACTTTCCACGGGTGTCATTCTGAACCCGGCGAAGCCGGGT
This sequence comes from uncultured Acidobacteriaceae bacterium, assembly GCA_964533185.1. GTDB lineage: Bacteria > Acidobacteriota > Terriglobia > Acidiferrales > UBA7541 > CAZHLD01. The sequence goes on along the minus strand of CAZHLD010000023.1, from coordinate 657 downwards.
GAAGAATCCCTCTGCGGGATGCTTCGTCCCGACAAAAGCCATCGGGACTCAGCATGACAACAAAAAGCTATTACATCGCCAGCGGCTGCGGCTTCTGTCCGGCGTGGCGCAGCAAACCCTTGTCGTCCAGATAGACGCGCAACTTCTTGGCCCGCCTCGCGCGCAGCTTGTTCTTGGGCAGCATGCCCAGAATGGCCTCGCGCACCATCCAGTCAGCGCGTTCCGGCCGCAGGCGCTTCGCCGGGACTTCCTTCAGCCCGCCCGGATAGCCGCTGTGATGGCGATAGATTTTCTGCTCCAGCTTGTTGCCGGTCAGACGGATCTTGTTGGCGTTGATCACCACCACGTGGTCGCCCGAATCGAGATACGGCGTAAACGTGGGCTTGTCCTTGCCGATCAACACCCGGGCCACCCGCGTGGCCAGCCGCCCGAGCACCTGCCCGGCGGCATCCACCACAAACCAATTCGGCCCTTCTTTGAGTTGTTGGGCCTCTTGGCCCTTGGCGACATACGTCCGCATGCGCTCGGTCAGTCCTTTCACTGCAAAGACAATCGCCAAGAATAGAGGATGCTTGCTGTTTTGTCAACGAAACCGCAGGCACGTGTCTTAGCTCCATAATTCTGTCACCCCCTAACAGCAACGTGAAAATGTCACCC
>CAZHLD010000022.1:0-43792 GCA_964533185.1 uncultured Acidobacteriaceae bacterium | reverse complement strand
AGTTGCTGTCCGACATTTTTTCTCTCCGCCGCGCCTTGATTGATTTCCGCCGCGTGGCCCTGGCCGGCCGCGAGGTGATCAATCATCTTCTCTACCGCGCCGAACCGTGGTTCCGTTCGCAGCAACCGTACTTCCGCAACATTTACGACCACATCGTCCGTGCGCTCGATTTTGCCGAAACCTATCGCGACATCCTCACCGGCGTCCTCGACGTCCACCTCTCCGCCACCGCCAACCGCACCAACGAAATCATGAAGCGCCTGACCTTTTGGGCCACCGTGGCCATCCCTTTCCTGCTGATTACCGGGTTTTTTGGGATGAACTTCTCCAACCTGCCCTGGCTCGAAAACTCGCTTGGCTGGATGTACGCGTCGCTGGCGATGATTGCCGCCGGAGTTGTGATGGGAGCGTATTTCAAGTACCGCGGCTGGTTCTAAGGGCTACGGGCAATGACAGCGGTTCTTGGCCCGGATCGAGCCGTTCACACCTGCGCCAGCGCACGGTCGAGGTCAGCAATCAGGTCTTCCACATCTTCAATGCCCACCGAGATCCGCACCAGCCCGTCAGTGATCCCGATCTGTTGTCGCACATCCGCCGGCACTGAGGCGTGGGTCATCAGCGCCGGGTGGGAAATCAGCGTCTCGACCCCGCCGAGGCTTTCCGCCAGCGCGCACAGCTTCACGTGGTTCAGCAGTCGCCGCGCCGCCTCAAGCGACCCCAGGTCAAACGCGATCATCGCGCCAAACCCGCTCTGCTGCCGCTTGGCCACTTCGTGTTGCGGATGCGAGGGCAGGCCGGGGTAAACGACGCGCTTCACCTTTGGGTGCGCCTCGAGGAACTTCGCAATGGCCATCCCGTTCGCGTTGTGCTGTTGCATTCGCACCGCCAGCGTTTTGATTCCGCGCGACACCAGGAAGCAGTCCATCGGCGCCAGCCCTGCTCCAGCCGACCGCTGCACGAAGTAAATCTTCTCCGCATCCTCCGGACGCGTCAGCACCACCGCCCCGCCCATCGCGTCGCTGTGGCCGTTCAGATACTTGGTCATCGAGTGCACCACGATGTGCGCCCCCAGCCGAATCGGCTGCTGGAAGTAGGGGCTCAGGAACGTGTTGTCCACCACCAGCGTCATCTTCCGCTCGCGCGCGATGGCGGCCATTGCCGCCAGGTCGGTGACAATCATCGTCGGGTTCGTCGGCGTCTCAACGTAAATCATTTTCGTGTTCGGTTTGAGCGCCTTCTTCACGTTTTCCACGCACGACGTATCCACGTAGCTGAACTCCTGCCCGAACTGCACCAGCAGTTGCGTCGTCAGTCGGAACACCCCGCCGTACACCGCCTGCGAGACGATCACGTGGTCGCCCGGCCGCAGCAGCCGGAACACCGCATCAATCCCCGCCATTCCCGAAGTGAACACGTACGCCGCCGTCCCGCCCTCGAGCTTGGCAACGCACCGCTCCAGCGCCTTTCGGTTCGGATGGTTCGTGCGCGCGTAGTCGAAGCCCTTATTCTTCCCCAGCTCGTCCTGCACATAGGTCGAGGTCTGGTAAATCGGCGCGACGATCGCTCCGGTAGAAGGGTCGGGCTCCTGCCCCACGTGGATTGCGTCGGTGGCAAATCCCATCTCGGGTCTCCTTGGCTGGGCGGCGCTCTGCGGCGCTGGCCCGCCCCTCATTGGATTCAGATTGCAGATTTCGCGCCGCAGGTATATGAGTAGGGGTGAATCGGCTGCGGCGCCATCAAGTGCCGTGGCAGCTTGAAGGTAGCTCAGGACCGCACGCCAGTCAATCAACCCGCCGCCCGCGCAGTTTGGGTCCGGCGGATAATTTGGCAGGGTTTCCCATGCGACGCGGCTTGGTCTTCTCCGTCCTGCTCCTGACCCTCGCAACCTCGGGGCTGCCTGCCTTCGCAGACAAGCCCAAAAAGAAAAACTCCGATCCCCAGAACATCGGTCGCCGCGACGTCACCCGCGGCACCTGGAACCTTTACTCTCCGGAGCGTGAGCTGCAGCTGGGCGAAGAACTCGCACGTCAAACTGAAATCTCTTCTCGCCTCCTCAAGGACCCGCAGGTCCTTGCCTATGTCACCGAGGTTGCCGACCGTGTGGCCCGCCACTCCGACCTGCGCGTGCCCCTGCGCGTTCGCGTGGTCGATTCCGACGAAGTCAACGCCTTCGCACTCCCGGGCGGCCACTTCTTTGTCACTACCGGCCTGCTGTTCGAAGCCCGCACCGAGGCCGAGCTTGCCGGCGTAATGTCCCATGAGATTGCTCACGTCGCCTCCCGCCACGCCACCCGCGGTATGACCCGCGTCAAGGTCTGGAACTGGGCCTCTCTGCCGCTGTTCTTCTTTGGCGGGCCAGTCGTTTATGGCATTCAACAGGGACTCGCACTGGCCGTCCCGCTAACCTTCCTCAAGTTCAGCCGCAACGACGAACGCGAGGCCGATTTCCTCGGCTTGCAGTATCATGTCGCCAGCGGCTATGACCCGGTTGCCTTCATTGACTTTTTCGAGCGCACCCGGCAGCGGGAGAAGACCCAGCGCGGAGGCATCGCCAAAGCATTCTCGTCGCATCCTATGACCAGGGACCGCATCACTGCCGCTGAGCGCACCATCGAGCAGGTCCTGCCGCCGCGCGAGGAATATGTTGTCACCACGTCACGGTATGACGAAGTCCAACAGCACCTGGAGAGCTTGCTGGGCGAGCGCCGTCGCCAGGAATCGAATCAGAGCCCAGTCCTCCGGCGCCGCGGCTCGCAGAAAGAATCCTCCGGGGAAGGGAAGAAGCCGCTGCCTTTTTAGCCTATGCTCACGAATCGCTCCCAACTCGTTCTCATCGCCATTGCTGCCTGTCTAGTGATGGTCGGTTCGGCCGGAGCCCAGGACGACTCCAAGTCCGATAAGCCCTCCGGCATGGCCAAACTGCGCATTGAAGTCACCGCCGGCGAAAAGAACAAGCCAGTGGAAAGCGCCAGCGTGTACGTCCGTTACGTCGAGGAGCGCGCGCTGCGCAAGGACAAGAAGATCGAGATGAACGTCAAGACCAATAAAGACGGCGTCGTCCGCGTCCCCGACGTTCCCAAAGGCAAGGTTTTGATTCAGGTGATTGCGGAAGGCTGGAAAACCTTCGGCCGCTGGTACGACATCACCGGCGACGAAGAAGTCATTCAAATCAAGCTCGAAAAGCCCCCGCGCTGGTATTGAGTCTGCCGTCGAACCACCGCATCTGCTTCTTGCGCGCCTCAAACACTCTTGATTCCACCAGCAATTGTTCTTCCTAAGGGACAGTCTTTACCCGCCAGGCAATTCTCGTGCCACTGGCCCTCTGCACTGCCTCACCGTGGTGCAAACCGCACCAAGCGTTTGCATTCGCGTGCGCTTAGCGAACGCATCCGGCTCCTTTCCACATACTTTTCAACACTTCTGTTGAAAACTTTCAAGGTCTCGCCGTCAAAACGCTGAGGCAGCAGAGTTTCCTGCGCGTCTCTGCCCGTTTGTTGTGCGATCGCCACGGTTCTTCTCGCCTTGCTTCTCCATCGCCGGTGCCGGCTTTGACCTAACGTGGCCGGAGTGTTAGATTAAGGAACGTAGCCGCATCTCGATGTCACAGAAGACCTACAACGGTTTCTCCATGGCCCACCTGTTGTGGAGCAACCTCCGCGCCCGCCCGCTTCGCTCCTCTTTGACCATTGTTGCTCTGGCCATCCAGGTCTTCCTGGTTCTCTTTATTGTCGGCCTGACCACCGGAATTGTCTCTGAATGGGGCAAGCGCGTCGAAGGCGTTGGCGCCGATATCCTGGTCCAGCAGCCCAACTCCTCCATTTTCTTCGCCATGTCCAGCCCGGTCTTGCAGGAGTCGCTCGGTGAGCGGATTGCCCGCATGCCCGGCGTGGACGAAGTCTCCCCGGTGCTGATCATGATGGACACGCGCTCCTTCAACGTCGTCTACGGCATCGACTACCGTAGTTTCAACGCCCTGAGCAAAGGCTTTCTCTTCCTTCACGGAAATTCGTTTGAAGGCCCGAACGAGGCGCTGGTGGACGACATCATCGCCGAATCCCGTCGCTTGAAGCTCGGCGACAAGGTCATGGTGCTTGGTAACGAGTTCACCGTCTCCGGCATCGTGGCCCACGGCAAGGGCGCGCGCGTTTTCATTCCTTTGCGCACCGCTCAGGATATTGGCGGCGCCGATCAACGCGTCTCAATGTTCTATGTTCGCAGCAAAGGGGATACCGAGGCCACCCGTTCCGCGCTCGTTCAGCAACTTCCGGACTACCGCATCCGTACCATGGCCGAATACCTCACCCTGATGAACTCCTCCAACCTCCCCGAGCTCCGGCCCTTCATCCGTTCCTTTGTCGGCCTGGGCGTGGCCATCAGCTTTCTGGTTGTGCTGCTTACCATGCACACCATGGTGCTCGAGCGCACTCGCGAAATCGGCATCCTCAAGGCCCTGGGAGCCTCCAAGGTTGATATCCTGGGTCTTATTCTCGGCGAGACGATGCTGATGACTGCCTGCGGCGCCATTGTCGGCGTCGCTTCTACCTACGGCCTCCGCGTCATCTTGCAGCACACAGCTCCTTCGCTGACCGTGCTGATCCCGGAAGACTGGGTCCTGCGCGCCATTTTCTTCGCCGTCCTGGGTGCCCTGGCCGGCGCGTTCTATCCGGCCATGCGCGCGGCACGCTTCGACCCGGTTGATGCGCTCGCCTATGAATAGTCTCGTTGCGCCCCGCGAGGAGATCTTTCTCCGGCCTGGCCGCATTCCCTGTGGCCGGGTGTTTCCATTTGCTTGCCGTGCTACAAATCTGGTAGAAATCAAACAGGGGAAAGGCGCGGCGGGACATGACCAGGGCCCAGGCAATCTTTTACACGCAGCCCGGTTGACCTGCCTGTGTGACGGCGAAAGAGTTTCTTTCGTCTCGCCAGGTGGAGTTTGAGGAGAAGAACATTCGCACCGCCCCGGCGCCCTGCGCGAGCTGGTCGAAGTCCTCGGCAGCCGCTCGACTCCCACACTGGTGGTTGAAGGCGAGGTCGTGATTGGCTTTGATCCCGCTGAATACGATGCCGCTCTCCGCAAAATCTCGAAATAGAAGGAGAAATCATGCTCAGTCGGCGAATCGCAGTTGCATTTACGCTATTCCTGCTTGGCGTCATTCTGTTTCCCCCGGCCTCCGCGCAATTCCGCATGGGCCCGCCACGAATGAGCGGCGTGTGGAACCCCGTCGTGGGTTCCGGCGCCGTGTACAACAACCTCCGGTCCGGCCGCCCGCAATCCCAGATGCAATTCGCCATTGTCGGTAAGGAGCAGGTGGATGGCGCCACCGGCTACTGGATGGAAATGGTCATGGACAGCCCACAGATGGGCGGCGAGGTTATCTTCAAGACCCTCGTTGTTCTCGTCGGTGACCAGGTTGAAACCAGGCGCACCATCATGCAGATGGCCGGCGAACCGCCCATGGAGATGCCCGCTGGCGGCCCCATGGGCGGCATGGGCGGGCGCACCCCCCAGTCGTCGGACATTCGCAAGGATAAGGATGTCGTCCTCGTCGGCACCGAATCCATCACCGTTCCGGCGGGAACCTTCAACTGCCAGCACTATCGCTCGAACACCTCCGCCGCAGAGACCTGGATATCCACCGACGTCGCTCCTTACGGCCTAGTCAAGTCCACCTCGTCCGATGGAAGCGAGATGGTTCTGGCCAAAGTTCTCGCCAACGCCAAGTCAAAAATCACCGGCACGCCGCAGCCGTTTGACCCCTCGCAGATGATGCGCCAGCGGCCAAACGACTAGCCCTCGCCGCACGTTCTCTGCCGGCCCGGTCTTGTTAAATCCACCATGCCCAAACGCACCTTCACTCCCTGGAGCTCGCTATGAATCTCCCCGTAGACAAGTTCTTCCGGGCCCGCATCACCAAGCGCGTCGATTTTGCGAACGATCTCTGGATGGTCCGCGTGGACGTGGGCGGCGAATTCCGCTTCGCCCCCGGACAGTACGCCACCCTCGGCATCCAGACGCCGGCCAAGCACGTTGAGCGCCCCTACTCGATCGTCTCTTCGCCCTATGAAAAGGAAGTCGAGTTCTTTTTCGAGCTGGTCCCCGAGGGCGAGCTAACCCCGCTGCTCTACAAGCTTCAGGTCGGCGACGAAATGAGCTTCCGCCGCGTCGCCAAGGGCCGCTTCACTCTCGATAACAAGTCCGGCCGCAACCTCCACTTGCTCCTCTGCACCGTCACCGGACTGGCCCCGTTTGTCAGCTACGTCCGCGCGCTCTTCAACGATTGGAAAGAAGGGAAATTCACCGGCGAGCACAAGCTGTTCATCATCAATGGCGCCAGCCGTCCCTGGGAGTTCGGCTATCGCGAGGAATTAGAGCACTTCGCCACCCAGGTCCCCTGGCTCACCTACGTGCCCACCATCAGCCGTCCGTGGGAAGACCCGAACTGGAAGGGCGAAACCGGCCGCACCGAAGACCTCATCCGTAAATACGCCGACGCCTGGGGCATGACCGCCGCAAACACTAGCGCCTATCTCTGCGGCCACCCCAACATGATTGAACTGGGTAAGGGGATTCTCGCGCGTCGCGGTCTTCCGAAGGAAAACCTCAAGGAAGAAGTCTACTGGATCCCCAGTAAAGATCCCGCCGCCTGACGTAGGACAGGTTTTAGCCTGTCCCTCTTCCTAGCCCGTCCTGCCCGCCAGCCGCAGGTGTGTCATTTTGAGGCCCCTGCCCGGTCGGGGCTTGAGATTCCCTCATCGGCATGTTTGTCAGCTCGGGCGTTGCAGGGGTCAACTTCAGCCGTGAACTGACTTACGACGCCGGCCCACGCGCCTGCAGTTCCTGCGCCACCTTCTCAATCATCTTCAGCGGCACGGAAATGTTTACATCCTCGCGGTCTGACTCAACGTCGATCTCCAGATATCCGTCGCGCGTCCGGATGCGCACGTGTTCCCGATGGTCCCGCACCTCTACCAGCTCTGTGTCCGGCAACCGGGCCAGCTCCTTGCTGGCAATGCGTACCGCCGGCAGCCATTCCTTTGCCCGCTCAATCGCCTCGCGGATCTTTTCCTCAGGAGCCAACTTCACCGCCAGAGGAATCACCGCCGCAGGCACATACAGGTTCACGCGGTCGCCGCCTTCTCTTTTTTCCACCACGCGCACCCGCACCACGCCCTGCTGCGCCACGTAGACTCCGGCCAGCACCGACGTCCCCAACACTCCCAGCATCACTTTTCCAAGCATTACTCTCTCCGTGTCTTCCTCTTGTCTACTTCCTGCTTCCTAACCCCTTCTTGCTTACTCCGACGTATTCTTCGAATCCAGCCACACCCGCACGGTGTTCTTGTTGTCCTTCACCATCACCAGCTCGGAATCCCCGTGCTGGCCGAGCGCCCGCACCGCCGCCACCAGGTCCAGCTCGTTCGTGCCCGAGGAAAGCAGCGCATCCACCACCGTCATCGGCACTTTGACCTCCACCCGCGTGTTCTTGTCCTTCTTGTTCTCGCGGGCGTTCACGTACAGGTAGCCTTCCTTCTTGGCCACCCGCACCTCTCCATCGTTGCTCTGCACGGTTACAAACTCGCCGTCCCGCGTCGTCCGAACCGCCTCCAGCACCGCGCGCAGGTCCACACCGTTCATCCTGGACTCATTGATCGTGATCTTCCCGTCGCGCAGCCGCTCATTGCGCACCGCCGGCAGCAGCTTTTCCGCCAGCGAGAGCGGCATGTTCACCCGCACCAGCTCTCCCTTGCCGTCAACGCTCTCCACGCGCACGTGCAGCCATCGCTCCGGCTGTGTCGCTTGCGCCGTCTGTGCCGCCGCTGTTGCCGGCACACCCACTGCCAGCACCATCAGCACCGCGACGCTGAGCACCGCCTTCAACGTAATTTGTGTTTTCATCGCAGGCCTCCTCCATTCCCTTGGACTGATGCTTGTGATACGCACCGGGCTGCCCGGATGTTCCACCACACCGTGTTTTCTTGGTTTCTAAAGGGAAGGGTCGGTGCCTGGCCTTGGCCTTACGGGACTTCGTATAACACGAGCGGAGTATCCGCAAACTTCCAGTACACCAGCACCGTATCGCCTTTGCCGCTCAACCGCAGTTGCGCCCGCTTCGGCGCATTAGGCTGAATCGGTGGCGAAGTCGCCACTACGCGCCACGTCGGCAGCGCCCACACGCGGAACCGCTGCTCGCGTATCCCGATTGTACTTTCCGGGTCGGACTGCGGCTCGTCGCTCCGTTCGTCGCCTACGTAACCAATCACGCGCCGCCCGTCAGCGGAAATCTCCAGGCTCCCCCGCACCCCGCTCGGGGCGCTGGCAATCTCGCGCACCATCCGCCCCGTGCTTGCGTCCCACACGCGGACCGGGTGCCCGCCGCCCGACTGCATCTTCCAGGCCATCTCCGCCGTCGCTGTCGCTACCATGTTCTCTCCGGCGAACGCCACCGGCCCGGCCAGGTAACCCGTGTTCCACTGACCGGCCACCGTGCCGGCATCCACGTTCACCACCTGCAAGTTTTTCTCCTGCCGTGGCAGCGTGTCGCCCGGCAACATCGGCAGCGAAAGCGCGATCTTTTTTCCGTCCGCGCTCCACGCGATCCGGCTGCCGTACTCCGGAAAACCCCTGGCAAACTCCCAGTTCCGCCGCAGCGCCCCGGTCCCCAGATCATAGACGCGCACCGCTCCGCCACGTCCGTTTCCCTGCGAGATCAGCACCGCAAACGCGCGCCGCCCGTTTCGCGGCACGGCCAGGCCCAGCACCTGTGCCACGCGCGGCATCGCCGGCAGGCCCAGGTCCACGCGCGTGATCTCTTCCAGGCTCTCGGCCTTGAGGACGTGCAGCAGCTCACCGTCGTAGATCAGCAAGGTCTTGCCGTCGCTAGTAAATCGCACCTGCCCCCACTCCGCGCTCGTGATCGCAACCAGCGGCCGGCGGGAAAGTGTGCGTTGAGCCAGCCTCCTGTTGGCGCGGAAATCCCACAGCTCGACATCCACCGAAGTCTCGCCGCTCGCCGCATCTTTTTTCTGCACCGCCACCGCCACCGTCCGCCCGTCCGGCGAAATGTCTGCGCCCCACTGCCCGCGCACGTTCAGCGTGTGGACGCGCATCGCCTTCACCGCGGCTGCCTGTACTGCACGCTTCGCCGGCGTTTGCGGCGCAGCCTGCTCCTCTGCACTCGCCCCCGCCAGCCACGCGCCTGCTGCGCAAAGCCACACCCCCCCCGCCACTGCCGCCAGCACCCGCCTCGTTCGTTCAGGATGCACTCCCACTCCTCCCTCGCTGCGGCCATCTTCCGACACCTTGTCCCTTCGCGGGAGTGCCTCTCACGAAAGTTTGTTCAATCGGATATGCCGGTAGTCAGGTGGGATTCTTCGTTACGATATGAACTCACGCAGCCTTCGAATATTCCGGTTCTTGTAGCGGCGGCTACACGCCGCATGTCATCCCGAGGGGCCGGCTTGGCGGCCCCGAGGGATCTGCTTTTTCCTGGCTTTCCTAAGAGTCCTGCGTCTTGGTCTGCCTTTTCAAAAACACCACTCCCAGCGGCGGCAGGGTCAGCTTCAGCGAGTATTCGCGGTCCATCCACGGCACCGGCTCGGCCTTGACGCCGCCCAGGTTGCCCACGTTTGAGCCCCAGTATGCCTCGGCATCGGTGTTGAGCACTTCGCGGTAGAATCCTGCCTCCGGCACGCCCACTCGATAGTTCTCCCTCAACACCGGCGTGAAGTTCGCCACCACCACCACGAAATCGTTCTGGTCCTTCGCCCGCCGCACGAAGGACAGCACGCTGTTTTCCGAGTCGTTGCAATCCACCCATTCGAACCCGTGCCAGTCAAAGTCCACCTGGTGCAGCGCCGGTTCCGTTGCATACAGCCGGTTCAGGTCAGCCATCAACCGCTGCACCCCGCGGTGCGGCTCATACTCCAGCAGGTACCACTGCAGGGCGGTGTCCTCGGTCCATTCCGCGCGCTGCGCAATCTCTCCGCCCATAAAGAGCAGCTTCTTCCCGGGGTGCCCGTACTGGTAGCCCATCAGCAGCCTCAGGTTGGCGAACTGCTGCCAGGCGTCCCCCGGCATTTTGTGAACCAGCGAACCCTTCCCGTGCACCACCTCGTCGTGCGATAAGGGCAGCACGAAGTTCTCGGTGAAGGCGTACAGCATTGAAAACGTCATCTGGTTGTGGTGGTACTTGCGGTAGATCGGGTCCTGCCTGAAATAGTTCAGCGAGTCGTTCATCCAGCCCATGTTCCACTTCAGGCTGAAGCCGAGGCCCCCCAGGTACGTCGGCCGCGACACCATCGGCCACGACGTCGATTCTTCCGCAATCGTCAGCACGCCCGGGTGCCGACCGTGCACCACTTCGTTCAGCCGTTTCAGCAGCGCGATCGCCGCCAGATTTTCCCGCCCGCCGTACTCGTTGGGCACCCACTCGCCCGGCTTCCGCGAATAGTCGAGGTACAGCATCGACGCCACCGCGTCCACGCGCAGGCCGTCGGCGTGGTACTTATCCAGCCAGAAGAGCGCGTTCGAGATGAGAAAGTTCTGCACCTCATTCCGCCCGTAATTGAAGACCAGCGTTCCCCAGTCCGGGTGCGCGCCCTGCCGCGGATCGGAGTGTTCATAGAGGTGCGTCCCGTCGAACATCGCCAGACCATGCGCGTCCCGCGGGAAATGCGCTGGCGTCCAGTCCAGGATTACGCCGATTCCCTCCCGGTGGCAGCGGTCCACAAACGCCATGAACTCCTGCGGCTCACCGTACCGGCTGGTCACCGCGAAGTAGCCCACCGTCTGGTAGCCCCACGACGCGTCGTAGGGATGTTCCGTCACCGGCAGCAGCTCGATGTGCGTGTAACCCATCTCCTTCACGTAGGGGATCAGCCGGTCGGCCAGCTCACCGTAGGTGAACCAGCGATTGTTGTCCGCCCAGTCGCGCATCCACGCGCCCAGGTGCACCTCGTAGATCGAAATCGGCGACGCCAGCCAGTCGCGCTTCTCTCGCGCTGCCATCCACTCCACATCGCCCCACGTGTACTTGCTCAAGTCCGCTACAATCGAGCCGGTCTTCGGCCGCAGTTCGGCCTGGAACCCGTACGGGTCAGCCTTCAGAAATGGCGTATCCCCCAGCCGCGAGCGGATCTCAAACTTGTAGATCATCCCCTCCCGCAACTCGGGCAGGAAAATCTCCCAGATGCCTGAGGAGCCCCGGCCGCGCATCGCGTTTACGCGCCCATCCCACCCGTTGAAATCACCCACCACGCTCACGCGCCGCGCGTTCGGCGCCCATACGCCAAAATGCACCCCGCGAACGCCGGCCACCTCGCGCACGTGCGCTCCCAGCTTTTCGTACTTTTGGTAATGCGTACCCTCGCCCACCAGGTGTAGGTCGAAGTCGGTCAACAGCGGCGGAAAGGCGTACGGGTCGTAGGTCTCCTCGCTCCTCCCATCGGCAAAGGCCACGCGCAGACGGTAGGCCGTCGGGTTCCCCAGCACTCCGTCCAAGTAGGGCAGCAGCGCCTCAAAAATCCCGTCAGGATGGATTCGCTGCGCGGCCACAGACGGGGCGCCCCCGGCCGGTACCACGTGCACCTTCGTGGCTCGCGGCTGGAAGACGCGGATGGCGATTTGCTTCTCGCCCTCGCGTTCCACCGGGTGCGGCCCCAGGTAATGGAACGGGTCGGCGTGCTCGGCGCGCCGGATTTGCTCGATTTCAGTCTGTGTTGGTGGTGTCATAGTCGATGGCCGCACTGCCGGTGGTACCTCGGCCAAAGGCGGTTGGGACAAAGGTGGCTCGGACGGCGGTGCCTGAGCCTGAGGTTGCTCGGACAGTGGTTGGACGGCCGGTGCTGCTTCAGCCTGAGGCGGCTCGATTGGCGCCGGCACGGCTTCAAGCGGCTCAACCGGTGTTGGCACAGCCGCGGGTGAGTCTTCAGGCTTGCTCAGGGCGGGTTTAGCCGCAGCTCCCCCCGGGCTGACCGTCACTTCCCGAAGCAGTTCGGCGAACTCTTCTGGTCTGGCCATGTCCTCGCCCCCCGCGAAAACCTGGACGATGGAGGCCCTATTCTACTCGACCTGCCCGCCTTCCTGGTAGGGATTCCGGTCTCCGGGCCGCAGGCCGAAGCTATCCCTCCCGCGGTGCCGCAAAAATCCAAAGCTGATCCGCCATTCAAACCGCGCCGCGCCTCGCGGGTGGAAAACGATCCCCACATGGTGGGTCATATTGCCCTTGGTCCGGAAGGGCAGCTCGATAATGTATCCCAGCCGGTACCACACGCCGTCGTAATCCCATTCTGTCAGCGCGTTGAGCGGCACGCCGTCCACGGACTCCAGCCGCAACCTCCGGAAGTGCGGTGTCACCCCGCCGTAGAACCCCTGGCTGTTCGTCAGCAGCCGCTCATACCGCACCCCGGCGTACATCTCGTTTGAGAGCCGCTCGGTGAACGTTTGCGTGCCCACCGTGAAGAAATCACGGTGCTTCACCGGCGCCCACATCAGCTCCAGCGCCAGCCGCCCCGACGGCCCAATCCCTCTCCGCGTCATGCTCCGTATGTCTCTCACGTAGGCAAAGTAGAGCTGCCGGCTCAGCCCGTCCCGGTCAAATATCCCCAGCCCCACCCGCCACTGGCTGTACGGCAGCACCCACGGCTTGTAGATGTCCTGAGGCTTGCGCGCATCGCTGTGCGTGTTGAGGTGCTGAACCGCGGCGGCCGCGCTCTCATTCGCGGGCGACACCGGTGCCGTCTGTTCGGGGAAGGGAACGAGGCCGCACGCCTGCCTTCCCTCCGGCACGTCGAGCGCTGGGTAATAGCTGCCCTGGTTTGACAGCGCCATCCGATCCTTCTTCTCCCGCGGCAGCGTCATCTCCGGCTTGTACGGCCGCATCAACGACTCGTTGAACCCGCCCAAATCGCGCACGCCCCAGAAAGCGTTCTTGTCCTTGTACAGGTTCACGTCCATGCCGCGCTCAAACCTACTGTCGCGGTTGATGTCTGGACTCATCGCGTGCTTCCGCTGCTCCACCATTGCATAGACCGGCAGCGGAACGGCCGCGGCCCCCGGCTCGAGCGTCGAGTAGTTGTTGTTCGGCGCAAACTGGTCGTGCGACGACGCCAGCACGCTGCGCACGGCGCCTCCCAGCTTGTCCACTTCAATGAACAAATGCTCAGAGTCGTGGATGTGCTGGTTCGGGTGGCCCTCGTCGAACGGGTAGTAATACCAGTATTCCACCAGCCACGAGCCGCTGTACGATCGCGTCCGGTAATACACCGTGCAACGCTTCAACCGCTCTTCGCCCAGCGCGGCATACACCTTCTCGTATTCCGCCTGCGTCTTCCCGCTCCCGGCCTTGTTCAGCACTTCCCAGATATTCAAGTCCGCCGGAAAGACGTTCTCCTCCGGCCCGAACTGCAGCACTGGCGCATACAGCGCCAGCTCCGGCCTCACCCGGAAAAACGACCACTCGTACGGCCCTCCCGGCGCGCCCTTCTCCAGGCTGACTGCAAGCGCCTCAACACTTGCAAGGGCGGTCGAACCTCCGGCAAGAAGCATCTGTGCCTTCAGCCATGCTGCCGTCCAGGAAGATTCCGGTTGCGCCGCGACGCCCGGTTTCACAGGGTCAACAATGGCCACCCGGTCGCTTGCTCCGACTAGCACCAGGAAGTCGCGTGCGTCGCCGCGCTGTCCCGCCAGCAATTCATAACTCCCACCGGGCGGCAGTTCGTAGCTGAGGGCGCGCGGCGCACTTGCCCTCGAGCTCAAGACAAACAGCATGCCGTCGGCATTCGCGTAAATTTCTCTACCATCTTCATGCAGCGCCGCACCTCGCGCCTCGCGGCACCGGCTCTCCTCGCCCCTTCCCAGATCGTCCACCAGGCAGGCTGTCCCGTCACGGACCACCGTGAAAAACTGTCCCGGAAGCCGATGCTGCGCCGCTAACGTCGCCCCTTCGCCGATCGCCGTCACCTTCTGTGTCAGATCCACAACCTGCGTTCCCCCATCGGACAACACCACCAGCACCTTCGTCCCGCCCCGCGAAAGCTCCATGCGCTCCGCCTTCGTGCTCGGCGATGCCAGCGCAATCGTCCGGTACCGCCACTGGTTTTGTGAGAGCGGCTCGGCCGGCGTTGCCAGCACGATTCTCCCCGGCGCGCGACCCACCGCAACGACATCAATCAAGGGATTGGTCCCCGGCTGTTTGTCAGCGGCCTGCAGGAAGGGAACGAGAGGGGCAACAACAATCGCGGCCAGCAGGACGCCGGCCGCATGTCTAGGGATTTTCAATACCGCGTGTGGCTCGTTCACGGGCTCCGCTACGTTGCGTTTCGCCTCGAGCGCAGCCGGAAAGCAGCCAAACCGCGGCAGGCAGCGCATGGACGTACTCAGCGAAAATCTGCCGGCCCTTTCTTATCGTGTTTCCACTCCCCGCGCAAGCCATCCCTGGCGGCTGTCCATTCTTTCTCAACCACGCTTCCGCTTGGCCTGCGCCTCGATCTGCTTCAGGTGGTTCAGGTCGTGCCCGGCGAACATTTCCACCACGCGCCGAATCGTTTCCTTGCCGCGCTCGGCGTGCATTCCGTAGTTCGACCACTTCTTTGCTGACAGCGACTTCAGCAGCGCCAGGTTGGCCTCGCGCAGGGTGCGGAAGGTTGCCAGCGATCGCTTCGGGTCACGCCGCGCGTACTGTCCGTCCCTTGCCCAGTCATCCTGGTCAAACGCCTGGATCGGCGTGCCGTTCTTGCTCAGGATCGTCCGCACGCGGTAGCCGCCCACCAGTTCTGTGTCCGCCAGGTGCGCCAGGATTTCCGTGATGGACCATTTCCCCGGAGCAGGGCGCCGTCGCATCTGCGCCGGCGTGAGTCGTCGGATCAGCCGCTCGATATTTTTCGGTGTTGCCGCCTGCACCCGCAGCGGGTGCTGCCCGCTCAGGTTGCCGAGGATTCTCTTGATGTACTGCTTCGGTGTCTCTTTCATGTCTCCCCCCGTATTGCCGTCGCAAGCCAATCCCGGCCAGCCTGTGGCACCTCGCACCGCCCGTCAACAGCCATTATGGTTTTCTGCCCGACCCTCTCCGCCGTTGCCTCTTGCCCGAATTGGCGGTAGAGTCCCGTCAACTATGTCGCGAGGCGGTGGCGCGCAATGCACAAACCACGAGCGGTTGCACTTCTCTTCACCGTGCTACTCACCATGATGCCTTCTGGCCTCAATACCCAGGATCGCACCCAGGGCCGCTCGATGACCATCTCTCGCCACGGCATCGTCGCCGCCGAATCGCCGCTGGCCGCGCAGGCCGGCATCGCCATGCTTGAAAGCGGCGGCAACGCCATTGACGCCGCCGTCGCCGCCAACGCCATGATGGGCCTCATCGCTCCCATGTCCAACGGAATCGGCGGCGATCTTTTCGCCATCGTTTTTGACGCCAAGTCCGGCAAGTATTACGGCCTGAACGCCAGCGGCTGGGCTCCGGCTGGCCTCAGCGTTGAGCACCTTCGCGGCAAAGGTCATCGCCGCATGCCGCAACTCGGCATCCACAGCGTCACGGTTCCCGGCGCCGTGGACGGTTGGAACGCCCTGCTCACGCGTTTTGGCCGCAAGAAACTTGCCGACGTCCTCGCGCCTTCGATCCGCGTCGCCGAAGAAGGTTTTCCCGTCACCGAATGGGTCAGCCAGGTCTGGACCCGCGCCGTCACCCAGGCCGGCCCCGGCGGCAGCATCCCGCTCACCTATCTCGTCAACGGCCGCGCCCCGCGCGTCGGAGAAATCTTCCGCAATCCCGACCTCGCCTGGTCGTATCGCCAAATCGCAGCCAACGGCCGCGACGCCTTCTATAAGGGCGAAATAGCCCGCCGCATCCTCGACTTCTCCGCGCGCGAAGGCGGCACCATGACCGCCGCAGATATGGCCGAGTTCTCGAGCGAGTGGGTGGACCCCATCTCCACCACCTACCGCGGCTGGACCGTCCTCGAAATGCCGCCCAACGGTCAGGGCATCGCCGCGCTCGAGATGCTCAATATCCTGGAAAACTTTCCCCTCGCCGAGTACGGCCACAATTCCGCGCGCGCCCTCCACACCATGATCGAGGCCAAGAAGCTGGCTTACGCCGACCTGCTCCGTCACATTGGCGAGCCACGCGCAAGCCGCCTGCCCGTCTCCGGCCTGCTCTCGAAGGATTATGCCCGCACCCGTGCAAAGCTCATTGATCCTGCGCGCGCCAATTGTGCCGTTGAGGCCGGCACGCCTCCGGCCGTCGGCAACGACACGATCTACTTAAGCGTCGTGGATCGCGAAGGCAACATGGTCTCGCTCATTCAGAGCAACTACCTCAGCGTGACCTTCGGCTCCGGACTGGTCGCGCCCGGCACCGGCTTCGCCCTCCACAACCGCGGAGGACTCTTCAGCCTCGACACTGCATCGCCCAACGCACTCGCCGGCCGCAAGCGCCCGCTCCACACCATCATCCCCGCCTTTCTCGAAAAGGGCGACGTCCGCATCGCCTTCGGCATCATGGGCGGCTGGAACCAGTCCCAGGCCCACGTCCAGTTCGTCGCCAACGTGGTGGATTTCGGCATGAACGTCCAGCAGGCCCTCGATGCCGCCCGCTTCACCAAGTCCACCTTTGCCGGCTGCGACGTGGAGATGGAGTCGCGCATCGCGGAAAACGTCCGCTCCGAGCTCGCTGCGCGCGGCCACAAGATCGAGCTGCTCGGAACTTTCTCTTCGGATGTGGGCGGCGGCCAGGCTGTCCAGCGCGATTTCCCCGCGCGCGTCAATTACGGCGCTTCCGACCCGCGCAAAGACGGTGCCGCCCTCCCTCAACTCCCGCGCGAAAACTAGCCGTTTCCATCCTGTCTTGATCGTCGAATTAGCCTTGTCAGACGGCTGGTTTTTCGACTTTCGAGAGTACTAGCCCTTCAGTGCTAGAACTCGCTCGGCTTGCGGCCGCCATCGAACCTTTTCTTCCACTTCTCTGCCGTTGATGACTCCCTGATTGCACTTGCGCACCGCTTCCTCTTCCCCCACCTTTCCATCTCTCCCCATTTCAAGGTGTTAGGGAACCACTATCTGGCTTCCTGTTTGCTTCTTAAGCCTTCGGAACACGGACGACCCCCCGGCCGGGTTCCAGGCGCTCTTACCCGAGGTGAAAAATATGTTTCTGCTTCGCTCGCTAATAGGGGGGACGCTGGCTGTTGTTGCTTTTCTGAATCTCAGCCCGGCCCGGGCGCAAAACAAACCGCCACATCCTCTGGCCGGCACCTATCGCTGCGACAGCATCCAGGTCGAAAGCATAAAGAAGCGCTGCACCAGCCCGCCGCTGGTCCTCAACTCCGACGGCAGCTATCAACTCTGGAACGAGCAGGGCACCTTCATGGTGCTCGGTAAGTACGTGGTCCTCTCCGAATCGCGCAAGCGCGGTCCCGGCCTCTTGAAGAAGGGCCGCGAGATCATCTTCGAGTATTACCACCAGAACCGCAAATTCACCGTCAACTTCAAGCGTGTGGATGCGCCGCCTCCCGGCTCCGCCTTCTCCTGAGGTTCACCGGCGGCTGCTCGCGCAGGCCACTTTACTTTGACTTCTTCCACAGCTCCCAGAACAGCTTCACCGTGGCCGGCGCGTGTCCCGCGTAGTGGTTGTTGGCGTAGGCAAAGATCGAGATGCTGCGCTGGTTGAAGTTCCTGCACGCCTCCACCCATTCCTCCAGCTCCCGCCGACGGTTGACAATCGTCTTGTCCCAGCTTTTCGTCTTCTCTTCGATGCCTTTGCGGTCGCCCAGCCAGCGGACGTAGGTAAAGTCCGCGGTAATCAGGTCGTCTTTTGCCAAAATCTCCGTGGGACGCGGCATCCACGGGTGGTCAATCAGCGCCAGCGCCACGCCCCGCTGTCGCAGCAGGTCGTACAGCTCCGCGCCCAGCCAGTTCTTGTTCCGCATCTCCACCGCAAATCGCCTGTCCTTCGGCAGCTTGCCCAGAAACGGTTTCAGCCGCGTCAGAAAATCTTTCACGCTGGGAAAGGCCTTCTTATTGAAGTACGGGAACTGGATCAGCAGCGGCCCCAGCTTCTCCTCGAGCAGCTCCATGGTCGAAATGAAACCCCGCAACTCCGCGTCGCAGTCCGCGAGCACTTTTTCATGCGTAATCGTCTGCGGCACCTTGGCCGCAAATAGAAAACCCTTCGTCGTGCGCGCGTACCAGTTCCGCACCATGCTCGCGCTGGGGATGCGGTAGAACGTGCTGTCCACCTCGACGGTATCAAAGTGCTGCGCGTAGTAGCTCAGGTACTCCGCCGGCTTGAGCTCCGCGGGGTAGAAGCTCCCCGGCCAACCTGCGGCCGTAAACGCCGATGTCCCCAGTCGGATCGTCGCCTGCGCCTTCATCGTGCCGTGATTCTACCTCGCCTCCTGCCTCATTTCGCTCTGCGCCCCAATGGTTTTTCTCCGGCACGCCTGTTGCACTCCCGCCCACCTTCCGCAGTCACTGCCAGCCGCCCGCGCAGACCACCGCAAAAGCACACCACAAACCACCTCATTCCACACCCCTTACAGCCCGGTCCCGCAGGGTGTAGCAACACGCTTTGGCCGCCCGGTTGGCTTCCCGTCGGGCATCACCGGCTCACACCAGTCGGCACTGGGGGGAAGATGATTACCAGCGCTTTGCAGCAGGACAGTTACGAGGAATCGCCGGAACAGCGGATGTAGAAGGCTGTCCTGGCCTCGACCATCGAGGAATGGATCTCCGGCCCGCTTCGCAAGAGCCGCGTGGCCGAAGACTACCTCTTCAACAATGAGCGCGACTTCCGCCAGGTCTGCGAATCGGCCGGCCTCAACCCGGACTACTTCCGCGCCCGCCTCCAGCGCCTTCGCAAGACCGGCGCCGCTGCAGGCCGCCCCAATCTCTCGCGAAACTAGCGGTTGAGGGTTCGCATGTGATCCGGCTCGCTATGAGGGCGGCCCCGAGATCGAAATATCGCGAATCCAATCAGCAGGAAGGGAGGAACCCTGCCAGGAAGTCTTCGAGCAGTCGGGTGAACTGTTCCGGCTGCTCGAGATTCGAGAAGTGGCCCTCCTTAGGAATCACTCGCAGCTGCAGGCTTGCGAGCTACACTCTCGGCTGGAATGGAATTAGAAGCGGAGGAGGTAAGAGAACTTGATAAAGAACTGCCTGGCGTCGTTAGTAAACCGGCCGCGGCGGCGAATAATCTCGGCTCCCGAATCCGTTGGCACCAGGTCGATGTTCTGCGCGTTTGTATTGTAGCCGACGTAAAGGGCAGTCCAGGGGTTGACCAGGTAGGTGACGAGAAAGTCGGTGTTGAAGTTCTTGGTGGTTTCCTCGGCGGTGAACTCAGGATTGGTCAGGACCGCGTCATACTGCAGGATCACGCGCAGCGAAAGTTCGCGGTTAAACTGGTAGTTCCACTTGGAGCGCATAATGTGGTTGGTCAGGACATTGGCGCGGGTGAAGCGGTCGTTGAGCCGAGTGAGTAGGTAGGTGTTGTCGATCCGCAGGTTGGTGCGCGGGCGCAGAGTGAGCAAGAACTCGCTTTCGGTTGCATTGGCCAGAAACGGCTCCTGGCCTTCGGGTGGGTCAAAGTTGATGATTGTCCCCCACCCATGACTGCCTTCAAAGGTAAACCAGTCAAAGAAACTGGATTTAAAGAAAAAGCTCTTTTCGTTGCGGGAGAAGTCGCGGTTTCCCGGCAGCACTGGGAAGTCTGTGGGGCGGAGACGTTCGCGATCCAGGGTGTAGCCGATGCCGAATTCGGTCTCCCCAATGAGCTCGAAACTGATAGAGTTGCCCTGAGTGAAGTCGAGGCGCAGGCCGGTGTGGTCGAGAACGCCCTGAGACGCGATTCTCGGCCCCCAGGAGATGAGGTACTTACCTTCGGGACGAAAACGGTACTCGACCACTTGCTTAAAGTCGTGAATATCCCTGCGTTCGACAAAGCCGGACTCGGTGAAGAAGCCGGGGCTGAAGCTCTTATAAGAAAAGTTATACGCGAGCGAGCGCCCGCTGCGATTCAGCGTGACATTGTAGGCAGAGCCGGCACGTCGGCTGCCATCGAGGCGCTGGGTCCAACTGGTAACGGCCTGAAACCCTGCCACCCAGTTCGGGCTTAGTTTGAACCGGCCGTCGAAGCCAGCCACGCGGTTGTAGCTATTCGCAAATTCGCGGTCGGTGAAGATGAAGCCGATGGTGGATTGTTCGAAGATGTCGCGGCTGACCCGAAAGATCCCAAACAGAGCGCGTTTGCCGTGCAGCGGGTCAAACGGGGGCACGCTCTTTCCGGGTGCCTGATCGTCAATCACAAAGGCACCCAGGGCATAGGGACCCAGCTTGCCTGTGATCCGCACCCCGAATTGGGGATCCACAATGCGGCGCGTAAAAACGAGGTTAATGGGAGTCTGGAAATAGTTGGCGTTCTCGAGGAAGAAGGGACGCTTCTCGGGGAAGAAGACTTCAAAGCGCTCCGTGACCGTCACCTGGGGCTCATTCGACTCCACCTGATTGAAGTCGGGGTTCACAGCCACGTCCACGACCATGCTGTCCTTGAGCCCAAATTTGGCGTCTAGGCCACCGTCCACTTCGGTGCGTTGTTGAAACTGGGGCACCAGCGGGTCGCGCGTATCTAGGGCGCGAAAGGTGCGGAAGAGGCCATAAGGAATCAATTGAATGTTGCGGCCGGGGGAAATTCTCTGCAGGCGGTTCGCAGCTGCCATTTGATTGAGTCGACCTTCGATGCGGAGAGAGTATTGCGGCCAGAAAGTTTCCTCGTTCAGGCGAGGGATATCACGGTTGAGAAGAATTCCCCAAGTCTGCTGCGCCTTGGAGGAAAAGCGCAGGCTCCTAAAGGGAATGGCCATCCAGACTACATAGCCGCGATCGGTGAGTTTCCCCCGGGAGTGCCAGAGCGTGTCGTAGGAAGGATCGAAGCCGGGACGCTCAGCATCTTCGTCCTCGCCCCCTTCGGTAAAAAGGGAATCCAGTTGGATCCCAAAGGGATTGGCGCGGAAGGCGTAGGCGCGGCGCTGATCATTGAAAGTATCGAGCATCAACTCCACGGCGTCATCACCCGATATGTCCTCGCGCCGGACCATCCGGGCGCGGACGCTGTCTGGTTCACTATCGAAGCAGATGAAGATGCTGTAGAAGTTCTTGTCGTCGTAGCCCAGGTAGACCTCGGTGCGTTGGCTGGAGGGAGCTCCGTCTTTGGGATTGCGCTGGATGAAGCTTTCGACCTTTGCCAGCTGATCGGCTAGCTCCGAGTTGGGCTGCATGTCTAGGAAGTCTTCGAGTTTCGGCGGCCGGCTAACACGGGGGATGTCTATGCCGGGCCTGGTGACCGTTTGGGCAGGGGCTCCCTCGACGGCAGCGATGAAAAGCAAAAACAGCAGCGCGCCTGCCACCTGAAGCGAACCGGCCAAAAGGCGTGTCCGACCTAGGCACCGCACGAGAGGTGAGAAGAGGCGCTTGCGCCGTCCTCTCCAGCGGTCGCTCTTTAGGAGAGTCACTCGCATGCTACACTTTCCACGCCCTTGGGGGAAAAGGGACGAGACTATTTCATTCCACACCCTTCGGGGAAAAGGGAACGCAGTATATCATTAGGAGCCCACACGTGCAAGAGATTGTACTCGTCCATATGATGAGTGACATTTTTCTGATTGGGACAGCTTCGGTTCTACAGGGGATTCGGCTGATCCTGTGCAGGTTTTCGCGCAAGGCGGCTCCAAACCGAAGAAAAAGCTCCTGTTTAAGAGAAAAGAATGAGGGCTTCTAACACGCTCGATGCTCGAGACTTAGAAACAACGCGTAGAACGGCCCTAGTCGAGTGTCACCCATCATTCTGGACGAGTACAGTATTACCTGATCTCGGTGTTGGACGACTACTCGCGGTTCATCCTGGCGTGGGAGCTGAAGCTGGACATGACGGCGGAATCGATCAGAGCAGTGGTCGAGCAGGCGGTCGAAGCGGCGGGACAGCCCGATGTGTCGGTAGAAGATCGCGCACGACTGCTCACCGACCGCGGTCCAGGCTATCTGGCGCGCGCCTTCGAGGACTATCTGCGGTTGTTTTCGATCCGGCACATTCTGTGCTCGCCGCATCATCCGCAGACCAACGGGAAGCTCGAGCGCTTTCACCAAACCCTGAAGGCGCGCGTGAATCTGCTGGTCTACACCAGCTCCGAGCAATTGCGCGCGGCAATGGCGGAGTTCACCGAGTTCTACAACCACCGGCGCTACCACGAAGGCATCGGCAATGTGACGCCGGGCGGTTCTTTATCAGTACCAGCGCGCCCGCGGCGAAATTGAATTCACCATCGGCCAGACCGTCACGCGCAGTTCCGCTGCTAACCTGGTGCCTCTGGCTGCTGGCTCGAAATCGGTGCTCAAGGGGTTTCGACAGTTGTATCTCCCAGATCTCCAGCCTGATTCGGGGCCAACTTATCCTCTGGGCCGGAAGGAAATCCTTCTTGCACGCCTTCGGTACAGCTTCCGGAAAGGGCGTTTCTCAAGACTACAATCGAGCGCTCCTGTTTGGCAGCTTGCAGCAGGGGTGTATAGTGTCTCGGTATGCTACCGGGACCACCCGCGGGGAAGCTTTGTGTGACCGAATCCCTGACTCTTCACGCCTTGCCGCGCTTCTTCACCGCATCTACTCTGGGAGAGAGCTATGAAGACGAAGGCTCTGCAAATCTGCCTTTATGTGCTCGTTCTGGTTGTTTCAGCGCATGCTGCCGACCCTAAGCGATATCTATTTGTCTGGGCAGGTGACGCGGACAAGAAAGCCAGCGACTTTCTTGCGGTCCTCGACGTAACCCCACACGACCCAAACTACGGCCGGATTGTCGCCTCGGTTCCTGTGGGCGCGGTTGGCACTATTCCGCACCATACCGAGTACAGCCTGTCAGACAGCGGCTTTTTGTTCGCGAACGGGTTTAAGTCGGGCAAGTCGTTCATTTTTGACGTGCGGGACCCGCTTCATCCCAAGCTGGTGCGAGCGTTTGACGAAGTACAAGGCTACATGTCTCCGCATTCGTTTGTGCGCTTGCCCAACGGGCACGTCTTAGCCAGCTTCCACATGAAGCACGGAGAACGGGGCGGCGGACTGGTCGAGTTCGACAATGATGGTCAGGTGATCCGCAGTGCCAGTGCGGTTGATCCCAAAGCTCCAGACGTGCTCATCCGACCCTACAGCCTGGCAGTTTTGCCGAAGCTGGATCGCCTGGTTTCGACCAGTTCATCCATGCATTTCCTCGACGGCTTTGGCATCGCTGTGCAGGTGTGGCGCCTGTCAGATTTGAAGCTGTTGAAGACAGTTCGACTTTCGCCCGGACCACGCGGGTACGGGCACGAAGACCCCCAGGAGCCGCGCGTGCTCGCTGATGGCAAGACGGTGTACGTGCAGACACGTGCCTGTGGGCTGCACCGCATTACTGGCCTCGACACGGACAACCCGAAGGCGGAACCCGTCTACACGTTTGAAGGCGGGCTTTGCGGTGTGCCGATCGTGGTGGACAAGTACTGGATTGAGGCAGTTCCCGCCATCAATGGCGTGGTCGTACTCGATGTGTCCAATCCTGCGACACCGGTCGCAGCTTCGCAGTTATCCGTTGGAGAGAACCAGTTCACTCACTGGGTTGCTTGGGACGACGCTGGTAGCAGGATCATTCTCAATTCCGGAGGCGATGACAGCATGCTGTTCATGCTTAAGTTTGATCGAACCTCCGGAAAGGTCATCATCGACAAGGATTTTCGCGATCCCGGAGGCACGGGGCCTGGTGTGAGCCTGAAAGACCGCAAGTGGCCGCACGGCTTCCAAGGCACTGGATTGCCGCACGGGGCCGTCTTTTCTCGGTAAAGGGGTATGCTCGCAAAGGCAGCGTCGGGAGCCGTGAAATCGAGGACGGTGCGACCGTCCGGAGAAACCACGGCGAGCTTTGCCAGTCCCTCATTACCGCCCTCGACCTCGAATACAACCTCGAAATCCCCGTCCGTGGCATTCCGTTCGAAGTAGACGCTCGCAACGGCAAAGGGCACGGACAGACCGGATTCCTTGCCCCGCAAGAATCTGTATTCGTCTTGTCATTTCGAATCCTTCTGACGCTCCAGGATCGCCTTGGCGTTGATCAGGCTCGCCTTTCGCCGCGCCTCAGCAGCGAGGGATCGAGGCGGGCGATCCCGGCGTCCTTGGACGGCGTGTACCCGGTCGCGACGAACACGAGGGTCATGAGAGTCCACGCGGTGAGGCCGTCGCTGACGGTCCGCGCCAGCGGCGCCTGCAACTCCGAAAACGGTTCGCCGCGAAGGCGCAGCAAAGCACGCCTCGAGCCTCAGGGTTCCTCCGGGGGAAGCCCCACGCCGCACCAGCGGCTGATGCCGCGACCCTCTAGGACTTCGCCCGCATGAGGATTGCGTTCAACGCGAAGGTCGCGCCTGCGATCAGTGCCGCGTCGACCGCGGTGGCCGGCGTGTCGAATGCGCCAGCGTCGAACCACTCCTTCAGCTGCAATACCACGAAGGCGACCACTGCCGCCTTGATGGTGCGGATGAATACATCAGCCCATCCAGCGGGGGCATCGATGCTGAACCACTGCTTGAAACTCATGATCCTTCATCCTCTATTTTTTCTTTACGACCGCCTCGGAAGGAGGCTTTTCCAGAAACCGTGCGGGGCTCAGAAGAAACTGGTCGAAGCCGACCCCTTCCATACCCGCCTGCAAGCGCACGGTAACCTCGCCGCTGGTTCGGAAGTAGATCGGAGGCTCGGACCACTTGGGGTCCGCCAAGCCGCACCCCACCCAGGTCCAGCCCTCGCGCGCTGGCCCGTGCACGGTCATGTAACTCCCCGTGCCCGGCTTGAAGATCTCCTTGTCTGCTTTGTCGACTGCGTCCGAGAATTGCACCCAGAGCATGTTCGCCTGCGACTTGCCCTTCGGCGCTCCCACCTTCATGTGAATCCAGCAACGGTAGGGGACGCCTCGTTGAACCTCAACCTTGAAGGTCACATTGGGGTCGTTTTCGGGCGGAGGATCCAACTGGTCCCCGTTGTTGGGAGTTCCGACCATCCTGCCCCCGGGCGAGGCCGGGTCGTTCCAAAATTCGAACTCGGATAGGGCGCTCTTCGGCAGGTCGGACGCATAGACGACGACCTCGCGCGGGGAACTCTCCGGCTTCTTGAGCTGGGTCTCGGCAACCACGGAACTGTTCACGGGCGCGGGTGGTGGACCGGATTCCTCGCCGACCCCCACCTGCGCCAGGCCAAGAAAAACCAAAAGCAGAATTACCCCTGCAAAAATCTTTATTCTCTTTGTCATTTTGAATCCATCAGTCCATATTAGTTAGTAATCAACATGGCAATCAGTCTGCAGCACATCCCTTTCGACGTTGTTCTCTTGCTTCCGCGTGAATTTACAATCCGACTGAATTGTAATTGCAAGCTCATCATGTCATGTTCACGGCTAGCGGCGAAACGCACTAGCAGCGGGCCGTATCTGTGCCCGGTTTTCTCTCTTCATTTCCGAGAGAATCCACAGCGTCTTGAGCCGCGATAGGGCGGCGTCATACCTCACCCCGAAATTAGAATCCAGGTCTGCAACATAGTAAAACTGAAACCCCATCGGCTGCGCTGCCCCACTCGGCAGTTTTCTTTCCCAAGTCTTCGTTTACGGGCCACCAAATTCAACGCTGGGAAAGCGTCCCTGGAAAGAGCTGCGGCCCAATGTTCTGCAAACGGGCATCTGATAGGCCAGGTGAACTCCACTCTCTTGGTTCACATCTTCAATTCGTTGCCGATGGAATCGAAGACGACCTCGGTCGTCTTGCCATTGTGCTCGATCTGGAACTCGTAGCCGACGACGGTGCCCTTGGTCACCTTCTCGGCTCTCAGAATCTTCGCACCAGGAAATTTCTTGTCGAGCGCAGCCTTTACCCCCGGTGGCATCTCGCTTACGTCCAGGGTCTCCTCGGCCAAGATCAGCTTGCCGTCGGCGGAGTAAATGATGTCCCGCCTCGTCTTGCCCTCGACGCTCTCGATTTCGTAAACGGTCTGGCCTTTCTCCGTTTCTTTGCTGCACCCCTTGATCACGGCTTTGGGGTAAGCCTCGGTAAACGCTGCGAGGACCGCCGCCGGGACGTCCTTGCGTGCGATCCGTTGTTCCTGCGCCAGGGACGACGCGCTCAGCCCCAGGATCAGGCTCGCCAGGACTACGAGTTGTACCAGCCTCTGTGTGCGCTTCATTGGATTCCTCCTGACTAGTCTTGACTAATCTTTCCGGTCTGGTCAGGTTCCGACGAGTCACAATCCCTCGCAAGACGAAACCCGATCTCCATGGCCGTGCCCTTCGGGAAGACCACATCACGGCCCCGCGCAAGGAAATCCAAATAGACCGACCTGCTCGCTCCATAGATTCCCATCCCCAGAGAGAGCGGCCGGGAACGCGCGATGGTACCTACCGCTATGCCTATCAACTTGAATCCAGCTGCGCCCCCTGCGGCTCCCTGGCCCGCGCTTCCACTCGCACTGGTGGCAGCATCGTCGGCGCCGCTGTCCTCGTAGGACGTAAAGGCCAGCGCCACCGCTAGGCCCGTCGAAAGATACCGCCTCTTTGGGGCGGTTGCCTGAGCCTCTCCCTCCGAATCGAGCTGCACACGCTGGTTTTTACTCGCTTGGACGCCCTCAAGGAACGCGTCCGCTTTCTGTTGAATCCCATCTGGCGGAACCAATTCGTGAAATACAAACTGTAGCTTACCATTGCGTCCAAGACGGCGGGCCGGCTGCACCTGTACGACAGAGCCTTTCAGTAGGCTCCCTTGCGGAAAAATCAACCGGTCGCCGGAAAAGAGCGGTTGGGAAAGGACCGCCTCGACTGGAGCGTCCCTCTTCGTGGTCTCTGAACTCAGCGGCGTAACGAGTTGAGCATGAGTAAGAGCACTGCAGGGCGGGGGCGTAGTAGCGATCGACGCCACGGTTTGCGGTTGGAGCGGCTTGCTTCCAAAGTCGAGCGGCTCTCTCAGCTCGGCGAAGTATACCGTCCCAGCGTTAATGTATTGCGGATGAACGGGGAGCTGCGCCACTGCAAATCTGACTAATCGGTGCATCTTGCCGGGCTCTTTGATCTGCTTCATAGCAGAATGCCATTTACGCTTGGCTTCTTGTACCGCCTCCTTCATCCTCTTCGACGCCGCATCCTTGGACGTCTTCTTCTTGTCCTGATCGGCGGTGGTGATGAGTTGGATTGCCAGCCCGGACCCGGGAATCACGATGGTTTTGATGGGCACGTGTTTTCCGTTGGCCAAAATGATCTCGTCGAACTGCACGTGGATTCTGCGAGTCGGCGTGAACTCCGCATCCATGGCCGCCAGAAAGCGCTTCTTGCGCGCGACGCGTTCAATCTCCGTGATGCGTCCCGCTACTTCGCTGCCCACTGGGACTACCTCCTGATCGAACGCGTACACAGGTTCTACCAAGAGGCCATGGATGGGCTGGCCAACTCTCTTGACTTTCACTTCTTTGTCCAGCGCCACTTGAAGCGTGGTGCCGCTTGGCACTGTCAAGGACATCGTGTCGGGGGGTGAAAGGAAACTTGAGGAGGAGCGGGTGGAGGAAACATTCTGACTGCACGCCGAGGTTACGCACATGTACATAAGGAAAGCCGTGCAAAGCATGCGCCACGTTGCCATTGTTCCCCTTAGGCACCACCCTCATCGGTTTTCCGGCGCCGGTGCCGGTATACAAAAAATATGACCAACCCCAGCACCACCGGACCTCCAATCGCATATGGAAGCACGCCACCGGGATTGAGTTTGGTAAACGGCGTCACCGTCAGATGGATCCCCGAACTCGCAACCGGTTGGCTGGTCGCCTCCTGGCCACTGGGCGCGGGGACGAGCACCATATAGACCATGTAGTTACCGTCGAGAATCGCGTTAACCCTCCAAGAAAGATTGACGGTCTTGCCCGCGGCCAACGAGTCAATGTATTGGGTCCGCTGGGGCGACCAGTCCTCGGGATCAACGATTTCTCCCTTGGCATTAAGATTGATAATGTTCATGGCCACGATTAAAGGGGGAGACGCCGCTGTCCCATTGTTTGTCAGCACCGTATTGTACAGAACCGGGGTTCCCGCCTTCACCACCTTGGCGCCCACGTCGATCGCGATCTGGAGTGGTTGTTGTTCAGGACTCTTCGCAGCCCCTTGCTCCGACTGAGGCGCGGCTGTTTGAGCCATCGTCGGAAATGCACTTAGAGAACCGACGATGCAGGCGATCATTGCCAGGCTTGCTGCACGGCGCCTAAACCACAGGAGCCTGCCCGCCTTCCCTCCCTCCAAACGCAGACCTGGACTGGCGTACCAGAAAAGCAGCAAGAAGACGAGGACGGCGAAGGCAACGGGCGAGAAAAGCCAGGTCCAGAACTCCGCGAGAGTCCGATTATTCACGAGGAGACTGGCAAGAAAGTGACGGGGAGCAGCCATCGGGTTCGCCCATTGGAGCAAACTTCCCATTGTTCCGATTTGGGCATGCCCGGGTAATTGTGTCGGAAGGAGGAAAAGTAGGTAGAGACACAGGCTTACGAACATGCTGGTCTTGTTGGTGTTGCACCAGAAACCCACAAACATCCCCAGGGCGGTGAAGGCTGGGGTCAGTACGCTTCCTAATACGGCGCCCCAGAGCACAGCCGGCACAAAAACCGCATCGCCCTGGGACAGAACTTTCATGTAGGGGATGACGATCGCCAGGGCCACGGGCCAGGGCGAGACGGCGGCGAGGAACTTGCCGACCACAATCTGCCGGCGACTTGCCGGCGTCAGCAGGAGACTTTCGAGGGTCGCACGTTCCCGCTCGCCACTGAGGCTATCTGCGCCGATGATCAGCCCCACGAAGACGCTGGCAACGATGGCGGCCTTGAGCAGCTCGAACACCATTTCCTGCGGGGGAATCATGCTCAGCGTACTCTCCTGCGCCATCAGGTACGAATAGCCTCCCAGCACGACGGTGTAGAAGAGGGTGAGGATCAGCGCCTTCCCTCCGATCCATTGGTCGCGGAGCTCCCTTCTGAACACCACCCACCACGTGGGCGACGCTGATCCCGACGCCTCCACGCGACTGACGGCCACGCGCTGATGGACGCTCCTTGGGTGCGCCTCCACGGTTGGTTGAATCAGCACATCCTCTGGCTGGCCGCGTTCGGGCTCCTTTGGGTTATGGCTCGATGCCAGCCGAGGCACTGAGGAGCTGACGGCACGACGCAAGCGGGCCCAAAACGAGCGAACCCTACTTGCGGTTTCTGCGTCAAGTCGGAGCCCTCGCCTGGCATACATGAACAGCAGAACGAGCACAAAGGCAGTGAATACGGCAGGTAAGAGGAGCAAGAACCAGACCTCGCCCAGAGGCAAGTTATCCACAAGGACCTTCCCCAGGAATCTCGAAGTGGCACTCCATGGGTTTACCAAATCATAGAAGGCCGCCCTTCTTATTTCAAAAGCTGTCATGACCTTGCCGGGCCGGGTCAGTTCTATCGGAAGGATAATCAAGAGGAAGAGACATAGGCTAACGAGCATGCTGGTCTTGTTGGACTTGGACGACAGACTCACAAGCATCCCCACTCCGGCCAAGGCCGGCGCCAGCAGGGTCCCCAGCACAACACCCCAAATCACAGCCTGGCCAAAAACTGCATCGCCTCTGGAAAGCACCACCCAGTAGGGGATAGCAATCGCCAGAGCCACGGGCCAGGGCGAAACCGCAGCGAGGAATTTGCCGACCACAATCTGAGTGCGACCCGCGGGCGTCAACAGGAGCCCTTCGAGGGTCGCCCGTTCCCGCTCGCCGCTGATGGTATCAGCGCCGATGATCAGGCTGATGAACAGGCCGACGGCAATGGAGGCCTTCACCATCTCCAACACCACTGCCCGAATGGACATCAGGTTCCCTTCAGCGTTGCTTGCAAGTAGGTACGAATAGACTCCCAGCAAGATGGTGTAAATGAGGATCAGGTGCAGCGCTTTTCCCCCGATCCATAGGTCGCGCAGCTCTCTGGAACACACAACCCACCAGGCGGGCGACCCTGGCTCCAACAGTTTAGTCCGAAGGTCGTTCACACCGTGTTGGTCGCTCATTGGATCACCTGTTCGGTGATTTTGAGGAAGACTTCTTGTAGCCGGCCGCCGGCTGCCTCGAAACCCAGAACGGGGATTCCAGCGTCGATGAGGGCTTCCAGGATGCGGTTGTTGGCGTGATTTTCCTCCGTTGAGGTCCCATGGGCCGGGTCAGGGACTTCTATGCGAACCCAACCCGCCGTCCCGTCTGCAGAGCTTGCGCTGATAACGCCCGGCACCTCCTCTAAGACCTGCCTGGCCGCTGCAACGGACGGCGATGGGACGCGGATCCGGATGACGTTTCGCTGGGTCTGCCCAATGACTTCGCTCACGGTTCCACTCGCCACGACCTGACCCGAACTCAAGATGACCACGTCGTCGCAGACACTTTCAACCTCCGACAAGAGGTGGCTGCACAAAATGACGCCAACGTTTTGCTCTCGCGCAATCCACCGCACCAACGCAAGCAGCTCCTGTTGACCCCGAGGATCCAGGCCCAGAGTTGGTTCGTCGAGGAAAACGACCACGGGATCGTTGACGAGCGCCCGCGCGATTCCCAGTCTTTGCCGCATCCCGTGACTGTAGGTGCCGACCAACGATCTCCCTCTCTGCACCAGACCCACTTCTTCGAGAAGCGCCGTAGCCTTCGCTTTGGCGCCGGCAGCGGATAGCCCGTAGAGTTGGCCGAAGAAGGTGAGGTACTCGATCCCGGTGATATTCTTGGGAAACCCGAGGTTCTCCGGGAGCACGCCGATTTTTTGGCGGATTTTCTCTGGTTCATCGGAGCGGATTCCGGCCACCGAGAAGTGACCGGAAGTGGGCTCCAGAATCGTCGTTAGGATGCGGATGGAGGTCGTTTTCCCCGCTCCGTTGGGACCAAGGAATCCCAGGACACGGCCAGCCTTCAAGGAGAACGATAATCCGCGAAGAGCGGGTCTCAGCCCATAGAATTTTCGCAGGTCTTTGGCCAGCAAGACCTGAGGCTGGAAGCGCCGTGCTTCAGAATCATTGCTTTGAATCGTCATGTGCATATCTCCTCTCGTCTTGCGCGCTCCTCAAATGGGGACGACATCTGTGGATGCGTCGCGATAACCAGATAAAGCTCCAACGCGGTCTTCTCGCTCCGATATCGATCGGTCTCCGCTCTCCAAAGAACGCCTCAGGGGTATCACTCTATCGTTTCTCGTGTTTTCTGGCTGTACCAACGGGCCGTGACGACTCCTATGAAATCAGGAACGATTTCCCCTCAGCCTCACGCGCGGCCTTTGGGCTCGCACGCTTCTGTGGAGCATCCCCGGAGGATTGGGCAATCAGGAAACTTGGGATCTCACTAGGCGTTGCTACGCCATCAGAATCGAGTAACCGCTTGCCGTACACTATGGCGCTGAACCGGTCTTGAACCCCGAGCTTTGAATACAGACCTCTGATGTGCCAACGAACTGTTTCGTGAGTGATACAGAGACGATCCGCAATCGTTCGATTGCTGAGTCCGCTAGCGATTAGCCGTAGGATCTCCCGTTCTCGTGATGTCAACTCCTGCAACAACCGTTTGAGGATCATCCTTCTCATGACCTGAGTGATCGTGCTTCGGTCAGCCCACACCTGTCCTGAAGCTATCGCACGAACGGCTCTCCTAAGTGTCGATCTCGGAACATCATCGGGCAGGTAGCCCATGCAGCCCATGGAAAGGAATTTCTCGGCCAAATTGGGACCCTTGCGAGTTGCCAGTACCAAGACGCGAACAGAGCCTTCAACTCCCACTGACGCGCTGAATTCGTTTGCATCAAGCTTCTCAAGTGATTCCTGACTAACGACGAGCACGCACGGGGCAATGCTTTGACATTCCGCCAACACTTCGCCAATCGTTCCAGAGCTCTGCGACAATATGAATCCATCCCATCGCGTTAACGCATACCACTTGGCAAGCTCGGAACGCTCAACCACGACACGCATCGAGTCAAGCGAACGGGAACCCGCCTCGGCGGGAATCTTTCCGCGACGCATCCAAAGCTCCTGGTCGGCCTGCTGGGCTTCAACCGATTACCCAGGAAGGACCTTACGTCTACATCCGGCGACTACTGAATGTGTTGATCAAACTCCCCCAACCAAGCCCTGCTACTTTCCACGATCGCAGCACCGATCATCCAACCACGGAGGTCGGGGGAACGCAGCCATCGAATATTGGACCTCACAAAAATCAACTCCTGTAGTGGCGCCCGAAGATCAATGAGGAATTCGTACTGTGCTTCGGGCTCCAGCTCTTCGGTTATGCGAAAGCACATACCTCCAAAGGAGAGGTTGACCAGCTCGCAGTCTTTGAGCGTCAGAGATCGACCTCCGCGCTCAATCCTCGCCAATTTGGACCCTGTCGATACGAGATCAAAACGCTTGTGACGTCTTCGATCACTACCTGGATAGCTCATTTCTCCGCCACTCAGGGCTTTCTGCCCAATCGTATCAATCGTACCAGCTGAGGATCACTCCGTTTGGGGCGAGAACAGTACAATAAATGAGCCCGACTCGCCAAGATCAACACCTGTGCAAAACTGGAAGGGCGATCCGGTTGTGGTCAAGCAGATCCATCAATTCTCCCAATTCTGGAAGCACTGCCAAATTAGAATCCGATACTCGAGTATTCGTTAGAAATCAACTTGCATTTGGATCTGCAGCACATCGGTTTTGACGGCCTGCCCCGGCCCGCGCCTGAATGTATATTCGAGCTGCATCTTCACGTTATGTCCCCGGAAGTAGATGTTTGAACCCACAGAGGTCCACCGTAATCTGTTGTTAGGGACAAACACATTAGGATCGAGTTGCTGGTGCCGGGCAGCGAACTCAACACGTCGCCACACTAGGTAACCCGCTTGAACATACCACCCATCAACCTGTATATCGGGATTTCCCCCAATCAGCTCCTTCCTCAACCGATCGTACTCGGCCTCAACCGTGAAAGGCCCGGTAGAGAAAAAGAGATCAGTGCCCCAACCCAAGAGATTAAATTCATTGACGGTGTCGCGCGCCTTCCTGAGGTAAGCAGAATTTGCCCCTAGGGACAGCCTCTTCCCCTTCCCAACGTAGGAACTTTGGTAATCGGCGTACCCTCCTCGCGGGGCTGGAGAAAGGAAATGGAAGACGACCCGTCCCGCCGGCATCATGTAATCGGACCGATGCGCGCCGGGAGCTCCGATTGTCCTGAACTTTTCATTGTTGAAAATTCCTAGCGAATACTCGAGACGACCCTTAAGAGGTCGTCCGTGCCCGAGCAGGCCAGTCGTGTTGTCCGCAAACCCCACACTGGTTAGCGCGTCTTTGATCAAACTGCGATCGATCAACAGAAGTTTTGAATCTGACGTGAGTGCGTTTCTGGAAAAAGGCGCATCGTACAATCCTGCACGAATAGCCAAGTTTGGGGCAGCTGTATACTCAAGCCAGGCGTTTTCGAGTTCGGCCGTTGGATTCCTCCCGGACCGACCCAAATTGTCAATCTTGAATTCAGTATAGTATCTGACGGCGTGGGAAAGTTCTCCGTTGGCCTTCAGTCGCAACCTCGCGACAAAAAATTCATTCTTGCCACTTTCGCGATCGTGGATGTAACGGGCCTGCAAGCGAAATCCGGGTTTAAACGTGATCCACTTGGAATCAGTGACGGCAGAATTGGTTGAATTCGCAGCTCCTGGCGAACCGGCAGACGTAGGTTGCACCGGCGTCTCCTGCTTCGGGTCTGTCCCTTGAGCCGCTTTCGAGCCCTGCGGATCTCCAACCTTCGGGTCTGAGGACGAAGAAGACTGATCTACAAAAGGAGGAGGAAAGCCCGCCCCGGCCCATTCCTCAGAGGGCTCCTCCCTGGTTGCATCTGCCGCCACACTCGCCAACTGGACGGGGAACACAGCCGCCAAGATCGCCAGGATGGCCAGAAGGAGAAGGATTCTCATGGCATGGTGGCAACGCATCGCAATCCCCCAGTCTGCCTCATGCCAATTGGGATCCCAGCGTGTCAGGTTTTCGGCTGGACCCAAAGCGCAGGTACAGGCTGGGGACAACGAACAGGTTGAGCAACGTCGAAGTGACCAGCCCACCGAGAACAACGACTGCCAGCGGGTGTTCAATCTCGTGGCCGGGAATATTGCCGGCAATCACCAAAGGCACGATGGCCAGTCCTGTTGCTAATGCGGTCATCAAAATCGGGGAAAGCCGTTCCCGTGCCCCGCGCAGGATCAGCGCGGGACCAAAGGTTTCGCCTTCATGCCGCTCAAGATGCTGACAGTGATTGATCAGCATGATGCCGTTGCGCGCAGCAATTCCAAACACCGTGAGAAATCCAACCAGCGAACCGAGCGAAATGATGCCGCCACCTACGTACGCCCCGAGCACGCCGCCCACTAAGGCCGAGGGCAAGGTCAGGAAGGATAGAGTCGCAAGGCGCCAGCTCCCGAAGGACGACACCAGGAGGAGGAAAGTCCCGATCGCAGCGACGATCGAAAAGGCGAGCAGGCGATCTTGGGCTGCCCGCCGCTCCTTGTACTCTCCGACCAGCTCCGGATAGTATTCATGTGGGAACTCGATTTTTTCGAGGCGAGCCTCGACGTCGGCCACGACGGAACCAAGATCACGCCCACGCACGTTGGCACGAACGTCCAGACGACGCTTGAGGTTTTCATGAGTTATGACATTCGGCGTCGGAGCGATGCGCACGTCGGCCACGTCTTGCAACTGTATGTGCCCCCCGCTCGGAGTGTCGAGCTGAAGCTCGCGAATATTGGTTAGAGAACTGCGCGCTTCGGGGATGCTCCACACCTGCACATCGTAGGTCCGGTTGCCGAGGAGAATGTCGCCGGCTTCTTCGCCAGCCACTATGGTCGCCGCCGCCCGTCGCACATCGCCGGGTTTGATTCCATAGCGCTGGGCCCGGGCGAGATCAACCTTGACTTCAATCTGCGGAATCTCCTCATGGTGCTCAACATGCAAGTCAATAATGCCTTCGATCCCCTTGATAGAGTCCCTGATCTCGGTCGCTTTGTGGTGGAGGACCTCTAGGTCGTGGCCATAGATGCGCACGACAATGGCTTGGGAAGAACCGGTCAGCACTTCCCGGATCCTTTCTTTCAGATAGGTCAGCACGTCGCGAAACAGGCCTGGGTAGCCGTCAACCGTGGACTGAATCCTGGCCACTGTCTTGTCATAGTCCACGGAAGGATCGACGCTAATCCAATTTTCGCCGAAATTGATGCCGACCACTTCATCCATGATCAGGGCCTGCCCGATGTGGGCGCCGAAGTTGCGCACGCCCGGAATGGATCGCAGCTCCTTGCTGGCTTGAATGGTAATCCGGTTCATCTCCGGCCAGGAGGTACCCGGCTTGGTCAGCCAGTGCATCAGAAAGTCCCTTTCCTTGAACGAAGGCAGCAGGGACTGCCCGAGCTGTGGCCAGATCACAACTCCGGCAAGTACAAAGACGCCGACCGTAAGGTAGGCCGGCCGCGGTGTGCGGATGATGCGAGATAGAATCGCCTCGTACTTCATCTGAAGCCACGGCACGATCGGGGAACCGCGGCCCTCGAGCGGCGCATTGCGCAGGAGAAGCAGGGCCATTGCCGGCGTGACCGTCAGCGCGACCACCATGGATGCCAGCAGCGCCAGCGCATACGACAGGGCGAGCGGCTTAAAAAACGCGCCGGACAGGCCCTCCATGAAGAAGACCGGCAGCAAGGTCATCGCATCGATCAGCGTCGCGTAGACGATGGCACTGCGCACCTCGAGGGAGGCCTCGAGAATAATCTTCGCCAGCGATTTGTTGCTTTTCTCCTTGCGATGCTGACGGAGGCGCCGCACGATGTTTTCGATGTCGATGATGGCGTCGTCGACGACGACACCGACGGCGATCACAAGCCCCGCCAAAACCATCGTATTGATGGTGACCCCACGCAGGTAAAGCACGAGCATTGCTGCCATCAGAGACAACGGGATCGCTACGCAACTGATCAACGTGGGACGCCAGTCGTAAAGAAAGGCACCGAGAATCAGCATCACGAGAACACAACCGATGACCATCGCTTTGGTGAGATTGTCGATCGACATTTCGACGAAGGTCGCCGGCCGGAAGATCGTGTGGTCGATATCGACATTGGGAAGACCCGGGCGTAACGCATCGAGCGCCGCTTCCACACCCTTGGTCACTTGCAGCGTGTTGCCCCAGGGGAATTTTTCAACGATGAGCAGAAGGCCAGGACCATCGTTAATGATGCCATCCCCAATCATCGGCTGATGATCCACCACCACCTCGGCCACGTCTTTCAGATACAGCTGCCGGCCATTCCTCACGGCGAGGGGCATATTGGCCAGGGCATCCGGCGTGACTTCGTCTGACTTATGGATAAGGGGCAAGACGTGCCGGATTTGGAGCCTTTGATTGGGGGTATCGATCCACCCGCCGGCACCCACGTGGTGTCCATCTGAAAACTTGAACAAACCCACGTCCAAGGCATCCGATGTTGCCGTCATGACCTCATCGAGAGTGACACCGTGCTTTTGCAGCAGTTCCGGCACCACTCGCACCTGCGGCATTTCCAGCCGCTCGCCCCAAATGGCGACATTGGCCACTCCGGGTACGCGCAACAGGCGTTGCCTGATGGTCCAATAGCCGATCATCGACAGGTCGATCACGGACAGTGTTTTCGACGAAACCCCGATTTTCATGATTCGGCTCGTCGCCGAAAGGGGTGGCAACATCACAGGGGGCGCGGACCAGTTTGGCAGCGTCGGTACTGTCAGTGCGACGCGCTCTTGCACCATCTGGCGAGCCCGCAGCAGGTCGGTACCAGGCTTGAAGATCATTTTGACCGACGACAACTGTTCGACCGACTTGGAGCGCATGATGTCAAGCCCCGGTAGTCCGTTGAGCGCCTGCTCCAGCGGGACGGTGACGAGGGCCTCCACTTCGGCAGAGGAAAGGCCGACACTCGGGGTCTGGATCTCCACCAGCGGCGGAGCGAACTCGGGAAAGACGTCCACGGGCATCTTGCGGAGCTGCTCGATGCCGAAGTACATCATTCCCGCGGCAATCGCGATCACCAGGAAACGAAACTTCAGGCTATTTCCAACCAGCCAACGCATCATGGCAGGCGTCCCTTCGCCGTTCAGTGTCCAACCTTAGACTCGGTACCGTACAACTCAGCCACTCCAACTGACACGACAACCGTGCCGGCAGGTGGACCGTCCTTCAGCACCGCAATATCACCTGCAATGTAGTCGACATCGACCTTATGTCTTACGAAGGTTTGAGGTTGGGGACTGGTGTATACCCAGGTTTCGCCGTGCGGGCCATATATCAAGGAAGAATAGGGCACAACCATCCGCAATGAGGCCGAGCGCGAGACTCGTTGTTCACGAACCTGATCTGTTTCGAGCGCGATCCGTTCTATCGCCCTCTGCGTTAGAGTTACACGGCTAAACTCCGACCCTTCAATATGCACAACTTTAGCGGGAGACTCGTCGGCGTGAGTGCGTGCCAGTTGTTGGCACCCCGTAAGTGACAGACCGACAATCATCAGGCCCGCAGCCAGCCATCGATCATTGTGCTTCATCGCTTGTTTCCTCCTACTGAGTAACTGAAAGTGTGTCCATCCGTTGGAAGGCGATTTAGACGTCTTCTCATCTCGTCATGCCGAGGCGGACTTTGCTTTTGCCTTTGTCTCCTGATTGCTCGACGTGACAGCCTGGTCTTCCTTCTCAGTGATTTCCCTGAATTCAGTGATTACTGTTGCCGGAAGCGCTTCAACAAGGTCAATGTCTCGCTCTGTGGCAGCTCCAAAAAGCAGGTATATGGCGGGGACACCGACCAGGGTAAGTAGCATGGTTGTCATCAAGCCACCGAGAACGACGATGGCCATCGGGCGCACGATCTCGAGGCCGGCAATGTTGCCGAACAGCACCAGGGGCAAGAAGGCCAGTGCTGTTGTTAGGACAATTATCAGAACCGGCGCAGACCGTTCTTGGGTGCCGCGCTGGACCAACTCGGCGCGAGAGGTTCCGCCATGGTGCTGCTCGAGATGCCGATAGCGGCTCACCAGCGTGAAAACGTTGCGGAGAGCGATTCCCAACACCGCGACGAACCCAACGATCGAACCGAATGAAAGAAGGCCGCCGTCGGTCAAGAATGCCGCCAGCACACCGCCCACCAACGCCATGGGTAGGGTCACGAAGACGACTGTCGCCAGGCGCCAGCTCCTGAAGAACGCCTGCAGGAGCAGGAAAACCCCGAGGGCAGCGGCAATCGCAAAAGTCAGTACGCGCTTCTGGGCAGCGAGCTGCCCCGCATACTCTCCCAACAGCTCTGCACGATACTCAAGCGGGAAGTTGATCTGCTGGATTCCGCTTTTGACATCGGCTGCGACATCGGCGAGATCTCGTCCATGCACGTTGGCCGTCACATCCATGCGACGCGCGACGGCATCTCGATTGATGACGGTGGTACCCGGCACGATGCGCACGGCAGCCACGTCCTTCAAGCGGACGTGACCGCCCGAGGGGGTGTTGATCAGAAGCTCTTGAATATTGGTCAGATTGTGGCGGGTTTCGGGCGCGCCCCACACCACCACATCGAACACTTTTTGTTCTTCGAAAAGGCTGCCGACCACAATTCCCGAGACCAATGAGGTCGCCGCTCGGCGCAAATCGCCGGGTTTGAGGCCAAAGCGATTGGCCTTCTCGATGTCTACCTCCATTTCTAGAGTTGGCATTTCTTTTGGATACTGCACTTTTGAACCGACGACGCCGTCGATCTTCGCCAGGACCTTCTCGACCTCCTCCGCCTTTTTGCGGATGATATTTGTGTCTTCGCCATAAACGCGCACGACGAGGGATTCGCTTGTTCCCGACAGCTCCTCCCTTAGCTTTGCATGCAGATAGGTCAGCACTTCCGGAGACAGACCGGGATATCCGGCAACCACTTGCTTAACCGAGGCCACCGTCGCGTCGTAGTCGGCCGAAGGATCAATGCTCACCCAAAGCTCGCCGGCATTGATATTGGACCGCTTATCCGACGTTATGGCGCGCCCCAGAAGGGCGCTGACGTTGCGGACTCCCGGAATGGACCGCAGCTCGCGGCTGGCCAGAGTTGTGATTCGGCTCATTGCCGGATGGGAAGCGCTCGAACTGCCTTCCCAGCGAACCACCAGATCCGTTTCCTTGAAGTTCGGAAGCAGTGACTCCTGACGGAGCAATGGTATAGATGCAAGGCCGGCAACGAGGATGGCGCAGACTGCTACGAAGGCCGGGCGCGGTCTGCGGGCGGCCCACGCA
This sequence comes from uncultured Acidobacteriaceae bacterium, assembly GCA_964533185.1. Taxonomy (GTDB): domain Bacteria; phylum Acidobacteriota; class Terriglobia; order Acidiferrales; family UBA7541; genus CAZHLD01. The sequence goes on along the minus strand of CAZHLD010000022.1, from coordinate 4,414 downwards.
AACAGCGCGTTGTAGATAGCGCGCAGCATGCCACTGACGGGAGAACCACCGGCCTGGAGCGAGGTTTTGCGTAAGAACAACAGGCTCAGCGCCGGCGTGACTGTCATCGCAACCACCAGGGAGGCGAGCACCGCCAGCACATAAGAGGAAGCGAGCGGCTGAAAGAACGAGCCCTGCACGCCCTCCAGGAACATGACCGGCATGATAGTCAGCAACATGATGATCGTCGCGTAGAGGATAGGGCTGCGCATCTCGACTGCAGCCTCGAAAATGATGGTCGCAGCCGACCTCCCGCCTCCCGCTTCACGTTCTTGGCGGAGGCGTCGCACAATATTTTCTATGTCGACGATCGCGTCGTCGATGATGACGCCGAGAGCCAACATGAGGCCTGCAATAGTGATCAGATTGGTCGGAACTCCACGCACGTAGAGCACTGTCCCGGCCGCGATCGCAGACGCCAGGATCGCCACGGTGCTGATCAACGTGGTGCGCCAGTTGAATAGAAAGGCGCCGAGCATCAGAAACACCAGAACGGCACCAATGAGGATCGCCATGCTGAGATTTTCGATCGCCCGTTCGAGGAAGGTCGCCGGCCGAAAGAGGGTGGGGTCCATGTCCAGTCCGGACAGACCAGGGCGCAGCGCCGCGAGAGCCTCTTCCACTTCCTCCGTGACCTCCGTCGTATTGGCCCATGGAAATTTCTCAACGACCAACATGAGCGCGGGAGCGTCCTTAACGATGGCATCCCCAATGAGCTGTTGATGGTCTTCTACTACTCTGGCCACATCACCCAGGCGCTTCGATGGGGCGCCCTCGATGGTCACTTGGGCCAGCTCTTCCGCCTTTCTGATGGGCTGGAGGTGCCGGATCCCGAGTCTTTGATTGGGGGTGTCGATCCATCCGCCAGTACCAGGCGTCGAGGCTTCTAGAAAGCTCAATGGCGATGCCCACAACGCGTTGCCAGCGGTCTTGATGACTTGCATCAGCGTAACATTCTTATCTTGTAATTGTTCTGGATCGACTTGTACTTGCAACTGCCACTTACGCTCGCCCCAAATGGAGACATTGGCCACGCCGCGTACGCCCAATAAGCGGGGTAGAATCGTCCAGCGGGCCAGCACCGACATTTCGATCAGGGACAGTTTGTCTGAGGTCAACCCGATCACCATGAGCCGGCCGGCTGAGGAGAGGGGATTGATCATAGCAGGCGGTTTCGACACATTCGGCAGCGCAAACACCTCTATGAGGCGCTCCTGCGCTACCTGCCGGGCGCGCATGATGTCGGTCCCCTTCTCGAAGATGAGAACGATCGACGACAGGCCGGGAAGCGACATGGAGCGGATTTCCTCAACCCACGGCGTCCCGTTGAGCATGTCCGCCTCCAGGGGAGTGGTGATCATCGCTTCCACTTCCTCGGCGGAAAGCCCCAGGGCCTCGGTTTGAATTTCCACATACGGCCGCGAGAACTCGGGCAAGGCATCCACGGGCATCTTGTCAAGGTCAAGCTGCGTGAGGCCGTAGGCTAGCAGCAACGCCGCCAGTGCGGCCACCACGTGCCGAAGCTTCAGGCTAGACCCAACAATCCAACGCACCATAGCTGACCTCCCTTGCCGTGGACTCCTATTGGCCTTTTGCGCCAGGCGTGTGCTCCGCCGGTGGCGTGTGAACGTACACGTTCTTGCTGATCTTGTAGGCGCGCTTTTCCAGGTCCAGCGCGGCCGCACGAGCCTCCGCCAGGGCCTGTGGCCCGAGCTGCTCTACCTTGACCAGGTCCAGGGTTTCTTTCGTCTTTTCTCCCGCACCTTTCCAGCCGACTCGAATAATGCCGACGCCGCGGGCATAGTACTTAAACTGGTGGGCTCCTGGCTCCTGCTTGCTGGTCTCGTCGATCACCAAAACATTCTCGTAGCAGTCCAAGGGAACGCAGGTCTTCTGGCCCACCTGGTCCACCGCCCCGCGGTCCATGAAACTGACCGCGGGTGCCCACCCCTGGGAGTAACTGGGCGTCCCCATCCGCGGCTCTGCTTTCATGGCGATCCCCGCTTTCGCATCTTGAACTCCGTGGATCCAAGCTGGGGTTCCGGCAAGCTTTCCGTTCTCATATTCCTCTGGGTACTCGCCCAACTGCCACACGGTGCTTTCGTTGTCCTGCGCGAAGAAGACAATCTCCGCCTCCGCCAGCTCACCTCCACTGTAGTCCGAATCATGAGCGACAACCGCCCGTACACCGCTGATCACCTTGGTGAGGTCGGTGACGGTGAACACCACGCGATGAGGAACACGCTTACCCTCCTCGATCGTGAACCCCTCATAGACGAATTGCGTCCCCGGCTTCAGGGGAAACCATTTGTTGTCGATGTGGGTCGAACGGTCGAAATTCCTGGAGTCGAAGTCCTCGAACTCTTTAACAGAAGTCAGACTTTGCTGCGCAATAGCGTCCATCGACATGCTGCGAAGTTGGGCGATTCCGAAGGCCATCAGCACCCCGGCCAGAACAACTACAAGGAATCGAGGGGTCAGGAACGAACCAATGATCCAACGCACCATTGCTGGGGCCCTCCCGTTCAAGTCATTACTCCGCCAACGAATCTGATACCGAACAACTCGGCGCCGACCCTCACAACCGCCGATCCAGCACCGAACGATCCACCGCCGACCGTATCAAAGTAGATGGGTGTTCAATATGGGATGAGGAATAGCAAGTTGTGCGGAAGCCGGGAAGGCGTGTTTCGCTCACCCTGGGGGAGGGGAAAAGGCCCTCCGGGGGTCGGACGCCCTTCCGTCTAACCCGGAATTCCCACAAGACCGCATGGGATTATGCAGGAGTAGATTTAATGCGGCTTTTCGCGGGTTCGCTTTCGAGTCGCTTCGACACAGTGCAAAGTTCGGGCAGACAAAGAAACCTATCGTAAGTCACCGATTACACGGGACTTATTCGATTTTGACTCACAATCTTGTGAGAAATGCGGGCTAATCTCTGTCCCTGATACATTTCACGGCATGCTCGAACATGACGAGTTGGGTCCCGGCTCTTCATCGGGGACCAATGCAAAGATCACTCAGAAGGCACCCTTTGCAGGGTTGTATGAGTCAACTTGATTTAGCTCCTCCTAACAGGGTGCTGAAGAACGTTTGATTTTTTCGAATTTCATGATGGCAACCTTGCAACGCAGGGGCGAGGAGAGTGAGTCGATCCCGTTTCCGGTTTGTTCTGCGTTCGCATTCCGTCCGGCGAGCATCGTTTCCCCGCTAGATTGCAGCTCCCCGCTGTTCCAGGTGCGCCAGGCGGAGCAGATTGTAAGCCGCGGCCCACAGGTAGGCCACCTGCTGGAGCTTCCAACGGCCCACATGTCGCGCCTTGCGCAGCCCGCCCGACTGCTTCGCCCAGCCGAAGAACTGCTCGATTTTCTTACTCGCTCGCTGGCTGACCTGGTAGCCGAGCGTCTTCATCCGCCGCAGCATCCGGCGTCGCGCGTCACCCTCCCAGCCAGGGCTCGTCACGCGCTCTGCCGAGATCGGCACGTGCGGGGTAATGCGCAGCTTCGCCTCGATCGTGTGCAGGAACTCACCGGCCTGGTAACCGCTGTCCGCGCCGAGCGTCTTGGGCTTGCGCCAATGCCGGCGCCGGAAGCGCCGCAACAACGTCTCGGCCAGGTCGCGTTCCGCGTGTCCGTCCGCCGCTGCCACGCCGATCTGCAGGCACAGCCCGTGGCGGTTCTCCATCAGCACGTGCCCGCTGTGAGCGAGCAGCGCCCCGGTGCGCTTACTCTTCCGCGCCAGCCGCGCTTCGGGATCGGTGGTGGACTGATGCGTTTCGTTCGTGCGCTTCTCCCCGCGAAAGTCCACCGACGGGTTGCTGCCGCCTTCGATGGGAGGCTCGTCTCGCCTCTCGTCCTGCGGCCGAAAGCTCTGCAGCGACGCCCAGGACTGGATCAGGGATCCGTCCACGGTGAAGTGATCATTCGACGCGTACTGCTCGACCAGCGCGCTGGCCACCACCCGCTCGAAGAACCCCTGCACCAGCCCGTGTTGCTCGAACCGCTCGCGGTTCTTGGTGAACGTCGTCGCGTCCCACACCAGCGCGTCCGGGTCCAAGTCGCAGAACCAGCGGTACAGCAGGTTCCAGTTGATCGCGTCCACCAGCTGGCGCTCCGACGTAATCGGGTACAGCGCCTGCAGCAGCAGCGCCTTCAACAGCGCCTCGGGGCGGGATCGACGGGCGGCCCTGTTCGCTGTACGCCGCATCGAACCCGCGCCCCATCTGCACCAGCACTTCATCCGCACGACGCTTGATCGCTCGCAGCGGATGATTCTTTGCCAACCGCTCTTCGGTGTTGGCCACGAAAAACATCGGGTTCTGCAATTTGGTATTTCCGCGCGCGAAGTTCTCCTGATTTTCAGAGATTTGCCGCCC
>CAZHLD010000021.1:18771-44947 GCA_964533185.1 uncultured Acidobacteriaceae bacterium | reverse complement strand
GGTTGGCGGTACCCGGAGCGCTGATTGACGATCCTGGCCATCATCTCTATCATATGGCGTTTGGCGTTAGGTTCTGCCCATAGATTGGCGATGCCTTCCCACTTAGATTGGCGCCGCTTGCGGCTGGTGTTTCTTGTCGCCGTGTTGCTGCGGGTTCTCATCAGCCTGCTGTTTGTGGACGTTATCGGCGATCGCACTGAGGCCGTGGAGATTGCGCGAGCCGTGGCGATGGGCCGCGGCTTCAGTGATCCCATCCACGATTTTCCTACCGGCCCGACGGCGTGGGTTGCGCCCGTCTTTCCTTTCATTCGCGGAACCGCCTACCGCTTACTGGGTCTGGATTCGGGAGCGGCGCTGGCGGCCGTGTTGCTCTTCAATAGCCTGAGTTCCGCGGCTGTGTGCGTAGTTCTGTTCTTTCTTGCATCGCGCTGGGTTGGCCCGGAACTGGGCATGCGAGCGGCGTGGGCTTGGGCGCTATTCCCGTATGCCATCGTGCTTTCCATGCCGCGCTCGGGAGAAGCCGCGCTGGCCAGCTTTCTCGTGAGCCTTGCGTTTCTCGCAGCATTACGACTGGGACTGGAGCCATCGCAGCGTGCCATCCATTGGTTCGGCTTTGGGCTTCTGAGCGGGTTGCTGGTGTTGACGCACACGTCTGCGCTGACCGTTGTTGCGCTGCTTTTCGGATGGCTGCTCTGGAAATCGCCCAGGCCGTGGATGCCGCGCGCGCGGTTGGTAGCCCTGGCCTTTCTGGCCGCGGTGGCGGTGATCAGCCCTTGGCTGGTGCGGAACTACGTGGTCTTTCACCAGTTCGTTTTCTTGCGATCCGGTCTCGGGCTGGAACTGCATGTAGGCAACTCCGGCAATACCGAATATTACCGGGACATGACGGTGCATCCGACTCGCAACCGGCACGAACTGCAACGGATGATGCAGCTCGGCGAGATTTCCTACATGGCCGAAAAAAAGGTCAAGGCCCTGGATGTCATCACCGCACATCCCGGGGCGTTTCTGATGCAGATGCTGCGACATGCCGGAAGTTTTTGGACAGGGGCATGGGACGTCCGGCCGCGAACGCTCCTCGCGCAGCCGTATTACGCAGCCAGCATCGTCTTTTGCAGCCTACTGGTACTGCTGGCCGTCGCCGGACTAACTGCCGTCGTCCGCGCCCGGCGCCCCGGCTGGGAGCTGCTCACTGCAATCCTGCTTATGTATCCGCTGGTTTACTACGTCACGCATGCGAATGAGCGCTACCGGCATTCCCTGGACCCTTTCCTGATCCTATTGGTCTGCGTCGTGCTGCCGTGGTTTCCAGAGCGGCGTCGAGTCGATAGCCTCCTTGCCTGATCCCGCGCTGCGCTGGATCTCCCCTCCCGCCGAGGTGTGCCTGCATGGTGTGTTCCCCTTCTTTCTCTGACTCCGGATGGGCGCGGCCCTCGCTGGCAGCGCAGTCGTGTGCGATTAACGCGCAATTGGCCGTCTGCAACGCGCCATGCTAATTGTACGCACGCAAGTCCAGTCCAAACCCGCGCCGGGTCAAGAGGCGCGCACAGACGCCTCCTCAACCTGACATCCGGTCCGGAATGTCTTTCCGGAATTCTGATATTCCCCGTTATAGGCCCCTACTACCTTTATAGTCCGCAATCTCTGCCCCAGGCGCCAGTCCTTAGCACGCCAGTAAGCTTACAGTCTGTCATTCCACCCGGCACACCATCACCGCCTCATTGGCATACGGACACTCCAGTCCCGCCACTCCCGGCCGCTCCACGGTCACCCACGTGACACCATATTGCTTCTTTAGCCGGCGGAAGTCTTCCAGCTGGAACTGTTTCCATTTGTCGCGCGCACGCACCTGCTCTCTCCAGATGTTGGCCAGCTCAGGCTAGGTGGCGGCGATGCCGCGGTCCTTTCTAACGAGTGCGGCGGGCCCTCGTCAAACGATGGTAGCGAAATGTGCATGAGAGGTTTGCTATAGTCTTCAGCCATGGCCGCCATGCTCCGTAACGAGACCTGGATGGTGGCGCTCGATGCCCTGCGCGCCAATCGAGTCCGGGCCGCCCTGACCATGCTCGGCGTGATCATCGGCAGCATGTGCATCGTGCTGGTCGCCACCATCTCGCTCACCGGCCGTCGATACATCATCGCCCTGATCGAAGGTGTGGGCATCAATATCGTCTACGCCAAGCTCGTCCGCGCCGGCCCGCAGGAAACGACGGCCCTTTCCGACGAGATTTCAATGGCTGATCTCGAGGCCATCCGGCGCAGCAGTCCCCAGGTGGTGGCCGCCGCGGGAACGCGCAGCCTGGGTCGTTCGATCGTTGCCGAAGGCAAAGTCCATCCGATCAGCCTCGTGGGCGTCACCGAGGAGTTCCAGCGCATCCGCAACCTGCTCATCCTGCGCGGTCGCGGCCTCGATGCCGGCGACATGGCTGCGCGCGGCAAGGTCTGTGTCATCACCGAGGAATTGGCCAAACTGCTTTTCACTTTTGAGAACCCTGTCGGTCAGAGCGTCCGCGTCGGCGAGTTGAGCTTTACCGTCGTCGGAGTGTTTCGCGAGCGTGTCTCCACCTTCGGCACCTCGGAGATCCAGCGCGAAACGGTGATGATCCCGCTGTCGCTGATCAAGTATTACACCGGCAGCGAGTTCATCAGCGTGCTCTACGTCCAGGCCACCTCGCCCGACGACGTGCCCGTGGTCACCCGCCAGCTCGAGCGCTTCCTCGCGGAGCGCCACCGCGCTGAGGCCGTCTATCGTGTCGAGAATCTTGCCGCACTGCTTGAAACCGCCCAGAAAATCGCGCTGGCGCTGAGCGTAGTCCTGCTCGTCATCGGCTTCATCGCCCTGCTGATCAGCGGCATCGGCATCATGAACATCATGCTCGTCACCGTCACCCAGCGCACCCGCGAAATCGGCATCCGCAAAGCCATTGGCGCGCCCCGCCGCGAAATCCTCTGGCAGTTTCTGCTCGAGGCCTTCATCATCAGCGGCACCGGAGCCGTGGTCGGCATCCTGATTGCCGTAGCCATCCCGGTAATCGTTCGCCCGCTGCTCCCCGGCGGACTGCGCGTGCCGGTTTCCTGGGTGTCGGTCCTACTGGCGTTTTTCGTCACCTGCTTGACCGGCGTCCTCTTCGGCTATCTCCCCGCCAATCGCGCCGCCAAGCTTGCTCCCACCGAATCCCTTCGCTACGAATAGCAGATATTTGATCTCGCGGCGGCTTCGCGCGGCCAGTCTTCCATTGGGAAACGACGGTCTTCAGGCGGGTGGATTTCCCTGTATCCTCACTGACAACTGAAGGCTGAAGGCTGAACGCTTTTTCACTCCACGTAGAGCGCAAACTGCAGCCCCAGCGTGAGCAGCAGCGCCGGCACGGCATACACGCGCACCCAACGCCCGCCCCAGCCCAGGTCAGAGACGGCTTTCGTCAGGGCAAGTGTAAGGACCACGACGCTCATCCACCGGTGCTGGATGTGGATGATGGGGTTGTGCGGCCCCGAGTGGAAGAGCAGGGCGATTCCGCCGCCCAGGATCAGCACGTTCAGGATCTGTGACCATGCTTTGCTCTTCAGCGTGCCCGTCCGCCGGAACAGCTCGATGAAGCCCAGCACAATCGCCAGCGATTCAAACAGCTTGTGCTGCACCGGCTCCAGATCAAACCGCCCTTCCAGCAGCCAGCGAAACCACGGGTCGGCGTCGTCGCGGAAGATCAGCAGAAACCCGCCGATCAGAAACAACGGCAGCGGCACCAGGTAACTCACCCAGCGGTGCCGCGCGGCTTCGCTCTGCTCCAGGTAAGCGAGCGCAGCCCAGAGGATCAACAGCGCGCCAGCCAGGTGGTGGTCAAAGAGCGAGATCGCGTCGGGCATCGAAGTCATGGTGTGCCCGGCGTGGTCCTGCATGTCGTGGGCTTCCTGGAGCAGCAGCATCAGGGCATACATATTCGTCGTCCTTTCCATCCGTACGGCAAATTGTGCGCGGCGGTTGGCGGCTACTCCACGTAGAGCGCCAGTTGCAGGCCCAGGGCCAAGAAGAGCGCCGGTAGCACGTACACGCGCAGCCAGCCGCTCGAGCCCTGGAAGTCAGTGATCGCTTTCACCGCGCCGATGGCGATGATCTCCGTCCCCATCCACAGGTGCTGCGTGTGAATCAGCGGCGTGCCGTGGCCCTGGTGCATCAGCAGGAAGACGCCGGCGCCGATCATCAGCGCGTTTAGGACGTGCGGCCAGGCGCGGCTTTTCAGCCGCCCCGTGCGGCGGAAGAGCTCAATCAGCCCCAGCACAATCGCCACCGCGGCAAAGATCTTGTGCTGCATGCCGACGTGGCCGGGCAGAAAGCGCTTCCAGTCAAACGGGAAGAGCTGCCCGTTCTCGCTGAAAAGCATTGTGATCGTCCCTTGCAGCATCAGCGCCACTGGCCAGGAGTAGTGAACCCAGCGCTGGCGTCCCAGCTCGCTCTTCTCAAGGTAGGTGAAGATGCCCAGCAGGATCACCATCACCCCCGCCGCGTGGTGGAGCAGAAGCGAGTACTCGTCCGGACCGCTGGGCATGGTGTGGGCCGCGTGTGGGTCCCATTGCGCCACTTGCTGAAGCAGAAGAAGTGCCAAAGACATTCCCGAATCCCCCTTGCAGGCTCAAAAAAATCCAGCCGCGCATCATACCTTGACTGCCGCCCATTCGTGCAACATCTTCTGCGCCGACGGGCATCGTAACCGCGTGGTGCCGCGGTCGGGTCCCGCAGCCCGCCACGGCAATTTCGACTACTGGGGGCCCGATGTTTCGCTACAATCGGAGGCCACTCCATCAGGCGATAGCCAGAGAAGGGAAGCGCCATGAGTAACCTTGATCGAACGATTCTCCTCGCAATGATTCTGTGGCTGGCGGCACCGATGGCCTTGCTCGCACAGGTGCCCGCCGCGCCGCCCGGCCCGGGCGAGAAGCTCACGCTCCAGCGCGCCGTCGCACTCGCCGTCCAGAACAGCCGCGAGTTGGCGCTCGCGCGCATTCGCCAGACCGTCGCCGAAAACACCGCCGGCGTTTCCCGCTCGCAGTTCCTGCCAAACCTCTACACCGGCACCGGCGCGGCCTACACCAACGGCTTCCCGCTCCTCGGCGGCAGCGCGCCCTCGGTCTTCAACCTCAGCTACATCCAGACGCTCTTCAATCCGCCCGTGCGCGGCCAGCTCCGTGCCGCCGAAGAGCGAGCCGGCAGCCAGCGCCTCGAAGTGGATCGCACGCGCGACGCCGTTATCGTCCGCGCGGCCAGCGCCTTTCTCGAGCTGGCCAAGGCACGCCACGCGCTCGACCTGCTCCGCCGCGAGCGTGAGAGCGCGCAAAAGATTGTTGACATCACACGCGAACGCCTCGCCGCCGGCCTCGAGCTGCCCATCGAGCTCACCCGCGCGCAGCTTTCTGCTGCTCGCGTCGAGCAGCGCATCGCCCAATACGAGGGCCGCGAGGAGGCGCTCGCCGCCGACCTACGCAACCTCACCGGCCTGGCACCCGATGCTCCGCTTGAGGTGGAAGCCCAGTCGCTGCCCCTGCCTCCCGAGCAGCCCATCGGCGAGCTGGTGGCCCTTGCGCTCCAGAACAGCCCCGAGCTCAAGCAGGCCGAAGCCGAGCGTCGCGCCCGCGAACACCGCCTGAAGGGCGAGCGCGGGGGTTACTTCCCCACGATTGATGCCGTGGTGGACTACCGCGTCCTCGGCCGCTTCAATGACTATGACGTTTTCTTCAACAAGTTTGTCCGCAATAACGTCAGCGCCGGCGTGCGCATCAGCATCCCCATCTTCAGCGCGAAGACCTCTGCTGCCGTCGCCCTCGCTCGCAGCGAGTTCTCTGCCGCCGAGCAGGAGCTCAAGCTCAAGCGCACGGCTCTGGAGATGGACGTCCGCCGCCAGGCCCGTTCCGCCCGCGAGCTTGATGCGGCACGCGAAGTCGCCCGGCTCGAGCTGCAGCTCGCCCGCGACACACTTTCGAATCTCCAAGCCCAATTCACCGAAGGCCGCGCCAGCCTGCGCGATCTCGAAAAGGCTCGCCTCGAGGAAAGCGACAAGTGGATGGCCTTCCTCGACGCCGACTTCGCCCGCCAGCAGGCTCAGCTTGAGTTGTATCGCTCCACCGGCCAGCTCGCTCGCCTGTTCCCGTAGCCACGGAAGATGGATGCCGTCCGTTGTAGCTCATGTCCCGGCCGCCGCAGGTGGGCTGACGTTAGGCCTTTGAGCTTTTCTAGCGGCGGCTTCGTCCCGCTGCTCCTTTCGCTGAAAGCTGAGAGCTGAAAGCTGACAACCTTCCTTCGGTTGACCATTTCCCCTTTCCGAATTAGATTAGTAGTGGCGCGCCGGGTCACACAGGGTGCGCTTTTCTTTCCTCCCTCGGCTGGGAGGTCGTTCAATCGGTAGGACATCAGACTCTGGATCTGATTATCCTGGTTCGAGTCCAGGCCTCCCAGCCAACCGACTTCCTCGCCTTGGCATTTAATCCCCGGAAGCATGCTCAAATATTCCCTCACAATGGGATAATATGTGCGAAGAAGATCAATCCAATGTCCCTCCAGGGCGAAAACCGCATTACGTTCGACGAAGCTGTGAAAGATTTGAGCGGGAGTTCTGACGCTAGCCATACGAAGTTAGACTTTCAAAGTCGCCAATCAAGTACGGGGCGGGGCCGAATAGCCGCTCTGATGCTGTGTTGTTGGGTCTTGGTCGCGTGGACCGGACAGCGTGGACCCGAGACGCACCCGTACACTGCGCCTGTGGCACTGCCCGAACCCGTGCTCTTTGCCGAGGGCGTCATATCCACAGCAGACGATGAGTCGCATCCGCAGTTCACCTCTGACGGTCACACCCTCTATTTCTTGAAGAACACCCCTTCGTTCAATTTCTGGACCATCGTGGTCTCGCGTTTCGAGGCCGGGAAGTGGACGACGCCTGAAGTGGCTCCTTTTTCCGGACAGTACAGTGACGCCGACCCGTTTATTAGCGCCGATGGCTCGAAGTTCTTCTTCATCTCCACGCGGCCTGTCGACGGCAAGCCGAAAACAGACACGGACATTTGGGTGATGGAGCGCACACCGGCTGGTTGGCGGGAACTCCAACATCTCGGTGGTGTCGTGAATTCCGCCACAAACGAGTGGTTCCCAACTGTGGCAGCGAACGGGACGCTCTACTTTGGCTCGGCGCGCCCAGGCGGGAAAGGCGCCATAGACCTTTGGCGCTCGCGACTCGTGGATGGGAAATACGCGGAACCGGAAAACTTAGGCGATGTGATCAATTCACCCGCCAGCGAAGTCGAGCCGTACATTGCACCGGATGAGGGCTACCTGATATTTGCCGCCGCAGGCAGGCCCGAAGGCCACGGCGCGTTTGACCTTTACATCAGCTTCCAAAAGGACGGCGTCTGGTCGCCGCCAGCGAACCTCGGTAACAAGATCAACTCGAGTGCGTGGGATTTCTCGCCGAAACTCTCGCCCGATGGGAAATACTTCTTCTTCACGAGTTCTCGCGGCTTCGCCGACCAGCCACAGAATCGCCGCCTGACCTACGCGGAGCTGTTGCAAAAGCTGCACAGCCCGGGTAACGGCTTACGGGACATCTACCAGGTGGATGCACAGGTCGTGCTTGCCCGGCAATAGAGAGCCGTAGCGGGAGTTAAGCAATGTCCCTCCAGGACGAAAAACGCATTACGCTCGACGAAGCTGTGAAAGATTTGAGCGGGAGTTCTGACGCTGGCCATACGAAGTGGACCACCTGGGTGCTGCGGCCGATCGTGCTGTTCGCGGCGGCGTACACGATAGTCGGAATCCTGCACGAGTGGGCGCACGCCCTGACTGCCTACGCTCTTAAAGTGCCGTCCACGCTGTTTCATTTGTACGTGCATCTCGATCGAGCTGATGGAACCCTCAACGCACGGGCGGTCATCCGTGTAGCAGGTCCTCTGTTTTGTCTAGGTGTTGGCCTTGTTTGCTGGTTTGCGTACAGGAAAGCGAAGGACTCACGCGCAGAACTGCTGCTACTGTATCTCGCGTGGTTCGGTATCGGCACATTTTTCGGCAATCTAATGTCGACACCCTTTGTTGGAGATTTCAGTAGCCTGGCCCTGGCATTTCAGTTGCCAATGCCGGTCCGTTACGGCGCGGGTCTCCTGGGTTTGCTGTCACTATGCGGCCTCTCCTTTCTCATTGGAACGGAGTTGCGCAAGTGGGTGCCCGTGGGGGTTAGCGGCGCCAAGGCAATGATCGGAATGGTTGCACTCCCTGCAATTGTCGGGACGGCGATCGCGATCCTGATCTTTCTACCGATGTCTTCGGCCTTTGCCGTCGCCCGCGTGGGCGAATCGTCGTTCTGGATCTTTGGTGCGGTTGGGACGTTAATCAGTCGAAAGCAACCCGCGGAGAGCAGTCGAAGTCTTGGCTTGGGTTGGGCGGATTTCACGATCCTCTTGGTAGCAGTTTTCCTCGCAAGAGCAATGGTCGGCGGAATCGCTTTTGTGCCATAGAGCACTCTCGCGAGCTGCGCTCGCGGTGCCTTCTCAACCGCAACTTGCTCGATTTGCTGAGTGAAGCTATGTCTTTGCCGTTTTGGTGTCTATTTCTGGAGAGCACCATCGAGACTTTGGAGAACCGGCGAGAACTAACAGCGAGAGGCTAACTTGCCTTTCATCTGTCACTTAGAAGCTAGCTGGCATTGCCTCAGAAGGTTGCGAAACCAGCCAGAATCGAATCCAGGCCTCCCAGCCAACTCTTTTCTGTCCACGTTGCCTCGCAATTCTGGTGTTTTCACCTGAGATTGATTACCAAAACCGAACTCTTCGCGCCGTCCCTGGGGATGCTTAAATCCACCCCTGGTCAGTAAGATATTTATATTCAATAAGTTAACTGCTTGGCAGCAGACGTGCTCGAACGGGTGCAGTTCCTTCTCGCAGGTGGCCGCGTGGCTGAGGGAATATGAACGAACGGCGCGGCACCCGAAGGTTTGCTGTCAGTTTACCCGTAATGATCTGGAAGAGCGGGCAAAGCTCTGCTCTGGGCACTACCAGAGACATCTCCAGCAACGGGGTCTACTTCTTCCTCGACCAACCCCTGCGTCCGGGTGCTGACATTGACCTGACCGTTCGCCTGACCACCGAAATCACCCAGGGCAGGGAGATGTTCCTCTGGGCCAGTGGTCGCACGGTTCGCCTGGAAGACTCGCCGGATTCCCCCGCCGGCCGCATCGGCGTCGCGGCTCTGATCAATTGCTATCACGCGCTCCGCAACGAATCTCCCTTTGCCCGCTGCCTGGCCCTGGACACTCGCTAACTCCGCCATGTGCCCGCCGCCAGTTCCGGCCCCGATAAGCCAAACACTTCCTGAAGCCTAAGCCCTTCCCCTGCATCCAAACCTGCGTCGGTAGTCCCTGTGGCCCGGCCCGGCGATTGGGGTATCATCTGGGTCGCCCGGGGGGCCGTATACCCTCTGCGCGAGGTTCCGGGCCTGCCCTTCAAAGAAGCCGGGGAGAATTCCCCCGGGATAAGCCCATAGGTGGGAGCACTCGCATGACATCGAACACCATCACCCGGGAAGAGCAGCGCCTCGAGGAATCGCACCTGCGCAAGGTCCACTGGAAGCGCTGGGGGCCGTACCTTTCCGAGCGTCAGTGGGGCACTGTCCGCGAAGACTACAGCGCCTACGGCACCGCCTGGGACTATTTCCCGCACGACCACGCCCGCTCCCGCGCCTACCGCTGGGGAGAAGACGGCATCGGCGGAATCTCCGACCGTCATGGCAGGATTTGCTTTGCCCTGGCGTTGTGGAACGGCCGCGACCCCATCCTGAAAGAGCGACTCTTCGGCCTGACTGGAAACGAAGGCAATCACGGCGAGGACGTCAAGGAATACTACTTCTACCTCGACAACACGCCGACGCACTCCTACATGAAAGCCCTCTACAAGTATCCCCAGGCCGAGTTCCCCTATGGCCGGCTGGTGGAAGAAAACCGCCGCCGCGGCCGCCAGGCCACGGAGTTTGAGCTGCTCGATACCGGAGTTTTTAACGAGGATCGTTACTTCGAGGTCTTCATCGAGTACGCCAAGGCCTCTTCGGAAGACATCCTGGTCCGCATCACTGCGCACAACCGCGGCCCTGAAGCCGCAGAGATCTCCCTGCTGCCCACACTCTGGTTCCGCAATACCTGGTCGTGGGGCCGTGAGGACTACAAACCGCGCCTCGCCCAGATTGCTTCCCCGGCCGGCAACGCCATCGAATGCGAGCACCAGATGTACGGCAAGCGCTGGTTGGCCTGCGATGGCTCGCCCGAGCTGCTCTTCACCGAAAACGAGACCAACTCCCAGCGCCTCTTCGGCTCGCCCAACCCGACGCCTTACGTGAAGGACGGTATCAACAATTTCATCGTCAGTGGCGACGTCACCGCCGTAAACCCCGCCGCCACCGGCACCAAGGCTGCGGCCGTTTTTCGCGCGCGGATAGAGCCTGGCGCCAGCGTCGCGCTTGGCTTGCGCTTTTCCGATCAGCAGCCCTCCGCAAAATCCTTCGGCAAAGATTTCGAAGATATCTTCCGCGCGCGCATTGCCGAAGCCGACGAGTTCTACACCAGGCGCACCCCGATGGGCCTTTCCGAAGACGCCCGCAGCGTCCAGCGCCAGGCCTTCGCCGGCATGCTCTGGTCCAAGCAGTTCTTTCACTACGACGTCCGCGCGTGGCTCGATGGCGACCCGGCTCAACCTGCGCCCCCTCCCGAGCGCAAGCGCGGCCGCAACCGGGAGTGGATGCACCTCTACAACGCCGACGTCGTCTCCATGCCCGATAAGTGGGAGTATCCCTGGTACGCTGCCTGGGACCTGGCCTTCCACTGCATCCCGCTCGCGCAGATCGATCCCGACTTCGCCAAAGAGCAACTCATCCTGATGCTCCGCGAATGGTATATGCACCCCAACGGTCAGTTGGCCGCCTACGAGTGGGCCTTTGGCGACGTCAATCCGCCCGTCCACGCCTGGGCCGCCTGGCGCGTTTACAAAATTGAAAAGCGCATCCGCGGCAAGGCTGACCGCGCCTTCCTCGAAAAGATTTTCCATAAGCTCCTGCTGAACTTCACCTGGTGGGTGAACCGCAAGGACCCGGACGGCATGAACGTCTTCCAGGGCGGCTTCCTGGGACTGGACAACATCGGCGTCTTCGACCGCTCCGCCCCGCTACCGACCGGCGGCCACCTCGAGCAGTCCGACGGCACCAGTTGGATGGGGATGTATTGCCTGAACATGCTGGCCATCGCCGGTGAGCTGGCCCGCGAGGATCCCGCCTACGAAGACGTGGCCAGCAAATTCTTCGAGCACTTTGTCTATATCGCCCGGGCCATGAACAACCTCGGCGGCGAAGGCATCTCGCTCTGGGACGAGGAGGACGGCTTCTATTACGACGTGCTCCACCTCCCCAACGGACAGACCAGCTTCCTCAAGGTGCGCTCGCTGGTCGGCCTGATTCCGCTGCTGGCTGTGGAGACGCTCGAGCCCGAGATCGTGGATATGTTCCCCGGCTTCAAGCGCCGCATGCAGTGGTTCCTGGACAACACGCCGGAATGTCCGCAGCACCTTGAAATGACGCAGCGCTCGCCGCGGGGCATTCGGCGGCTGCTTTCACTGGTGAACCGCAGCCAGCTCGGCCGCGTGCTTCGCTACATGCTCGACGAGTCCGAGTTCTTCTCGCCTCACGGCATCCGTTCCATCTCCCGCTACCACAAGCAGCACCCCTACATGATCGAGGCCAATGGCATGCACAGCCGTGTGGACTACGAGCCGGCTGAGTCCACCACCGGCCTTTTCGGCGGCAACTCCAACTGGCGCGGGCCGGTCTGGTTCCCCATCAACTTCCTGCTGATTGAGGCGCTCCAGAAATTCCATCACTATTACGGCAACGACCTGACCATCGAATGCCCCACCGGTTCCGGCAAGTACATGAACCTCTGGGAAGTGGCCGCCGAACTCTCCCACCGTTTGACGCGCATTTTCCTCCGCGATGCAAGGGGGCGCCGGCCCGTCTTCGGCGGCATTGAAAAATTCCAGACCGACCCGCACTGGCGCGACTACATCCTGTTCAACGAATACTTCCACGGCGACAATGGTGCCGGCCTCGGCGCCGGCCATCAGACCGGCTGGACCGGCGTCGTGGCCAAGCTCATCGAGCAGAACGAGGTTTACCGCACCCGCGCTGCGGCCAATCAGGTGGCCGCTGCGCCTGCATCGCGCCGTTAACGGGCTCGTTCGTTTGTTATGAATCTTTCCGATCGCATCGCCCTCGTTGCCGGCGGCACGGGCGGCCTGGGCCGCGCCGTTGCGCTGGAGTTTCTCCTGGCCGGCGCGCGCGTCGTGGTTACCTATCGCAAGCAGCCGGAGTATGATTCTCTGGCCGCGGAGGCGGGCAAGGTGAAGTCCCGCCTTTTTGGTGCAACCGTGGATGTCACCGACGAGGCTGCCGCAAAGCAGCTCGTCGAGCGCCTCCTGGCCGAGCACGGCTGGCTGGACATTTTGGTGAATACCGTCGGCGGCTATGCCGGCGGAACGAATCTCTGGGAGACCGACGCGAAGGTTTACGATCAGATGATGGCCCTCAACCTCAAGGCCAGTTTCGTTCTGGCCCGTGCGGTCCTGCCCGCGATGATCCACAAGAACCGCGGCTGGATCGTCAACGTCGCGTCAAAAGCCGGCTACGGCCATTCCCCTGGAGCCGCACTTTATTCTGCCTCAAAGGCGGCCGCGCTCGCGCTGTTCGATTCTCTGGCCGACGAAGTGACGCAGTATGAGATCAACGTCAATTCCGTCGTCCCCAGCATTTTTGACACACTGGCCAATCGCCAGGCCATGCCTTCGGCCGACTTTTCCAAGTGGCCCCGGCCCGCAGAGATTGCCCGGGTCGTCCGCTTTCTGTGTTCGGAGGACGCCCGCGTCATCCGTGGCGCGGCCATCCCCGTGTACGGCCGGTCGTGATGGAGAAAGTCATGAGCTCCAGTGCCCAACCCGCTCCGTCCCGCAGCACCGCAGGTCCCGGCGCTGCGGAAGCGCTTTTGGTGGACTTCGGGCGCGAAATTTGCGGCACACTCGAAACCGCCGAGCAGCGCGAATGGCTCGTCACCAACGGCATCGGCGGCTTTGCCTCCGGCACCGTGGCCGGTAACTTGACCCGCCGCTACCACAGCCTGCTGATGGCCGCGCTCAGGCCGCCGCTGGGCCGCACCCTGCTCGTCTCCAAGCTCGATGAGACGGCCGGTTATCTCGGCTCCAGCTACGCGCTGGCCACCAACCGCTGGGCCGGCGGCTACGCGGACCCGGTGGGCTATTTCCACCTCGATCGCTTCCGCCTCGAAGGCGCCACGCCGGTCTGGACTTATGCCTGTGCTGACGCTCTGCTCGAAAAGCGCGTTTGGATGAAGCACGGAGCCAACACCACCTATGTCCGCTACGACGTGATCCGCGCCGGCACGCCGATGGATCTCGAAATCAAAGCGCTCGTAAATTACCGCGACTACCACTCCACCACCCACGCCGGCGACTGGCGCATGGACGTTCAGCCCGTTGAGCGCGGCTTGCGCGTTCGCGCCTTCGATGGCGCCGTGCCGTTATACCTGTTGAGCGATCGCGCCACAGCCGAGCCTGTCCACGACTGGTACCGCAACTACACCCTTACCCTGGAGCACTACCGCGGCCTCGACGAGTTGGAAGACCACCTCCACGCCGGAACGTTTCGCGCGCGGCTGGAGCCCGGTCAGGCGCTCACGATTGTTCTTTCTACTGAGGAATCTCCGAATCTCGATGGCCGCGCCGCCTGTGAGACCGCTTCACAACGTGAACAGACTCTGCTGGAGCACTGGGTGGCCGCCCATCCTCAGGCGGCCATGGACTCGCCTGCCTGGGCGCGCCAGCTTATTCTGGCGGCCGACCAGTTCGTCGTCGCCCGCCCGCTCACGGATGACCCTGCCGCCTGCTCGGTGATCGCCGGCTACCACTGGTTTGGCGACTGGGGCCGCGACACGATGATTGCTCTGCCCGGCCTGACGCTCGCCGCCGGCCGTCCCGAGGTCGCCCGCAAGATCCTGCTCACTTTCGCGCGCTTCGTGGACCGCGGCATGTTGCCCAACGTCTTCCCCGACGCCGGTGAAACGCCCGAGTACAACACCGTGGACGCCACGCTCTGGTTTTTCCAGGCTGTGCGCGAGTACTTCAACGCCACGCGCGATCTCCCCTTCCTCCAGGAGATCTATCCCACGCTGGCCGACATCGTGGATTGCCACTTCGCCGGCACGCGGTACAACATTCACGTCGATCCCAAAGACGGGCTGCTCTATGCCGGCGAACCCGGCGTGCAGCTCACCTGGATGGACGCCAGGGTGGGCGATTGGGTGGTGACTCCGCGCATCGGCAAGCCTGTTGAGGTCAACGCCCTCTGGTACAACGCGCTGGCCGCGATGGCGAAATTTGCGCCACAGGTGATGCGCTCCTCGGCCGCCTATCAGCGCATGGCC
Organism: uncultured Acidobacteriaceae bacterium; assembly: GCA_964533185.1. Taxonomy (GTDB): domain Bacteria; phylum Acidobacteriota; class Terriglobia; order Acidiferrales; family UBA7541; genus CAZHLD01. The sequence continues at coordinate 30,446 of CAZHLD010000021.1, read as the reverse complement.
GAGCGCGCGCTGGGCAGCTTCCAGCGCTTCTGGAACGAGTCCCGGCAGGCCTGCTTCGACGTGCTGGACGGCCCCGAAGGCGACGACCCCGCACTGCGGCCCAACCAGATTTTCGCTGTCTCGCTGCCTGAAAGCCCGCTCACTCCCGAGCAGCAGAAGGCCGTGGTGGACGCCTGCGCGCGCAGTTTGCTCACCGCGCACGGTCTCCGCAGCCTGGCCCCCGTCGAGCCGGGTTACACTGGACACTACGGCGGCTCACCGCGCGAGCGCGATGCCGCCTACCATCAGGGGACTGTGTGGGGATGGTTGCTGGGGCCCTTTGTCCTGGCTCACCTGCGGGTCTATCGCGATCCAGCGCTGGCGCGATCGTTTCTCGAATCTGTGCCCCACCAAATGCGCCTGCACGGCCTGGGCACCATCGCCGAAATCTTCGATGGCGACCCGCCCTTCACGCCGCGCGGCTGCATCGCTCAGGCTTGGAGCGTCGCCGAGCTCCTGCGCGCCTGGACCGCCTGCCGCGAATTCCAGTCCTAGCGGCGGGCTTGCCCCGCCCCGCCAGCGCCCCGCGTTGTCATTCTGAGGGCCGACTCGGTCGGCCTGAAGAATCCCTCTGCCTCATCGCCCCGCCTCTTCGACCAACTCAACCAACACTTTTTTCCCGTCCGCGTTCGCGGCCAGAAAGAAATTGACTCGCGTCCCGTCGGCCCCGGCTCGCGTTTGGGGATAGACCGGTTTAACCCCGAACCGCGTCCAAAGAATCTCCGTTGCTCGGCCCACATCGCTTACCGGCAATTCCACCTGCTGGATGCCTTCGCCAAACTTTTCCAGAAAACCAGCGATTGCTCCCGGCTGTCCCTCGCTCGTCAAGATGTCCAGCCGCGCCTTGCCCAGGTGCAGCTCAAATTCCTTGGCATCTTGGTCGGGCGGCACGGCGGCCAGCCGCGGCTTACCGCACGCCAGCCGGATCCTCTCAAAGTCGTGCGGCCACACGGCCACACCCACCGTCGGCGGCCCCACCTGCAGTGACGCGAATTCCGCATCCATCCGCCAGGCGTCGGCCACGGTATCGCTCAGCTCCACGCCGAGTTCGTAGAGCTTCGCCGCCGCGGCCTCGCGCAAGGCCGGGTCATCGTCGAAGAGCTCTGCAATCAGGCGGGGAATCGCCGACATCTCACACCTCAAACGGGTCGGGCGGCGGTTCCTTGGCCTTCGCCTTCCGCAGGGCGCGCTTTTCAGCCGCCGCAGCGGCCAGCGAGGCAATCACCGACACGGCCAGCACGGCGCACACAATCCCCAGCGAAAGTGCCGTCGAGAGGTGCACCCACTTCGCCACCAGCATCTTCACGCCGATGAACGCAAGCACAATCGAAAGCCCCACGCTCAGGTAGCGAAAGTAGGGCAGCGCGCCCGCCAGCAGGAAGTAGAGCGCCCGCAGCCCCAGGATGGCGAAGACGTTCGAGCTATAGATAATGAAGGGGTCCTGCGTGATCGCGAAGATCGCCGGGATCGAGTCGAGTGCAAAGGCCAGATCGGTGGTCTCTACAACGAGCAACACCAGGAAGAGCGGCGTGGCCCGCCAGATGCCCCCCTCGCGTACGAAAAACTTTTGCCCGGCGTAGTCCTTCGTCATCGGCAGGAACTTTCGTGCGAGGCGAAACACCGGGTTTTGCTCCGGATGGATGTCTTCCGGCTTATGGAACAGCATCCTCACGCCGGTATAGACCAGGAACGCGCCGAACACGTACAGGATCCACTCGAACTGCCGGATCAGCGCCACGCCCACCGCAATCATCGCGCCGCGCAGCACCAGCGCCCCGATGATCCCCCAGAACAGCACGCGGTACTGGTAGCGCGGCTCGACGCGGAAATACTGGAAGAGCACCAGGAAGACGAAGATGTTGTCCACGCTGAGCGTGCGCTCGATCAGGTAGCCGGTGAAGAACTCGAGCGCTTTGGCGTCGCGCAACTCCGGCGCACCGTACCAGAAAAAGAAGCTGGCGTTGAACGCCAGCGCCACCAACACCCAGATCGTGCTCCACCACGCCGCCTCGCGCAGCGAAATCGCGTGCGGCCGCTTGTGCAGCACGCCCAGGTCGAGCGCCAGCATCAGCAGCACAAAGACGTTGAAGAAGATCCACAGCCACAGCGTGCTCATCGGTCGAAAGAGTGTATTCGCATGGATGGATTTTGGGTAGGGGTGCTACTTGGCCGGTCTTGGCCGCTCGACCGCGTTGAGATTCGACAATTCCACCCGCGCCGCTGCGCCCGCGCGCACGGTCACCCGTGCGTCCCAGCGCAATCGCGCGTCGCCGGCCACCGCTTCCGTTTCGAGCGTCCCCAGCCAGTACTCGGCCGGCGCCAGCGCGGTGAACGAGCCGCGCCCATCCAGGTCGGTCTCCGTCTTTCCGACCTGGTACTGCGTCTGTGCCAGCTCGAGCGCCCGCTTGCGCGCCCGCAGCTTCATCTCGCTTGCCTGCCGCGCCCAGCGCTGCCCGGGGTTGATCGGGTCCAGATAGACCTCGATCCCGTCGATGCTCTGCGGGTTGTTCTCGATGTACTTCCACATCAGCCGGTGGAACTCGTCCTTCAGCTTCTTATACTTTTCCGGCTCTTTTTTTTCGTCCACGCGGCGGAACTTCGGCGCTGGGAAGCCCACCGCCACGTCGCCCGAGTTCCGCTTCAGGTACGCCTCGTAGAACTCCGGCACGTCCATGATGTCGTCCACTTTGATCTTGCGGATAAACTCGCTGCCGGCTAGTTCCACCGACTTTTTCTTCTTCATCCACGCTTTCAGCTCCGGCGTGACCTCCAGCCCGTCAATAAATTTGTCCAAGTCCGGTTTCGGCTCGATCTCTTCGGCTTCCTTGCGGATGTCGGCAAAGCTCTTTCGCAGCAGGAAGAAGGGCATGTCCCGCGCCGGCTCCGGCCGCCCGTCGGTCGGCGTCACCCGCGCCACAAATTCAATCGATCCGGTCTGCGCCTGTGCGTGCGGCGCGGCCACCGCCACTACAACGAGAACGCAACTGACCACCCCCACAACGATCCCCATTTTCTTTTTCATGCCGCCCATCCTAGCAGACTTGCGCCACTTTGGAATGCAGCCGCTCGCCGTTATTTTCCAGCAACCCCATCACTGTCTGAGAGGGAATTCTCCATGACTCGGTGGCATCCATTCAGCTTCCGCCTCGGTCAGCCTGAAAGACCAAAGGGCCGGCACGTGCCGGCCCTTCACTGATAACTGAAAACTGATTACTTGAAACTCTCCTACAGCAGCCGGAAATTCACTTCAATCGGCACCAGCACGGCCACTGGCTTGCCGTTGGGCCCGATCGCGGGCGTAAAGCGCCACGTCTTCACCGCTTCCAGCGCGCGCTCTTCAAGCCCCAGTCCCGGCCCCTTGATCACGGTGATGTTGAGTGCGCGCCCGTCCGGCGTGATTACTGCTTGCAGAACGACGGTGCCTTGATACTTCGCCTTGCGCGCCTCTTCGGAGTACTGCGGATTCGGGCAATAGGCGCAGCTCGGATAGCCCACGCCGCCCGTGCCCGGACGGAATGGGCCGCCGCCGGTGCCTCCGCCCGACCCGGGCCCAAGACCTCCGCCCGACCCGCTGCCGATCCCACCACCCTCGCCCGTGCCGATGCCGCCACCGCCTCCGGGCCCACCCGAGTTGGTCAACAGCTTGGCCAGCGGGTCGCCGTAATTCGGCAGGTTTGGGCTGGGCACCTTCAGGTCCGGCGGCCCGAGCAGCGTCGGCTCCATGGCCAGTCTCGGATCCAGGTTGCGGGGCACGGCCATCGGTTTTGCAAACTGCGTCATGCTCCACCGCGGCAGCTTGCCCTTGGTGGGCGGAGTATTCATCCGCTCGCCGCCGCCACCCCCGCCGCCGGCCTTGTCCTTGCCCGCCGGCAACTGGGAGATGTAAGGCGAAATATCAATCGAGTCCACGATCACTTTGTTGCTGGCCTGCGTGGGCTGCACCACCTGGTGCAGGATGGGCACGATCAGCAGCACAGCCAGCCCGGCGTGCACGGTCAGCGAGAGCGCCTGCGCGCGCCCGAAGTTTTCATCGCGCGACCAGATGTCGCGCACCTTGACGGGCTTGCTTGTGATTTTGATGGGGGGCAGCTTGGGTGGCGCGATCGTGTCCCGCAAATTTTCCCAGAACGACCGGTACCACGGCTTCCACTCGACTTCCATTCGCGAATGCACGGCGCGCTTGGCGGAGAGTGGCAGCGGCTTCAGTGAGTCCTTCAGGTTGTCCCAGAAGCCCCCGCCGAAGTGGTCCTCGGTCAGCGTGCTGCGCGTCGCCGTCGGTGGCAGCTTCACCGGCCGTTCGGTGAGAAAATCTTTCAGGTTGGCCCAGAAGCCTTCCGAGAGTGCCGACTTCACCCGAAACGTCGGGACACGGCCTCCCGTCTCCAGCTTCACTGGCGACTCGCCCTTCTGGTTTTGGGTTTCAGCCACAGGTCGTCGCACCCTGTTCAAACTCAGCATGGTCTCGCCCATGAGGGGTTAGATTCACCACCGGCGAAAAGGATGTATCGCCCCCCTCGGGCTGACACGTCTTCGCAATCTATTGTAACATACGACGTTTCCTGGGGCTGCCGGGTTTCCTGTTGTAGCCCTTTTTTACAAGCGGCAGCGGCGCCTTCGACTCAACGGTTCCCATGACCCAAACGGCCGACCTCAAAAGCACGCTCAACCTGCCCCGCACCGACTTCCCGATGAAGGCCAACCTGCCGCAGTCGGAGCCGCGCCAGCTCGAGGCCTGGGACCAGTCGCATCTCTACGAGCGCATCCAGCAGGCCCGCGCCGGCGCGCCCACTTACGCCCTGCACGACGGCCCGCCCTATCCTACCGGCGAAATCACCCTCGGCACAGGTCTGAATAAGGTCCTGAAGGACATGGTGGTGAAGTCTAAGACCATGGCTGGCTTCCGCGCTCCCTATGTGCCGGGCTGGGATTGCCACGGCCTGCCGATTGAGACCAAAGTCGAAAAGGAGCTGGGTGGCAAAGGCAAAGTGCCGCCCGCTGAATTCCGCCGCCGCTGCCGAGAGTTTGCAGACCGCTTCATCGAGAATCATCGGCGCGAGTTCAAGCGTTTGGGCATCTTCGGCCTGTGGGAGAACCCTTACCTTACAATGAGCTTCGACTACGAAGCTGCCATCGCTGATGCGTTCGTCACGTTCCTCGAAAAGGGCTACGTCTATCGCGGGCTGAAGCCGGTGTACTGGTGCATCTTCGACGCCACAGCGCTCGCCGAAGCCGAAGTCGAGTACGAAGACCACACCAGCCCCTCCATCTGGGTGCGATACAGGTTTTATGGGACAGCAAATGCGTCGTTTCCGTCCTTCCTTCGCGGCCATGGCGATAACCTCTATGCCACTATTTGGACGACAACGCCTTGGACTCTCCCGGCGAGCATGGCTCTTGCCTTTCATCCGTCGTTTGACTATGCAGCGATTGAAGCCGACGACGGGAACGTGTACTTGATGGCTGATGCGTTGAAGGAATCTATTCTCAAGGAGTGCCATCTTAGAGCGAAGTCAGTACTCGGAATATGTAAGGGCCGAGAGTTGGAATACAGTTTTTTTGATCACCCATTCATCGATCGCGGTGACCCGAGGTTTCCCAACAAGACCATCCAGGGTGTTCTCGGCGAGCACGTCACGCTAGACACCGGCAGTGGGATTGTCCACACCGCTCCGGGACATGGAGCGGAAGACTTCTATGTCGGCCAAAAATACAGCATCCAGACGTATGCACCGCTTGACGACTCGGGTCACTTCACGCAAGGTCTCCCCGAATACAAAGGCTTGACCGTTTTCGAGGCGAATCCTGCTATTGTGAAGCTCCTTCGCGACCGAGGTGCTTTGCTCGGCGAAGGCAAACTCACACACAGCTACCCGCATTGTTGGCGCTGCCACAACCCGGTCATTTTCCGCGCCACTGAGCAGTGGTTCATCAATCTGGAACACCCAACCCAGCCGGAAAAAGAGAAAAGTCCCTCCCTGCGAGAAAAGGCTTTGTCGGAAGCTGCGGGCGTCACGTGGATTCCAGCCTGGGGAAAAGAGCGCATCAGCAACATGATTGCTTCACGGCCAGATTGGTGCGTCTCGCGTCAGCGCTTCTGGGGCGTGCCCCTCATTGTTTTCCACTGCAAGCAATGTGGCGAACTCCTGCGCAACATTCCCGCGCTGCGGCACGTGGTGGACTGGTTCCGCCGCGAAGGTGCGGATGCTTGGTTTGTGCGTCCGGCGAGCGAATTGCTTCCCGCAGGCACGAAGTGCGGTAAATGCAACGCTGCGGATTTTGAGAAAGAGAACGACATTCTCGACGTCTGGTTCGACTCCGGCTCCTCGCACTATGCCGTCCTCGAGCGCTACGGCATGCCCTGGCCGGCCGATTGCTACCTCGAAGGCCCCGACCAGTTTCGCGGCTGGTTTCAGAGCTCACTGTTGGTGGCCGTCGGCCTGCGCAACGCTGCCCCCTACCGCACGGTGGTAACCCACGGCTGGACGCTCGACGAAAAGGGCACCCCGATGTCGAAGTCGCTCGGAAACGCCATTTACCCAGCGGAAATTTATCAGCGGTGGGGTGCGGACCTGATGCGCGTCTGGGTCGCCTCGCAGGACTACACCGCCGACGTCAGCCTCAGCGAAGCGATGATGACCCAGCTCTCCGAGGCCTATCGAAAAATCCGTAACACCTTCCGCTTCGCCCTGAGCAACCTTGCCGATTTCGATCCCCAGCGCGACGCGCTGCCCGACGAGCAACTTAATGAGTTCGACCGCTGGTTGCTCACAAAAACGCACCAGTTGGTGAATACGTGTCTCGAGTCATACGAAGCTTTCCAATTCCACAGGGTCTTTCACGATATTCATGATTTTTGCGTAGTGGATCTCAGTGCCTACTATTTCGACGTCTTGAAAGATAGGCTTTACACGCGCCCGGCCCGTGGCCCCGAGCGCCGGTCGGCTCAAACCGCTGTCTATCGTATCTCGTCTGCCTTACTGCGACTCTTGGCTCCCATCCTTGTCTTCACTAGCGAAGAAATCTGGAAACAATTCCCCCGGGGTGCCGACGACCCAGAAAGCGTTCACCTTACTCGTTTTCCTGGGGAGCAGGAACTTTTCGTAGTCGATTTTCATGATTACGAGAGCAACCCTCCGTTGCAAAAGGTCGCGGCATGGCGAGAACTGGAAGAGGTTCGCCGCCACGTTCTCCATGAGTTGGAGTCAGCGCGCAACTCAAAACTAATCAACAGCGCGCTCGAAGCAAAGGTTGTCCTTCGCGCGGAAGTTCGTCTGGCGCAGGTTCTGCGTCAGTACGCCGCCCGTCTACCCGCATTGTTCATTGTTTCGCAAGTCAAAGTGATTGACCTGGAAGGTACGGGATCGCCTGCTTTCCTGCAAGTCGAAGTCGCCCGCGCCGATGGGGCCAAGTGCGAGCGCTGCTGGAACTACTCCACTCAAGTGGGCACAGCCGCCGACTTTCCCACCGTCTGTGAGCGCTGCCTGCCTGTTGTCCGCGAACTGCTCGGCGGAGCTGCAGCCGCTTCCTGATGGTCGCTCCGGGCCGCTACCGATGGCTCTGGATTTCGCTCGCCATCCTTGCGCTCGACCGCGCCTCGAAGTCGGCCATCGAGCGGTTTACGCCGGAAGGATACGTTCGCCCGCTCATCGACGGCTTCCTCGACTTCGTTCACACACATAACCCCGGCATCGCCTTCGGCCTGCTGGCCGATTCGCACTCGAAATGGCAGACGGCGCTGCTCGCGGCGGGCGCAGCCGGCGTTATTGTCCTGCTGGTCTGGCTGCTGGTCACTGGACGCGCTGGCAGCACGCGCAGTCAGGTTGCACTTTCGCTGATCCTCGGCGGCGCCGCTGGCAATCTGGCCGACCGACTTCTTCACGGCGGCGTGATCGACTTTGTGGACGTGCACTGGCGCAATTATCACTGGCCGGCGTTCAACGTCGCCGACTCGGCCATCAGCATTGGCGCCCTGTTGCTCGCCGTTGACTTGATCTTTCCGCGCCGTTCGTCCTCGAATTGAAAACGGACGGCTACGAGACCTTGCCTTCCTTGCGCCAATTCGCCGTCACGCCTGCCGACGCCGGCCAGCGCCTTGACCTCTATCTCGCCCATCAACTGCACGAGCTCAGCCGCACCCGCATCCAGGAGCTCATCGCCGAAGGCCATGTCCGCATTAACGGTGCCGCTGCGAAGCGCGCGCACCGCGTTGCCGCGGGCGAAGTGATCGCCGTGGAAATCCTCCCGCGTCCGCCGCTCGCGGCCGCGCCCGAAGCCCTCCCGCTCGAAATCCTCTATCAGGACGAAGACGTGGTCGTGGTGAACAAGCCCGCAGGCATGGCCGTCCACGCCGGAGCTGGCACCGCCACCGGTACGCTGGTCAATGCTTTATTGCATCATCTTGGTACACTCTCCCGCGCTGGCGGCGACTTGCGCCCCGGCATTGTGCATCGCTTGGACAAGTCCACGTCCGGCGTACTGGTTGTCGCGTGCAACGATCCTGCTCACCGCTCGCTGGCCGAACAATTCAGTTCCCGCACGGTCGAGAAAACCTACCTCGCGCTCGTCCACGGCCACCTCAAGCAAGACGTTGGTTCGATTGGTCTGCCCATCGCTCGCGACCTCCGTCGCCGCACGCGCATGACCGCGCGTCGCCGCACTGGCCGCGAGGCCCGCACCGATTGGCGCGTTCTGGCGCGCCTCGAAGGCTTCACGCTGGTCGAAATCCGCCTGCACACCGGACGCACCCACCAGATTCGCGTCCATTTCTCTGCGTTGGGACACCCCGTGGTCGGCGATACGCTCTACGGTGCGCCGCGCGAGGCTCGCGCCGGCCGCGGCTTGCTTCCCCAGCTTCCACGCAACTTCCTGCACGCCGCCCGCATCCGTTTCTTGCAGCCGCGTACTGCGGCCACGGTGGAAGTCTCCGCCCCGCTGCCGCCCGAGTTGCGCGGGTATCTCGAAACACTCGCCGCGACCCTGGGCAGCGATGCCCGCGCATTTGACGCTGCTCTGCGAGGCTACCTATAATTCAAACGATGCGTCGCCCACTGCTCTTCGCCGTTCTCTGCGCCGCGCTCTGCGCGCCGCTGGTGGTTTCGTTCACACCGGCACGCGCCCAGCAGGCCGGTCAGCAGCCCGCTCCGCCTGCGCCGCAGCAGCAAGGCCCTCCCTTCGTCACCGAAGTCCGCCTGGTGGACGTCATCTTCACCGTGCTGAACCGCCGCCAGAAATTCGTCACCGACCTCGAGAAGGAAAACTTCAAAGTCACCGAGGACGGCGCGTCGCAGGACATCCGCTTCTTTAGCCGCCAGACCGACCTGCCCCTGCGCGTCGGCTTGTTGCTTGACACCTCCAACAGCATCCGCGACCGCTTGAAGTTTGAGCAGGAAGCCGCCATTGATTTCTTCTACAGCACCTTGCGGCGCAACAAGGACCTGGCTTTCCTGATGATCTTCGACAACGAGCCCAGCATCATTGAGGACTACACCGGTGACACGGACAAGCTCCGCGACGCCATCAACCGCCAGCGGGCCGGCGGCGGCACCGCGCTCTATGACGGCATCTACTTCGCCTGCAACGACCGCCTGGCCCACCCGCCCATGCCCCCCGGCCCTACCCCCGAGGTTCGCCGCGTTCTTGTGGTGATCAGCGATGGCGACGATACGCATAGCGATCGCGCCAGGAGCCAGGCCATCGAAGCCTGCCAGCGCGCCGGCGTGGTGATCTACGCCATCAGCACCAGCACGCAGTGGGTCACCGCCACCGAAGCGGCCGACCCCACCAAACGCGTCAACCGCAAGATTCACAAGGAAGCCGGCGACAAGACGCTCGATCAGCTCACAGAAGAAACTGGCGGGCGCGCCTTCTTCCCCTATCGCGTGGACGACCTCGCGCAGTCGTTCCAGGACATCGGCGACGAGCTCCGCAGCCAGTACTCACTGGCCTACGTGCCGCAGAGCAAATCCGTGGACGGCGCCTTCCGCAAGATCAAAATCGAAGTGGACCGCAAGGGCCTGACTGTTCGCGCCCGCAAGGGCTATTACGCCCCTCGCACCGCCCTCATCACGCCCACCTCGGCCAAGCCCCCCGGCCAATAGCCCTTCTGCGCTGCCCCTACAAATCCAAAGGGATTCTTCGCTGCGTCCCGATAGAGTCGGGACTTGGCTCAGAATGACGGGAACGGATATTGTCGCGCCCAGGCCGCGGCTCTTTTCTGTTTGCTGAAAATTGAAAAGTGAGGACTGACAACTGAAGACTGACAACTGAAAACTCAGTTTCTCGGTGCGTAGTATCCCTTGCGCGCCAGCACTTTCATGTCCGGCTTGGTCACCTCAATTTTAACTTTGCGGAATTTCCCATCGCGTGCGGGGTTCGATGAGTAGTAGCCCAGCGTGTACTGCGTGCGCAGCTCCTCGGAGATCTGATCAAACGCTTCCTTGAGGTGCTTATCGTTGCGCACCTCGATCACTCGCCCGCCCGTCTCGTCGGCAAACTTTCGCGCCACACCCCAGTCGGCGCCGCCGAAGCGCGGGTCAGAGACCAGCAGGATGTGGACCACGGTATCGGTGCGCTGCGCCGTCTCGAGCGCTTCCTCCAACCGCACTTTGCTGCCGTAGTCCGCTGCGTCGGTCAGGATCACCAGTGATTTGCGTCCGGCCTCGCCCGACAGTTTTTCCCGGCAGGCCAAATACACGGCGTCGTAGAACGCTGTGGAGCGACGCGCGACCGTTGGAAAAGGACCCTGCACGGCAACCGACGACTGCGGCGCGTTGATCCGCGCCCGTTGGATCGCTCGCTCGAGCTGTGCGCGGTCGGAAGTGAAATCGGCCAGCAGGTCTACGTCGGTGTCGAAGGACATCACCATCGCCAGATCGCTCGGCCGCATCACGCGCTCGAGGAACCGCGAGGCCGCTTCCTGTTCGGCGTCGAGCAGGTTTTGGATGCTGCCGCTGGTATCCATCAGCAGGCCCATCGTGATTGGCAGGCTCGTCTCCCGCGAAAAGTTGGTGATCTTTTGCTCCACGCCGTCTTCGAGCACGCGGAAGTCCGCCAGCTCTAGTCCCGGCACGATGCGTTTCTTGTTGTCGCGGACAGTCGCGAACAGGTTGACCAGCTCCACCTGCACGCGGATCGGCTGCTGCGGCTCTTGGGCTGCCGCCGGCGCTTTCGGCGCTTGTGTTCCGGACTGCGCTTGCTCACCACGGAGTACCGCCGCACACAGGCCGGCTGCCAGTACTGTTACGCACACAAGTGAGAGGATGGGGCGGAGTCGCATACTATAATCGCCTTGGACTACTATTCGCTAAGATGCAACGCGTACACGCCGGGATGCGCTCGCGCGGCTCGCTCGCAAACTCCGCGCTCTTCCGACGCATCCCACATACTGGCCGGCCACCAATGATTTGTCCACCGAAAACCCTCGCGGTCGTGCTCTCGCTGAGCCTGGTGGCTTCGGCCGCTGCGCTCCAGCAAGTCGCCCCGCCTCAGGACGACCCCCGCGCGCGCATCCGCGCCACCGTGGAGCTGGTGGTCGTCCCCGTCACTGTGAAGGACGCGCAGGGCCGTCTTGTGGGCGACATCCGCTTGGACGAGTTCCGCATCTTTGAGGACGGCGTCGAGCAGAAGGTCGCGCTCTT
>CAZHLD010000021.1:12676-18671 GCA_964533185.1 uncultured Acidobacteriaceae bacterium | reverse complement strand
CGCGAGCATCGCAAAATTATCTTCCTGATCTCCGACGGCCAGAACTCCCGTTACAACACCAACTCGTTTGCCGATACGGTTCGCCTGCTGCTCACTGCGGACATCTCCGTCTATGCCATCAACGTCGGAGAAGGCGCTCTCAGCCCCCTGAACAACGTGCTGGCGAAGTACGCGCGGGCCACCGGCGGCGACGTCTTCTCCGCCCGCAGCCGCGCCGACTTCGAGCGGCTCTATTCGCTCGTCACTGAAGAGGCCCGCAACCAGTACACCCTCGGCTATGTGCCCCAGGACACCGATCGCCGCGCCGAATATCACACGATTGAAGTGCGCGTGAAGCGTGGCGGACTGGTTTTGCTTGCGCGCGAAGGCTACTACGCCATCCCGCGTCCGTAACACCTGCACTGCACACTTTTCCCGCGCAGTTTTCTTCTTGACATCGCAGTTTCCGGTTCGTATAGAAAGGAACCATCGAAGGTGAGCTGCTTGCAGTTTTCCTTCGGCTCCGAGGGGAGAAAGTTCCACGGAGCAAATGCGCGGTGAAGAAGGCTCCCTAGAAAAGAGGGAACCAGCCTTCTCCACTAGGGACCATTCCCTGCGGGGCATCCGCCACGGCGGATGCCCCGCTTTCTTTTTGTCGTCGGAATCAAGCAGGAAGGATCTTCGAACTGACTGCTGAAGGCTGAAGGCCTTGTTCCTACTCCGCGTCTTCATGCGCCGGGCAAATGGCCTCGTACTCGCAGTACTTGCACAAAAACCCCGGCCGCGCGGGGAACTCGCCCGCGCGGATGTCCGCCGCAACCTCCTGCACCTTCTGCCGGGCCTCGTCGAGCTGTTTCGAGTCGCGCGAAGACGCAACCGCATCGTTGCTCTTCAAGTTGTAGAACACCAGCCGCGCCGGGTTCAGGTTCAGTTGCTCACGGGCGGCCAGCGCATAGATACTGAGTTGCAGGCTCTTCTGGGCGTCGCGCTCCACCTTGGGCTTGCCCGTCTTATAGTCCACCACCTCTTCGCCTTCCGGCCCCAGCCGGTTGATCTGGTCAATTCGCCCGGTGACCACCACGTTGTTTTCCATTGGCAGCTCGAAGTATTTTTCCTGCGCGATGGCGTCCGGCGGCTCCTGCATCACGCTTTCATAGAACGCCTGCAATTGCTCCAGCCCTTCCTTCTTGTACGCTTGCTCCTGATATTCATCTTCAAAGCCGGCGGACGACCACTCGCGCTGGTAGATACCCTCCACCTCTTCCCAGGCGAGGCGCCGCTTCTTGCGCAGCTCGGCGATGAACTGCCGGATGGTGTTGTGCATCACGCTGCCAAACGTCATCGCCGCCTGCGGCCCGCTGCGGATGCTCCAAACACTCTGGAAAAGATATTTCTGCGGACACGACTGGTACGTGTCAATCGCCGATGCGCTCAGTTGCAACGGCTCGTCCGCCGCCGGATGAAACCGCTCGGCCCACTCAGCGATTCGCGAATTGACGCGCGACGCGCCGGGGTCGGCCGCGAAGAGCTCGTTCGAGGTGCGCTGTGACCGCGCCGCCGGGCGCGGCTTCGGCTTCACTTGTGGCGCGATTTGTTGCACGTGCGCCTGCGCCATCTGCGCATCCATCTTGATGTCGTCCACAAACGGCGAAGGCTTGCTGCGCTTGTTCAGCATGGTCGTCAGCGTCAGTCGATTGCGCGCCCGCGTCAGCGCCACGTAGAACAGCCGCCGCTCTTCCTGAATGTGGAACTCGCCCTGCGGCCGCTCCTCCTTCATCAGCTCTTCGGGGAACTCCAGCACCGGCTCGCGCTTCCGCGTCGGAAACGCTCCGTTCACCAGCCGGATCACAAACACGTGGTCGAACTCGAGCCCTTTGGCCGCGTGCACGGTCATCAATTGTGCTGCGTCCGGCTCGGCTTCTTCTTCGAGGTTGATTTGCCCGCCGGCCTGCTCGAAGTATTCGAGGTACTCAACCAGCGCTGCCAGACTTTTCTCTTCGCTTTTTATCTCCCATTCGCGCACAAATTCCCTGAGGCGCGTCAGGTATTTCCGGTCCTCCTCGCGGGCTTCCACGCCCAGGTTGAGCCCCACGGCCAGCTCGTCGAACACTTCGCTGGCGCGGACGCGCTTGGTCTTCTTGCGCAGGCCAATGACGAAGTCAATCAGCTCCGCTGTTTTCCGCCCATCCTGCGTGAACACCAGCTCGCCCTGCGCGCTTTCGAGCGCATCCCAGATCGCCATCCCGCGGCTCTTCGACGCGCGCTCGGCCAGCCGCACCAGGTCTGCGGCCTGGAAGCCCCAGCCCGGCGCCGCCAGCACGCGCGCGCAGGCCACGTTGTCGGAAGGGTTGGCGACGAGCCGCAGGTAGGCCAGCAGGTCGCGCACCAGCCGGTTGCCCAGGATGGAAAGGTTGCGAATCACAAACGGAATCTTCCGCGCGCGCAGCTCCTCCACCAGCAGGTCGCGGTGCGCGTGCATCCGGTAGAGCACGGCCTGCGAGCCCCATCGCTCGCCCGCGCGGTGCAGCCGCTCGATTTCGTCGGCCACCCAGCAGGCCTCCTCGGCCGGGCTGCCCAGCTCAACGATGCGCACCTTCTCTCCGTCGGGCTTGTAAGTGGACAGAAGTTTGGCGGGCAGCAGAGGCGACCTCTCGTTCTGCGCGATCACCTGACCTGCCACGCGCAGCACGCGCTGCGTCGAGCGGTAGTTCTGTGTGAGCAGCCGGATGTGCCGCGCCGGGTCGCCCGTCCCGACGCGCACTCCCACAAATCGCTCTAGGAAAATCGTGAAGCTGCCGAACGACGCTCCCCGGAAGCGGTAGATAGCCTGGTCATCGTCTCCCACGGCCACCAGGTTGCGGTGCTCACCGGCCAGCAGCCACAGAAGCTCGAGCTGCGCGATGTTGGTGTCTTGAAACTCGTCCACCAGGATGTAGCGGAAGCGCTCGCGTAGCAGCGCGAGCAGCTCGCGGTTGGTTTCCAGTTCTCGCACCGTCTCGAGCAGGTGCCCGCCAAAGGTCACGCCACCTCGGTCGCGCAGCAGCGCATCGCTGGCGCGATAGGCACGCGCAATCTCTTCCTGCAGGGCAAGCTCTTTCTCCTGCGCCGCCCGCGCTTCTTCGCCGAGCTGCGACTTTTCCTTTTCGTAGCGCGCGCGAAGCTGCCCGACCCAGCGCTCATAGTCGTCCGGCGTGACCAGCTCGTCCTGGCAGCGTTCGAAAAATTGTACGAAGTCGCTCAGGAACTGGCCCGGCTCGGCCAGCCGGCGGAAGTGCTCGAGCCCCAGCCGCGCCATGTTGCGTCGCAGCAGAATCCAGTGGTCCACATTGTCGAACGCTTTCAGTCCCGGGTTCACCTGCAAGAGCACCTGGTTCAGGCAGAACGAATGGAACGTGCTCAGCACCACCTGTTTGGCGCGCTCGCCCACCGAGCGCACCACGCGGTGCTTCATCTCTCCCGCCGCTTTGTCCGTGAAGGTCAGCCCGAGGATGTTCCGGCCTTCGAGGTCTTGCTGCGATTCGAGAAGGTAACGGATACGCTCGGTAATCACGCGCGTCTTGCCCGTTCCCGCGCCCGCCACCACCAGCAACGGCCCGTCGCCGTGCTTCACCGCTTCGCGCTGCTGCGGGTTCAGCAGCTCAAAGGGATCGTCGGGTCGCGGCATCTCCAGCAGCTTGCCCATGCGCGACATTGTAGCTTACGGCTGCAGTGCGTGGCGGGCTCGCCTCAACACTCTTTCCTCTGCACCCTCGAATCCGACTCAAATTGACCCCTGCCACTTGTACCGCCTATACTGAGCAGACCCAAGTTTGTGGTGCCCGCAAGAGGTTTCAAGTCATCTAATCGGGCGGGAGATTGAGCATGGAAACTCCGGTCATACTCAGTGCCGTTCGAACGCCTGTCGGGAAGTTTCAGGGCGGTCTCGCGTCCTTTGCCGCTACTGAACTGGGCGCCAAAGTTGTCGCCGAAGCCGTCCGCCGCGCCGGCATCGAGCCAGGCCAGGTGGACGAGTGCATCATGGGCAACGTGGTCTCCGCAGGCCTGGGTCAGAACCCGGCGCGGCAGGCCGCCCTGCGCGGCGGCCTCGATAACCGCGTCGCCGCGATGACCATCAACAAAGTCTGCGGCTCGGGTCTGAAAGCCGTTGCTCTGGCTGCGCAGGCCGTCACGCTGGATGAATCGCAGATGGTCGTGGCCGGCGGCATGGAGTCAATGTCCAACTGTCCCTACTTGCTGCCCGGCGCGCGCACCGGCTTCCGCCTGGGCAACGCCGAGATCATCGACTCCATGATCAACGACGGTCTCTGGGACGCCTTCAACGACTTCCACATGGGCCAGACCGCCGAACTGGTGGCCGAAAAATACAAGATCTCCCGCGAAGAGCAGGATCGTTTCGCCCTGGCCAGCCACCAGAAGGCCCTGCACGCCATCCAGTCCTGCCTATTTGAAGCGCAGGTGCTGCCCGTCGAAGTGCCGCAGAAGAAGGGTCCAGCGGTGATCATCAAGATTGACGAATCGCCACGCGCGGACACTTCGCTTGAGGCGCTCGGCCGCCTGAAGCCAGCGTTCAAAAAAGACGGCACTGTCACCGCCGGCAACGCGCCGGGCGTGAACGACGGCGCCGCGGCCCTTCTCGTCACCAGCGAGCGCACCGCCGCGCGCCTGGGCAAAAAACCAATCGCGCGCATCGTCGCTCAGGCCACCAGCGGCGTGGACCCCAAGTGGGTGATGATGGCCCCCGTCGAAGCCGTCGAGAAGTTGCTTAAGAAAACCGGCTGGGACCGCGACAAAGACGTGGACCTGGTCGAGCTCAACGAAGCCTTCGCCGTGCAGGCCCTGGCGGTGATCCGCGAGCTGCGCCTGAATCCCGAAAAGGTCAACGTGAATGGCGGCGCGGTCGCGCTCGGCCACCCCATCGGCGCCTCCGGCGCGCGCATCCTGGTCACGCTGCTCTACGAGCTCGAGCGCCGCAACGCGAAGCGCGGCATCGCCGCGTTGTGCCTCGGCGGCGGCAACGCCGTCGCCCTCGCCGTCGAACGCTGACGACCTCCGTCTTTCTGAGTCCCGGCCTTGCCGGGACGAAGCTCTGGCGCGCGGTGCTGCACGCCATCTTGAGCGCCGACGATTTGCGTCGGCGCTGAGAATCCCTCCCGTTGCCCCTGGGCAATCCCGTTCACCTCAACCCCCTATAACTTTTCAGGCCGTGTTCGGTGTACACTTTTGTTCGCAACCATGATCTGCCCCGTCTGCCACGCCGAATTCCGCGCAGGCTACACCCACTGCCCTGACTGCGATGTCGACTTGGTCTCCTCACTTCCCATGGTCCCTGAAGATGACGCGCCTGCACTGATTTGGCGCGGGTCAGACCCGGTGTCCTTTAGCCGTGTACTTGATGTCCTTTCCGAGGCCGGGATCAACTGCGATGTACAGGCCAAGCGCGACCACCTGGCGTTCGAGCTCGGCATGCCGCGGCCCTTTTATGAAGTCCGGGTCTTACGCTCCCGGAGAGACGAAGCCTTGCCCCTTGTCTCGCCGATTGGAGACTCTCTGCCTCTTGCTTCTCAACTCCACAACTTCATGACTGATCCGGCCGACGACCCACCAGGCGACGACCGTTAGTCACGCGTCACTTGCTTTCACACTTCTCTTGTGTTTTCTTAGCGTTTTCCGTCGGAGGCCTCATGAGCATTGATCACATCAAGATAGTCGGCGTGCTCGGCGCGGGGACGATGGGCAACGGCATTGCCCACATTTTCGCGCGCAGCGGCTTTCAGGTCATTTTGCGCGACGTCGAGGAGCGTTTTCTCGACCGCGCCCTCGAAACCATCACCAAGAACCTCGACCGCGAAATCAAGAAGGGCAGGGTCACCGAAGCCGATAAACCCCGCATCCTCGGTCGCCTTCAGCTTGTCTCCGACCCGGCCCAGCTTGCGGGCGCCGACTTCGTCGTCGAAGCCATCTCCGAGCGCCTCGACCTCAAGCTCGCCGTGCTGAAAGAAGCTGACAAGCTCCTCCG
>CAZHLD010000021.1:6581-12576 GCA_964533185.1 uncultured Acidobacteriaceae bacterium | reverse complement strand
CTCGTGCCCGTCAGCGTGATCCCCACCGGCGCGCTCTCGCTCGACCTCGCGCTCGGCGTGGGCGGCTTCCCCCGCGGCCGCGTGGTGGAGATCTTCGGCCCGGAGTCCGGCGGCAAGACTACGCTGGCCCTGCACGTCATCGCCGAAGCGCAGAAAATGGGTGGCCAGGCGGCGTTCATTGACGCCGAGCACGCGCTCGCCCCCGCCTATGCCCGCAAGCTCGGCGTGGACGTGGACAACCTGCTTGTCTCCCAGCCCGATAACGGTGAACAGGCGCTCGAGATTGCCGAAACGCTGATCCGCTCGGGCGGCGTGGACGTGGTGGTGGTGGACTCGGTCGCCGCTCTGGTCCCCAAGGCCGAGCTCGAAGGCGAAATGGGCGACCCGCAGATGGGCCTGCAGGCGCGGCTGATGTCGCAGGCGCTTCGCAAGCTCACCGGCATCGTTTCCAAGTCGCGTACCTGTCTGGTCTTCATCAACCAGATCCGCGAAAAAATCGGCGTGATGTTCGGCAACCCGGAGACCACCACCGGCGGTCGCGCGCTGAAGTTTTACGCCTCGATGCGTATCGATATCCGCCGCATCCAGTCCATCAAGGAAGGCGACCGCGTGGTCGGCTCGCGCACCCGCGGCAAGGTGGTGAAGAACAAAGTCGCCGCACCCTTCCGCGAAGCCGAGTTCGACATCCTCTATGGCGAAGGCATCTCCCGCGAAGGCGACCTGATCGACCTGGGCGTCGAGAAGGGAATCCTTGAGAAGTCCGGCACGTGGATCAGCTTCGGCGGCGAGCGTCTGGGCCAGGGCCGCGAAAACGCCCGCGTGTTCCTCAAGGAAAATACAGATATCCGCGACAAACTCGAGGCCGCCCTGCGCAAGCAGCTCGGCCTGGCCACGCCCGGCGCAGCGACACCTTCAAACGCCGCGCCCGCTGAGAAGCCCGCGGCACAGGCTGCCGCAGCGGCCGGTGCGGCCGCTGGCTCTCGCATGGCCCCCAAACCCACTCGCTAGCGCTGATTGGCTTCATCGGGGAAGGGGCGTTCGCCACGGCAGACGCCCCCATTCCTGCCTCCCCCCAGAGTCACTAACTGGTTCGTTGTGGTGGAGATGCGTCCTTTTGAATCAGTCATAACCACCGTTCCGGCTGGTACTCCTAGCCCCAAACTCACAACTGCCGTTTGCACACAAAGTACGCATTTCCTATTGCTTCCGGGGGGCTGTATTCCCTAGAATTCATCCCTCGCATGCATTGGCGGGGAAACTGCTTCCCTCGTTGTGGCGTCTAAAGGAATTCAATGCGTTTCAGGCTGGCCCAGCCCCGGTTTCTTGCCTTGCTCCTTGCCCTGCTACTGGTCTGGCAGACCACTGCCGCAGCAGCGCCGACGGGCTCGGGTTCGGCAGCCCCACGGCCGCGAACGTCTTTGCGGAACACCTCAGGCAAGACCGCTGCAGCCAAGCCTTCAAAGAAAAAGACCTCCACCCGAGGCCGTCGCGGCGTGCCGACCTACGCCGATTCAACCGCCGAAGACATCGTTGAATATGACGACCCGATCGTCCGCCAGGCCGCGGTGAATGCGCTGGGGCGGTACAACGGCTCGGTGGTGGCGATAGATCCGAACACCGGCCGCATCCTGACCGTGGTCAACCAGAAGCTGGCGTTCTCGGAAGGATTCATCCCCTGCTCGACGATCAAACCCGTCATCGCACTGGCCGCGCTCGAGCAGAACATTATCACCCGCGACACGATGCTGCGCGTCACCCGCCGCTCGTACATGAACCTCACCGAGGCGATGGCCCATTCGAACAACCCGTTCTTTGAAGAGTTGGGCCGTCGCATGGGCTTCCTCATCGTGCAGCATTACGCGCGGCTGGTGGGCATCGGCGAGCTGGCCGGCTACAACATCCCGGAGGAGCATCCCGGCGCGCTGCCGCTCGAGCCGCCGATGCGCGGCGGCGTGGCGCGCATGTCCAGCTTCGGCGAAGGGATTCAGGTCACGCCGCTCCAATTGGGATCGCTCGCGGCGACGTTCGCCAATGGCGGCACGCTTTACTACCTGCAATACCCACGGAGCGAAGAAGACCGGCGCAACTTCGCGCCGCGCGTCAAGCGCAAGCTCAATATCGAGCCGCTGCTGCCCGAGCTGCGCGAGGGCATGCTGGCCTCCGTGCTTTACGGCACGGGCCGCCCGAGCTACGACCCCAATGGCGATCTTTCACTGGGCAAAACGGGCACCTGCTCGGATTCGAAGTCGCGGCTGGGCTGGTTTGTTTCTTACGCTGACTGGATGCGCCCGCGAATTGTTCTGGTGGTCCTGCTGCGCGGGAATACGCGCCGCGTGAAGGGCGGAACGGCGGCTGAGGTTGCTGGCCGCATCTACCACTTCCTGCACGAGCGCAACTACTTCGCGAAAAACGGTGGCCGCGTCGGTTCCGCCTCGGACCCCGTCTTCTCCGGCTCACGGCCAGACTGATCCCTTTTCCCAACTGATAACTGAAACTGAAGACTGATGATTGAGAACTGCCTCAGTGCGTGTGCGTGCGCCCGTTGGGTTTCTGCCAGTGGCGCAGGCGGCGAGGCTCAAATTGAGCCTCGTAGCAGTCGTCGCAGAGCTCTTCGGCGCCGTCGCCGACCGGGCGCGGGCGGAACGACCGGCCGCATTCGCTGCACTGCTGTTCGGGACGACGATGGGGGCGATTTGGCGGGATAAAGAGGGCACCTTCCATTGAGGCTCCTCCTGATTCTCGACTGGCAAAGTCCGCTGCGGATCGCGCCGGCCCCACCGCGAGCAGGGCACAGCGCCGGCAAGGTTTCCCTGCTTGCATTCCGCTGTCCAAATCTGCGCACTTCCAATTCCTTTGAAAATCAGGCACTTGGCTCAGCCCCGTTTACAGACATGTGAAGCGCTGATTCCCATTCCTGGCACTCATTTCAACTTCCAGCCGTCCTCGGGGCTTCGGCTGGGCCGCGGGGTTACTCGCAGGGACGCGCAACAATTTCTTGCTTTGACGCCAGCTTTCCGCTTGGGCACAAAGGTATCTTGCGGTATGCTCCTTGCCCCCTGGGGGTTCTGGCCCGGCCGGATGGCAGAGGAATGCCACCGCAGGAAACGCGGGACTATGGTCAATCGCCGTCTATTCGCTATTTGTCTCCCCGTCTCTCTTGCCGGCCTCGCCTTTCTGACCTGGATTTTCTATACGCGCCTCGAGGCGCATCGCGCGTTCCTTGAACAGGCGCGTCTGGCAGTGCAGGATGCCGCGCGAATTCGCGCTCAGGTGGTGCACTTTGCCGAGCGCCGGGTGCTGCCAGGAGCGACCTTTGCCGAAGCGCTGGGCCGGCTGGGCGTGGAGCCCAACGTCGCTGCCAGTGTCGCCGACGCGGCGCAGTCGGTCTATAACCTGCGCGGCTTCCGAACCGGCAATCGCCTGGCTGTGGGTCGCTCGGTGGATGGTGAGTTGCGCGCCGTGCGCTACCAGATTGACACCGACCGGATGCTCTGGGTGCGTCCCGATGGCGAGCGCTTCCGCGCTGAGATTCAGGCGATCCCGTCGGAAACGGTGATTGCTCCCGTCACCGGGCAGGTGCGCGACTCGCTCTACAACGCCGTGATGGATGCGGGCGAATCGCCCGAGCTGGCTGTACGCCTGGCCGAGATCTTCGGCTGGGACCTGGATTTCTATACCGACCCGCGTCGCGGCGACACGTTCCGCGTGCTGGTGGAGAAAAAGCAATACGCCAGCGGCGAGCCTGTCGTCTACGGCAAGATCTACGCCGCCGAGTACAACAACGACGGCCACGCTTACCAGGCCGTGCTTTTCCGCGATCCAAACGGGAGGGCCGCCTATTACGGAGCCGACGGCAAGTCGCTTGAGAAAGCGTTCCTGCGTTCGCCGCTCAAATTTTCAGCACCGATTACGTCGCGCTTCAGCCGCAGCCGCTTCCATCCGGTGTTGAAGACCCGCCGTCCGCACCTGGGAATTGATTACGGCGTGCCGACCGGCACGCCGGTGCAGGCGATTGGCTCGGGGGCCGTGGTCTTCGCCGGGCGCAAGGGCGGGTCGGGCAATCTGGTTCACCTGCGGCATACCAATGGCTACGAGACAATGTACATGCACCTCTCGCGCATTCTGGTGCGCGGCGGCCAGAAGGTCGAGCAGGGCCAGCGCATCGGCCTGGTGGGCGCAACGGGTCTGGCCACCGGTTCGCATCTCGATTTCCGTATCCTGCAGCACGGCAGCTACCGCAACTTCGAGGCGCTGCGACTGCCACCAGCGCAGCCCGTGGCGAAGAAGGATTGGCCTGAGTTTGTCGTCGTGCGCGACCGCTGGCTGGGGCAGTTGCCCGATGCCGGGTCGGTCCGCGCGCAGGCAGCGACGGCCGAGCGATTGCCAGCCTCAAGCCAGTAATCATTTTCGGTCGTCAGTCTTCAGCACAGAGTTTCTAGAACGGCGGGCTACGGCCCGCCCTTTTTGTTTTCGGTTATGGGTTGGCTCTTGTGGGGCACCCCGACGCGTCGGGATGCAGACATACGGTCATACGCCACACAAGAGAGGAGCGCCGGCATGGATGTTGGCGCCACCGGTCATGATGGCCGGCAGAGAGCCGGCCGCTACACGAGATGGGCGGGCACGGAGGCCCGCCCCTGCAAGGAAAAGGCCGCCGCGCCGGGCGTGTTTCCATGCCAGTACGTCCGTACCATACCCAAGCCTACCCCTCGCGCCGAAACTCGACCGAGAGACCGGTGCCAACCGGCCCGCAGCATTCTGGAAACTTGGGCCTGGACGCTTGGGACGATGGACCTGCAAAAAAACGACTCCGGAAAACTTTCCGCCGGTGGGGCCGCGGTATCGAGCGGTCCGCCGCCGGTATGTGCCGAAGTGGCGGTGAGGGTGGAAGGGATGCGTCCTGGCAGTGCGCCTGTGGGGCCCGGCAAGCCGTTCAAGGAAGGGACCCAAACGCTGCTGATTTTCCCGCACGGCGCGGTGTTGGCTCTGGCGGCGCCGGTGGCGGCGGATCAGAGTGTCGTCCTGATTCATCCCGGTGCGGGCAGGCAGGTGCAGTGTCGCGTGGCCTACGTGCGGGCGCGGCCCGGCGACAAGGCTTACGTTGAGCTCGTGTTCACACAGCCGGCGCCGGGCTTCTGGGACGCCGCTCCTCCACAGCAGGCCGCGAGCGAGCCGCAAGCCGTAGCACCTCCTCCGCCGATGCAGACGTCTCTCGCGCCCCCGGAAAAGCCTGCGGCAACGCCGGCTCCTTCGGCCGAGGCAGAAGCATCCAGGGTTCCCCCTGCGGCCAGCCCTGTCGCGTCCTTCGGGCAGACGAATTGGGTGAAGAGCGCCGATGAAGTGGTCGGGATCCATGAAGCATCCCAGCGAACGGAGGAGAGAAAGGAATCGCGGCCGGTTCCGGCCCCTGCACCCTTCCGGGAGACGCCTTCGGCCGCCACCGGCTCATTTGGGCGAGGCGCAGGCCTGACAGCCCCGCCGCCGCGCCATTTCGGGACATCACTGCTCAATCCCGTTCAGCCGATCACGGCGGATCCAACGCGCAGGCGGGAGGGGATTAGCCGAATGCTTGTGTTTGTCGGTGCAGCCGCGGTGTTGATTATTGGCGTCTCCGCCGGCGCGATGTTCTACTTTCGAGGGCAGTCCTCCGACATCGCACAGGCGGAACTTCCTGCGCCTCCCGCACCGGTCCCACCGCCCGAGGCAGGGATGAAAACAGAGGTGGTTGCCGCGGCGGCGAGTGTTGCTGGGACGCCGAGTATTGGGGTTCAGCCAGAAGCAACCGCGTCCCAGGGCGCGCCGCGGCCGGCCAGCATTGCGGCCAGCCAGCCGGTGACGCAAGTTTCGCCTCCAATTGCTGCGCGCCCTGCGGCTGCGAGAGAAGAAAGTAGCGTAGTGGTGAGCCAGGCTCCTCCGCGACAGCGAGTGGACACCAGTGCCTTGTCGGCACCGCTGGTGAAGCGGCCCAGCGCCGTCCCCGGGGATGAGCCGGCGC
>CAZHLD010000021.1:0-6481 GCA_964533185.1 uncultured Acidobacteriaceae bacterium | reverse complement strand
ACGCGAATCGTGTCCGGCCCGGCGCTTTTCCACCAGGCGGCGCTGGATGCAATGCGCAACTGGAAGTATCAGCCGGCGACTCTGAACGATCAGCGGGTTTCAGCCGATGTCCTCGTCGTTCTGAAATTCCGCATCAATAATAAAAGAATTGATTCACGCTAGGTAAGGGCGGAGGGATCCTTCGCCCGCCACGGCGGGCTCAGGATGACCCGCAGAAGCTGCGGGTCACTTGACTTCCCAGGTGTCGCCGGCGCGGAGAAGGGCTTCGAGGTCGCCGTGGCCGCGCTTTTGAACGGCGTGGTGGATTTGATCGGCCATGCGATCTTCGTAGCGGGGCAGGTCGACATCGCGGAAGACGCCGAGGGGCGTGGGGAAGCCGGGGAGCAGCTCCATGCGGGCGAGCAGAAAGGCGTAGGCCGGGTTGGGGTGATGCTCGTCATGGAGGATGAGGTCTTTTTCGGTGATGCCGTTGCCGAGCGTGACGATTTCGAGATCGATGCCCTTCATGCGGATGCCCTTGTCGCGGTTCTTGCCGAAGATGAGCGGCTGGCCGTGTTCGAGCGCGATGGTGTGGTCGCTGCGGACTTCTTTGTCGGTGAGGCTTTCCCACGCGCCGTCGTTGAAGATGTTGCAGTTCTGCAGGATTTCGAGGAAAGCAGAGCCGCGATGGGCGGCGGCCTTCTTCAGCACAGCCTTCAGGTGCGGCAGGAAGACGTCCACCGAGCGGGCTACAAAGGTGGCCTCGGCGCCAAGCGCCAGCGCCAGCGGGAGGAACGGCCGGTCGGGCGAGCCGTAGGGAGTGGACTTGGCTTTCTTGCCGAGCTCGGAGGTGGGCGAGTACTGGCCCTTGGTGAGGCCATAGATGCGGTTGTTGAAGAGCAGCACCTTGACGCCGACGTTGCGGCGCAGCATGTGGATAGTGTGGTTGCCGCCGATGGAAAGCGAGTCGCCATCGCCCGTAGCCACCCAGACATCGAGGTCGGGCCGGGTGATCTTGATGCCGGTGGCGACGGCGGGCGCGCGACCGTGGATGGAGTGGAAGCCGTAAGTGTTCATGTAATAGGGGAAGCGGCTGGAGCAGCCGATGCCCGAAACAATCACGAACTTCTCGCGCGGGATGCCCAGTTCAGGGAACACCTGCTGGACGGCGGCGAGAATGGCGTAGTCGCCGCAGCCGGGGCACCAGCGAATCTCCTGGTCGGTCTGAAAGTCTTTCTTGGTGTAAACGGGCAGTGTGGCCGTGGTCATGTCAGTTTTTCCCTCCGCGCATCGCCACAGCAGGCCCAGGCAAACCCGCCAGCACCTCTTCAATCTTCGCTTCGATTTCCGACTGCTTGAAGGGCTTGCCCTGGATTTTGTTATAGCCCTGGGCGTCCACCAGATATTTCGCGCGAAGCACCTGCACCAACTGGCCCATGTTCATCTCCGGGACGAGGACGCGCCTGTAACGCTTGAGCACTTCGCCCAGGTTGCGCGGCAGGGGATTGAGGTGGCGCAGATGAACGTGGCCGATGCGATGGCCGGCTTCGCGCTGGGCGTTGAGCGCGGCGGTGATGGAACCGTAGGTGGAGCCCCAGGCCACGATCAGCAGGTCGCCGCTGGGGTCGCCGGCGGGAACAACGTCGGGGATGTCTTGCGCGATGGCTTCGACCTTGGCGGCGCGGAGATGGACCATGCGCTCGTGGTTGAGCGGCTCGTAGTTGACGTTGCCGGTTACGTCTTGCTTTTCGAGGCCGCCGATGCGGTGTTCGAGGCCGGGCGTGCCGGGTAGCACCCACGGTCGGGCCAGCGTTTGCGGGTCGCGCCGGTAGGGAAGAAAGCCCTGCGGGTTGGTCTCAAAGTGAACGGGGATATCGGGCAGCTCGTCCACCTGCGGGATGCGCCAGGGCTCGGCGCCGTTGGCCAGGTATCCATCGGAAAGGATGATGACCGGCACCATGTACTTGAGCGCGATGCGGCAGGCTTCGAGCGCGATCCAGAAGCAGTCGCCCGGTGTTGCAGCGGCGAGAACGGGGATGGGCGCTTCGGAGTTTCGGCCATAGAGCGCCTGGAGCAGGTCGGCCTGCTCGGTCTTGGTGGGAAGGCCGGTGGAAGGGCCGCCGCGCTGGATGTTGCAGACCACCAAGGGCAGCTCGACGGCGACGGCCAGGCCCAGCGCTTCAGTCTTGAGCGCCATGCCCGGGCCGGAGGTGGCGGTGATGCCGAGCGCGCCGGTGTAGGCCGCGCCGATGGCGGAAGTGATGGCGGCGATTTCGTCTTCGGCCTGGAAGGTCATTACGCCGAAATTCTTGTAGCCGGAAAGCTCGTGGAGGATGTCGGAAGCCGGCGTGATCGGATAGGAGCCGAGGAAGAGCGGGATGCCCGCCTTCTGTGACGCAGCAACGAAGCCTAACGCCAGGGCGGTATTGCCGCTGATGTTGCGATAGACGCCCGGAGCGAGCTTGGCCGGCGGGATTTCGTAGCTTACCTGGAAGGCTTCGGTGGCTTCGCAGTAGGCGTAGCCGGCTTTCATGGCCAGCTTGTTGGCTTCGATCAGCAGCGGCTTGGACTGGAATTTGTCGTTGAGCCAGCGGAGGGTGGAGTCCATGGGCCGGTTGTAGAGCCAGTAGCACATGCCCAGAGCGAAAAAGTTCTTCGAGCGATCGACGGTCTTGGCGTCGAGGCCGAGGCCCTCGAGGGCTTTGCCGGTGAGCTTGGACAGGTCGACGGAGAAGACCCGGAAGGCGTCCAGCGAATGATCCTCGAGCGGGTTCGAGGTCATCTGCGCTTTCTTGAGGTCGGTCTCCTGGAAGTTGTCGAGGTTGACGATGAGGATGCCGTTGGGCTTGAGGTCAGCGAGGTTCATTTTGAGCGCCGCCGGATTCATCGCGACGAGGGCATCCACGGAGTCGCCGGGCGTATAGACCTCGGTCGAGGCGAAGTGGATTTGGAAGCCGCTGACGCCCGGGAGCGTGCCCGCGGGGGCGCGGATCTCGGCCGGGTAGTCGGGGAAGGTGGCCAGGTCGTTGCCGTAGAGAGCGACCGTATTGGTGAACTGGTTGCCGGTGATCTGCATGCCGTCGCCGGAATCACCGACGAAGCGGATCACAGCCTTATCAATAACTTCCTTCTTGCGGGATGGCGGCGCCTGGGTCAGTGTGCCCATGAATGCGAGTCCTTCCGGTGGCCTGAAGTCGGCGCGGCGCGGGGAGTGCGCCGGACCCCGAAACTTCAGCATACCACATCGGCCGCTACTGAGTAAGACGCATGGCGAGAAGTCTGCGTTGCAGCGCGCAACGTCCTGTGCAGGTTTGACTTGTTCCCGGGCGGGACACTACACCGGTGAGCCGGGAAGCGAGCTGGGTCCCGGGGTCGGTGCTGGCCGTGCCTTAACCGCGTCGAGGAAGGCCTGGCGGCGAGTGATGAGGAACCAGAAGGGCAGGCCCACGGCCAGCAGACTACAAAACATGATAGACCAGAAGAACTGCTCGCTCAAGAACACCTGCGCCCGCGGGCTCGGAGGGACTGTTTCCTTCATTACGGCCAGCATTCGGGCAAAGGAGCCGGGGATCAGGATGTTGGTGGCCAGGTTCAGCAGTTGAAACCCGTAGTAACCGACGGCCAGAGAGTGAGCGGCGGCTTTCATCCGCAATAGCCCGACCCCGGCCAGCAGACCGGCCACCACGAGCAGGGAATAAATGGCTCCCGCCAGCCAGCCTCGGATGACGAACCCGAAGACAAACAACGGACTTGATGCGAACAAATACACCGGGGCGGCTGCGATTCCGCCAACGATCAGCAGCCAGGCGATGATGGTGATGCTGAACGGCCGACGGCGGGGCAGCAGGGCGGCGGCTTCGCCCATGAACTGCGCTTTGACGTCGCGACGGTTGAAGTAAACCAGCCACCAAATCCCCAGAGCCACCAGCAACAACGCGAAGACAATCATCATGCTGAAGACGGCGGTCATCAACCCGGGAGGCACGTTTGGCTGAGGGGGTGCGATCTGCGGTATCACGAGCATCGCGACCAAAAGCACGAGTGCGCCCACTGCCGAGAAAACGCAAAGTAATCCGGCGTACTCCAGGAAGCAAATGCGCGCCCAATTCTTCAGCCGCAGTAAGCCGACGGCGCTGGCGATACCCCACACGCCGAAGCCGAGGAACAGGACAGATTCCGCAAGCAGAAATGCCACCGGCGGGACGGGCTGAGCCGGCGTAGTGGGCAGGTTGGGCATAGTGCGCATCAGCAGAGCTCCCAGGATGGCGAAGCCGCCAAGCAGGATCGTGAAGACGCTGCCGATGATGGCAATGACCGCCGAAGCGGTGACGCCGCCGGATCGCTTCATGTAGTTTCCCTCGCCCGTCGGGGATTATATATCGGTTATCCGCGACGGGCGCGGTTTCCAATGGGCGCTGCGGCCGCGCGGGGGCGCAGCCAGCTTTAAGACTCTCGCCATCGGACCACGCGAAACTCTCCTGCTTGATGCGGAGTAGATTGAAGAGCTTGCATGATCCTCCAGCGCGAGAAACTCAGCGATGATTTCATTAGGATCAGGGCACAAGCTGTGCTATGATGTTTTTGCGTTTGTTGCTCTTGTAAAACCTTGAGATTCGTTCAGAGGGGCTGCAAGTCCACAACTTGCGGCCCCTTTTGTTTTTACGGCTAGAGGCACCGAGGAATCGGTCGAGAAGCATCAGATAGCTCAAACAAAGAAAAGGAACCTACGTGAAAGAACAGGGAACAGTGAAGTGGTTTAACGCGAGCAAGGGCTTCGGATTCATCCAGCGCCAGTCGGGCGAGGACGTCTTTGTGCACTTCTCCGCCATTCAGGGGGAGGGGTACAAGTCGTTGACCGATGGCCAGGCGGTTGAATTCGAGGTCACCAGCGGGCCTAAGGGCCTGCAAGCCGCGAACGTGACCAACCTCTAGTCCACCGGGGCGAGCCGGGCAATCACCCGGCTCGCCCTTTTTTTCTTGAGTTGACCGGGCCGAAAACAATGAGGCCGCCGAGGAGGAACTGGTTCTCGATGGCTTGCCCTAAAAGGAGGCTTTTGTGAAAGCTCTCTCAGAAGGCCAGTACATCAAGCACTTTCAGTACGGCAACGGAGTGATCACCGAATCCGACCCCGACCGCACCACCATTGACTTCGACCTCCACGGGATTAAGAAATTTGTCACCACCCTGATGGTGGTCGAGACAGCGGAAGGAACACCTCCGAAACGTGCGCGAGCCAAACGCCGCAAGAAAATCACTCCGACACCAGCTCTCGCCGCGGCCGCGGCAGGCGTCAAGTGAGCGGCAACATCTTGGTTCAGTATGCCGGATGCGAGGCGAAAGCCCTGGTCCGGGAGTACACGTTTAACGTGCGAGAGGAGGCGGAGCTTCGCCAGTTCACCTTGACGATTCCGAACGCGGCCTTTGTCTCCCATCAGGCGCGCTATCAGGACGGACCCGACATTTGCTCTCTGAAGCTCCAGCGCGAGCTAGCCACCTATGCGAACCATCCCCCTCAGACCAATTACAAAATCACCGAAGCGGAATTGGATGACTACCGCTTCGAGCACACTCATAAGCCGGGGCGAAACGCCTTGAAGCGCAAAGCAGAACGAAACCTGTAGTCTTGGCGTGGTACTCGACAGTTGCCAACCTCAGCGGTTCTGACCTGCACCGGGGACGATCTGCTTCAGCACACCTCGATGAATCTCGCCAGCCGCTTCGCCATCCGTCTGGGTCTGAGAGCGGACTTCAAACCGCGAAGCGGGGGCAACCGCAACGGCAGCACGTTGAGGCGGAAGAAGAAGTCCTCTCGGAACCGGCCTTGCGCGACAAGCGATTCCAGGTCTTCATTGGTTGCGGCGACCAGGCGGACGTCCACAGTCAGCGTCTTTCGGCCGCCGATGGGCTCAAACTGCCGCTCCTCGAGCACGCGCAACAGCTTGGTCTGGAGGTTCAGGTTGATCGTGCCGACCTCATCGAGGAAGAGCGTTC
This sequence comes from uncultured Acidobacteriaceae bacterium, assembly GCA_964533185.1. Taxonomy (GTDB): domain Bacteria; phylum Acidobacteriota; class Terriglobia; order Acidiferrales; family UBA7541; genus CAZHLD01. The sequence continues at coordinate 510 of CAZHLD010000021.1, read as the reverse complement.
CGCGGTGGGCCAGCTCAAACCGGCCTTCGCGCGAGGCCACCGCGTGCACCCTTGAACGAACGCACCAGCTTCCGGTGCGCCAGGACCTGTAGAACTTTCCAGAGAAAGGGCATGGCGATACGCTCGGCTTCAGAGATGTCGCGGGCCCCAAGCAAGGTTCCGGAAGGCTGCCGGGCGAGGCGGGTCATGGCGCGAACGGCGTATTCGGCGGAGCGGAAGAGAAACATGCTAATGGACCTCCGACTCCATTATTTGAGGGTAGGCGGCTCGATCTCCCGAAGTGGTGTTTTCCCCAACAAAAAGCGCATTTCCTCTGGGTGAATTGCCTCATTGCTGCGCGATTTCCAACGCACAGGAGAGGGGAATAGCGGAGTTGTTTGTCTGCTTTTCCCGTAAGCCCTTGTTTTTGTATAGGAGAAGAATGTTTCTCGAGCTCTGTGTGTGGCAATTTGGGTGCCAGAGAATTGGCCGGACCGCTGAACGCAAAACAACGCAACCGGAGGAGAGAGA
>CAZHLD010000020.1:28186-45884 GCA_964533185.1 uncultured Acidobacteriaceae bacterium | reverse complement strand
AAGAGAACTCTGGTGGGCCTGGGGAGAGTCGAACTCCCGACACGCGGTTTAGGAAACCGCTGCTCTATCCATCTGAGCTACAGGCCCACAAGCGCCATTCTAATACGGGTCGAGCGGAATAGGTGCAGGGCGTTAGGAGCGCAGCGCGGCCACTTCCGGGACTGCACGACTCGGAATGAGAAGAGAATCGCGCGCCAGCAGCACCCTGAAAGCAGCCGAGATGCGGAATTGCGGCAATACCTTTATACTAGGTGGATGCCACTGAGCGTGAAAGCGCGGCGGCGCCTGCGGTTCGTGCGCACCCGACTGCGTGAATGGCGGATGATTGGGAAGGCGCTGGTCTCGACCCGTCACCCGATCCTGGCGCACATTATTCCGACGCGACGCTGCAATCTCTCCTGCGGGTACTGTAACGAGTACGACGATTTTTCGAAGCCGGTGCCGCTTGCGGAGATGTACCGGCGGCTGGACCGGCTGGCCGAGCTGGGTACCTCGATCATCACCATCAGCGGCGGGGAACCGATGCTCCATCCCGAGCTGGATCAGATTATCGCCCGCATCCGAAAGCGCGGGATGATTGCGGGAATGATCACGAACGGGTACCTGCTGACGGTCAAGCGCATCGAGGAGCTAAACCGCGCCGGGCTTGAACACCTGCAGATCAGCATTGATAACGCGCAACCCGACGAAGTCTCGATGAAGAGTCTGAAGGTGCTGGACCAGAAACTGGTCCTGCTGGCCAAGCACGCAGTGTTTCAGGTGAACATCAATTCAGTGCTCGGGAGCGGGGTCAATAACCCGGAGGATGCGCTGAAGGTGGCGCAGCGGGCAATCGAGTTGGGGTTTACGAGCACGGTGGGGATCATTCACGACGGGCACGGGCAATTGAGGCCGCTAGGAAACCGCGAGCGAGAGATCTTTGAAGAGATCATGGGCCTGGGGAAACGGTCGTTTTCGCGCTTCAACAAGTTCCAGCACAACATCGCGCAAGGCAAAGCGAACGAGTGGCGGTGCCGGTCGGGGGCGCGGTATTTGTACATCTGTGAGGATGGGCTGGTGCACTGGTGCTCACAGCAGCGGGGGTATCCGGGCGTGCCATTGGAGAGGTACACAGCCGAAGACCTGCGGCGGGAGTACTTCACAAAGAAACACTGCGCGCCACACTGCACGGTCTCCTGCGTACAGCAGGTGGCAATCCTAGACAATTGGCGGGCACCGCAGACACTCAAGCCTTTTGCAACCCCCCCTCCCGGGCCATCGGATTCGCTGGTGCAGTTGGCTGCCCAGAAGTGACATCCCGAGCAAACTGTTGATTCCCTTCCCTTTAGGTAGGCTGTGCGACCCAGCCGGTTGTAGCTCGGGAACACCTGTACTTTTGTCAAGTTGACGCCTCCAGACCCCAAGGCTATGTTGAATTGAAGTAGTGGCATCGGCGGTTTTGCGCCAGTTCCCCCGGTGCCCACCTGAGGAGGAAAGGTGTCTCCTTCCACGCCTCCACGCCAGGACAGGCCAAGCCCGACGTGTTGCCCGTAACCAAAGCCGGACGCTATGAGCTGAGCGAAGAGCTCGGACGGGGCGCCATGGGTGTGGTCTATAAGGCGCATGACCCAGTGATCGGGCGAACGGTGGCGGTCAAGACGCTGCGTCTTTCTGAAGAAGGCACAGGGATGACGCACGAGGAGCTGATCTCGCGCTTCCAGACTGAGGCGCGGGCAGCGGGACTGCTGTCGCACCCTAATATCGTGGTGGTGTACGACGCAGGGGAAGAGGAAGGACTGTTTTACATCACGATGGAGTACGTCGAAGGGCGCAGTCTGCAGGCGCTGCTCGACAGCCGACAGGCGTTTCCCCTGCCGCGAGTGATGCGCGTGATGGAACATGCCTGCTCGGCGCTGGAGTTTGCGCACCAGCACAACGTGGTCCACCGGGACATCAAACCCGCCAACTTGATGCTGGCGCCGGACGACACACTAAAGATCACTGACTTTGGGACGGCGAAGATTCTGCAGTTCGGCACGGCGATGACCCAGCAGGTGATCGGCACACCGAGCTACATGTCGCCGGAGCAGGTGAAGGGGAGGCGCGTGGACGGGCGGTCGGATATCTTTTCCCTGGGCGTGATCCTGTATGAGCTGGTGACAGGCGAGAAGCCGTTCCCGGGGCGAAACATCACAACGATCATCTACAAAATCGTGAATGAGGACCCGATCCCGCCGCGCGAGTTAGACTCCACAATCCATCCAGGTCTTTCCAACGTGATCACGCGGGCGCTGGCCAAGGAACCCGGGGCACGGTATCAGAGTTGCCGCGAGATGATGGACGCGTTGCGAAGGTATCGAGAGGTGGGAATAGGGGCGGATGCAACCCTAGCCCTGCCCGGGCAAACGCGCGCGGATCAGCGACGTCTGCCGACAGAAGCGGAGCGCATGAGATCGAGCCTGCGTCCGGCGGGGCGGGCCGCATTGGAGGTCGAGCCAAGTGCCGAGAGACCACGGGGCGGGTTCTGGCTGGCACTGATTCTGCTGCTCGTTATCGGCGGTGCGGGCTATTCCGTGTGGCCGTACCTTCAGGACATCTGGGAACGTGGCCGGGGAACGCTGAAGACATCCGCACCGACCCAGGGAACCGCGACGCAAACAACACCGACCCCTCCGGCGAGCGAACAGAGTGAGCCGGTCGCAACTCCAGAGACCCAAGCCGAACCAGCTTCGCCGCGCTTGGCCGCACCGGCCAAAGAAGAGCCTGCAACGGCACAACCAGGTGCAAGAGAGCTGGGGACGAAAGCTGAGGAGAAGCCATGGCCAGCCGATCAGCCGACTGGAGGGGTCTCTTTGTTGCCTGAAATGCGGCGCGAGGCCCAGCTCGAAGCGCTGGTGTCGCGGCGACTTGGAGAAGCAGGACTCGGCGACAAGGTAAAGGTCCAGGTGGCGGGCACGACGGTGACGTTGAGCGGACTGCTGACGCCGAGTGAACACCGGCGGTTGCTTGAAGGCTTGAGCGCAGCGCCGGCGTTACAGAAGGGATTGATCCGCGTGGTGGACCACATCGAGTACGCAACAGCGCCCGAGGAGCCGGATTCAAGCGCGAGAGCCAGCACTGCGGCAACATCCGGCCAGAATCCTGCCGATGCGGAAACGGCGGCGGTCGTGCGCGTGATTAGCGAGCCTCCGCTGGCGACAATTTTTGTGAATGGACAGCGGTACGACGAGCCGACTCCGACGACGCTGCGTCTGCCTCCGGGACAGTACAGCATTGTTCTGCGCAAACCCGGGTTCCAGGCGTATGACGGAGTTGTGCAGATTCAGCAAGACGAGCGGACGCAGCTCAACGTTCAACTGACTCCCTTGCCCAGCAGAGTCCCACAAAAGCGTCCCATCAGGCCATGAGAACCATACCCGCTGTCCTGGACTGCCTACGAATCCAGTTCTCTGCCTCTGGGTAGAGGCATCCCGGGGTTGTCACTTTTCTGGACGCAGGCAGTGTTGCCATGATGCTTCCCTGTCCTGCAAGTCATAGAAAATACAGCGTGAAAAGCAAGTTTCAGCGCGGATATGGTCGTGCTCGATAAGAGGATGCTTCCTCCGAAGGCACCTGGGGTACGGTCAAGGCAAGAAGTTCAACTGTCGAAAGCTCGGTACTCGCGAATCGGAACAGGCCCAGCACCAATTCGTGAAGCGTCCCGTGGTTTGTGTGTCCTGCAAATGGCAGAGCATGGGGCGACCGGGCTCGATCGGCGCCGGGTCAAGGGCGACCGTTGACACTCTACGAGTTTGAAGACGAGAAAAAACCGAAGACCGGCGGGACAAAATCAGCGGGAACGGCCCGTCTGCGTTCCGAACCCAGCGTAAGTCAGATGGCAGACAGGACACCCTCTCTCCGCGGGGCGATGACGGCGGTCCGTGGCGATGGGGAGCGGGAGCGAGCGGTTCGCTTCTTGTGTTCGTTCCACATGCTGGTGAAGTCCTCCCGGCTCTATCAGAAGAACCATCCGCGAGTCCTCGAAGACCTCGAAGTTGCGGCGCAATACCTGCGTGAAGCGCTCGAGCGGCTTCCTGCGGTCGCCGTTCGCGTGGAAGGGCGGGCGCTCTGGGCGGCGTGGCCGGAAGCCGCCTGGGCAACAGAGAGCGAGCCGCCAGGGGAGCTCGAAAATCCGCGCGGAGAGCTCGGCGGGCTGGCAGAAGAACTGCGGCGCTGCGGAGTGCGGTCAATCAGCTTCCAGTCCGAGACGCATATCGGCGAGCTGGATACGTTGGTACGCCTGCTGAATGACGGCGTGGTACGCACGAGAACGAAGCAAAAGGGAGAATTTGACTGGGTTGAATCGCTCAAGGAGCGCGGCATCATCGGGATACGGATCAACCAGCCTTCGGACGGGACGCCGAGGAAGGACGAAACCATTCTGGCCAGCCTGGTGGCGGCGGTACTTGCCCTGGGCAGCGAGCTGGCCGCGACAGGGGCAACCAAACCCAGCGAAATAGAAGACCGGGGGCAGTTGGCCGGAGTGTTGCGATTGCTGGAAAAACTAGCACGGGGCTCGGCCGGAGGAAGAAGCGCACCCCAAGACGTTGCCCGGGTGTTCCACGCGATTCTTTCCGAGACGGAAGCAGGTACGGCCAGCCGGCTGGTGAGCGTGCTGAGCGAACATCTGCCTCAGGAAAACGAATCGCCCGAAAGCTTCGTGACAAGGTTGGCGGACGCGGTAGTGCTGGGGTTTGCCGCACAAGAATTCCGCGCCGGAAGGCTTGCGGCGCCCGCCCTGAGCGGATTCTTCGTATGTCTGGGCAACGAGTTTGCGCTGCCGCTGGGTAATGGACTGCCCTTGCGGGGGCCCGGCGCTCCGGCCGCGGCCTGGAGCAACGAGGGCTACGCCGAACACCTGCACGCGCGCTTCTGGGCAGAGTTGCCGGCACTCACGACTTCCGTTGTGCTGCGGGGAGGAGATGCGTGGTGCGTGCCGATCGAGACGATCCGCAGCTTCCTCCGGCCCGGGGTCGAGGTATCGAATGATGAGTCCCGGGCCGCAGCGGTGCCCTGTGCAACTCGAGAGGAGGCACGCGAGCTGCTGGTGACGTACGCGCGCTGCCTGGAGCCGGAAGACAACCAGGCACGCAATACCGTGGCCGCCGGATTGGCGGAGCTAGCGGACATCCTGGAGGGACTCTGGCCGCACCCCGAGGCTTCCGCGCCAGAAGGAGGATTCCCACGGGAGATCATTGATTCGCTGTGTCGAGCTCTAAGCCGGGAGGACGACTCCCGCACAGCAGGCCTGCTGGCCGCAGCGCTTGAGAGGGTGGCACGTGCAGCATTTGCAGGGCGGGACTATTTGGCGTTTGAGCGGATCCTGGACGCGCTGGACGCTATCGGGGAAGGCTACCGAACTCGCTGTGGCGACGATGAAGCGGCGGAAGCAAATGTAGAGATGGCGGAAGATTTGGCGCGACGCCTGGTGGCGGATGAGCGCTGGCTGGGGCTGGTTGATGCTGCCGTCTTCGGCCCAGCTCAGGGCAAGAGGACACACGCTTCAGCGCAAGCGGAAGTCCTGCCGAGGCTGCTTCGGCGGGACCCGGGGCGGTTGGTGGACCGACTGGGGCTGCTGCTGACAACGCCCACAGAAGGTGATGCCTTGCCAGCAATGGCACTCCTTCTTCAAACGATTGGCCGGCCAGCAATCGAGCTCCTGGTGGCCCGGTTGGGGGACCCAAGGCGCCACCGTTCGGCAACAGCCGTGAAGCTGCTGGCTGCAGCGGCGCCGGAGCGCCTGGTCGCAGTGCTTCCGCGATTCCTCCCGCGGTGGGATTGGGGCCTTCAAGACCTTGCCGTTTCAGCGCTGGCGCGCCCTTCGAACAATGCGTCGGTGGCGGGAGCCGCGGGAGCGTTTCTTGCCACACTCAAACTGGCCCACCCGCTGGTTGCACCGATCATGGTGGACCACATCGGGCTGGCCGCCTCGTCAACCGATCCGGAGTTGAACGAGGCAGCAGCGTCCGTGCTGATGGAGCTAGCTCGTGGCCGTGGACAAGAAGTCGCCCCAGGAACACCAGCCGGCCACGCGAAGGATGTCTATTTGCGCATCAAGGCGGTGGAGGCCCTGGGCCGGATGCGGTTGAAAGAGGCTGTGGAGCTGCTTCAAGAGATCGTGAACCGGCGGCAGGGCCTGACCCATGCCGAACCGGCGGGCGTGCGAGCGGCGGCGGAAGAGGCGCTGGCTTTGATCGGAAACCATCCAGCTTCGGCACGCATTCGAACGGTCCAAGAAAACCTGGCGACCACGAACCTGGCTTTTGCACGGCCGCGGCGCTACCTGAGGATTCCCCTCTCCGCACCACTCGAGGCAAAGATCCTGCGTCCGGAGCCATTTCGACACGCATCCGAACCAGGCATGGCCGCGGCGCGTGTGCGCACGATCAGCCTGGGCGGAGCCTTTGTGGAATCGGAGCGAAGGCTGGCGGTGGGGGATTCGATCCACGTGGAAATCCGAACAGGCTTGCGCCGCATTGAAGGGACGGCAGTGGTGCGCAACGTTACGCCGGGGGGTAACGGGATCGAATTCGTGCATATGGACGAAGGGGATCGCGAGCGGCTCCGCCGGTTCGTGCGACGCCATTACTAGAGCCAACCCAACCAATTGGTGTTGTTTAAGCCCGACCCCTGTACCAAAGCCCACCCGCATACTTTCCTGAAGATTCCTCTTGAAAAGCCCGAAGTGTTGATATAGAAGCCTGTCATAGAGTTCATCAAGGGCGGGGTCGATTCACGCGTGTCCTTATCAGAGAACTGCAACGGCTGGCCGGGTGGGTCTGCGAGCCTCCGGCCCGACACACTCGAAGGAGAAAAACGATGCGTGTACATCACATGAGGAATCTGCTCATCGCAATGGTGGGCATCCTGCTGGCGGCCGGGGTGGCCGTGCAGGCACAGGTGAACACAGTGGATTTGACGGTGGTCGTGTTCGACCCGCAAGAACTGGGTGTGGCTGGCGCAAAGGTTTCCGTGAAAAACCTGGCGACGGGAGCCAACCGCAGCGGGGACAGCGACACGAATGGTAACTTCCTCTTCGTCGGGCTGCCGCCGGGCCGCTACGAAATCACCATTGAGGCCAAGGGTTTCGCGCGGCTGGTTAACCCGGAGGTCGCGCTCACGATCGGCCAGTCCGCGGTCTTCCATGCGCACATGAAGATCCAGACCGGGGCCGAAACGATCACCGTGACGGAGGCGACCGAGTTGATCGAGGTCAACCGGACGGCGGTGACCGAGACAGTAGATCAGCGGCGCATCAACAATCTGCCCATCAACGGTCGGAACTACATCCAGTTCACGCTGACGGCCTCGCAGGCGAACCGCGACAGCGCGCCATCGATTGGGGCGGCACCCACCAGCGGAATCAACTTCATGGGCGGACGCGCACGGTCGAACCAGGTTTCGGTGGATGGCGCCGACGCCACGGACAATTCGGTGAACGGAGTGCGCGCGACGGTCTCGCAAGAAGCCGTGCAGGAATTCCAGATTATCGTGAGCAACTACATGCCGGAGTTCGGGCGGGCCACAGGCGGCGTGATCAACATTGTGACGAAAAGCGGATCGAATAGCGTGCATGGAAATGTGTTCGGGTTCTTCCGGCACAAGGACCTCCAAGCGCGGAATCCCTTCTCCGTCGGGGTGGACCCGGCGACGGGCAACACCGTGCCGGTCAAGCAGGGGTTTACGCGGGTGCAGACAGGGGCCACCATCGGCGGCCCCATCCAGAAGGACCAGACGTTCTACTTCCTTTCCTATGAAACGACACGGCGGCAGGAGACGGGCTTTACCAACATCGGGGCCAACAACTTTGGCGTAAGCAACTGCACGACTCCGGCAGTCCCCGGTGTGCCCTTGCAACTGACTGCGCAGCAGTGCGCGTTCGTTAACAACCCGGCGGTGCTCACCGCGCCTGCACCCGGTCCGGGCCAACCCACCGGTGGACAGCGGGCGGCCCAACTGTTCCTCATCGCCGGCTCCGCATCCAGCGTGGCCCTGAACGCGATTGATCCCGGTCTTGCGGCGACGATTCTCTTCGGCGTTCCCAGCGCGCCCGGTGCTCGTTTTCCGCTTTTGATCGACTGCGCTCCGGGAAGCTGCGCCGCAGCGAACCGGGTCAACCTTCCCACCTCTTTCGTGCCGCTCAACTCACTGCGCGGGAACTATCCGACCAAGGAAGGCACCAGTCTGTGGTCGGCCCGCCTGGACCACCAATGGAATACGAAAAACAACACGTTTGTGCGGGTTAGTGTAGTGCCGTCCGAGTTCGACGGGATCCAGGTGAATGCACAGAACCAGAATTTCGGCCAGAACGCGGGCACACGCACGTCGCTGCAGCGGTCACGCGACTTTGCGCTGGTCGCGCAGCACGTGACCTCACTCACCAACAGCATTTTCAATGAAGCGCGCTTCCAGTACGCGCGTCGCGGGCTGCACTACGGCTTCTCTTCCCTACCCGGTGGCGACCGAGTGGCCGTCAACATGGCGGGGTTTGCTTTCTTCGGGCGGGAGCCCTTCTCGACCGTGGACCGGATCGAGCGGCGCCTGCAGTGGACCGACAACGTGAGCTGGATTCTGGGGCAGCACACCATCAAGTTTGGGGCCGATTACAACCTCATCCAACTGCGATCCAAGAAGGAGCAGATTTTCGAGCTGAACTTCGGCGGCCTGTTCAACTTCGGGGCCCTGAGCGCAGCTAACCTGGGTTTGCCCAGCAGCATCGGCGGCGTGGGTGTCCCGGGCCTAACCGGCGTGCAGGCCTATGGCATCGGCGTTCCGCAGGTCTTTGTACAGGGCATTGGCAACTCTGACCGGCCGCTTGACAACCACGTGCTGGGTTTCTTTCTTCAGGACAGTTGGAAGATCCACCGGCGGCTGACGCTGAACTATGGGGTGCGATACGACTACGAAAAGACGCCGCTCTTCGAGCCATCCACAGCCATCAATGCGGCTGCCCAGCAGGCCTTCGGCGTGGTCCTGGGCATCCCGCGGGACAAGAACAATGTGTCCCCGCGCTTTGCGCTGGCCTGGGACCCGCGGGGCAACGGGAAGACCATTGTGCGCGCCGGATACGGTCTGTTCTACGACCACCCGCTGCTGGCCGTGGCTTTCAACTCGGTGACAGCCGACGGCGCTATCTCTACCCAATTGCTTTCCGGGGGCGGCACCGCGTCGCGGGTTCCGTTGACGGTGAACCCGCTGGCACTGAACGCCTCTTCGATTTTCCAAGGGGTGCTGAACGCAATCCCCTCGATGGGCTACCTGGCGAGCCAGCAGCGCTTCGATCCCAAGTTGTCCAATTCCCTGTTTGCCAACCAGAATTTCTTGACGGCTGGGTTCCCCATTCCCATCCTTCCATTCATCTTGCCGGTGGCAAATAATTTCGAGTTTGGGTACGCGCAGCAGGCCAACCTGACGGTGGAGCAGGCGTGGAACGATTACAAGTTCGGCGTCTCCTACACCTTTACCCGCGGGTTGCACCTGAACCGGCCCCGCGACATCAACACTCCGAACCCGCTGCTGCTGGCCAATAACTTCCGCAACGCACTGGCTTCGGGCCTCAGCCCTGCAAGCCCGCTGTCTGTCGCGGCTCCCGGTGCCAACCGTGCGGCCACGGCCGGTACTTGCGGAGTAACGGTCATCGCACCCCTCGCACTGGGTGCACTGTCAGGCTGCCCCGGGCCGCTGGCTCCGCTGAACGGCCAGTTCCTGAGCACGGCGGCGTTCTTCAACTTCTTCCGTCGTTCCGGGCCGAACCCGTCGTTCGCCGGGCTGGCCGGCGGATACGCCAATCAGGTTGCCCTGGCCACGCTGGCGGGGTACCCGACCGGCTTCGCGGGCGTGCCAGTACCCTGGGGCGGTGTGGATCAACAGGAATCCTCGGGGATATCGGATTATCACGGCGTGACCTTTACGTTCTCCAAGCGGTACTCGAAGAACTTCGAGTTCCTTTCGAGCTACACCTACTCCCACGCGCTGGACGACTCGACGGATCTGCAGACCCTGCTGGAGCCGCAGGACACGCGGTTCCCGCGGCTGGAGCGGGGCAATTCCTCGTTCGATCAGCGGCACCGCTGGGTGACCAGCGCCGTGCTCCAGAGTCCGTATAAGCGCGGCGACGACGGCTTCGGGCGCAAGTTCCTGGCCGATTTCATAGTCGCCCCGATCATCGAGGTTGCCTCCGGCCGTCCCTTCAGCGTGCTGACCGGCACCGACTTCAACTTGAACTTCGGCAGCAATACGGACCGGCCTTCGGTGGCCTCGAGTGGCGGGGTGAGCTCGCCGTTCATCTCCGGGGTGACCTTTATCCCGGCGAACGTATGCGATGGAAACGTCTCGCTGGGCGCGATCACGATTTCGCCGCCAACAGGGTGCCGAGGCGACCTGGGACGTAACACGTTTACCCGGCCCGGATTCTTCACCTTTGACCTGCGAGTGGCGCGCAAGATCCACTTCGGCGAGCGGTGGAACCTGGAACTGATCGCCGACATGTTTAACCTCTTCAACCGGTTCAACGTTGGCGACGTGAGCCCGCTGTGCAACCCGCTGGACCCGGCCAACTGTCGCGCGGGCGAACCAACGGCGGCGCTGGATGTGCGCACGTTTCAATTTGCGATGAAGATTAACTGGTAGAGGAAGGCCACAGAGGCACAGAGAAAAAAGCATCTTGGTCGGTGAGAAGATGAGAGGCCCTGCGCACGCAGGGCCACTCTATTTGGTGAGCAGATTGTGAAGGGCCAGCTAACTGCCGCCTTCTGATGAGGTGGCGCTCAGGGAGCGGAGAGCTGTCTGGGTCGGTTCGGCCTGCGGGATCTCCGACGCCGCCTGGATTCCCTTTTCCTTAAGTTCACGGGCTGCGGGCAATACGCGGGCCTCGAGCGAACCAACGGCCTCGTTAAAAGACTTGTTTGCTCTTTCCAGACCTGCCCCAATCCTCTGCATGTGTTCAACAAATATCAAAACACGTTCGTATAACTTTTTTCCGATCTCGCTAATTTCCAAAGCATGTTCGGCAATTTTCTCCTGATGCCAGCCGTGGGCGACCGTCCGCAACAAGGCGAGAAGCGTTGTCGGGCTGGCCAGAATGATCCTCTTGTCCATGGCGTCTTCGATGAGCGTGCGATCCTGTTCGAGGGCGGCGCTGAAGAACGACTCCGCCGGCAGGAAGAGGACGACAAATTCGGGCGACTGCGGGAACTGCTCCCAGTACTTGCGCGCGGCGAGATGACTGACGTGGTTGCGGACCAGCCGGGCGTGCTCAGACATGGCGGCCCAGTATTCTTCTTGGGAGCGCGCGGAGAGCGCGTTGAGGAATGCACCCTGCGGGACCTTGGCGTCAATGACGATGATGCCGCCGCCCGGAATCTTCACAATGAGGTCCGGACGCATGCGGCGGTCTTCGGTCGTTGTAGTCGGTTGCTCGACGAAATCACAGTAAGGCGACATGCCGGTTAGTTCCAGCGCCCGGCGCAGAAGCAACTCGCCCCACTTGCCTTTAATCTGCGGCTGGCGAAGAGAAGTGACCAGACTGCCCGTTTCCTTGCGCAGATCCTCGCTGGTCACCGTGAGCTTCCGAAGCTGCTCGGCAAGGCCGCCGTAGTCCTGCTTGCGGGAGGATTCCACCTCGGCAAGTTTCTTATCCAAATCCTTGAGGGATGTTGCCAAAGGATTGACGAGTCCCTTGATGGCCTCTTCTCGCTTGCTCAAATCTCCGGAAGCCTCTTTCTGAAGAGCTTCAAACTTTGTCCTGGCCAGCTCCAAGAAGCTTTCCGAGCTCCTCTGCAAAGCGTCTGCCGCGAGGTTTCCGAACGCATCCGACATGCGCTGCTTCATTTCATCGAGGGATCGCTTTTGTTCGGCAAGATTCTCCTCGGTCTTGCTCACGGCAGTTTCCGCGGCAGCCCGGCGAGTCTGCTCTTCTTCAATCTTCGTGCGGCTTGTCTCCGCATCCCGCCTGAGTCCTTCGATCTGCTCCCTCAGAGTCTTCGCCTCGCCCTCCAGGTGCGAAGCGATGCGACCCTGCTCGCGGAGTTGAGGTTGGACACGCAGAGAAGACCAGAACCAGGCGACAAGGAAGCCTGCCAGGAAAGCGCCGGCGAGCAACACCAGTTCAAAAGAGTCCATTTGAAAATCCTTTCGGCGGCAGGGACGGGAACGTGCTGGTCATGAATTCTAACACACGAGTAATGCACCTGCCCGTGAGCTCATCGCTTGATCAGGACGCGCCAGGCGGCTTCGAGCTGACGGCCGAACTCGCCGGGCGGAATCTCCGCCAGCATTTTCTCCAGCTCATCGCGGACTTTGAGGGCATCTTGCGGATCGCGTTCGATGCGCCGGATGAGGCGGCTGACGCGCTCCTGCCACTGCTCCGGGGCCATCTGGCGGGCGACGACCAACTTTTGACGAGCCGCCTCGACGTCCGGCAGACCGGAGACGCCCGGCACGAGGCGCACACTGACCGAGAATTCCCCCGCACGCACACCTTGCATCTCGATCCATACCTCGTTCACAGCGCCGCCGCTTGAGGTCACGCGGAGGATGTTGCCGCGGGGCAGGTTGACGACTTCGGGCGCGAGGTTGCGCGCCTCGATCACTAGGCGCTGGTCGGTGCCGCGGACGCGCACGGTGAGGACGCCTTTCTCCCCGGGCTTGAGCGCATTTTCCGTGGGAACGATCCTCAGTGAGACCAGGGTGATGGGCACCGGCCCCGGGCTGCGCCCTCCCACCTCAATTACGAGTTGGGCAGGGCCAGGCTTGACGCGCGGGTTGGGAAGCAGGACCAGGCTTAGAGGGGAGGAAGCGAGCACGAGAGCCGGCTGGCCGCCGATTGTCGCCTGAATTGAATTGGCATCGCCGCGAAAGCCCGTGCCTTCGACAACGAAGCGGTCATCCACAGAAACGACGGAAGGAGAGTCCAAGACCTGAACGCCATCGGCTAGGTTGGCAACAGGCGCTGCAACCGTGGCTGAGGCGCGACCTGCACGGCCGGGCAGGCGGGCAAGGAGTACGCCAGGCTCGGCGGGAGCGGTGAAGACGGCGCGGCCAGTGGCATCGGTGGTGACACGCTCGCCGCCGGAGAACTCCACGACCGCAGCAGAAGCCAGCCGGCCGCTGGAATCGAGCACAGCCAGAGTGGCCTGCTGACCAGCCAAGAGCTTGGGCGGCAGGACGATTGTCGTTCCGGGCGCGGACTGGGCAAGCCCCAGGGACACTGGGCACAAACTGAGCAGACCGATAAGCAGAAAAGTGCGCGCACGAATCATGCGGGAGATTGTATCGCGGTCTGCGTCAATCGGCCCAATCGCAGAATCAAGGATTGGGTTTTGTGCTTGAAGACTCGCCAGCCTGTGCCTGTTGTGCGGGCGTATCTATGCGGCAGGTTTGCACGGCAGGAGGCGCCGCACGCCCGTCAACGGGTCAAGCGCGTTTGTGAATCAGCTGGAAGATTTTGGCTTCGACGAAAAGGCGGAACAGGTCTGGATCGAGCTCTTTCTGCCGGACAGACATCTCCAGGATCTCCAGGGCGCGCTCGGGTTGAACAGCCTTCTTATAGGGGCGGTCGGCGGCGGAGAGTGCATCGAAGATGTCGCAGACGGTCATCATCTTGGCCTGGACGGGGATCTCGTCACTGCGGAGTCTATAAGGGTAGCCAGAGCCATCGAGCTTTTCATGGTGAGCGCGGGCGATCCAGGGGATATCGCGGATCTCGCGGGTCCAGGGGATTTGCATCAGGAAATTGAAACTGTGGACGACGTGGGATTCAATCTGGAGGCGCTCGTCGGGATCGAGGCTCCCTTTCGGGATGGAAAGGAAGCGCACTTCTTCGGGCGTGAGGAAATTCCGCTCGATGCCGCGCGGATCCACGTAGGTATTGCGGGCAATATCGATCAAGTGCTCGAACTGTCCCTCGGGCAAGACGGTGGGTTCGTTCACCTGCAGAATGAACTGGTAGGCATCGTCGATTTCGGCCAGGCGCCGCTGGTACTCCTCATCGAGACGGGTGAGTTCGGCCAGGGTTTGGTCGCGGCCGCGCTCGAGGAGCAACTGCGTCTTGCGGAGGTGGGTCTGTGCTTCCAGCTCTTTGCGGATGTAGTCAAAGCGGTGCTGGACCAGGGCGAGCTGTGTGGGATAGAGCTTCCTGGCTTTAACCAGCACTTCCTCGCGCACGCCGACCTTGCCGAAATCGTGAAGCAGGGCGGCGTAGCGGAGCTCCTTCATCTGCTCGGGCGTGAAGCGGACGGCGGCGTAGGCACCGGTCTCGACGCGGTCCACGGTCTCGGCCAGACTGATGGTCATCTGGGAGACGCGCTGGGAATGACCTGAGGTAGTGGGGTCGCGCTGCTCGATGGCTGTAACGGCGGCGCTAACGAAACCTTCGAAGAGGGTCTCGATATCCTGATAGAGCTTGCCGTTCTCATAGGCGACAGCGGCCTGGGAGGCCAGGGAGAGCCCCAGCCGCTCAGCGCGCTCCGAGAAAGGCCGGACGGCGCGGTCGACTGCCGCGCGACTGGTGAGGCGGGCACCGGGGTCATTCTTGCAGTTGATGAGCTGGAGGACGCCGAGGATTTCCCCGCGCGGGTTCTTCATCGGCAGAGTGAGGACTGAGCGGGTGCGGTAGCCGGTCTCCTGGTCGTAGCGGGCGTTGAATTGAAACGGGCGGCCCGACGGGATGACATAGGCGTCCGGCAAGTTTACAACCTCGCCGTACAAAGCCACGTAACCCGCCATGGACTTCTCGGTCATGGGAAGCGTGAACTCGGTGAAGGGAAACTGGCGGCTGTCGTTCTGTGTGAGCTTGAAGCGCAGACGACGCTCCACGGATTGTGGCGCAGGCGGATCGGCCCTTGCGGCACTGGCCGGTTCGGGACGCACTTCCTCGACCAGGTAGAGCGAGCCGGCATCGGCGCTGGTGATGGCACGCGCCCTCTCCAGGATGAGGTTGAGCAACGCGTTCACATCGTGAGTGGAGGAGAGCGCCAGGCCGATGCGGTTCAGCTCGTCCATTTCGAGCCGGGTGCGCTCCAGCTCGTCGCGTGTGGCGCGCTCTCGCTCGGCGAGGTCAAGACTGGCGAACGCGGAGATCACCATTTGCTTCAGTAACGAGCGTGGCGCTTCGCAAGGCAGGCAGGCAAACAGATTGGCCGGGGCGGCGCCGCCTTTGGCACGGGCCGAGCGTTGCGACCGAGAACGCGCACGGCCACTCACCAAGGCCACTAACCGGAGTCTGTTGTTTCCTCGGAACAGCTTCACCCATTGAGACCAGTCGTCCTTTTCGAGATCGACCAAAAAAACGATACCGCGTGGATCCATTGAGTGCGCCAAGGCGTCTTGACTGGATCGGTCAAGGGGAACCAGGCGAAAACCGCGCCCAAGGGATTTCGCCAATGGGGCGACGGAGGAATTTTTGATGTAGCAGATTTGCTTTGTGGCGGGCTTTTTCATCCCGATGCGAGGCGCGCGGGTCAATAGGGAAGCTGGGAACGGCGCGCGAACCCCCGCTGCGCCGTAGCGAGCCAGTATAGCGGATTCTTGTTCGATCCTCCATGCGTGATGGCGCGGAAAGATCATGAGTGAGAAACCTCAGGCGAGGCCCGGGCAAGAGCGCATGCAGGCTGGACGTAACTACTTGCGGCCACGCATCTTGAACGCCCAATTCCTCTCTGTTAGCCTAAGCAAAGGGCTTCATTTTCTGTGTCGTCCTAGCGGAATAGCAGTGGCTGGCCCCGGCTGAGACGGGCAATGAAAGAGACTTCGAGTGCTCGGGCGCCCGAAAAACGGGCTCCCCGAGAGAGTGAGGTCTGCCCTTGGGCATCGAGATCGGCGCTCGCACCGACGTGGGACGAATCCGCAGCAATAATGAGGACAGCTACCGAGTCGTTGCGCCACTCAACCTGATTGTGCTCTCCGACGGGATGGGCGGCGAATCGCACGGCGAGGTGGCCAGCGCCCTGGCGGTGGAGATCGTCGCGACGCACTGCCGCGAGGCCTCGAACAATGTTGCCGCGCCCTTCTACGGCGAACTACAGCCCTTACTCTCAGACAAGACCAACCGCCTGGCTAGTGCCGTCCACCTGGCCAATCGAAAAATCAGAGAAGCCGCCCAGGAAGACCCAGCGCGTCGTGGCATGGGCGCCACCATCCTGGCCGCCTGGATGGATGGGCCACGGCTGAGTCTGGTGCATGTAGGAGACAGCCGGGCGTACCTGCTGCGGGCGGGTGAGCTGGAACAGCTGACTTCGGACCATTCGCTGGTGGCCGAGCAAGTGCGCCGGGGCCTGCTGACGCCGCAACAGGCGGACGCCAGTGAGATGCAGAGCGTCCTGATCCGGGCGCTGGGCACCGATGCGGAAGTGGAAATAGATGCGGACGAGCACGTACTGGTGGACGGCGACATCGTGCTGCTTTGCTCGGACGGGCTGACGCGGATGGTAACCGATCCAGAGATCGCCAGCACGCTGTTGACGCACTCGAATGCGCAAGCCGCCGCCGACCGGTTGGTCGAATTGGCCAACGAATACGGTGGCGAAGACAACGTGACCGTGATCGTTGTGCGGATCCATCAGGAATCTGACGGGCTCTTCTCGTACTTGCGCCGATGGATGCGGCGCTCCCCGGCGCCCACTGCCGAAGGAAAAGGTAAGTAAATGGCGAAGCTGGTGCTCAAGTTCGAGAGTACGGTGCTCAAAGAAGTGCCGGTAGGCGGCCGGCCGGTGATGATTGGGCGCGCTCCGGACAACGATATCCCGATCGATAATCTGGCGGTCTCCAACTACCACGCACGGGTGTACACCGAGGCCGGCCGGCTGGTGGTGGAGGACCTGGACAGCCTGAACGGAACATTCGTCAACGACCTGCGCATCGAGCGGACTACACTGCGCGACGGCGACTCCATCCTGATCGGCAAGCACCACATCGTAGTAGACGAAGTACACGAGGCGGCGGTGCCGCTCGACGCCGGGCGAAAGGTTTCCGCGCCGAAAGTGGACGAGACAATGGTGCTGGATACGCGCGAGCGCCGCCAGATGCTCCAAGAAGCCCTAGCTGCGGGCGAGCGCTCGCAACTGGCCCCGTCCCGGTTGCGAGTTCCGACGCTGGCCGTCCTGAAGGGCAGGACGAACCAGAATGAATACGTGATCTCCAGCAAGCTGACGGTGATCGGCTCTTCGGAAATGGCCACAGTAAAGCTTCGGGGATGGTTGGCACCGGAAGTGGCGGCGCAGATCAATAAGCGCGACGACGGGTACTATTTGGGCCGGGCAGAAATCATCCCGAAGGTCAACGGGCAGGAGATCCTGGGCCCAACGCGGCTCAACGATGGGGATCTGATTGAGGTCCTGCCCGGCCGGCTGTTTGGAATCGGCCAGGTCCGTCTAAACTTCCTGTTTCGCGACTAACGTCAGGCCAGCAGAACGATTTGGCGAAACTCCCCCAGGCGAGCTATAGTTCCGGAGCGCCTGCCGGCGGGACGGAGGCCACCCCACGAAGAAGCAAGAACAGTCGAATCAATCCCCCTCGTCAAAGGCACCTGGCCGCGTCCTCGGGCTGCTCCGATCCTGGTGGCAGCACCGGGTGTCGTTTGGCATCAGCCTGGGAGTGACTGCGGTCGCGCTGACGATCTACATCCTTACATTTGTGGGTGAGAGGCCCACGCCGCTATTTGATTTCATCCAGAGGATAGAACTGG
>CAZHLD010000020.1:2071-28086 GCA_964533185.1 uncultured Acidobacteriaceae bacterium | reverse complement strand
TTTGTGGGTGAGAGGCCCACGCCGCTATTTGATTTCATCCAGAGGATAGAACTGGGGTCGCTCGACACGCGATTTCGCTATCGCCCCACGAGTTACTCGCGCCCCGACCCGCGCATCGTGGTGGTGGATATCGACCAGCATACCCAAGAGGTGCTGGGGCGCTGGCCGTTTTCCCGCACGCACTTCGCGAACATGTTGGACGTGCTGCGTGAAGATGGCGCGCGGGTAGTGGCGTTTGACATCACCTTCAGCAAGCCGGATGAGACGCTCGGACCAATTCGGGCGCTACGCGCGCGGATGGAAGCGCGCCGCAAGGCTGGCCAGCCCATGGATCCCGCGCTGACAGTCGAGCTGGCGCGACTGGAAAAGGAGTACGACGCGGACGCGAAATTTGCACGAGCGATCGAGCGCATTGGCCGGGTCGTGCTGGGGAATTTCTTTCTGTACACACAGGCTGACCTGCGCGGTCTGGACGACGCAACGCTCGACAATTACGCCAAGTTGCTGGCCTACTTTCCTTTCTCACAGGTTCGACCGCTTCATTCGGACCCGGGCCGCAGCCAGTTCCGCAACCTGATCGAGAACTATGCGCCCTATGGTTTGCTGCCACGCGGCACGCAGGCAAATATCGAGATCCTGACCAATGCCTTGCGCGGCGAACAGGCTGCCACCGGCTTTTTCAACGTGCAACCGGACCCGGATGGGGTGGTGCGTCGTGCGCTGCTGGCGGTCCCATACGGGAGATCGCAGAACTTTGACGACTGGGACCTGTACGCCTCGATGGACGTCCAGGCCGTGCGCGTGTTCCTGGGCCTGCCGGACGACCAGACCGTGCTGCACTACGGGCCGACAGGAATCGTGGACATCCAGTTTGGCGGGGTGACGAGAGTGCGGCCAGACGACATCGGCCGGTTAATGATCAATTTCGAAGGACCCGTGCGGACGTACCACTATGAATCTCTCGCCGATGTGGTGCAGAAGAAATTCAATCCGGGCACGTTCCGAGACAAGATTGTGCTCATCGGCGCATCGGCTACCGGCATCGGGGACCTGAGAAGCACACCCTATGGAGGCTTGGACTATCCGGGCGTGGAGATCCACGCCAACGTCATCGACAACATCCTGAACCGTCGGTTCCTGCAGCGCGGGGCCAAGCAGGTGGTCTGGGACCTGGGAATTATTTTGCTGTTTGGTATTCCGCTGGGTATCTGGCTGGCGCTGGTGCAGCCGCGCTGGATGTGGTTCGGCCTGTTGCTACTGGCACCATTTCTAGGCGGAGTGTTCTACGCCTTCCTGCATGGCTGGTGGCTGAACTTCACAATCCCCTCGCTGACGTTGGTGAGCAACGTCAGCCTGGTGGCGCTGTACCGCGCCCTGGTGGAAGAAAAAGAAAAACGCAAGGTGCGCGGCGCTTTCCAGCAATATCTCAGTCCCGAGGTGATCCGGCGGCTGCTGCAAAATCCGGAGTTGGTGAGGCCGCGCAAAACCGAGATCAGCATCATGTTCAGCGACATCCGAGGTTTTACGACCATCTCCGAGCAGTTGGACGCGCAGGAGCTGGCCCAGTTGTTGAATGAATATCTGACCGACATGACGCGGATCGTCTTCGAGCGCGAAGGGACGCTGGACAAATACATCGGCGACGCGGTGATGGCGTTCTGGGGCGCGCCGTTTGAAGAGCCGGGCCACGCCGTGAAAGCCTGCCACGCGGCGCTGGCAATGTTTGAGCGGCTGGCCATCTTGCAGCAGGGTTGGAAAGCGAACAACCGGCCGTACATCGATATTGGCGTCGGGCTGAACACGGGGACGGCGTCGGTGGGCAATATGGGCTCCGAGCTGCGCTACGGCTACACGGCGCTGGGCGACGCGGTGAACCTGGCGTCGCGGATCGAGGGGCTCAACAAGGAATACGGCACACACATCCTGGCCACCGAGTTTACCGTCGCTGAATCGCGCGATGCGGGATTCGTCTTCCGCGAGCTCGACCTGATCCGGGTAAAGGGGAAGACACGGCCGGTGACGATTTACGAGCTGCTTGGGCCTTCCAACGGCACAAGTGATCACGGCGAGCGCGTGGCTCTGTTTGCGCGGGGCCGAGCGAGCTACCAGCAGAGGCAATGGCGCGAGGCCATTGGGATTTTTCAGGAGATGATCGAGCGGTGGCCCGACGATGGTCCCGCGCGGATCTTCATTGAACGCGGCAGGGAATACCTCCGGAACGACCCCGGCCCGGACTGGGATGGGGTCTATACAATGACCCATAAGTAGAGAAACACTTGTGCCAGAGTGTAACGGAACCCGCTAGCCGGGCGGCCAGCGAAATGAGCGTCCGCCCAACAAGTGCAAGTGCAGGTGAAAAACAGACTGGCCCGCGCCCCGGCCGATGTTGAAGATCGTGCGATAGCCTTCGGTGAGCTTGCGTTCGGCGGCAAGCTGAGCGGCGACCAGTTGGAGGCGCCCCAGAACGAGTGCATCTTCTGCCGTGGCGTCATTCAGCGAGCCGAGATGCTGGCGCGGGCAGATCAGGATGTGCGTGGGCGCCTGGGGGTGGATGTCTTCGAAGGCAAAGATTTCTGGATCTTCGTAGACAATCTTTGCCGGGGCTTCCTTGCGACTGATCCGGCAAAAGAAACAATCAGACATTCCTCCCCCATCGTTCAAGGCAATCCGTTTGCACTAATCGTCGAGGCGGATAACGAAGGACGATAGCCCTTCTTCGCGGCGGAGTTGCTCGGCCAACTGCCGCGCTGCGGCCTCGCCGGGGACGCGCCCGGCAAAGACTCGATAGAGCATCCCATTGGGTGAATCGTATTCGCGGATCGAAACTGGTGGGAAACGCTTCGCCAGGCGATCGCGCAGTTGGACGGCATTCGCACGGTCCTGAAACGCCCCGACCTGCAGCGCAAAGCGGCCAGCGAGGGGGCTCACAGCGGCCACAAGCTCCAGTCGAACGGGCACGACCCCCGAGGCGACCATGTCCAGGTCGCGCGCGGCGGCCAGAGAGAGGTCAATCACGCGGTTGTCCACGAAAGGTCCGCGATCGGTGATGCGTACTTCAATCGTGCGGTCATTTTTCAGGTTGGTGACGCGGACCACGCTCTCGAACGGCAGGGTGCGATGGGCAGCGGTGAGCTTGTACATGTCGTAGATTTCGCCGTTGGCGGCACGGCGTCCGTGATAGGGCACGCCGTACCAGGAGGCCACCCCCTGTTCGACAAAGCTGCCCGGGGCAACCGGAGTGGGTGCCGGTCTGGTCGGAGGATTGGTGGGCGGAGGGACGGGGGCACGGCTCAAGCGCGGGCGCGGGTGGGCACAGCCGGCCGTCGCACAGGATAGGAAAAGCAGCACAAATAGTGCCCGCAAAACGCGCTGGTGCGTCAACAGCCGGCGTGAGGACACAAAATGAAGATTCCGAGGGAAGGTCACCTGAGCCGCTCCTCAGTGTTTCGCGCGAGACGCGCGAGATTCGATTTCCTCGGCGAGCTTGCCCAAACGTTTAGACGCAGCCCGGAGCACTTCGACGGCCTTGCGCTCGGTGGTCGGCCTGAGCTCGGTTTCAAAGAAGCGGCGAAGTTTTTCGAGTTCGCGGTCCAGTTTCCTGCCAACGTCTTGGAGATGTCCCACGCGTCACTCCTGAGCTAGCAGTGCAAGCAAACTTCTGTATTATAGGAACGCACGCCATAGCCTGCAAGGAGACATCGTGCCTCTTCCGCCCCGCTGGCGATGGAAGCTCGACCGCCTGCGCGAATCGTTGACCGGGATGTTCCGCTCCTCGCAAGGAGAGGGCCGGCCACGGCTCTGCCCGGCCTGCGGCACGCTGGTGGGCGCGACCGCCACGCGATGCCATGAGTGCGGCGCCAGCATGACTTACTCACTTGCGGCGGCCAGCAAGACGCTGTCGGGCTTGTTGCCGAGCGAATCGCCAGTGACGTACGCGATCCTCGGGGTAAACCTATTGCTGTTCGTCGTGAGCCTGCTGGCCACGATGCGCGTGGCGGCCGAGTCTGGTCGAAGCATCAGCTTACTGGGTGGAATCAACGGCTACGTCCTGGACCGGATGGGCGCCAGCCGGCCGATTTTGGTCATGGACGGCGAATGGTGGCGACTGGTGATGGCATCATTTCTACACGGTGGGTTGTTGCACATCGGGATGAATACGTGGGTGCTGATGGACGTCGGGCGGCAAGTGGAAGAGGTGTATGGCTCGGCCCGCTACTTTTTCCTGTACGTTGTTACGGGCGCGGCCGGCTTTCTGCTGAGCGCGCTGACAGGCCACTTCAGCGTGGGCGCGTCCGCATCGATGATGGGCCTGATCGGCCTGATGCTGGCCATTACGACGAGGCGCGGCGGAGCGTACATGCAGATGGCGCGAAGCCAGTTGATCCGCTGGGTCGTATACATCTTCGTGATCGGATTCATGGTGGGCGGCATCGACAACGCCGCGCACCTGGGGGGACTAGCCGCAGGATTCGCGTTGGGCAAGGCGATGGCCGACCGTGAGCCGATAAACGCAACGGAGAGGAAGCGTGCCTACGCGCTGGGTTGGGCGACGGGGTTGGTGGTAGCAGGCAGCTTTGCAGCCATGCTGTTCCACTACTTCCAGGCACCGCCGGGCGGGTGAGGCAACATCAACTGCTGCTGATCCGGCGCGCGATCGTGACACTGTAGTGAAGGCCGGAAAGCACGGTGAAGCCGGCGACCAGATAGACGAAGACGTCCTGCAGGAATTCGAGCCAAGAAGTGCCGACCACGGCCACAAGTACGACAAGAAAGACCAAGAGAATCTGCACTGTGGTTGTGAGCTTGCCGTAGATGCTGGGGGGTAACGGCCGGTAACCAGCTACCAACAAAATCACCGCAGCAGCGATCAGGATGAGGACGTCGCGGCCCAGCACAAGGATCGCCAACCACCAAGCGATCTTTCCATTGAGCGCCAGCATGAAAAACGATGAAGAGAGCAGGAGCTTGTCTGCGATGGGGTCGAGGTAGGCGCCGAGCGGGGTCTTTTGATTGAGCCAGCGAGCCAGAAGGCCGTCGAGGCCATCGGTCAACGCGGCAACGATCAGGACGGCGAGCGCCCACTGGTAGTAGCCGTAGTAAATAGAAATGATGAAGAAGGGCAGAAACCCCAGGCGCAGAAACGTGAGCTGGTTGGGGACCGTGAAGATGCGGCTGGCCATGGGAAGGAATCGTACAGCAAATCAGACGAAAGTCGCGAGATAGTCGTGCAGGGAGCGGCCGACTTTGCGCCCGAAGACTTCGGAGAGAGACGGAATGGCGCCGCTGGGCTCGTCGAGCGCGATGCGTTCCACCCGGCCCATTGGGAAGAATAAGGTGGGCAGGCCGACGCGCTCTCCTTCGGGATGCAGGATCTGGGTGATGAAATCGTCGAAAGAGTTCAGGTCGATGCCCCGAACCGTAATTCCGGCGGAGTTGATGTCCAGGAGCTCGCCCCAGAGTTTTTCTTTCGGGCTGTGCAGGCTGACAATCACAATCGAGTGGAGTTCCATGGGGCTGCCTCAAGAGCATCGTAGCGCATGGACGAGCGGAAAGCACACCGGCGTGCGGCAAGAGTTACATCCGCAGCAGACGATGGCAATCAGAGGGAGATAGTTTTCAAGTCCGGGGCGATGCGCAGACCCGGCTCGGTGGCGGCCTGGACTTGTTCGGGGGTGACGCCGGGGGCAACTTCGCGGAGTATGAGCCCCTCGGGGGTGACTTCAATCACGGCGAGCTCGGTCACAATCAAGTCCACAACCTCGACGCCGGTCAGGGGCAACGTGCACTTGCGAAGGATTTTCGGCTGGCCGTCCCTGGTGGTGTGCTCCATAGCGATAATCACGCGCCGCGCGCCGGCGACCAGGTCCATGGCCCCGCCCATGCCCTTGAGCATCTTGCCGGGAATGGCCCAGTTGGCGAGGTTGCCTGTTTCATCCACCTGAAGAGCGCCAAGCACGGTCAAGTCCACGTGGCCGCCGCGGATCATGCCGAAGGAGTCGGCGCTCGAGAAAAAGCAAGAGCCGGGGATCTCCGTGACCGTTTCTTTGCCCGCGTTGATCAGGTCGGGGTCTTCTTCGCCTTCCAAGGGATATGGGCCTACGCCCAACATGCCGTTTTCTGATTGCAGAAGGACGTCCATGCCGTGGGGGATGTAATTTGAAACCAACGTGGGCAATCCAATGCCGAGATTGACGTAGTAGCCGTCGCGCAGCTCGCGGGCGATGCGCTTGACGATGATTTCGCGCTTATCTTGCTCTGATGCAGGCATGGCAGCCTTTCTGATACTCCTTTCGGCGAGAACAGCGCGGGGCCCTACGCCGGCTACGTGCGCTTGCGCACAGTGCGACGCTCGATGCGCTTTTCGTGCTTGTGACCCTGGAAGACCGCGTCCACAAAGATGCCGGGGGTGTGGATGCAGTCGGGGTCGAGCTGTCCTACCTCGACCAGATATTCGACCTCGGCCACTACAAAGTCAGCCGCTGTGGCCATCATCGGATTGAAGTTGCGCGCGGTCTTGCGGTAAACGAGATTGCCCCAGCGATCGCCCTTCCACGCCTTGATGAAGGCGAAGTCGCCACGCAGAGCTTTCTCGAGAACGCACGGACGACCATTGAATTCCCGGGCTTCTTTGCCTTCGGCGACCATCGTTCCGTAGCCCGTGGGGGTGTAAAAGGCGGGGATGCCAGCGCCGCCGGCGCGGAGCCGTTCGGCGAGCGTGCCCTGCGGATTAAGTTCGACTTCCAACTGGCCTTCCAAAACCAGCCGCTCGAAGAGTTTGTTCTCGCCGACATAGGTTGAAATCATTTTCTTGACCTGACGGCTTTGGAGAAGCAGGCCGATGCCGAAATCGTCCACACCGGCGTTGTTGGAGACGATGGTCAGATCCTTCGTGCCTTTGCGGCGGACCGCGGCGATCAGGTGCTCGGGGATGCCGCACAGGCCGAAGCCACCCATCAGGATGGTGGCGCCATCGCGAAGATTCTCGATTGCAGCGTCGGCGCTGGGGACACGCTTATCCATTCGGAGACCTCGAGAACAAGCGGAAGGAGTTTACTGCAAAGCGCGCAGCTTTTTGTAGAGTTCGTTTGCGGAGAGGAAAGCATCTTCCAGGGCGCGGTCCTGGAGATGCGTGCGCAGGTGGTCGAGTTGATGGATGATGGATTCAAGGGCGCGAGAGATTTCCTCACGATTGGTAAGGCAGATGTCTCGCCAGAGTGGGTAGGGGCTGCCGGCAAGACGCAGAGCGTCACGCAGACCCGGGCCGGCCAGTGCCAGGGGAGATTCCCCCTGGCTCGTGGTCTGCTGCAAGGCAGCTCCCAGGGCGACTGCAAGAAGCTGAGGGAGATGCGAGACGTAGGCCACGGCGCGGTCGTGCGATTCGGCATCGAGCCAGACGGGCACTGCGCCGACTTGCCGCAGCAGAGCAGCAAGTTTGACGACCCGGGGATCGGAATCGCCTTCGCTGCCAATCAGTGCATACTTCGCGCCACGGAAAAGCTCAGCATCCGCATTGGCGATGCCGGACACTTCCCTTCCCGCCATGGGATGGCCTCCCAGGAAGCGGGCGGTGCCGGAGAAGTGGGCGGCCGCTGACCGACAAAGGACCGTTTTCGTGCTGCAGGCGTCCGTGACCAGGGCTTGCGCTTCCACAAAACGCGCAATCGTGGGGAGCAGGTCGAGCGTGACGCCAATGGGCAGGGCGAGATAGACGAGATCAGCGTCGCGCACGGCGGCAGGTAAATCTTCGTTTTGCTCCTGAATGGCACCTATTGTTGATGCCTGGCGAAGCACCTCGGGGCGGTCCCATCCGATCACGCGAGCTTCGGGGACGTGTTTTCGGAGGGCAAGACCGAACGAGCCGCCAATCAAACCGGTGCCGAGAATAGCGATGCGGCGAAACATGCTCACTTCCTTACGCGACGGGAAGGCCGGCGGCGAAGCTCGGCGCGCACCGCCGCGCGGGTCAGGCGGAGGATCTCTGCGAAGAGGCGATCGATGGCGGAATCGGAAAGCGGGCCCGGATTGGAGCGGCGGACGTTGCGGGAGATTTCCTGCTCGCGCTGGCGATGAAAGAGAGGCAGGCCCGCGGCGCGCTTGAGCCGACCAATGGCCAGCGAGCAGCGAGCGCGCTCGCTGAGCAGCTTGACCAGCTTGCGGTCGAGCGCGTCAATCCTGCGGCGCAACTGGCGAATGGTCACGGCTGCCCTTCCCGACGGCTCAGGCCGCGACTCGCCGCTTGCTTCAGGGAATGCACGCGAGCGGCGATGGCTTCGGCCGCAAGCTCGATGGATGGAGCCTTCTCAATCTCGGTGACCAGCGCTGAGCCGACCACTGCGGCGTCCGCCAGCCCGCCCAGAATCGAAACGTGGCCCGGCAGAGAAATTCCGAAGCCGACGGCGAGAGGCAATGAGGTGACCGCGCGAGTGCGGCGGATGAGCGCGGGCAGGTCTTCGGGCAGCGCCTCTCTGGCTCCGGTCACGCCGGTGCGAGAGATAAGGTAGACAAACCCCGAAGAGGCCTCGGCGATCCGCTTGAGGCGATCGTCAGTGGAGGTGGGAGCCACGAGAAAGATGGTATCGAGTCCCTTTCCACGGAGAATCGTGCGGTAGTCGCTTCCCTCCTCAAGCGTGAGGTCGGTGAGAAGCACACCATCGACGCCAGCCACGGTCGCATCTGAGGCGAACTTCTCTAAACCCATCTGGAGGACCGGATTGAAGTAGCTGAAAATGACCAGAGGAATCTCGGTCTTCCCGCGCAGGCGGCGGACTAACTCCAGTACGTTCGCTAGGGTGGTGCCCGCCCGTAAGGCGCGCTCACTGGAGCGCTGAATGGTGGGGCCGTCGGCCACCGGGTCGCTGAAGGGCACGCCCAGCTCGACAAGATCGGCGCCGGCTTCGGCGAGGGCCAGGACGAAGCGCTCAGTGGCGTCGAGCGAGGGATCGCCCGCGGTGAGAAACGCGATCAGGCCGAGCTCGCCCCTGCGACGCAATTCCTCGAAGCGCCGGGTGATGCGTGAGGTCAGGGAGGTTGCAGGTGTGGTCACGGCGGCTCAGAGGTGGCGCGAGAGGATTTCCATATCTTTGTCACCGCGGCCGGAAAGGTTGAGGATCACAAGCTGGTCGCGGGGGATCTGCGGGGCGCGCTCGATCAGGCCGGCCAGGGCATGAGCGGCTTCGAGCGCAGGGATGATGCCTTCGGTACTAGCGAGCGTGCGTGCGGCATCGAGAGCGGCATCATCGCTGACGGCCGAGTACTCGGCCCGGCGTTGGTCGGCCAGCCAGGCGTGTTCGGGCCCGATGGCGGGGTAGTCCAGACCGGCGGAGACGGAGTGGGTCGTTGAAATTTGTCCATCGGGCGTCTGAAGAACATACGTGTAGGTACCCTGCAAGACGCCCGGTCGAGACCCCGCGTAGCCTGCTGCGGCGGCGAGGCGCGCGGCGTGCTCTCCGAGGCGCGTGCCGCGACCCCCGGCTTCGATTCCGACCATCTTGACCGACGTGTCGCCAAGGAACTCATGAAAGAGGCCGATCGCATTGGAGCCGCCGCCGACGCAAGCAAAAAGAAAGTCGGGCAGGCGGCCTTCGGCATCGAGGATTTGTTGGCGGGCTTCGCGGCCAATCACTGATTGGAAATCGCGGACCATCACGGGATAGGGATGCGGGCCGAGAACGGAACCGAGCAGGTAGTGGGTGGAGCGGACGTTGGTGACCCAGTCGCGCATGGCCTCGTTGATGGCGTCCTTGAGCGTGCGGCTGCCGGCATCCACGCCGATAACCTCGGCGCCGAGCAGGCGCATGCGGGAGACGTTGAGGCGCTGGCGCTCCATGTCCTCGGTACCCATGTAGACCACGCACTCGAGGCCAAAGCGCGCCGCTACAGTCGCGCTGGCCACGCCGTGCTGGCCGGCGCCCGTTTCGGCAACGATGCGCCGCTTGCCCATGCGCACGGCCAGAAGAACCTGGCCCAGGCAGTTATTGATCTTGTGCGCGCCGGTGTGGAGCAGGTCTTCGCGCTTGAGGTAAATTCGCGGGCCACCCAGGTGAGCTGTCAGTCGGGAGGCAAGCTGAAGCGGCGTTGGACGTCCGGCAAAATCGCGCAATAGCGATTCCAATTCCCGGTGAAATGCCTGGTCGGCACGGGCGGCCGCATAGGCGAGCTCGAGCTCTTCGAGCGGAGCGACCAGCGTCTCCGGCACGTAACGACCACCGTACGGGCCGAAGCGGCCGCGGGAGTCGGGCCAGGCTGTTGCGGGTGCGCTCATCGCATCTCCCGGTGCGCCTTACTAACCTCTTCAAGGAATGCGCGGACAAGCGCGGGGTCTTTCTTGCCGGGCCGCGCTTCGACGCCGCTGGCGACATCCACTGCAGCGGGCCGGGCAATTCGAATAGCCCGGGCGACGTTTTGCGGATTCAGGCCACCGGCCAGAATTATGGGGCCAAACCGTGCCGCCTGCCGGGCAATCATCCAATCGAAAGGCTGCCCGGTGCCGCCCCGGGACTCTTTATGAAAGCCGTCCAAAAGGAAGGCGGCGACACCTGGAAACTCGCGCAGGGCAGCGACACGAAAGCGCAGCGCGACGCGGAGAGCGCGAATGACGCGGTGCGATCTGGCCAAATCGGCCACATCTTTCGCTGATTCCTCCCCGTGTAGTTGCACGAAATCGAGCCGAAGCATTCGCGCGATGCGGGCCACGTCGGCCGGCGACCGGTTCACAAAGACCCCCACGATAACGGCCTCCTTCGGCAGGCGGCGGATGATGCGCTGCGCTTTCGCCGGGCTGACGTACCGCGGGCTGGCGCGGCAGAAGTTGAAGCCCACGGCATCGGCGCCAGATTCGAGCGCCAGGCGGGCATCGGCCCAATTGGTGATGCCGCAGACCTTGACGCGGAAGAGTTCGCGCATCCCGCCGCCTTCATCCTGCTTCCAAGAGTTTGCGCAGCGCGGCAGCCGGGTCCGCCGACTCCATCAGGTGCTCGCCGATCAGGAAGGCATCGAAGCCGGCGGCCCGCAGGCGGGCGAACTCGTCGGCGGAGCGCAGGCCGGACTCGCAGACGGCGATGCAGTCGTCCGGCAGTAGCTCGATCAATTCGAAGGAAGAATCCAGGCAAACCTCGAGCGTGCGCAGGTCGCGATTGTTGATGCCAATAATCCGGGCACCGGCCTCAACCACGCGCGCAATCTCCTCGCGCGTGTGCACTTCTACCAGAGCCTCCATGCCTAGCTCTCGGCCGAGGACGAGGAGTTCGCGGAGTAAGGAGTCACTCAGGATGGCCGCGATGAGCAAGAACGAATCGGCGTCGGTGGCGCGTGTCTCCCAGACCTGCCAGGGGTCAAAAATGAAATCCTTGCGAAGCACGGGCAGCGTTGTGGCCTTGCGCGCAGTGCGCAGTGATTCGAGCGAGCCCTGGAAGAACTCCTCTTCGGTCAGCACCGAAAGCGCGGCCGCGCCGGCTTGCTCGAATTGTGTGGCCAGTGAGCGGGCATCGAAGTCTTCTCGCAGAAGACCGCGAGAGGGCGAGGCCTTCTTTAGCTCGGCAATGATATTCGTGGAGGAACGCGTGAGGACACCGGGAAAATCGCGGACCGGTGTGCCCTTCTCCACAGCCATGCGCAGGACGGGTTCGGGGAGCACGCGCTTGCGGTGCTCGACGGCGGCGCGTCGCGCCTCAACGATGCGGTCGAGCACACTGCCTCTTCTGGCTTCCGCCCTCACGTTAAGCCTTTCCGTGGGAAGAGAAAAAACTATGCTAGTCTGCCGTTCTAGCGGTGTCAATTTTTGCAGGACTCAATTTCAAAGAAACAGGACTCGATATTGAGCCAATCCTCCAGTGCCTTTCCTCCAAGTGGACTGCGACGCCAGCTCGGGCTGGGCACGGCGACAAGCGTTGTAGTCGCCAACATGATCGGCGCGGGAATTTTCACGACCACCGGGCTGATTCTTGCCGGCGTCGGGAGCGGCTGGGTGGTGATGCTGTGCTGGCTGCTGGGCGGGCTGATTGCGATCTGCGGCGCGCTCTGCTAC
This sequence comes from uncultured Acidobacteriaceae bacterium, assembly GCA_964533185.1. Taxonomy (GTDB): domain Bacteria; phylum Acidobacteriota; class Terriglobia; order Acidiferrales; family UBA7541; genus CAZHLD01. Next base: position 16,064 of record CAZHLD010000020.1, on the reverse strand, counting down.
GCCGAGCTCTCCACGATGATGCCGCGCGCGGGCGGCGAGTACGTCTACCTACGCGAAATCTACGGGCCGCTGGCCGGCTTCCTGACAGGCTGGGTCAGCTTTTTCGCGGGATTCTCCGCGCCGATCGCCGCCAGTGCCGTGGCCTGCGCGGCGTATCTGGGAGCTGCCGGAGTTTTGCCCACGAGCAGGCTGGCCGAAGGCAGCACCGCCGTGGCGATTGTGGCGCTCTTTACTGCGCTGCACTACCGGGGGGTGAAGCTGGGGGCGCGCGTACAGAATGTCCTCACGGCGCTGAAGGTGTTGCTGCTGGTGGGGCTCGTGTCGGTTGGGTTTCTGCGCGGGAACGGGAGCTGGGATTATCTCTCGGCACAGGGCGAATTCTGGGGCCCGGGCCAATGGAGCCAGATCGGATTTGGCATGTTGCTTGTGATGTTTGCCTACAGCGGCTGGAACGCCTCGGCATATCTGGCTGAGGAGATACGGCAGCCACAGAAGAACTTGCCGCGTTCGCTGCTGCTGGGGACCCTGACCGTTACGGGGATCTATCTGGCCGTGAACCTGCTGTTCTTCTTCGCGACGCCTGCGAGGGAGTTGAGTGGCGTAACGACGGTCGGTGAGGTGGCTGTCCGGGGACTGTTTGGCGCGAGGGCCGCGACCGTGCTTTCGGCAATGATCAGTGTGCTGCTGCTCTCCTCGCTCAGTGCCTATCTGCTGATCGGGCCGCGGGTTTATTACGCGATGGCGAGGGAAGGGCTGTTCTTCCAGGCAGCAGCACGCATCCATCCGCGATTTGAAACGCCGGGGCTGGCCATCGTGGCGCAGGGACTCTGCGCAATGCTGCTGGTGCTGACCGGCACCTTCGAGCAACTCCTGACGTACATCGGTTTTGCGCTGGGGATTTTTCCGTGGATGACGGTCGCGGGCCTTCTGTGGCTACGAAAGCGCGAACCGCAGCGGGAGCGGCCCTACCGCGTGTGGGGCTATCCGGTCGTGCCGCTGATCTATCTCGTTGCCAGCGGGGGCATACTGGTGGCGGCGTTCTGGAACCGGCCCGTGCCATCGCTGCTTGCCTTGCTCACCATTGCGGCGGGCGTGCCGGCGTACAGGTTGATCGAGCGAAGAATCTCTGCGCGAGGCTGACGCACTCACGTCCTAGTTTCTGAAGGAGTGAGTGCTCTGGCGGTTGAGGAGCGAATTAGCGTAACGAATCGGAATACCGAAATTGGAGCCGCCGAAGCCCTTGATCTCGGCAAGGGTCTGGCTCCAATCCTGTCCGGGCAAGAAGGGATGGCAGTAGCATCGACAAACACGAAACCAGCATAAACACTGGCCATATTGCTGTTTAGGGGTTTGGTAGCGGTACCGGGAATCGAACCCGGGTTTCCAGATTGAGAATCTGGCGTCCTAACCCCTAGACGATACCGCCGAAGCCGGTCGGAGGATGACAACGGCACTGGGAAAAGTGTCGTGCCAGATGCTCTTCTCTTATAGCGTGCCGGTACAAGGATCGTCAAGCTGCACCAATGGGGCGTCCGAACAAACAAAATCGAATGCCTGCGCGAGTGAAAACTAGTTGGAGGGCGATTCTGAGTGGGTGGGAAGGATACGGCGGTGCTGGCGGAGGGAGAAAAACCGGTGTCGACAAGGGTCGCAGCGGTAGGCCGGGAAGTGCAACAGGCGCCGCAACCAGGCGAAGCCGCCGCTTACGTGCTCACGGGAAATGCGCTGCAGGTCAAGATTCCCGCACTGCGGGCAATGGGCAAAGGCCGCGTAGGAAACAGGCACCACCCAGGCGAGAAATCGCGCCTCGCAGGTCCGACAACGCCAGGGACGCAGGCCGGTTACCCCGAACACATAGTCCCACAAACCATGGCGCTTTGACCGGCGACAACGGTCGCTCTGGCAGGACGGACAGATCAACGATTCCCCCGGCAGAAAAGCTTCCTCAGCGAAGCATACGCGAAAGATTGCAGCGGAAGCAACAGCGAGCTAGCGCTCTGCCATCAGGCGCACGGCCGGACTGCCGGTGGCGCGGAAGCACGGATCAACCGGACTCGCGTGTAGAATAGAGGCGAGGTGACGCGATGCCCGACTACACTTCGGACCACGCCCACGCCGGAATCCGCGCGAAACTGCCGAGGCTGGAAACTTGGCCCAACCAGTTCCCCGGATATCAGATCACGACGCGCTTTTCCGAGTACACGTCGGTCTGCCCGAAGACGGGGCTGCCGGATTACGGCGCGCTGACGATTCAATACCAGCCCAGGAAGCTCTGCCTCGAGCTGAAGAGCCTGAAGATGTACCTTCTGGCGTACCGCAACCTGGGGATTTTCTATGAAAATGCGGTGAACCGAATCCTGCGGGACATTGTCGAAACGGCACGGCCAGAATGGTGCGTGGTGAGAGGAGATTTCACTCCGCGTGGCGGGCTGACCACGACGGTTGAGGCGCGGTGGCCGCGGTCAAGAAGGACACGAAGCTGAGGGATGGGATAGACAACCCGAAGGGCCTAATGGATAATCCATGTACATGACGGACTTAATCAAACTGGCGCCACGCAAGGAGGCCTGATGAGCACCACCCCAAATCCCCCCGAGGCTCAGTCGTACACCTATGAGACCTCGCCGACGCCGCGGTGGATCATCGCGGTGTTCGTCGTGTTGTTCCTGCTGGTCGGGTTCCTGCTCTACAGCGGGCATACTTCGCGGACCAAGCTGGAGTCGGACCTGACCGCCGCGAACAAGCGCGCCGACCTGCTGACCGCGCAGATGGACCAGACCAACGGGCGGCTGGCCGATCTGAAGGGACAGCTGGACGTGACTTCGCAAAAGCTCGGGCTGACACAGGAAGAGCTGGCCCGGGCGCGGGGCCTGGCGCAGTCGATCCGAAAGGATCAGAAAGAGAGCGATGAGAAGCTGCTGGTACAGATTGGCCAGGTGAAGCAGGAAAGCGAGGCCCGGATCGGGCAGGTCTCCACGGAACTGGGTGGCGCAAAGACCGACATCAAGGCGACCCGCGAAGACCTGGAAGCCACCAAGGGCAAGCTCGAACGCACGATCGGCGACCTGGGCGTGCAGAGCGGCCTGGTAGCGCGGAACCGCGAAGATCTCGAAGAGCTCAAGCGGCGCGGTGAGCGGAATTATTTTGAATTCGATCTGCGCAAGTCGAAGACGCCCTCGCGGGTGGGTCCGGTGCAGTTGACGCTGCAGAAGACCGACGCGAAGAAATATCGTTATACCATGACCGTCTACGCGGACGACAAGGCCATTGAGAAAAAGGATAAGACGGTGAACGAGCCGGTGCAATTTTTTGTGCAGGGAAGCCGGATACCGTTTGAGGTGGTCGTGTTCAAGGTGGAGAAAGACCGGGCCACAGGTTACCTGGCGACACCGAAGCAGTAGCGTCACGCAGATTCAATTGAGAATGGAAATGGCCCTATCCCGCTTGCAGAAGCGAGGCAGGGCCATTTCCATTGGGGGCGAATTCTCGCCACGGACGGGCTGCGATGAGGGCTTGGTTCAGGCTGGAAAGCTGGTCCGGCGGCGGGCGAGTGGGCCACGCGCCCGTAATGGTGCTGCTGATCGGGCTTGCCCTGGCGACTGTCACGGCGATTGGCAGCGCGCCGAGCGTTGGGCAGGAGCCACAGAAAGAGCCTGTGCCTGCAATCGTTGCGCAAGTGGACCTAGTGAATGTCGAAGTGACTGTGACGAATGAACGAGGCGATTTTATCGCCGGCCTGAAGCGCGAGAACTTCCGCGTGCTTGACAACAGTGTCGAGCAACCGGTCACTCACTTCGCGCCGATTGAGGCGCCCGCGCAAGTGCTGGTGTTCGTGGAGACCAGCCCGGCGGTGTACCTGATCCACCGGCAACATCTGGCCGCGGCCCATGCGCTGTTGGAAAACCTGGCGATTGATGACCAGGTTGCGCTGGCGACGTACGATCAGTCCGCCCGACTGGCGGTGAACCTTTCGTCGGACAAACAGGCACTGGCGCGCGCGCTCGGCGGGCTGCGGTACAGTCTGGGCTCGGGGGAGCTCAATCTGTTTGACGGCCTCTCCAATGCGCTTGATTGGCTGGCCACAGGTCAGGACAAGCAGGCCATCGTGGTGCTCAGCACGGGTCTGGATACGTCAGGCAAAGGAAGCTGGCAGAGACTCACGGCGAAGCTGCGGGGCAGCCGCGTGGTTGTGTTCCCGGTGGCGCTGGGCGGGGAGCTGCGAAGCGCGAAAAAGGTCAAAGGGAAAACGAGGGTAGCTCAGGAATCGCTCGAACAAGATTCGGCGCTGAGCTTTGCCCAAGCAGACAGAAACCTGGAGCAAATTGCGGAATTGACAGGTGGGCAGGCTTACTTTCCCCGCGAAGCCAGCGAGTTCACAGCCATCTATCAGCAAATTGCCCGCCGGCTGCGGAACCAGTACAGCCTGGGATTTGCGCCACCGGCGCGGGACGGGATGGTCCACCGAATCGTAGTCCAGATTGTGGGCGACGTGCCGGCATGCGTCGCGTTGAAAAAGGGTCGAAAGTCCAGGGAGAGTGAAGCAGCGACAAACACTTGCCGCGTTCGCAGCCGGCAGGAGTACATAGCGCCTGCGCGCTAGTTGAGCCAGGGTTGATCGAGAGTTATTCGAAGTCTTTCAGGGTCTCGGCCATCTGGCGCAGGCGCTGATCCACCAGGGCAAAGACGGTCCCTGGCTCATAGCGCGCTGAGGGTTGTCCATCCTCGCCGCCGCGGCGGGCGACGCCGCCGGCACGAACGCCAGTGAGCGCCTCGATGCCCTCCTCAACGGTTGCGACCGGCAGAATGTGAAAGTTGCCCGCAGCGACGGCTTCGACTACGTCCTCGCGAAGCATCAGATCTTCAACATTTTCGACCGGGATCAGAACGCCTTGCCGGCCGGTAAATTCCTTGACGCGGCAGACGTCGTAGAAGCCTTCGATTTTCTGATTCACGCCGCCGATGGGCTGAATGTCGCCTTGCTGGTTCACCGAGCCGGTGACGGCCAAGTCCTGACGGACCGGGAGTCCGGAAAGGGCTGAAAGGAGGGCGTAGACTTCGGTTGAGCTGGCGCTATCGCCGTCCACGCCCGAATAGGATTGCTCGAAGCAGATGCTGGCCGAGAGCGAGAGCGGCTTGTCCTGCGCAAAGCGGGAGCGAAGAAAACCAGCAATGATTTGCATACCCTTATCGTGGAGGCGGCCGCTCAGGTTGGACTCGCGCTCGATATTGATCAAACCGGTCTTGCCGAGCGCGGCCGAAGCGGTGATGCGCACGGGTTTGCCGAAGGCATAGCCGCCGATTTCGAGCACGCTCAAGCCATTGACCTGGCCGACGCGGTTGCCAGCGGTGTCAATCAGCAGACTGCCCTGCTCGATCATCTCGCGGATTTTGGTTTCGATCAGGTTGTGGCGCTCGGTCTTTGCCTCAATGGCTTTGCGGACGTACTCGGCCGTAACTGGGGAGTCGCCGGATTCACGGGCCAGGTAACAGGCTTCGCGGGCGAGATCGGCCAGTTCAGAAAAGCGCGCGGTCACCTTGCCGCGGCGACCGGCCTGGCGGACACCATACTCGAGCATGGCAGCGAAGGCACCGCGATCAAAGGGGCACAACCCTTCGTCGTCGGAGAGCCGACGGAGTCGGCCAGCGTACTGGAGAATGACCTCGTCGCCCATCTCCATCTCTTCGTCGAATTCGGCGCGGACCTTGAAAATCTTCTTGAAGTCCTCCTCGTATAAGTAGAGGAGTTCGTAGATGTCGCGGTCGCCGATGAGGATGATTTTGACGTTGATCTCAATCGGCTCAGGCTTGAGCGCCGTAGCGCCAAAGGGGAAGAAGAGATCGAGCGGCTGAATCTCGAGCTTGCCGTGGTTCAGCGTGCGCTTCAGCGTGCGCCAGACGCCGGGCTCGGTGAGCGTGTCGAGCGCGTACATGATGAGGAAACCGCCATCGGCGCGGAGGATGGAACCGCCACGGAGGTCCATGAAATCAGAGGTCCAGCCGCTGCCGCGGGAATCATAGCTGCGCTGGATGGTGCCGAAGAGATTGGCATAGGTGGGTGTGGTTTCGAAGATGACCGGCGAGGTGTCCTGTGCGTTGTGGGCGAGCAACACGTTGACCCCGTAGACGCGGAACGGGTCGCGGTCAGACGTGGGCGAGCGAGGAGCGCCGTCGGGCGAGGCCTGCTGCTCTTCTTCCCCCTCGCGCTCCTTGAAGGGGTCAAGATTGTCGAGCAGGTGGTGGCGCACCTCTTCCATGTACTCACTCACCTGCGCACCCGGGTATTTTTCCTTGAGCTCTTCGATCACGCCATCAACGAGGACGGAAGCGGCTTCCTGCTCGAGGTAACTCAGCTCGCTGGCCAGCTCGCGTGAAAGCGTCAGCGTCTTGCGGTAAACGACGGTAAATTCCTGGCGGAACGACTCGTACTTACGCTCGAGGTCCTCGGCGGCGACGGTCTCAAGCTTGCCTTCGTGGACGAGCTTGGGGATGTCCTCGATGGGCACCATCTGGCCTTCGAGCACGGGAAAAATTTCCGGCAAGGCGACGGCGCCTACCTGCATGTGTCCGAGCGCGAACTGCTCGCGGGCGATGCGGCGAGTGAAGTCGTCCATCAACTCCTTTTCGCGGGCGGTGAAGCGGTCCACGATGCGAGCCTTTTGTCGCTGGAAGGGCTCCCCCTCGAAGACCTGCGGAATGCGCCGGCGAAGAAACTCGATGCCGGACTGCATGTCCTTTTTGAAACCGCTGGCCTGGCCACGCGGAAGTGTGAGCAGGCGCGGCCGGTCAGAGTTTTTGAAGTTGTTGACGTAGCAGCGATCGGGGGCCGGCTTGATGCCGGGCTGGATTTCTTCAATCATGCGGACCATCATGCCGCCGCGGCTGGTGCCGGCCAGGCCGCACACGAAAACATTGTAGCCGGGGGCGTTAAGCTCGACACCCATTTTGAGAGCGCGGATGGCGCGGTCCTGGCCAATCACGCCCTCGAGGGGTTCGGCCTGGGCGGTGGTCTCAAACGGAATGCGGGCGGGGTCGCAGCGCCAGCGAAGCTTTTCGGGAGTGAGTTCGGTTGGCGACGGGGCAGGTTGGGTGGCGGGTTGGGTTCCCATGGAGTTCTCCGCGGCGGCTACTCTAGCACAGCGGATAGGCTCGCCCAAGCCAGGCTCGCGCGGCGTTTCCTTCGCGCGAACTGGTTCAGCCAGTATTCTCGCCCTGGCGATAGGCCTGCAGAGCACCGGCGGCAGTGGCGATTACTATCGGACCGAGCACAAGTCCCAACAGGCCGAACACGCTGATGCCGCCCAGCACACCGATGAAGACGAGCAGCGCATTGAGCTGTGCGCGGCCACTGAGCAACCAGGGGCGCAGGAAATTGTCCACGGAACCGATGACGAGTGCGCCAAGTGCCAGCAGGACGATACCCTTCATCAGATGCCCATCCACCATCAGCCAGATGGAAGCAGGAACCCAGATGACCCAAGTGCCCAGCAGGGGCACGAACGAAAAAAAGGCCATCATCACGCCCCAGAAAACAGGCGAGCCGATGCCCAGAATGGCGAAGGCAAGCCCTCCAACAGTTCCCTGAATGACACTGACGATCAAGCTGGCGGTGACACTGGCGAAGATCAGGTCCCGCGCCTGCATCATCATGCGCTCGCGATGGGCTTCATCGAAGGGCAGGAGGCTACGAAGGCCGGCAAGGATGCTGCCAGCGTCCCGGAAGAGAAAGAACATGGCGAACACGAGGACAAACAGGTCGAAGAAAAAGATGGCGATGTTCTTGAGGACTGCTCCCGCCCGCAAAGCGAGAAAGCCGCCGATGGCCTGCGCACTCTGGCGGAGGAGTTCGGCGGGATCCTTGTCCGCGGGGAGGGGGATGCGCTGCCGCAGCCAATCCCAGCCTTGCTGGAGGTAGACCATGACCGGTGTGTGTTCCTCTCGCCGCACCTGTTCGAAGTCGCGTGCTGCATCAATGCCTTCGCGAACGAATGCCGTCATCACCAGCAACGCGGGGACAATCAGGATTAAGGTGACCAGCAGGGTGCTCAGTGCAGCGCCGCAGGTGGGGCCGAATCGTTTTTCCAACCGCATATGCCAGGGATAGAAAAACACGACAAAGACACCGGCCCAGCCCAGTGGAACAAGAAATGGCTGAAAGATCCAGAAGACAAGATAGAGAAGAAGGAAGACCGCGCCGTAAAAGAGAATGGTGGCGAAGCGATCGCCGGCTCGAGGCTCAGGCATGGTGGACCTGCCAGACGTGGTTCATCTCTTGGCCCGCGGGCGGGTGGGATGGGATAATGCCGGCTCGCACAGGGCGGAGAAACCGGAACACACAGGCGACCTACCTTTCATGGAATTCACACACAGCGGCGCAGTCATATTGAACCGATATCAGATTCGCCTGCTGGCTATACTCGCTGTCATCAATTTTGTCAACTTTGCAGACCGGCTGGTGGTGCCGCCGCTGGTGCCGCAGTTGCGGGAACAATTCAATCTTTCCAGCGAGGAGCTGGCCTGGCTGCAAATCGTATTGCAAGTCGTGCTGGCGGTGGCCACAGTGCCCTTCGGCCTGCTGGCCGACCGCTTCAGCCGGACACGGATTATCGCCTTCGGTGTGGTGTTCTGGAGCCTGGCAACGTTCCTTTCCGGGCTGGCGCAGACGTTTGCGTTGCTGCTGGTCGCGCGGGCGCTGGTTGGCGTGGGAGAGGCCGCGTATGCACCGGCTGCGCAATCCATGATTTCGGGGGCGTTTCCGGCTGCAGCCCGAGCGCGGGCCCAGGCGGTCTTCGCCGCGGGTATGCTGGCCGGCGCGACTGCCGGGCTGGCGCTGGGAGGCGTGATTGCGGAGATGCACGGATGGCGGGCGGCGTTTTTCTTTGTCGGAGTGCCGGGGCTGATCCTGGCACTGCTGGCACTGCGGCTGGAAGAGCCGCCGCGAGGGCCGCGGTCAGAGGTAGTGCCGATCAGGAGGCTGTTGAGCGTGCCGGCGTTTCTGGCGCTGATCGTGAGCGGCGTGCTGGTCACCTTCACTAGTGTTGCGTTTATTTTTTGGGGGCCGGACTTCGTCACGCAATGGAAAGACTTCAGTCAGGCGGAGGCGGGGATTTCACTGGGGATTACGGTCTTGCTGGCGTCGCTGCTGGGCGTGCTGGCGGGCGGGTATGTGGCCGACTGGCTGCAGAAACGATTTGCCTACGGGCGCATCCTGACCGTGTCGCTGGCGTTTCTTGCGGCGGCGCCTTTTATCCTGTGGGCGCTGGCGACGGAGGAAAAGCAGTACGTCGTCGCGGCGCTGTTTCTTGCATCGTTCTTCATGTCGTGGTACCACGGGCCGGTAACGGCGGTGATCCACGACCTGATGCCGCGACGGGCCCATGCGACCTCGGTGGGACTGTACATGTTCATTACGCAGCTTCTGGGCGGCGTGCTGGGGCCGTACGTGGTGGGCCGCATTGACGACAAACGGGACTTGCTGGTGGGATTGCAGGTTGCTGTTGCGGTGATGGTGGCGGGAGCACTGTGCATGTTTCTGGTGATCTATTTCATCCGGCGGCAGGGGCTGCGGCATCCAGAGATGGAGATGTACCGCACCGAGGCAGACCCCTGAGGAGGTGGCTGTGGTCGAATCGGGCTCACCACAAGGCAAAGAGAAGAAGGAATCGGCATCCTGTAAACATGCACGCACGCAATTGATCGCCAAGGACAAAGACGCCGAATACGTGGAATGCCTGGACTGTGGCGCAATACTGGAAGCCGGTGAACTGCCTGAACCGTCGGGCTTCGATGAATCGCTCTCCGACGCGTAGGGGATGCGCGGGCGGGCGGCTTGATGCCGCGCTGTCGGGCGGACTCCACCAGGCGCAGGCGATGGTTGTAGGCGTCTTGCATCTCACGAACCAGATCGAAGGAGGGGGCGCTTACGGTGGGTGGATTTCACCCGCCGCGCGCCGCCCGGCTCTCCCCCCAGCCGGGCGGCCAGTTCCTCCCGCCTCTTCGGACTCAGACACAGCAACTTCGCCAGGGGTATACGATGTGAGTAGGCTTTCCCAACTTCATTCGGAACGTTGACACACCAAGCCGTCCAGGTGTAGTTTCAAGCACCCAAACGTTTCAGCAGCCAGCAAACCGGCTGGAAAGGAGTCCTCGATGCGCCTCGTTGTTTTCCTTACGTGGGGCCTGTGCCTCTCCTTTACAACGGCCCTGGCGCAAGGTCCTGCGAAAAAGCATGAGAACCCGGTGGGCGGGAAAGTCCGAACCTACTACGTAGCGGCGGACGAAGTGGAGTGGGACTACGCGCCGAGCGGGATCGACCACATGACCAGCGAACCGTTTGACCGCTATTCGAGGATCTGGGTCGAGCGAGGGCCGAACCGCATCGGCAAGGTCTATCGCAAAGCAGTGTACCGCGAATATACCGACGGCACGTTCACCAAGCTCATGCCGCGTGCACCCGAATGGCAGCACCTCGGGATTCTCGGGCCGCTGCTGCGGGCGGAAGTCGGTGACACCATCCACGTGGTTTTCAAGAACAATGCCACGCGCCCCTATACCATGCACCCGCACGGCGTGTTCTACACAAAGAGCTCCGAGGGAGCTCTCTATGCCGACGGAACCTCAGGAGCGGACAAGAAGGACGACGGAGTCCCGCCCGGCGAAAGCCACACCTATGTGTGGCACGTCCCGGAGCGTGCGGGGCCGGGACCGAATGACCCGAGTTCGGTGGTGTGGCTCTACCACTCGCACAAGCACGAGCCGAAGGACGTGAACGCAGGATTGGTCGGAGCCGTTATCGTGACGGCTCGGGGCGCAGCGAACCTGGACGGCGCGCCAAAGGATGTGGAGCGGGAATACGTCACCCTGTTCATGGTTTTTGACGAAAACCAGAGCTGGTACCTGGACCACAACATCCAGACGTACGCGGGTGATCCGAAGAACATCAAAAAGGGGGAGTTTTCCCCCGTGGACATTGACGGCGCGTCATCGCCCTTCATCGGCGGGGGGTTCGCCGCCGTCAATCACAAGTACTCTATCAACGGACTCCTGTTCGGCAACATGCCGATGATGACCATGAAAAAAGGAGAGCGCGTTCGCTGGTACCTGATCAGTCTAGGCGACGGGTTCAATTTTCACACCCCGCACTGGCACGGGAACGTCGTCCTGCAAGACAAGCGGCGCACCGACGTGGTTATGCTCCTCCCCGCGCAGATGGTCGTGACGGATATGGTACCGGATAATCCCGGCATCTGGATGTTCCATTGTCACATCAGCGACCACCTGGAGGCGGGCATGCACGCCCATTACGAGGTCAAGCCGTAACGCCAAGAACCTGCTTTGAAAGGGAAACAGGGTCGGCTACCGGATGCGGAGTTGTTCGATCAGGCGCATCACTTCGGCGGCGGAGACGTCGTAGAGCGGGCGCTCGTCTTCCTGCTCGAGGCGATCGCGGAGGAACTCAGCGGCGACGAAGCTGGCTTCGCGGTCGGTGAGGTCGCGACCGGAGCGCTGACGGAATTCCACAAAGGCCGTGTGGGCCAGACCGACCACGACGCCGCGGCCATCCACAAAAAACTTCGCGTCAATCGTGTCGCTGTGGCGGGTGGCCACGCCGTTCCAGAGGTGCGAAAAGCGGCAGTGGTAGAGCTGGTCGGTGAGCTTCGAGGGGACGTCGAACGCGCCGACGAATTCGGCCATTGCGCCAGTGTTGGGAAGCACTGCAGCCATCCGGTTTATTTGTGGCCGCCCGCCACGGCAGCTTCAACCTGCGCGTAGGAGCGCACGGCTGCGCCGACCCCGGCGCCGGCGGGCAGACGGAAGCCCTGGTCGAGCAGGACTTTCTCCAGCGCGCCGAGAAAAAGCAGGACGTTGGTGCGCTGGCTGGAGTAGCCCATCAGACCGACGCGCCAGAGTTTTCCCTTGAGCGAGCCAAAGCCACCGGCGATTTCGATATTGAACTCGTCGAGCAACTGATGGCGCGCTTTGACGTCATCCACGCCGTCGGGGACGCGGACGCCGGTGACGGTGATCAAGCGGTCAGCGGGGTTGGCGACGAATAGCTCCAGGCCCATCGCTTCAAGACCAGCGACGAGGGCCTGCTGGTTCTGGCGGTGGCGCTCCCAGCGGATTTCGAGCCCTTCTTCGAGCACCAAACGTAGCGCCTCACGCATGCCGTAGATCAGGGTGATGGGCGGGGTGTGATGATAGAGGCGGTCTTTGCCCCAGTAGTTCATGGCCGTGGTCAAGTCAAAATACCAGCTCTGCACCTGGGTCTTACGGGAGCGGAAAATTTCCTCAACGCGAGCATTCACGGTGATGGGAGACATGCCCGGCGGTGCGCTTATGGCCTTCTGCGAGCCGCTGAAGCAGATGTCGAGCTTCTGGCGATCCACGTCGAGAGGCAGGCCAGCCAGGGTGGCAACGGCGTCAACCACGAGGATGGCGCCGAGTTCGTCGGCAAGTTTGCGGAAGTCGTCCAGTCGGTGCACTACTGCGGTCGAAGTTTCGCCATGGGCCAGGCCGAGGAACTTGATCTTCTTGCCCTTGGCGGCACGGCGGACATCTTCGGGATCGACGGGGCGGCCGTAGGGCGCCTCGACGCGAGTGACCCGTGCCGGCGTGCGCTCGGCGATGATGGCCATGCGCTCGGAAAAAGTGCCGTTGACGCAGACGATGGCCTCGTCGCCTTCCTCGAGGGGATTCAGGACGGCAGCCTCGATGCCACCAGAGCCGGAAGCGGAGATGGGAAAGGTGATGCGGTTCTCGGTCTGGAAGACGAGGCGGAGCAGGGTCTGGACGTCGTTCATGATGTGCGTGAACCAGGGGTCCAAGTGGCCCACCAGCGGCGTGACCATGGCGCGATAGACGCGCGGGTCCACGCTGGAAGGACCGGGAGTGAGCATCAGGCGGTGCGGAGGGGTGAGTTCACCGATTATTTCGCTCATGGTTTGCAGTCCTCGAATCCGCGCGGCTGCCGCGATCGGTACGGACGTTCCCGAGGCAGGGCCTGCGCCGGTGCATCCGACGGGCGCCGGACGCGGGAGTATAGTCTCGCCGAAAGCGGGGTTTGGCGCAACGTCCAAAATGGTCGGTCACAGGACGCGCCATGCGGCCTATAAAGCCGGAGGAAATTTCTGTAAAATGCGACACTTAGTCCCCGGAGAGGAGCCGCAATGACCACCAGTCCACAGGAAGCGATTCCCCCGGCTGCACTCGAACAGATCCGCGAAAAGGCCCGGAGGCTGCGCATTGAGTCCATGCGGGCAACGACGGCGGCGGGCTCGGGGCACCCGACCTCGTGTCTATCGGCGGCGGAGCTGGTGGCGGCGACGTTTTTCCATGCGATGAAGTTTGACCCGGCCGACCCGAACTCGATTGCGGGCGACCGCTTTGTGCTGTCGAAGGGACATGCGGCGCCGGTGCTCTATGCGGCGCTGGCGGAGGCGGGAGTCTTCCCGGTTTCGCGCTTAATGACGCTGCGGCAGTTCACAAGCGAGCTTGAAGGTCATCCCACGCCGCGAGTGCCGGGTGTGGATGCGGCGACGGGTTCGCTTGGGCAGGGACTTTCAGTGGGGGCCGGGCTGGCGCTGGGAGCAAGGGTGAAGAAGTCGAGTGCGCGGGTGTACGTGCTGCTGGGCGATGGAGAGATGGCCGAAGGGAACGTATGGGAGGCGGCGGCGTTTGCTGCGCACTGGAAGCTGGACAACCTGACGGCACTGGTGGACGTCAATGCGCTGGGGCAGAGCGAGCGGACGATGTACAGGCATGACACGGAGGTCTATCGGCGGAAGTTTGAGGCGCAGGGCTGGCAGGCGGAAACAGTGGACGGGCACGACCTCGCGGCCGTGATCGCGACGTTGGATCGAGCAAAGAGCGTGTCCGTCAGGCCGCAGGCGATTATTGGACGCACAGAGAAGGGCTACCCGATCAGCTTCCTGCGAGACAAAGACGGCTGGCACGGGAAGGCGCTCTCGAAGGAGCAGCTCGAGAAAGCGATTGC
>CAZHLD010000020.1:0-1971 GCA_964533185.1 uncultured Acidobacteriaceae bacterium | reverse complement strand
GCGAGACAGACCCGGGCCGGCTGTTCCAGGGGTACATTGCTGAGCAGAATATCGTGGGCGTGGCGGTGGGGATGGCGGCGCAGGGGCTGGTGCCGTTTGTGGCCACGTTTGCGTGCTTCCTGGCGCGGGCGTACGACCAGGTGCGCATGGCGGCGATCAGCCGCAGCAGCATCAATCTGTGCGGGTCGCACTGCGGCGTCTCGATTGGCGAAGACGGGCCATCGCAGATGGGGCTCGAAGACCTGGCGATATTCCGCGCGATTCCGGGCGCGACGGTGCTTTATCCCAGCGATGCAGTGGCGACGGAGCGGCTGACCGAAACAGCGGCAAGGCGGGAGGGTATCTGCTACATTCGTACGACGCGGCCGAAGCTGCCGGTGCTTTACGGCAACGATGAGAAGTTTCCTGTGCCCGGGTTCAAGGTGTTGCGGCAGAGCGCCCAGGACCGCGCGACGGTGATTGGAGCGGGCGTGACGCTGTATGAAGCGCTCAAGGCGTACGACGAGCTGAAGGCGAAGGGCGTGGCGATCCGCGTGATTGACCTCTATTGCGTGAAGCCGATTGATGCGACGGCGCTGGGCGAGCAGGTTCGGGCGACGGGCGGGCGAGTGGTGACGGTCGAGGACCATTACCCCGAAGGCGGCCTGGGCGAAGCGGTGATTGCGGCGCTGGTGGCAGGGAGCGTACCGTTGACGGGGGTCCGCCAGATCGCCGTACGCGGCGTGCCCCATTCGGGAAAGCCGGATGAGCTGCTGGATGCGTTTGGGATTTCCGCACGACACATCGTCGGCGCGGTTCAAGAGTTGTAAAGGTGTAGGGGCCCGCCACGGCGGGGCCATACGCCCCTTCGGAAGCAGAATCGTCGCTGAGTGAGCTACGAACGGGCGGTGGCGAAGACGGCGGAGAGCGGCGGCTGGCGCAGGTCCCAGACGATGCGGCACCAGGAAAGAACCTTCAGAGCATAGTAGGTCGGGTCAAACTCCCACCAGAAAAATCCCATGCGGGCAGCGGCCATGTAGTGGTGGTGGTTGTTGTGCCAGCCTTCGCCGAGGGTGATGAGGGTCAGGAGAAAACTATTCTTGCTAGTGTCTGCGGTGGCGTAGCGGCGCCGGCCGAACATGTGCGAAAGCGAATTGATCGTAAACGTGCCGTGCCAGAGCAGCACCGAGCTGACGCAGAAGCCCCATACCAGCAGTCCCCAACCGCCCACGGCAAAAAGCACGGCAGCGAGCAGAACCGGTGGCACGAGGTGGTAGCGATTCAGCCAGCGCAGTTCAGGGTAGCGATGGAAGTCGGCGATCAGCTCGACTGGAGTGTGGTTGTAGCGGTCGGAGAGGATCCAGCCGACGTGCGCCCACCAGAAGCCGAAGCGCGAAGGCGAGTGCAGGTCTTCGGCGGTATCGGAGTGGCGATGGTGAAAGCGATGATGGCCGGCCCACCAGAGCACGCCCTTCTGCATCGAAGTGCTGGCCATGAAGGCGAGCAGGAATTGAAACGCGCGGCTGGTCTTGAACGAGCGATGCGAGAAGTAGCGGTGGTAGCCGGCGGTCACGAAGAACATGCGCACCAGATAGAGCGCGATGCAGGTGATCAGGTAGGACCAGCGGAAGCCGACGAAGAAGACGCCGATGCACGAGGCATGTACGGCCAAGAACGGCAGCGACGTGAGAAGCGGGATGCGGTTGCCGTTGCGGAGAACGATTGCCAGCGAGGACATCAAGCGGGATTCCTTCGCTCCGGAGATTCCGGAGGGCCAAACCACTCTCCGCGAGCGCAAGGAGCATCGAGAGCGGCGAGGTGGAACTTGCCCCGACGCTTGCCGTCGAGGTCGCCAAACGGAAGGAGCCAGCGCTTCACAGATAAGCATCTCAGTGTATCGCCGGGCCGGTGCAGCGTCAAGGCATTGCTTCGAAGGGTGTCAAACCACTTTAGAAATGTCCCCATGCTTACCTCGTTAGAAATGTCCCCTTT
>CAZHLD010000019.1:15228-46150 GCA_964533185.1 uncultured Acidobacteriaceae bacterium | reverse complement strand
GCTGCGGGCCTGCGAGGGTTTCGGTTCCACGATCTGCGGCACCACGCCATCACAGAGCTTGCCGAGTCTATGACCAGCGACCAGACGATTATGAGCATCGCAGGGCACGTCTCGCCGCGAATGCTGGCCCACTACAGCCACGTTCGGCTTGATGCCAAGCGGAAGGCTTTGGACGCGCTTTCTAGTGGGGGTTCGGGGGGTAGTTACGGCACAAAGCACGGCACAAACGCGCCCTCAGATGCAATCCCTCATCCGCAAGTAATTGAGAATGCTGGCGGGGCCGACGGGACTCGAACCCGCGACCTCCTGCGTGACAGGCAGGCGTTCTAACCGACTGAACTACGGCCCCGGTTGCAAGCAACGGCTGGTGGGCAGTGTCCGATTCGAACGGACGACCTTCCGGGTGTAGACCGGACGCTCTATCCGCTGAGCTAACCGCCCCGAAGCATGGTACAAGAACACTTTCTGCGCGTCAACGCGCGCCTTCCTTGACAGTGAAGAATATCGGCCAGTAGACTGTCGGGTTACGTTGAGGAGGTTGCAGATTCAGATATGCTGCTCTCGCGGGACTACGTAAGTCATATCTCCGTCGAGCTTGTCAAACGCTTATTGGCTGCGGAGATGATCGAGGCGCGATCCGCGGATATGTTGTCTCTGAAGATCCGGCAGACAATGCTCGAAGAGCTGTTGGTGGAGGACCGACTAAACGAAGAAGTGCGCCAGCTCCTGAGCCAGTACGCCGACGAGATGCGAAGGTCTGGGGCGTCCTATCAGGAGATGTACAAGAAGGTGAAGGCGCAGCTTGCGCGGGATCGCAAGCTGATTCTTCGCTAGATCGAGTCAGGTGACGATGCGCCTCAGTCGGGAAAAAATCGTGCGGATTTCCCACCAATTGGTGGATGTGCTGGTGGCCAGCGAGGACGTGGAGTTTGTTGAGGACCGCGATACAATCCGCCAACAAATCGTTCAGATCCTCCAGAACCTCCTCAAGGAGGAAGAGAAAGTTGACGCGGAAGTTCGCCGAAAGATTAGCTCTCAGAAGAGGGAAATCCTGGAAGGCAGCGAGGAATGGGACATTCTGTACCGCAAGTACTACGGGGAAGAAATGAAGCGGATGGGCGTTGTCCATCAGTCGCAGCGAACCTGACCCCATCAAAATGAAAGTGGGGCGACCTGGAAGGATCGCCCCTTTGTGTTTTGAAGAACTACGGACGGCGCTTCAGTGTTGGGCGGTCCTCGTCCTCATCGGCGGTCCTCTGTTGGTCTTTGCCCTTTTTGTCCTTATCCTGCTCCGTCTTCTTGCGTAGAGTGGGTTTGTCGGGGTCTTCACCCTTGGCCTTATTGCTGAACTGGGTGCTGCGCAGCCGGGCTTTGACCAGATCGAACTCCGACGTGGAGACGATGTATTCCGAGCGCGCCGGAAGGATCCTAGCAATTTCCAGCTGGGTGTTCTGAATTCGCTCCGGCGTCGGTGGGTGGCTGGAGAAGACTTTGGGAATCGTGCCGGGACGGCGACGCTCTTCCCCCTGGATTTTCTCGAAAAAGCTCACGTACGAATTCGGGTCATACCCCGCCTTGTACATGTACTGCAGGCCCAGGAAGTCTGCTTCCCGCTCGGCCGAGCGGGAAAACTTGAGGAACGTCAGCGGAAGAGCGAAGTTCAAGCCCTGGTAGATGCCGTATCCAGCCCAGCCACCGGGGCCCAGCAGGATGAGGGGGATCAGCGCCATTTGAGCGATCTCGCCCTTGGTAGCGTTTTTCGTGCCGTGGCGCGCGGTGACGTGAGCGATCTCGTGGGCCATGACTCCGGCCAGTTCGGACTCTTCGTCGGCGCGGAGGATCAGGCCGCTATTGACATAGAAAAAGCCGCCGGGCAGAGCAAAGGCGTTGAGCTCATCGGAGTCGATTACTTTAATTGTGAACGGGACGCGTGCGTCGGAATTACGGACCAAGTTCTGCCCAACGCGGTTCACGAACTCCACGACGACGGGATCATCCACCAGCTTGGCAGTTCTCTCGATTTCCTGCGAGAGCTGCTTCCCCAGTGCGATTTCCTTTTCCAGCGAATAGAAATTGATGCCCTTTCCGACGTCGCGGTTCCCGATGGCGTCCACATCATCCTTGGGCTTTTTCTTGCTGTTCTGCTGGGCGGCCAGAACCGGACCGACAGCCATGCCCAGGGCGATCGCAACAGCCAGAATCCGCTGGGGAATTCGTTTCATAACCCCACCTCCGAGATCGTTCCGTCATTATACACCCTTGCCGAGTGTTCCTTAGCTTTCACCACAATATGTGTGATGTTGGAATCCTCGAAAGCGTTTCCTCTGACTTTGCCCGTGGTGAGCCCAGTGAGTCCGGACGAGGTGTGCTTGAGCAATTCAAGAAGGTGTTAACGCATTGAGACAACAGGCACTTGCGGGAATGCGGCGCTTCGCAGAATCAACGCAACTCAGCCTGAGAACAAGGGCTCGTCAGTGTGATTGACTTCCTCGGGCCTGCTGTTTAGATTTCCAAAAGGTAGCCTATGACGGAAACAGAACGGATTCAGATTGGTCAGGTATGGCAAAAGAACGAATCGGGAGAGTCTTATCTGGTCACGCAGCTATACACCGAGGCACTGGCCACGTTTGCGGTGTTGCGCAAGACGGGCGCGGAAAACGAGAGCCGGCTTCGGGTCCGCGTCGAGCGGTCCGCGCAGGGGCAAACGCTTCCGGGCTTCACTCACAGCTTGCAGTCTGACGATTTCTAGGCCCCGCCCTCAAATCGAGCGAACCGGCATACGAACCACGTCTTCTACCTGCATGATCTCGCGCACGAGAAACGGCTCCGCATAACGCACACCGATCATTTGTCCAAAGTAGCGGGCGATTAGGTGGACTTCCTGTTCGAGATCGTCCAGGGGAAGATGAAGCTTGGAATGGCGGTCGCGCCGGGGGGGCTTAAACTGCGATCGATAGGCAAGGATGGCACGTCGCCGCCGTTCGAACTGCTTGCTAATATCAACGACAAAGGTCGGCCGGACGGCACAGTACATGGTCGAGTAGAGCACCTTGAAGGGACGGAAAGCCTCGCCTCCAATCGGCAGGCGCTTCAGCCCTGATAAGAAGCACCCTTCGTAGGCCAGGATGGAAGCCGTGTAATGGTCCGGGTGGCGGCCCTCCCAGTAGGGAAGAATGACGGTGTGCGGCCGGAGAGCTCGAATTTTCCGGGCCACCGCCAGCTTGCTTTCTTCGTTCGCCTCGAGCCGCGCGTCGGGCAAGCCGAGATTCTCCCGCAAATGAACACCCAGGATCCGTGCGGCGGCGGCGGCCTCGCGACGGCGGATTTCCACGGTGCCCCGGCTGCCCATTTCGCCTTCGGTTAGGTCGAGGATGCCCACCTTGTATCCCATCTGGACCATTTTGATGAGAGTCCCGCCGCAGGTCAGCTCGACATCGTCGGGGTGCGCAGCAATGGCCAGTAGATCCAGTTTCATCGTTCCTCCTGAAGGGACGATTGTAGACAGGCAGTCGGATGGCGTCAAAGCCTCGGTTGACACGACGAGCCGGAATGCTATGGTGGGGTGAGGTTCCACGGGGGGAAGACTTTTGAAGGAAAAGCCATTTGAAGGTCAAGTCGCTCTGGTGACCGGCGCTTCCCGCCGTATCGGGCGAGCTATTGCACTGAAGCTCGCGGATCAGGGCGCCGACATTGTGATTCACTATCGGCGGTCGAAAACTGAAGCTGAGCAGGTGGTGAGTGAAATATCCGCGACAGGCCGACGAGCCATTGCCTGCCCGGCGGAACTGACCAAGAAGCAAGCGATTGAGAAGCTATTTGGTGTAGTGGAAAAATCATTTGGGCGGCTGGACATCCTGGTGAATAACGCGGGCATGTTTTCGCCTGCGCGCATTGATGAGTTGACGGAAGAGCAGTGGGACACGATGCTCGATTCGAACCTGAAGGCACAGTTCATGTGTGCGCAGGCTGCCGTTCCGCTGATGCGATGCGCTGGTCGCGGCCGGATCATCAACCTCTCCTCTATCGGTGGCATCCTGGCTTGGCCCAAGTACACGCATTATTGCGTGTCCAAGGCCGGCGTGATTATGCTGACCCGATGTCTGGCTCGCGCGTTAGCTCCTGAGATCACAGTGAACTGTGTTGCACCTGGGACGATCACCTTTCCAGATGACCTGCCGGACTCGGACTATATCAAGCGAGCGCCACTGGGGAAAACGGGCCAGGGCGAAGATATTGCTGCTGCCGTCGCCTTTTTGGCCGCTTCAGATTTCATCACCGGGCAGGTGATTGTGGTCGATGGGGGACGGACGCTCTCCTGAGCGACTCGTTTGGTCTGGATGAGAAGGCTTCCTGCAGGTAAGGGGATTCTGCGAAGTAGGTTCAGTAAGCCGCGAGTTGCTCCATCCCCGCGACCACCTTTTCCGTGTTCACCATGAAGAACTTCTCGAGCGGTGGACTGAAGGGGATGGCGGGGAGGTCTGGCCCAGTGACACGCATCACGGGCCCGTCGAGATGGTCGAACGCTTCCTCGCTGACAATTGCAGAAAGCTCGGCGCCGATGCCCATCGTGCGTTTGTCCTCATGTACGATCAAGCATTTGTTTGTCTTCCGCACTGAGCGGACAATCGTCTCTTTATCGAGCGGCGCAAGCGTCCGCAACTCGACGACCTCCACGTCAATCCCTCGCCTGGCCATGGCCTCGGCGGCTTCGAGGGAGACGTGGGTCATGTAGCCGTAGGTTAGCACCGTCATGTCGTTGCCCGGGCGGCGCACGACGGCCGGACCGATCGGGACCGTGTAGTCGCCCTCGGGTACATCACCCTTCACAGTTCGATAGAGCTTCTTGTGCTCAAAGAAAAGAACCGGGTCCGGGTCGCGGATCGCGGCAAGAAGCATGCCCTTGGCATCGTAGGCCGTGGAGGGCATGACTACCTTGATCCCGGGCTCGTGAACAAACCAGGCCGCGTTTTCCTGCGAGTGGTACAGACCGCCCCCCACCCCGCCGCCGCAGCAGATGCGAACCGTGATCGGGCAACTGAACCCGCCCGCGCTGCGATAACGCAGCTTGGACGCCTGCTGGACAAGCTGGTCCATTGCGGGCGTAATGAAATCTGTGAACTGAATCTCTGGTACGGGCCGCAGGCCAACCATTGATGATCCAATCGCAGCCGCAATAATGATGCCTTCGGCGAGCGGCGTGTCCAGAACCCGATCCTCGCCAAACTTTTCATGCAAGCCAACCGTGGCCTTGAAAACGCCGCCGGAAATCCCGATGTCTTCGCCCAGGATGAAGACGCGCTCGTCGCGCTCCATCTCCTGGTGCAGTGCTTCGGTGATTGCCTCAATGAACGGGAGCGTGCGCGCCATGCGTCAGGATCCTTTCTCGGTTTCGGGAGCCCAGACGAAGCCCTGTGCTTCTTCCGGCGCCGGGTAAGGGCTCTGGTCGGCAAAATCCACGGCGTCGTTGATCTCTTGCGTGATTTTCGCTGCGACCTCGGCCTTTAATTCATCGGTCAGCACTTTGCGCTCGAACAAGTATTTCTCAAAGCGCGGGATCGGATCCTTTTTCTTCCAGCTTTCGACTTCTTCCTTCGTGCGGTACTTAGCGGGATCGATTTCGGAATGGCCGTACCAGCGATACGTTTTACACTCAATCAGCGTGGGGCCCTCGCCGGCGCGGGCGCGAACGATGGCTTTGGACGTGGCGTCATAGACGGCGAGGACGTCGTTGCCATCTATTGAGACGCCGGGGAATCCGTAGGCCTTGGCACGGTCGGAAAGGTCTTTCAGGGCCGTCTGCAGCCGCAGGGGCACGGATTCGGCCCACAGGTTGTTCTGGCAAACGTAGATGATGGGCAGGCGGTGGACACCGGCGAAGTTCAGCGCCTCGTGGAAGCCGCCGATGCTGGTGGCGCCATCGCCAAAGAACGAGACGACTACGCTATCCCGGCCCAGCATCTTGAGGCCGAGGGCTACACCCGTGCCGACATTGAGCTGCCCGGCAATGCTGCTGGCCGGCGTAATGATATTCAGCGGGGGATAGCCCATGTGCGCCGGAGAGGAACGCCCGCGGTCGGGACTGGTGGCCTTGGCGAACAATTGCGCGAAGCAGAGGTTCAAAGGGGCGCCCTTTATGATATTCGAGGTCCAGTCGCGGTGCGAGGGCGCGATCCAATCGTCGTCGCGGAGGCTGTAGGCGGCGCCCACTTCGGTTGCTTCCTGACCAACCGCGGAATAGAAATTGCCTGCATACTTGCCCTGCCGGAAGAGAATGCGCGCCTTCTCGTCGCACATCCGGCACTTCACGAGCATTCGGTAGAGACCCAGGAGCAGGTCGCGCGAGTAGGCGCTATTCCGCACCTCATGCTCGGCGACCGTACGACTCGCCTTCGTGGCCATTCTTTCTATCTCCTCAGTGATGCTCCCAAGCAGGATACAATCTTGCGATCATAACACGAAGAACCAGCACATCGCCAAGTCCTGTGATTTCACGGCACAGATCGATTGAAAAGTTGTCGTGCGGGGCCGCCTCTGGGATACTGCCGGACATGTATAGCGCCGCCGTACTGGACCATTTCAAGAGTCCTCGGAACGTCGGTGAGCTGGCCGATGCGACGGCCGTTGTTGAGGTGAGCAACCCAGCCTGCGGCGACGTGATGCAGCTCAGCGTGCGGGTGGAAAGCGCGCGGATCTCGGCGGTGGCTTTTCGGACCCGCGGCTGCGTCACCGCCATTGCCTGCGGCTCGGTGCTAACGGAGATGTTGGTGGGGAAAACTATTGAGCAGGCCCGCGCAATTCTGCCGGCGACCATTGCTGAGGCGTTGGGGGGACTGCCGCCAGCCACCTTCCACGGCAGCCAACTCGCTTGCGACGCTCTCGAAGCCGTGCTCCTGAAGCTCGGCCAGTCATGAGCTTGGCGCGGCGCTCATCGCGACCCGAGCGCACGGCGGAGAGCATCGGGTTCGTTAAGGTTTAACACAACGCCTTCTTCCTCGGTTGGAATCTCCAGCACATCTGCAGCATGAGCCCAGACGACAGCGCGCGCGCCGCTCTCGGCTGGTGCTCTGAGAAGCTCATCATACAGAGTGGTGGAGAAAATTACAGGGTGGCCGCGCTTCCCTTTGAACGTAGGCAGGACTATCGGCTTGCCACTCAAGTAGAAACGTTCAATGAGAACAGTGATCAAATCCGAGGAAACAAACGGGTGATCCACGAGGAAAAGGATCACTCCGTCCGTTTCGTTGGCTGGGAGCGCTTTGATTGCCGCGTGGATGGACGAGAGCTGCCCCTTTTTCCACTCCGGGTTCAGAACTACGGTGGCAGGTTCTAGCTGTACTTTTGCTAGTACCCGTTCACTGTGGCAACCCAGAACGACACGGGTAATGCCAATCTTCGGATGCCGGGCGGCGACGAGCAAGCGCTCGAGGAATGTGTGGCCCTCGTGCTGCAGCAAGGCTTTAGGCGTACCCATACGTTTCGATTCGCCGGCGGCAAGGATGAGAGCAGCGAGCAACGGCGTTCCTCAAGCGGTAGTGGCGGGCGTTGTTTTGGAAAGCGTAACCGACTTATGCGGCAGGTTTGCGGCGTTCCGACGGATGGCAATCAATTCTGCGGTGATGCTGATGGCTATCTCTTCCGGCGTCAGCGCGCCGATTTCGAGGCCAACAGGCGCATGGACATGCGCAAACCGTTCTGCCGAAGCACCCTGTACTTCCAGCGCCTTGTAGACCGATAGCACTTTTCGCTTACTGCCGATCATGCCGATGTAGCGCGCATCGGTCTTGGCAGCCCACCCGAGGACGCGCATGTCGTCGCGGTGGCCGCGCGTGACAATCACCAGATAACTCGAGGCGTTCGGCCGGATTTTCTCGAAGGCTTCGTCGTAACTGGTGTACATCTCGGTTGCCATCGGAAAGCGCTGCTGATTGGCGAAGGTATCGCGATCATCTATCACACCAATTGCAAACCCCGCTGTATGCGCCGCATGGGCCAGTGCCATCGATACGTGGCCGCCTCCGAAAATGTACAACATCGGCGGGGGGAGGATCGGCTCCACAAACACTTCCAAAGTGCCGCCGCAGATCAGGCCGTTATCGTAGCTGGCCTCGTTGTTCAGATTGAAGACCATTTTGCGGGGAGCCTCGTTGCGGATCACCTCTTTGGCCGCGGCCCACACCTCGGCCTCCACGCAACCGCCGCCAATTGTCCCGGCGATCGAGCCATCTTCGCGGACCAGCATCCGCGAGCTCTCATAGCTAGGGATGGAGCCGTTGGTGTGGACGATAGTCGCCAGCGCAGCGCGTCTGCCCTCGCGGCGCAGTCGAACGACTTCCTCAAAGAGGTCCATGAAAACTCTCGCTTCGGATAGCCTACGGCGTGCCGGGTCTAGTGTCAATTCGCCGGTGGTTGGGTCGCGAGGTAGACACTCTAATTGGCGGGTGCTAACGTACGTCTGGTCAGGACTCCTGAAAGGGATCTTCATGAAAGCAGTTGCCTTTTCGCAGCATGGCGGGCCCGAAGTGCTCCGGTACACAGATGTCGCAGAACCCAAGATCAGTTCCACTGAAGTACTCGTGCGGGTTCGGGCGTGCGCGCTGAATCACCTCGATCTATGGGTGAGGCGCGGGCTGCCCGGCGTCCAGATCCCGATGCCGCATGTTCCAGGCAGTGATATCGCCGGTGAAGTGGCTCAGGTTGGCGAGCTGGTGACACACGTCAGGGTCGGACAGAGAGTGCTGCTGGCCCCGGGCCTTTCCTGCGGACAATGCCTCGCCTGTTCGGCGGGAGTCGACAACCAGTGTCGCCGATACACGATCTTCGGCTACATGGTCGATGGAGGCTGCGCTGAGCTTGTGAAAGCTCCGGAGGTCAACGTCATCCCGATTCCGGGAGACTTATCCTTCGAGGAAGCGGCGGCGGTGCCATTGGTCTTTCTCACCGCGTGGCACATGCTGTTGACGCGGGCGCGGCTTCAACCCGGGGAGGATGTTCTAGTTCTGGGAGCAGGCAGCGGCATCGGCAGCGCAGCCATTCAGATTGCCAGGTTGATGGGTGCGCGAGTCATCGCCACAGCGGGAAGTGAGCCGAAGCTGCAGAAGGCCCGGGATCTAGGAGCAGATGAGGTGATTCACCACGGAAAGCAGAAGATTCAGGATGAAGTTAAGCGGATCACGGATCGGCGCGGCGTGGACGTGGTGTTCGAGCACGTGGGCACGGCGACCTGGGAGATGAGCGTGGCCAGCCTTGCCGCGGGCGGGCGGCTGGTTACTTGCGGCGCGACGACCGGTTTTGAGGGGAAGATTGACATCCGCACCCTCTTCAGCCGGCAGCTCTCGCTGCTGGGTTCGTATATGGGAAGTCGCGCGGAACTGTATGCAGTGTTGAAACTGATCGGTCAGAGGAAGCTTAAGGCAGTCATCGACCGGGTGCTGCCACTGGCGCAGTGTGCCCAGGCGCACGAACTGCTCGAGAAGCGCGAACAGTTCGGCAAGATCGTCTTGAAGCCGTAACACACCGCCGCGCACGCGGTTTGTCCGAAGCCGTTCTGTCGTGCGAGAATGGGACTGTGTGGTGAAGAGGAATTATGAGCGTTTCGCTGGGCAAGAAGGTGACGCTGGAGCGGCCGGAGGAGATGGGCAAGCTGCTGGCCGAAGAAGGCATCATCTTCACGCAACTGGATAAGGCGATCAACTGGGGAAGAAAGAATTCGATCTGGCCCCTGGGATTTGGTCTGGCCTGTTGCGCAATTGAAATGATGTCCATGGCTGCCTCGCGCTATGACATTGCGCGCTTTGGGGCAGAGGTGTTTCGTCCCTCGCCCCGCCAGGCTGACCTGATGATCATTGCCGGCCGCGTCTCGCAGAAGATGGCCCCGGTCATTCGACAGCTCTATGACCAGATGCCCGAGCCGAAGTGGGTGATCTCAATGGGCGCGTGCGCAACTTCGGGTGGTGTGTTCAACAATTATGCGATCGTGCAGGGAGTCAATCAGGTCATTCCAGTAGACGTCTATGTGCCCGGCTGCCCGCCGCGGCCGGAAGCGTTGCTTTACGCCATTCTGCAACTCCAAAAAAAGATTCAATCGGAGCGCGGAAGCTTCAGACGCGCGCTCAATCTGTCCTAGTTTCAAATTTCCCAGCAGGTACAGGCAATGTTTGGTGCGGGGCTGGTGTGTCGGAAGTGGTGTAAGTGCACGTTTCAAGATACAGGTCAGGCGGACACATTCCGAAGCGCCGGGACAGGAAGCTCGATCACGCGAGCGGTTCCTGCCGCCGACTGAAGCTGGCTCCCGGGCAAGACCGATTCGCGGCGCAAGTAGCCCATGCCAATCGGCCGGCCGAGTAGATAAGAGTTTGCAGCGCTCGTGACGGTGCCTACTTCCTTGCCGTCAGCGAACAGCACCATGCCCGACTCAGGGGCTTCTTGGCCGGTAAACTCCAGGCCGACCCGCCGACGATTCACGTGGCCGCGCGAGCGGACTCGCTCGACGATTTCCTGCCCGGTGTAGCATCCTTTTGAAAAACTGATGTGACTGTTTTCGAGGGCCGCCTCGTGGGGAATGTTTTTGTCGCTGAAGTCGTACCCGAACCATGGGATACCGGCCTCCAGCCGCAAGGAATTCCAAGCCTGATATCCGCAGGGGCCGCCGCCTTTCGCGCGGACCGCTGGCAGGAGGACTTGCCAGAGGTCGGCGATCCTGCCTGCTTCAACAAAGAACTCGACGAACGGTATGTCCGCCATCTGGGGTCGCACGAGAAGCACTCGAATTCCACCCAGGGTTGCGACCGCGTGAGTGTTCTCAGCCATCGCTAGGAATTCCGGGTAACCCAGTGCAATTACAACGGGGCCAGAAGCCGGTCCAATCAATGCCAACGATGCGGTGGTATCCGTGACGTCCTCAAGCGTCACATCGTCCATGATGATGAATTTCTCGAGGGTCTGGGCCGTGCGCGAACGAACCATGGCGTGCGAGACAGCCGTCAGCATATTCGGTGCTGCGAGAACGTCAATCTCCGCCAGGATATGTCCCTGCGGATTCAGAAGAAGAGACGAATTCCATTGGCCCGGTACAAGCCCCTGGACGTCGTTGGTGAGTATTGCGTTGAGGTATCGTGTGCGGTCGGGCCCGAGGAATCGGAAGACGGAATGGAAGCAGGTGTCCAGCAGGGCAACGGTTTCTCGGGCGCAGCGGTACTCCACACCCGGATTAACAAATCGGTCAGGCAGGAAGCAATCAAAATAGACGCCCAGTTGGGCGCCTGCTTTTTCGTGTTCCTGTTGTAGAGGTGTAGTGATCGGCATCTAGAGTTGCAAAACCGCAGGACGTTGATCGGGTCTATCTTAGCAGAAGAAGTTGGCCGCAGTCGGAATGCTATACTGCATCTCCATGGACGATAGACTGATCCACGAGATTCTTCCGGTTGGACTGCTGCAGTGCAACTGCTCGGTCGTAGGAGATCCGGTGACGCGCGAGGCCATTGTTATTGATCCGGGGGATGAGGTGGACCGGATTTTGGAAGTGGTAGCACGCCACGGTCTGAAGGTGAATGCGATTGTAAATACGCATGCACACATCGATCACGTGGGCGGGCTGAGCAGAATGCGGGAGGCAACCGGGGCGCCGGTGCTGATGCACCAGGAAGACCTGGAGCTGTACGGTCATCTGGACGTTCAGGCGGCGATGATCGGGATGCGCGTTCCCGCCAGGGCAGAAGTGGACGGTTTTCTCGGCGAGGGTGAAAAGATTTGCTGGGGATCATTCAGCGCGCAAGTGATTCACACGCCGGGTCACACGAGGGGCAGTGTCTGCCTTTACCTACCCTTGGAGGGAAGCGGTTCTGGCCCGGATCAAACGCCGAGGCTCTTTGCAGGTGACACTCTGTTTGCGGGCAGCATTGGACGGACGGACCTGTGGGGAGGGTCTTTTGAGCAGATCATGCGCTCCCTGAAAACGAAGCTGCTGGAACTGCCCGATGAAACCATCGTCTATCCGGGCCATGGGCCGGAGACGACGATTGGACAGGAGCGAGTCGGGAATCCCTTTGTTACTGGCAAGTTCTGAGTTGAAGGCACTTGGCGAAGGGGCACCGTTCAGTTCAGGGTCTCTTTCTTTTCCTTCAGCAGGCGGATGTCTTCCATGACGCTCTGGATCAATTCTTTGGCTTTGCGAAGTTCCGCAGTGACCAACTGAATGTCCAACGTTGGCTGCTGAGTATCTCGGAGGCTGTGACAGTAGACGCAGTGCTGGCCGATGAGAACCATGGCGTTTGTCAGCCGGTCGAGCGTGACCGCTAGCCGGCCCCGATGCAGGCCCATCTTTAGTTCGAAATGCTCCAACTCCTCGCTGTGCTCCTCAAAGACAGACATCGCTGCCTCCTGGACCCCGTGATTTCTAGCAACCTTTTCTGCCCTACGTTAGTCTGTTATGTGATTAACTGCAAGCAGGTCTGTGAGTTACCCCTTCAATCGATGGAGGTGTCACAGGGGTACTAGTCTCCCGCATTGCAAGCGTGGAACATCAGCCCGGCAGCAAACTTTACTGCTAGGACGACCAATTAGATAATCGCTGACGGACTGTTGGCCTAGTCATGGGTAAACCAGTCAGACTGCCCGCGGGGGTGCGAGCGTCGCACTTTGTGAATTGGCCACGGCCGTTGTATAAGGAACAGCAAAGCGTCATCAACAGCAGGGCTGGCGAATCATAGAGGGAGATAAACTTGTCCGGTTGGCCGGGGAGCCTGCTCTGGATCTGGGGGGAGCAACTTCGCAAGGCTCGTGAGGAAGCGATGAGACGATCGGATTTGGTGCAGAACGCAAACAAGGGAGGCGCGCCGCGGACGACGCAGATCGTCTTTGGCGAGCGTCAGCACTTGCTGCGGGTCCTGGACTCGTTAGAAGGCACGGATCTGCCTAAGGTGCGCCAAGAGCATGAGCGGCAGGTCCTCGAGCAATTGATCCACGCGCGGACCGAGGAGCTGAACCACATCAATGCGCACTGGGACGAAAAGGTGGGCGTGGTGCTGAGCGCCGACGTGAAGCCCGAGCTTCTGGAAAAGCTGGCCCGGACGGCGCCGAAATCGGATTACTACCTGCTGCGACTGATCAGCGAGCACCCCAAGGCTTCCGCGAAAACTCTGAGCCGGCTGGCCCGGCATCCGTACGCCGCCATCCGCGAAAACGTGGCCCGGCATCCTAACGCCGATGCAACCACGCTTTCCTGGCTGAGCCGCGATCGCAGCCAGCCGCTCTGGTACCTGGTGGCCTTCAATCCCAATACTCCCGCAGCGCTGCGCCGCAAGCTGCAGGAGCGGCTGAGAAAGTTGGGCCAGTCGCAGGCCTCGAAGTAGAATACGGGGGATGGCACTGGTCATCCCCTCGCAGTTCAACCTCGCCAGCTATTTCCTCGACCGGCCGGCCGAGGAGCATCCCAATCGTATCGCCATTGCCGGGGAAACCCGCGCCGTCCGCTACGGAGAGCTTAGTGAGCTAGCCAACCGAGCGGGGAATGTGTTGCTGGGTCTGGGCTACGGGCCGGGCACGCGAGTGCTGATCGTCCTTCCCGATTCCCTGGAATTCATCGCCAGCTTTTTTGGCGCCGCGAAAATCGGCAGCATCGCTGTGCCGGTGAACCCGATGACGCGCACCACAGACTATGCCTACTACCTGGCTGATTCGGGAGCGAAGGTTGCAATTGTGCACGCACTGGCGCTTGGGGAGTTCCAACATGCAGCGGAGAATTCTGAGTTGCGTCAGGTCATTGTAGTTGGCTCGGCAGAGGAGACTCCATCGGGTCCTGGCCACTTGCGATGGGAGGATGTTGTACTGAATGCCTCCAGCGACCTGAGCGCTTGCGCCTCTGCGGCAACCGACAGCGCGTTCTTTCTGTATACGTCGGGGAGCGGGGGACGTCCCAAGGCCGCGATTCACCAGCACAAGGACATGCTCGTCACCAGCCAGAGCTTTGCGCAAGGTGTGCTCGGGCTGCGCGAGAACGACCGGACGTTTTCGGTTTCGAAGCTTTTCTTCGCCTATGGACTGGGCAACGGGATGTACTTTCCCCTTTCGGTCGGGGCCACAACGATTCTGAATCCTGAGCGGCCCAGGGCCGAGAAGGTGCTGGAGATGGTGATTCAGCATCGGCCGACCGTCTTCTTTGCCGTGCCGACCTTTTATGCTTCGTTACTGCGCGCGGTCGCACAAGGGGCAACGGCGGACTTTTCCTCCGTGCGCCTGGCGGTTTCGGCTGGCGAGTGGCTTCCGCCGGAGATCTTTTCTCAATTCAAGAAGCGTTTCGGCCTGGAGATCCTGGACGGCATTGGGTCCACCGAGATGCTTCACATGTTCCTGAGCAGCCGGCCCGGGGATGTGCGGCCCGGGAGCTGCGGCGTAGAGGTCCCCAACTACGAAGCGAGAATTGTGGACGAAAACGGAAACCTATTGCCCCAGGGAAAGATCGGCAGTCTGTGGGTCAGGGGCCAGAGCGCCTTCTCGGGCTATTGGAACAAGCCCGAGCTAACTGAGCGAACGAAGCGACAGGACTGGGTGGTGACCGGCGACCAGTTCTTCCAGGACCCGGAGGGTTACTTCCACTACTTCGGACGGACCGACGACATGATGAAGGTTTCGGGCATGTGGGTTTCACCCGGAGAGGTGGAGAACGCTCTGCTGGGGCACCCAGGTGTCGCGGAAGCGGCTGTAGTTGCGGCCACCGGCGCGGATGGCCTGACGCGGGCCAAGGCCTTTGTGGTGTTGCAGGGGGGCATTGTGGGAGGACGAGAGCTGGAACAGGAGATTTATGAGTTTGTACGCGCACGGCTTGTTTCTTACAAGTGTCCGCAGGAGATTGAATTTGTTGGCGAGCTTCCCAAGACCGCAACGGGAAAGATCCAGCGGTACCGCCTGCGTGGACCGGCGGGGCAGGGAAGCGGCTGAGAGACATATTGGCTCTTTACTTGGGCAGGTGTTAGGATAGATTGGCCTGAGAGAAGAAGCCAATGCTGCCGCTGCAACTGCAACCGGAAAGCCACATTCCGCTCTACATCCAACTTCGCGACCAGCTCCGCGCCCTGGTTCACGCCGGCGACCTGCGCCCAGGCGACCGCATCCCGGCCAGCCGCGAACTGGCCGTGCACCTGGGGGTTCATCGCACCACTGTCGCCAATGCCTACGCTGAACTGGAATCGGAAGGCCTCATCGAGGGCCACGTAGGTCGTGGCACATTCATTCGCGGAGTGGCGCAACCGCTCCGGATCACCCCTCCGCCTCCTGCTCTTAGCGGGAACGGGGGAGTGCGCTGGGAATCTCTCTTTGCAGAGGAGCGGGGAGAAGAGGCTCTGGACCGGCTAATCCACGCAGTCCCGCGCGATGGCATTTCATTTGTGATTGCCCGGCCCGATGAGCATTTTTTCCCGATTGAGGAGTTGCGCAACTGCTGCAATACAGTGCTCCGACGAGAAGGCGCGCAGATTCTGCAACTGGGGCCGTCGGATGGTTACCCTCCGCTGAAAGAGGTTCTGCTGGAGCTTCTCGGCGGTGAGGGTTTGGCGGTCAAGGACGAAAACCTGCTGATCACCGACGGTTGCCAGCAATCGCTCGACCTGATCTGCAAGGCGTTTCTGCGGCCGGGAGATTCTGTCTTGCTGGAGAACCCCACCTATCCCGGCGCAATCGCGATCTTTGGCGGAGCGCGCGTGCGCTGCCTGGGGGTTCCTGTACGAACGGATGCTGCTGCGGGAAGCCCGGGCGTTGACCTCGAGGTGCTGGAAGCCACCCTGCTGCAGAACCGCGTCAAGTTGATGGTACTGACGCCGGACTTTCACAATCCGACGGGCACGTCGCTGCCCCTGGCCGCGCGACGGCGGCTGCTGGAAATCGCAGCGCGGCACCAGGTGCCCATCGTTGAAGATCACATTTACGGGAGGTTGCGGATCCGCGGAGACCGTGTGCCGTCGCTCAAACAGCTGGACCGGCCAAACATCGTTATTCAGATTGACAGCTTTTCCAAGGTAGCTTTCCCCGGCTTGCGTGTAGGATGGATTGTCGCTCCCGGGAATGTCATTGAACGGTTGCGGCTGGTTAAGCAGAGCACGGATTTGCATACCGACCAGTTGGCGCAGGCTACGCTGGCTGAGTTCACCCGGCGCGGGCTGCTCACGCGGCATCTGGGCCGGACGAAGAAGGTGTACAGCACCCGGCTTGCCGCCCTGGAAGAGGCGCTG
The DNA here is from genome assembly GCA_964533185.1 of uncultured Acidobacteriaceae bacterium. Lineage (GTDB taxonomy): Bacteria > Acidobacteriota > Terriglobia > Acidiferrales > UBA7541 > CAZHLD01. Next base: position 29,933 of record CAZHLD010000019.1, on the reverse strand, counting down.
CGCCGCCATATGCCGGAAGGTGTCCGTTGGACGAGACCGGAGGGAGGGATGTGCCTGTGGGTCGAGCTGCCGGCGGGGTTCGATGCCAGCGAGCTGTTGATCCATGTGCGCGAGAGGAAGGTATCCTTCGCACCGGGTCGGTATTTTTATTTCCAGAATCCACAGCCTAATACCTTGCGGCTCAGCTTTGCCGGGATCGACGAGAAACGGATCGCTCGCGGCGTGGCCACATTGGCCGAGTCGCTGCGGATCGAAATGCGCAAGCGGCAGCGCGGCGCCAGGCGAACGGACGGAGCGCGGGTCGCATTGGTGTAAGCATGGCAGAACCGAATCCAACTAATCCGTGCTTCGGTTGCGGAGGCGCCAACCCGCGCGGGATGCAGCTGGCCTTTGACCGCGACGAGGAGAGACGTCGCATCGTTGGCCGGTTCCAGCTCGGGCCCGAGTTCCAGGGAGGCCCGGGCTTTATTCATGGCGGAATCATCGCAACTGTTCTGGACGAAGCCATGGGGAAGGTTTGCCGGTTCAGTGACGTCCGAGCCGTAACGGCAGAACTGAATGTCCAGTATTTGCGACCCGTTCGTGTCGGTGAAGAAGTCCGCGTGGAGGCGTTTGAGGAAAGTCAAAACGGCAAGCATTTGATTCACGTGGGGGAGATTCACAACGCCGCGGGGGAGCTTCTGGCCAAGGGCCGGGGCCGATTTGTAGTTATCGACCCAGAGCGATTCCGGATTTAGAATCCCAGGGACGAAACAAACGCAGCGCGAGGAGAGACTGATGGAAACCAACAATGGCAATCTGTGGCGGGTCAAGGTCGGCCTGGCCGAAATGCTTAAGGGCGGCGTCATTATGGACGTCACGAACGCGCAACAGGCTAAAATCGCGGAAGACGCGGGCGCATGCGCGGTGATGGCTCTTGAGAGGGTGCCGGCCGACATTCGCAAGGAGGGAGGCGTGGCCCGCATGGCCTCGCCGCGGATCATCCGCGAGATCATGGAAACAGTGACGATTCCCGTGATGGCCAAGGTCCGAATCGGTCATTTTGCGGAGGCGCAGGTGTTGGAGGCGCTTGAGGTGGACTTCATTGACGAGAGTGAAGTGCTTACGCCGGCCGACGAGGAACACCACATCTGGAAGCACGATTTCCGTGTGCCGTTTGTCTGCGGGGCGCGCAACCTGGGTGAGGCACTGCGGCGGATTGCGGAAGGGGCAGCCTTGATACGCACCAAGGGCGAGGCCGGCTCCGGCAACATCGTGGAGGCGGTGCGGCACATGCGCGCGATCGTCGGAGAGTTGAAGCGGCTCACAACCCTGCGGGAAGAGGAGCTAGTTCACGCTTCGAAGGAGCTGGGGGCGCCGCTCGAGCTTGTGCGTCAAGTGGCCCAGGCGGGGAAACTCCCCGTTCCAAACTTTTCGGCGGGCGGGATCGCTACGCCGGCTGACGCAGCGCTGGTCCGGCAACTGGGTGCCGAGGCCGTTTTCGTTGGCTCAGGCATCTTCAAGTCTGATGACCCCGAAAAGCGGGCCAAGGCCATCGTCAAAGCCACGACGCACTTCAATGACGCAAAGGTTGTGCTCGAGGCGTCTCAAGAGCTTGGCGAGGCGATGAAGGGATTGGACGTCCGGCAGATGGACGAGAAGGACCTGCTGCAAACCCGGGGCTGGTAGGCGGCGAACTGGAGAGCCGGTCGGCATGAAAATCGGAATCCTCGCCGTACAGGGTGACTATGAGGCGCACGCCGATGCCCTGACACGTCTGGGTGTGGAAGGGGTGCTGGTTCGCAAGCCGGCGGATCTGGAAGGCGTCGAGGCGCTGATCCTTCCCGGAGGCGAGAGCACGACACAGATGAAGTTCTTGCGCGAGGAGGGCCTCGACCAGGCGATCCGGGAGTTCGCAGGTGGTGGCGGGGCATTGTTCGGCACCTGCGCAGGGGCTATTCTGCTCGCGCGAGAGGTGCGCAACCCGGCCCAGGAGTCCCTGGGCCTGGCGGACATTGTGATTACGCGCAATGCCTATGGGCGGCAAGTGGCCAGCGAGATCCGTCAGGGAACGTCGAAACTGGGCCAGGGTCAGCTCGAGATGGTCTTCATCCGCGCTCCGGTAATTGCGGAAATGGGCCAAGGTTTGGATGTGCTGGCAGAATCAGAAGGGCGGGCGGTGCTGGTGCGACAAGGAAAAGTGCTGGTCGCGACGTTTCACCCGGAGCTATCAGCAGAGACAACTGTGCACGCCTTTTTCCTCAAACTGGCGGGGAATGGGCACTGAGCTTGAGCCGCCGGACAAAGGTCTTGTTCGTTTGTGTGGGGAATACGTGCCGCAGCCAGATGGCGGAAGCGCTGGCGCGGCATCTGGCCTCCGATGTGATTGAGGCTACAAGCGCGGGGCTCGCTCCCTTCGGTGAGATTGTCGCCCCGACGCGAGAGGCGCTTGCAGAAATCGGTTTGGGAGTTGATGGCCAGTTTTCGAAGCCGGTTCGCCCAGAAGATCTTGATCGTGCAGATTTGATCGTGAACCTTACCGGGCGGTCGAGCGAATCGGCTTTCCGCGGTGACTGGAAGAAGGTAGAAGATTGGAAGGTGTCCGACCCCTACGGCGAGGACCTGGTGGTGTACCGGCGGATCCGCGATGAAATTGAGGGGCGTGTGCGCGCGTTGGCCGACCGGCTACGGAAGAAACACGATGGGCGCAGCAACGACAAGGCCGATTGAGAGATAGAGGAGGCTTTTTGCGGCGGGAGAAAACCAGCGTCTCGCAGGAAGACTACCTGAAGGCCATCTGGGAGCTGGTCGAAGAAGAGCAGATTCCCATCAGTGCGCGGCTGGCCGAAGAACTGGGTGTGACGCCGCCGGCGGTTACCGCGGCGCTCAAGCGGATGACGCGCGATGGCTTTCTACGTTTGGGCCGCGACGGCCACATCAAGCTGACGCCCAAGGGCCGAAAAGTGGCGGAAACCCTGGCGTTGCGACACCAGTTGGCAGAAAAGCTCCTCACCGAAGTGATTGGTCTCGATTGGTCCCGGGCGCATGAAGAGGCCGAGCGGCTCGAGCACGGAATTTCTCCGCAAGTCCAGGCCCTTCTGCTGAGGCATTTTGGCGCCGACGGAACTTGCCCGCATGGCGTGCCGCTGGTCGGAGGGGTGGCCAAACTGCGACGCAGGCTGGGCGCCGTCACGCTCTCCGAAATCTTTGCCGGCGAGACGGTTGAGATTCTGTGCGTGTATGAGAAAGACCCGAGGTTTCTGGAGTTCGTCGCCGGCCTGCGGATTCGGCCCGGCGCCCGGGTCAATGTGCGCCACCGGGAGTACGATGAAACGATGACCCTGCGGGTGCACGGTCGCAAGATCTTCCTGGGAAAGCCGGCCACCAGCCGCATCTGGGTACGGCGACTGTCCTCTTGAAAACATAACTCTCTGTCCCGTTTGTCCGTGTGCAGGGTGAAACGCCCTTTGGGTGGCCTCACTCTCGGGTGTGGCTTGAAATTTGTCTGCCGGGGGAGTAACGTCATGCCCTCTCGCCGGTCCAAATCTTCAGGGAAGCTCTTGACCTCGGAGGCAGCATGGCAGTGGAGATTCAGGTCCGAATCAACGGAAAAACGCAGCAGAACGAGGTCGAGCCACGGCTGCTGCTGGTGCATTACCTCCGCGACACTCTGGGGTTGACGGGGACACATATCGGCTGTGAGACGTCGTTGTGCGGCGCCTGCACAGTGCTGCTGGACGGCAAAGCGGTGAAGTCCTGCACCCTGCTGGCTGTGCAGGCCGATGGTGCGGAGGTGACGACCATCGAGGGGCTTGCGGGGCAGAGCGGCAATGGGTCGGGACTGCATCCCGTGCAGGAAGGGTTCTGGGAGAAGCACGGACTGCAATGTGGTTACTGTACTCCCGGGATGATTCTGACTTCCGTTGAATTGCTGCGCAGAAATTCGGAGCCCAGTGAAACTGAAATCCGTCACGCTTTGGCGGGCAACCTCTGCCGGTGCACGGGCTACCAGCACATCATTGAAGCCGTTCGATACGCGGCCGAGAAGATAAAGCGCGCAAGCGCTAAACCTGGGCGGCCTGGGAAGACCCGGAAAAGCGGGAGGCGTTGATGGCCACAGCGATGCGATACATCGGCAAGCCGCTCAAGCGCAAGGAAGACCCGCGGCTGATCCAGGGAATCAGCCACTACGTCGACGACCTTCAGATGGTTGGGATGCACTACGCGGGCATCGTGCGCAGTCCTCATGCACACGCGCGGATCCGCTCGGTGGACACGAGCAAGGCGCAGGCGGCTCCGGGAGTTGTCCTGGTGCTGACGGGCGCAGACTTGAAGGGCTTGATCGGGCCAGTTCCATGCGCTGCGCAGTTGCCGGAGATGAAGATGGCATTGCGGCCCGTCCTTGCCCACGACCGCGTGCGATTTGTCGGCGAAGGAGTGGCAGTCGTTGTGGCCACGGACCGCTACCTGGCCCGCGATGCGATGGACCTGGTCGAGGTGGACTACGAGCCGCTGACGCCGGTCGTGGATCCAGAAAAGGCCCTGGCGAAAGGGGCGACGGTTTTGCATGAGCAGTACAAGGACAACGTTGCCTTCCGCTGGGAGCTGGAAGGCGGCGACGTCAAGAAAGCCTTCAAGCAAGCAGACAAGGTAATTCGTCAACGGATGATCAACCAGCGGCTGATCCCGGTGGCCATGGAGACGCGCGGAGTGGTGGCGGACTACAAGCCGGGGGAAAAACAACTGACCGTCTGGTCGTCCACGCAGATACCGCACCTGTTGCGGACGCAAATCGCCGCCATGTTGGGCGTGCCGGAGCCTTCGGTACGAGTGATCACGCCGGAAGTCGGCGGAGGGTTTGGGAGCAAGTTGAATGTGTATCCCGAAGAAGCACTGGTCGCGCACCTGGCGATGCGGCTGGGCAAGCCGGTGAAGTGGATCGAAACGCGCCGGGAAAACTTTTTGGCTACGATTCACGGGCGCGACCAGATTGACGATGTGGAAGTGGCCGTGAAGAGCGACGGGACGGTACTCGGTCTGCGCTGCAAAGTGATTGCCGATCTGGGTGCGTACTATCAGCTTTTGACGCCGCTGATCCCCACCATGACTGGGCTAATGATCGCCGGGTGCTACAAGATTCCTGCCGTACGGGTAGAGATCACTGGTGTCCTGACCAACAAGATGTCCACCGACGCATATCGCGGCGCGGGGCGACCCGAAGCGACCTACATTATCGAGCGAGTGATGGATCTGGTTGCGGCCGAGTTGAAGAAAGATCCAGTAGAGATTCGTCGTAAAAACTTCCCGCAGCCGAATGAGTTTCCCTATGCCACGCCCACCGGCGTGATCTATGACAGCGCGAACTACCAGAGATCGCTCGACCTTGCGCTGAAGATGGCGAACTACAAGAAGCTGCGGCAGGAGCAAGCCAGGTTGCGGAAGCAAGGCCGGTATGTGGGCATCGGACTTTCGACCTACGTGGAGATCTGCGCGATGGGACCGTCGAGCGCGATGCCGGCAGGCGGCTGGGAGAGCGCGACGGTGCGCATCGAGCCGACTGGCTCAGTAAATATTCTTACGGGTGCTTCGCCGCATGGTCAGGGCCAGGAGACAAGTTTTGCCCAGTTGGGTGCTGAGGTGCTGGGGCTGGACCCCGAGGACGTCCAGGTGGTACATGGCGACACCGCGATTGTGCCCTATGGGATCGGTACGTTTGGAAGCCGGGCCACGGCGGTGGGAGGCACGGCGGTCTACAAGTCATTGCTGAAGTTGCGTGAAAAGCTGGCGGCGATCGCAGGCCACTTGATGACTGAAGATCCATCGAAGCTTGTGTTTGCGGACAAGAGAATCACGGCCAGGAGCTCCAAGAAGTCCATCGGCTTTGGCGAAGTGGTTGGAGCGGCCTACGTGGCCAAGACTTTGCCGCCGCAGATGGAGCCGGGACTGGAGGCCACGACGTTTTTTGAGCCGACGAATTTTACGTTTCCGTTTGGCGCGCACATTTGCGTCGTGGAGCTGGACGCAGAGACCGGAGACGTACGGCTGCAGAAATACGTGTCGGTGGACGACTGCGGCAATGTGCTGAACCCGCTTCTCGTTGATGGGCAAGTGCATGGCGGGATTGCACAGTCGGTGGGGCAGGCGCTGCTCGAGGAGGCGGTCTATGACGAGCAGGGGCAATTGATCACCGGCGAGCTGATGGACTACGCGATCCCGCGGGCAAGTGACCTGCCGTGGTTTGAGACGGCGCGAACGGTCACACCGTCACCGGTGAACCCGCTGGGGCTGAAGGGCGTCGGAGAAGCGGGAACGATTGGGGCAACGCCGGCGCTGGTCAACGCCGTGGTAGATGCTCTTTCTCCATTGGGTGTGCGACACGTGGATCTGCCGGTCAAGCGCACCCGGGTCTGGCAGATACTGCAGAAGGCCGGTCGGAGGGGCAAATGATCCCGGTTGCATTTGAGTATTTTGCGCCCAAGACGCTTGAGGAGGCGCTGCGGTTGGTCGAGCGGCACGGCGATGAGGCGAAGATTCTCGCCGGCGGCCACAGCCTGTTGCCGCTGATGAAGCTCCGACTGGCCGCGCCACGGTTCATCATTGATATTGGACGTCTGCGGGGAATGAGTTATGTACGAGAGGAAAGCGGCCAGATTGCTATCGGTGCGATGACCACACACGCAGAGATTGCCGCGTCGGATCTACTTCGTGTCCGGTGCCCGCTGTTGGCAGAAACGGCGGAAGCGATCGCTGACGTACAGGTGCGGAACCGGGGCACGCTGGGGGGCAGCTTGGCGCACGCCGACCCAGCAGCGGATTATCCAGCAGCCATCCTTGCGCTGGACGCTCAGATCGTGGCCGCCAGCTCGGCGGGGGCGCGGATAATTCCGGCCCGGGAGTTCTTTGTGGACATGCTCACCACGCAGCTCAGGCCGGGCGAAATTCTCAGCCAGGTGCGCGTTCCGATGCTGGCGCCGCGAACGGGAACTGCGTATGCAAAGCTGCATCAGGCCGCGTCGGGGTTCGCCATTGTGGGCGCAGCCGTACGGTTGACTTGCGGAAAGAGTGGCAAGATCGAGGACATTGCTGTGGGTCTGACCGGTGTGGGCCCGAAGGCCTACCGAGCGGAGGCTGTTGAGAAGGCACTGAGTGGTAAGAAGGCTAGTCCCCATGTGGTGGCAGAAGCGGCTCGGCACGCAGCAGTCGGCATCGAGGCGCTTTCTGACTTGCACGCATCGGCTGAGTATCGGCGTGAGATGGCTGTCGTTTTTACGCGCCGAGCAATTGAGCGAGCATTGGCACGCGCTAATGGGAAGAAGGCGTGAAAGTACAGGGCGAAGTACTGCTGTCTGGAACTCCGGAACACGTGTGGGCCCTGCTGAATGACCCCGAGCGCCTGGCGAAATGCCTGCCGGGCTGTGAACGATTGGAACCGGATGGGCCAGATCGCTACAAGGCGGTTGTGAAATTTGCCCTGGCGGCTATTTCCGGAAAGTATACAGGCAGCCTAGAACTGACGGAGAAGAAGCCACCCCGGTCCATGCGCTTGCGGCTGGAGGGAAAGGGCGTTCCGGGCTTTGTGAAGGGCGAAGGGCATCTGGAGATGGCAGCGAAGAAGGGGCAAACCGAGGTGCGTTATTCCGGGGAGGCGCAGGTGGGCGGAATGATTGCTGCGGTGGGCCAACGGATGATTGACGTGGCCGCGCGAAGGATTATCCAGCAGTTTTTTGAAAGCGCTGCAAAGGAACTGCAGCAGGCAGGCAACATGAAATAGGCGCAAAGGTGGCACCGGTCCTTGACGACAATTCAAGAATGAAGGTGTGGCGATGAACGACCCGCGGTACCCGATTGGCAAGTTCGCTTACCAGGGCATGCAAGATGATGCGCAGCGGGTGCGCTGCATTGCGGAGATTGACCAGACGCCGGCCCGTCTTCGCGCTGCGCTCGCAGGGCTTTCCACAGAGCAGATGGATACACCGTACCGCGATGGGGGATGGACCGTGCGTCAGTTGGTGCACCACATCCCGGACAGTCACCTGAACGCCTATGTTCGCTTTAAGCTGGCACTCACCGAGGAGCAGCCGACAATCAAGACCTACGACGAGGCGCGGTGGGCCGAGATGGCAGATTCAAAGACGACACCGCCCGAAGTCTCCCTCACGCTGCTGGAGTCGCTTCACCGGCGCTGGGTGAAGGTGCTGGAGTCGATGTCCTCTCAGGACTTTGCGCGGCCGCTGAACCACCCTGAGGACGGCCTGATGACGCTCGACAAGCTCCTGGCGCTATACGCCTGGCATGGACCTCACCACGTGGCCCACATAGCGGCGCTCCGGGAGCGCAAGGGCTGGAAGTAGAGCGAGCCGACCCGGCCCTAGGATCACTCTCTCGCCTAGCGCGGCACTGGGCTGCTCCTTCATTCATTTAGCCTTTTTGAATTGGGCTAGCGGTAGTTCAATGCGGTAACGGCTCTTGCCATCCAGCAGAACGAGGGCATCCACGTCTCGCAAGAAATGCCCGGCAAGCTCATGTGGCCCCTTACCGTTGGCAAACTCTAGCGAATACGTGGCCTCAAAATAAAAATCCACACGCACTGTATGAAGCGCAGGAATCAAGATCGGCTCGGGGTCGAATTTCTTTCGTTCGGCAGCAAGTTCGGCAGCAGCTTGTGCCCATACGTCAGGTTGCTGATTCCTGATTTGCTCGCGGGCCGCTGCGAAGGCTTCCTCTCTGCGGATAACCGCAGAAATCTCGTCATCACTCATCTTCGCAGGGAACGCTACTATGCGACCGTCCGGCAATTCAACGATTTTGTCTTGCTTGGAAGATATTGCCCCCGCTGGAGGCGAAAACGTCCTTACTTTTTCAACCTCCCAATGCAGATCGGGAAAACTAAGTAGACTCCCAGAGCGTAGCCCCATCGGTGCCATCGCGGTGGAGGGGAGGGAAAGTTCGTAATCCTTCATAGTTGTGTTTGTGAGGTCGTAGACGAGCAGAATCGTATAGTGCCGATGCTTCATTAGGCGGTCGAGGGCATCTCCCTTCTTCTCCTCGACACGTAATTCTTTGAACTTCGCTGTTACTGCCGCATTGTCCCACGGATGTGGACGGCTGCTGAACCATAGGTAAGCCCAAAGAATCAGGGAAAGGGCAAGCACACCACCCGCGCCCGCAGATGCGCTTACAATAGCGAGGCGCTTCCAAGACGAGCGACGACTGAAGTTTTGTTCGGGTGCAGCGTCAGGCATTTTGCTAAGTAATCCTTCGGTGGGAATATAGGCTCGTCGAAGTCGGGAAGTCAACGCGGGACGGACGGAGAAGAAGCAAAATGAACAATGAACCCCACGCAAAGCGGTGGGGATGGCTGAAAAACGGCAACCCGCCCGGAAACCCCCAGACGTCACCTCGGTGCGGGGCAAGGACGCGAAGGGCAACGGCCTGCCTAGCGCCAGCGATGGAAGCGGGAATTGCAGATCATGTTTGGAGCGTAGAAGAAATTGCGGAACTACTGGGCTAGAAACCGATTCTAGATTTTTGCTCCGTCAGACGCGCCAGTTTTTCTTGCAATTCGCGTATTTCAAGTACAAGTGCCCTAATAGTTTCAACGTTCAAATCATTTGCAGACACTTGCTGAACACGCATCAACTCCGAAGGGAAAGAATCCCCTTCAAATATGAGACTGTCGGGATTGGAACGCAGCATTTGACTGGCTGTTTGCAACGTGCCCGAAATCCTGAAGGCTTCGGCTCTTCTTAGCTCAACGGCTTTTTCTGTTTCTGCGTGCTCTAGAAGGATTCTGGCCTTTGCTTCTCTTTCCTCTTGGGCAGTCATTAGTCCGTTTCTCCTTTTCTTCGCCATGATAGACTTTCGCACATTGGGAAGCAAGAGCTTTGTGAGGCGAGGCAAATGTAAAATCAAACTGAGTCATTACCAAAACCGGGCCGTGTCGAGAATCTGGAGCCTCAACCTTTCGCTCGATACCCCGGTGCCGATGCGCCCAGCCGGCGTAGTATCATCTCAGCGCATGCCTGCGCTTTTTCTACGGATGAGAGAATGCTGAGCGCCCTGCGCTACTACTGGGTAGCCGCAAAGGGCTACCGCCTCAACCCCTGGCAAAGCCCTTACATCCGCTGGCGCATGGAGACATTCTTCGGTCCGCAAGCAGCCGACCTGGATGCGCGAACATTTTTCCGGCTCATCTGGGTCGAACGGGACCGAATGCGGCGCTTTCTGCGCTGGGCCGAAGAGCGACGGCGCGAGCAGTCGTCCTAGATAGCCCTTCGAAACCTCCAGATCAGTTTCTTTCAATGTGTGCCTCATGTGGGCCTCCATTGCATCTCCCGGGTGGAGAAGGTGTATACTTGGCTCAGATCGGAAACGGCTCGGGCCGGCAGGAGAGGATCGGTGCAAGACCTCAAGATCCTCCAGAAAACGCAGGAACTCCACGAAGCGCAGTGGTGGGAGCCGGAACCGGGCGGAAAGACGCACTGCTACCTCTGCCCGCGCCACTGCCATATCGGCGAGGGGCAGTCCGGTTTCTGCTTTATCCGCGTCAACCAGGGCGGCAAGCTCTACAGCCTGGGGTATGCCTCGCCGGCAGCCATTCAGATTGACCCAATTGAAAAGAAGCCGCTCAACCACTTCCTGCCGGGCAGCAAGATTCTTTCCCTGGGTACAGCCGGCTGCAACATGGGCTGTTTCTTTTGCCAGAACTGGGATATCTCGAAGTCGAAGCACGATCAGGTGCATTCGACGCACCTGCCGCCAGAGGACGTTGTGCTCCTCGCCATTCAGCACGGCTGCCCGTCACTGGCGTTTACCTACAACGAGCCGACCATTTGGGGCGAGTACGTGATCGACATCTGCGCGGCGGCCAAGGAGTACGGCCTGAATACGGTGATGGTGACCAATGGCTACATCACCTACGAAGCCTTCCACGACATCTACGACCATATTGATGCCGCCAACGTGGACCTGAAGGCATTTACGGAGAACTTTTACGGCAAGATCACGCTGACGCATCTCCAGCCCGTTCTGGAGACCCTCGAGTGGCTGAAGAATGAGACCAGTGTCTGGTTTGAGATCACCAACCTGATCATTCCCACGCTGAACGATGACCCGAAGGAGATTCGACAGCTATCCGAATGGGTGCTCGAGCATTTGGGGCCCGAAGTCCCGCTGCATTTCACGGCGTTCCATCCGGACTTTAAGCTGCGCGACAAACCGAACACTCCACCAGAGACCTTGCATATGGCTCGCAAGATCGCGCGCGAGGTTGGGCTGCACTACGTGTACGAAGGAAATATCTGGAGCGATGGCGGGCACACGATATGTCCCTCCTGTGGTCACGTGCTCGTGCAGCGATCGTGGCACCAAGTGCTGGAGAACCGGCTGGTCGATGGCGCCTGTCCGGCTTGCGGCCACAAAGTGCCCGGGCCCTGGGCGAATCCCCGCGGTCAAACTCCCCTCCGGGCCTACAGTAAGGCTCGTGAGGCGGCGCAAAGGCACGACGCCTTAAACCTGTAGAAGTCCGAGCCGTAGCCACAGCATTATTGCCGTGAAAGTGCATGTCTTGCTGGGGCCGAGGTTACTGTCTGCGGGCACTACTTCGCGGGAGGTGGTTCGGGCGGTTCCCTGGGGTCGTGGATTTGTTGGCGCAAGTCCACGGCGAACAGGAGGAACTCGCTGAACGAGTGCCTCCGAAAATGGCGGGAGCCGCGGAAGTCCAGATAAAGCTCGGCACTTTCGGGAAGCCACAACTGCAGCTTTCGCCTGGGGAAATCCACCGGACGGTATTCGATGTCCAGGTGTTCGCTTTGGAGCTTGATTTCGGGCAATGGCTCAAGCAGGTCAACTTCGAGGCGCAGAACCTGATGGGAATCTGCGGCAACCCAGGCTCGTCCCTTGATCTTGACCGGAAAGCGGCGAGTGCGCAGCTGATAGGTGCGGAAGCGGGGGAGTCGGTCGGACCGCTGGGCGAAGCGGACTTGCCAGGCCGGTGCGCCGCGCCACTGGCCAAGTCCTTCGCAGGTCATTGCAAAATCATCTACATAAAAGGGGTGAAAGATTAGAGCGAACGCCGCCAGGCCGTGTGTGGCCAACTGTTTTGGAAAGGTGGTGGGAGCTTCCTGGCCGTCGCGGGTTTCTTCCACATTGAGGTAGCCCGGCCGGATCTCGTAGATGGAGACCAGGTATTTGTAGGCGACCACTTGCGCGCGGCCCGGTTCGCCTTCCGAATTTATCTGGGCGTGCTCAATCTTTTCGATGGCAGTGAACTGCTCGAGATTGGAAACGAGCTCCTTGACGCGCTCACTGGCGGGCTTGAGCACGTCCGGCAACGTGCAAGGCACATCGGGCGAAACGGGCGGAACCACGTCGTCAATATCAGGAGGCATCCAACTGCGCGGGCCAGCCTTTGAGGAGCCGGCAGCTCCGGGCTGGAGTTGCTGCGGATAGAGAGTCTTGTTAGCCGTATGGGCAGGTTTCTTGCGTTGGGCGGCCCAGACAGGGGCGAACAAGAGACAGAGGGCCAAGCCAAGAGAAGCAAGAGCGAAGGATCGCCTGCCAGCCAACGAGAGCAAGGTACGATTTCGGAGCAAGACACAAACCCCGGGCCGAAGAAAGGCTAGCGGAGAGAATAGGCTGAGTAAGCGCCGGATTCAAGGCAAGAATCGAGTAGAGAGGCCTGGAAAAGTATGGGCGGTGTGCGTCAAGGAGCTTTTTCAGTCAGAGCCAGGAGATCTCGGAGCATTTGGAGAGCTCTATCCGGCGAGCAGGATGGGCCCTCGAACAGAAAGGCGATATCAAGATCAGGGAAGCCCATGTTACTGAGCCTGTTCATCAGGTGCTGGCGAAGGGTTCTGGAATCGGAAGCAGGGATCTGACCGAGAGCGTCAAAGATACACTGATGGTCCGGGAGGGTGAATCGAAAGTGAGTGAGCACGTCGATTGTACGCGCGCGAAATGGCTGGTCATTGAACTGTTGGCACAGAGCGCAGAGAACAGCGCGCTCGAGGCCTTCCCGGCGGTGAGGAGAAACAGAGTTGTGAATGACCTTCACGAAGCAATTGTAGCGGCAACAGGTGGCGTATTCAAACGCATCGAAGGGAGTGCGATTGCGGAGGGCCTGCAAGGCCGATAGAATTACACTCCTTACAAGGAACTCTTTCCGAGACATGACAGCTCTCGTCTTCCTACTCATAGCCAGCCTATTCGGTGGGCAGCAAGCGCCTCGAGAGGCTCCGCTGGAGCTGAAGCTGCGCCTACTTGAGGAGATCAATCGAGGGCGAATCGAGGCCGGGGTTTCGCCCGTGGAGTATTCCCCCGAATTGTCGAAAGCAGCTGACCAACACTGCCAGGAGATGCTGCAAGAGGGGTACGTCAGCCACTGGGACCGTGCCGGCCGGAAGCCCTACCTGCGGTACGCCGAGGCCGGTGCGCGCGGGAACACTGCCGAAAATATCACCAGCCTTCGCGATTCGGAGTTCCCGGACGACTTGAAGATTTTGTGGGTCAGCATGTTCAGCGGACATCAGCGCTTCATGGCCGAGGTGCCCCCCGACGACGGCCATCGCCGCAGCATCCTGGACCCGCGGCAGACGCACGCGGGTATTGGCGTTGCGTATGACGGAAGCGGGATGAGGCTCATCGAAGTCTACGAAGCGAGATACTCTCACCTGGACGCGATGCCCGGCCGCGTGACCCTGCGCGACACGCTGACGGTAAGCGGGCGCCTGCTTCGGCGAAACCTTGAGCTGGTGGCTCTTACCGTGTTCTATGAGCCGCTGCCAAAGACAATGAGCGTTGCAGAACTGAGCCGGACGAGATCCTACAGCCTGCCAGCGGAACAAAGACACCAGCGGGTTCAGATCATCGGTGCCCGTTATGTGGACGGGTCGCGGGGCAGCGTGGAGATCGGCCTGGACGGCGCGTTTCGCGCTCCGCTGAATTTCTGGAAGGGGAGTCCGGGCGTGTACAGCGTCGGGGTCTGGGTCAGCGAAACGGGTAGGGAACCCTTCCTGGGAGGGCTTTTGCCTGTGATCGTTGAGGAGGGAAGGCGCTGAAGGTTTACTCCAACTCGCTTGCCTGGCGCACCCGGGCGGCTTCCAGACGTTGTTTGAGGCCCTGCTCGAGGCGATTCTTAAGCTCTTCGTCGCGGTGACTGGCGTAATCGAGCCAGGTCATCCCCACGACCAGCGGCCATTCGCCCTTCTGCATCACAAAGGCAAGCTGCTGGCGCGTGGAATCCAGGACGACGTCAAGCAGGTGAACCTCGGGATCAATCGAGGCTAACAGCCCTCGAACGCGTCGGAGTATCTTCTGTTTGGTCTCCTCGCCCAGCATTGCCCTTCCTAATCAGCCCAAGAAACCGCGCGAGGTCAGTCGCGCAAATGGTGCGGAACGCTGGTCACAACGATGCCTTTGCGGAACAGCAGCGCGCCCTTCAGCATCAGCGTGGTCTGGTTGTGCAGCAGATTGTGCCACCAGCGCGCCGGGACAAACTCTGGCAGAAGCACCGTCACCTTATCGTCCTGGCGCAAGTCTTCCATCTCGTCAATGAAGCGCAGCAAGGGTTGCAGCACCGACCGGTAGGGAGATTCGAGCACGATCAGCGGGACGTCGTCCACGTGCTTCTTCCATCCGGCCTGGATGTCCGTTGCGTCGCGGCCCTCCGTGTTCACCGTCACGGCGACGACATCGCCGGAGATGGAGCGAGCGTATTCGAGAGCGGT
>CAZHLD010000019.1:0-15128 GCA_964533185.1 uncultured Acidobacteriaceae bacterium | reverse complement strand
TCACCGTCACGGCGACGACATCGCCGGAGATGGAGCGAGCGTATTCGAGAGCGGTCAGGATCACCTTATTGGGGAGGGGAGGGACCGGAACGATAACCGTGTGACGAGATGTTTTGACTCGCTCAAAATCGGAGACGGAGAGCTGGCGCGCGGACACAAAGTAGTGCTCGCGAACTTTCCGGAACCAGTACACGATGAGTGGGATGGCCAGGAGGACGACCCAGGCGCCGTGGGTGAATTTGACCACGGCCACGACCACCAAGACAACTGATGTCGTCACTGCGCCGAAGGCGTTAACGGCCATGCGCCAGTGGCGACCTTGCTCAGTGGAGCGGCGCCAATGGACCACCATTCCGGCTTGGGATAGCGTGAACGAAACGAACACGCCAATCATGTAAAGCGGGATGAGCCGGTGAGTATCGGCACCGAAGAGGACAAGCAGAAGCCCCGCGGCGCCGGCCAGCAGCAGGGCACCGTTGGAGAAGACCAGCCTGTCGCCCAGATTGGCCAGTTGGCGGGGGGCAAAGCGGTCCTGGGCGAGAATGGAGGAAAGCCGCGGGAAGCCCGCAAAACTGGTATTGGCGGCAAGGATCAGAATGGCGGTGGTGGCTGCCTGGATCATGAAATACAACGGGCCACGGCCGAAGACAGCCCGGTTAATTTGAGAGAGTACGGTCTCTCCGACGGTCTCTCCGTGTTGCGGAACGATTCCAAAGTGGTGGGCAAGGAACGTGATGGCAACTACGAGCGAACCCAAAATGGCGGCCATCCAGAAGAGCGTGATGGAAGCGTTTCGTGAGGCGGGTTGGCGGAAGGCCTGCACACCATTGGAGATTGCTTCCACGCCGGTGAGCGCGGCGCAGCCCGCTGCGAAGCCACGAAGAAAGAGGAAGAGCGGAGGCAGCACCTCGACGGCCGTTAGCTCCGGAGGGGGTAGGGCGGCGCTACTGCCGGCCATCACCCGGGACAGGCCGGTCACAACTAAGACGTAAATAGACAGAATGAACCAATAGACCGGGATGCCAAAGACGACGGCAGACTCGCGGACTCCACGCAGATTGAGGAAAAGGATGATCACGATGAAAGCAAGGCTGAGAGCAATGCGGTGCGAGTAGAGGCGAGGGGCGGCCGAGGTGATGGCGGCAACGCCCGCGGCCACGCTGACCGCCACGGTCAGGATGTAATCAATCAGAAGCGCCGCGCCGGCCACCAGACCGGCGCCGACGCCCAGGTTCTCCTTGGCGACAATGTAGGCGCCGCCGCCGCTGGGGTAGGCATAGATAGTCTGGCTATACGAAATGACGACGATCGCCAGCAGGCCGATGATGCAGAGCGATATGGGGAGGGAGAAATGCAAGAGTGCTGCCCCACCTACAACCAGGGCCAACAGAACTTCTTCGGTGGCGTAGGCGCTCGAGGAGAGTGCGTCAGAAGAGAAGACGGCCAGAGCGGCCTTCTTGGAAAGCCGTTGTTCGTGAAGCTCGGTGGTCCGAAGCGGCGACCCGAGAAGGAGCCGCTTCAGGCGGGGTAAAAGGATCACAGGCATCCACGCTTAACATACTTTGCGCGGTTGAGCAAGAAGTGGCGGTGCCCGCGAAGGGATGCAATGCGCGCCCTGTCAGAGGATTACGGGCGAGACAGAGATGGATTGGGCGCGGCCGCCGGAGCCATGCCAAGCGCCTCCCGGGCGACAGGGTTGGCGGGGTCGGTGGTCAAAACGGCTTCGAACTCTCGCGCCGCCTCGGCTGTGCGGCCCGTGGCGGCATAGATTTGCCCCAGGCGGAGATGAACACGCGCGTCGAACGGCTCCAGGTCGAGCGCCTGGCGGAAGAAAGTTTCCGCCTGTTCGCGATAGCCCTGGCGGAGTTGGATTTCACCCAGGTGGCGAAGGGCTTCGCCAGTGGGGCCAGCCTCGACGGAACGAAGGAAATGCGCGCGGGCCTCATCGAGTTGGCCGGCCTCGAAGAGGAACTTGCCGAGCTGATAGCGAGCCTCGGCGTTGAGGGGGGCCAGCGAGACAGCAGTGCGGAACTCGGCAAGAGTCCTGTCGGGCTGCCCCATGGCCTGATAGGTCATGCCCAGGTTGGTGTGGGCATTGGCATAGGTCGGCTTGAGGGCGATGGCGCGATTCAGGTAGTCCACCGCTTCCGATAAGCGGCCCTGCTCTGTGCAGAGCAGGCCCAGGTTGTTGAGAGTGACCACATTCTTCGGGTTTTGGCGAAGGGCCTGTTGCCATTCGCGCTCGGCCGCGGGAGCGTCGCCCTGCCGCCAATAAACAGTGCCGAGGTTGGCGCGAATCAGGTGGGCGTCGGGGGCAAGTTGCAGCGTTTGCGTATACAAAGCCATGTCGTCGCGCCAGTCGAGGTTGCGCGTGACGGTGCGGACTAGAAAGAGGGCTGCGATCAGGAAGAGTGAGCCGGCGAGAGCCCGCCGCCGCATGGGGGGCTGAGCCGGAGTCGCTTGCCACAGCCAAGCAGCGCCCCACACCACCAACCAGCAGAAGCCGACCGAAGGCAGGTAGAGATAGCGTTCGGCGAAGACGTTGGCGGCCATCCAGCGCGCGTTGAGGACCGGCGCGAGCGTCACGAAGAGCCAGAGCAGAGCAAACGAGACCGGGCGCGCGCGCTTCCAGAGAAAGCAGAATAGCGCGCCGCAAAGAATAACTACACAAATGCCAGCTATAACCCGTGGATCAGTGAGGCTGATGCTTTTGTGGAAAACGTAGAAGGCCGACAATTGCACCGGCCAGATGAGTTTCCAGAGGTAGGCGGCAATCAGGGAGAGCGCGGAGAGAAGTGTCTCGGACCAACTCAATCCGGGGCGCTGAAGTACCGGAGCGAGGCCGCCCAGGAAGAGTGCGCGGAACAAGAGATAGGCTGCGGCCATCAGCCAGAGAGCGCCGTAGCGCGAGAGCTTTTGGGACGTTGATGTTTTGTGCCGGTCGTCACGATAGAAGTGCTCGTAGAGTGTGGCCAGTAGCGGAAGAGTGAGGGCTTGCTCCTTGGAGAGCAGGGCGAGCAGGTAGGTCGCGGCAAGCAAGGTGTAGCGGAAGAGGGAGCTGCGACCGTCGGGGTCACCGAGGCGCAGGAAGAAGCAGAAGGTGAGGAGATAGAAAAAGGTGAGTTCGAGGTCGGTGACGCCGGCGATCCAGGCGACGGATTCGGTGTGAATCGGGTGCAGTGCAAATAGAGCGGCGGCGAGAAAGGCTATGCGTGCACTTCCAAAAAGACGGCGGGAGAGAAAAAACAGAAGGCAGACGACAGCGGCGTGAAGCGAGACGTTGACCAGATGAAAACCGAATGGGAGGGGGCCGAAGAGCTTGTAGCAGAGCAGATAACCAAAAGTCATCAGCGGGCGATAGTAGTTGGTGGTGCCTTGCGCGCCCTGAAATGACCAGACGTTGCTGGCGAAGATTTCGCGGAGATGAGAGAAGCTTTGGACATACGGATTGTCAACCAACTGGGGAAAATCGTCGTAGACGAAGCCGGCCGTTAGCGTATTGGCGTAAGGAAGGAAGGCCAGAAGAAACAGCAGCAGGACGGCCGCGCCGTCAGACCAGCCCAGGTCACTTTTCCCTAACGAAGCACGCCGCGGCTGGGTTTCGCTTGCTGGCATGAACCTATGCTACGGGAGAGAAGTGGGTGAAATCCATTGGACTACGGCAGTGCTTGCGCCCTTGGTCAACGGCGAGTGGTGGTGTTCAGCGACCGTGCCTGAATGGGCACCAGGGGAGACCTCTGGCGGGGCTGCCGCCCCAGATTGAGGCATCCTAATCTTTATCCGATCCAAAGATTGCATTTGCCGGGAGGCAATTATGAAGAAATGGGAATTATTCGCAATCGGTCTGGCCTGCCTCTCTATGGCAGGAGCGTGGAATGCTGAGGCGCAGAAGAAGGACAAGGATAAGACTGCTGAGACGAAAACCGTTGGGGACAAAGTGCGCGAGGTCCTGCCGGGAGCAGAGATTGTTTTTAGCGAGCAGGAGCGAATCCTAATCAAGGGCTGGTTTGGGACTCACCGCACCGGCCTGCCGCCGGGGCTGGCGAAAAAGGAGCGGCTCCCGCCCGGACTCGAAAAACAATTGCGGACCCGCGGAACACTGCCACCGGGCCTGCAGAAAAAGATGCAGCCGCTGCCGCTAGACCTCGAACACAAGTTGCGGCGACTTCCGACCGGTTATCGGCGGGTGGTGATCGCAGGAATTGTGATCCTGATGAACGAAAAGACCGCAGTGATCTATGACATCATCCGGGAGGCGATCCCGTGAGACAAGCGGTGGGTGTAGAAGGCTTGTCTGAGAGGTGAAAGGCGATCAGTAGCGGGGATGCTTCCGGCAGAGGAAGAACTCGTGAAAGATGTTGCTGACGGCGTCGAGTCCGAAGCTCATACCAAACCGAATGGCCGAGTTGGAGGCTTTGCGATCGCGCTCTTCCCGCCAGACGTTGGAGACCCCGACGCCAATCGCTGAACCGACAACCGTCGGGAAGTTGAACTGGCGATTGCCGGAGTCCGTGTAGGACACAAACACCTGAGAAAGCGCGTGGCCGAGCCTGCGGCCGAAGCCACTGCGAGACGAGGGGTGGTACTGGGGGTCCATCTTCACAGCTGAGGCCAGAAGAAACGTTCCGGTGAACTCCTTAATCCCTCGGGTGCCGATGCGGTCGCCGAAGCGTCGCGCATAGCCTTTTCCTCCCTGCCCGAAACCCGGATCCGAGTCCCGCGCCTGGCTGATACCAGCTCCTGCTGCCGCATAGAGCAAGGGGAGCGGGTAGAATGTACGCTTCAGGGCGACGATAAACTTGCCGCCTGGGGAAAGCGGCTGGCGCTCGCAACTCCCCAAGTACGCCCTGGCAGGCCTTCCGAGAAATGCAGGGTTTGGTGTTGCGCAGCCGCCGAGAAAAGGCGGATTGAGGTTTGATGCAACCGGGTGAATCAGGAGCGTAGACCGGTTCCAATGGAACGGATCTCGAGTCGAAACCTCTGAGGCAAGGCGTAGTCTTGGCTGTTCCGCTAAGAGGCGCCTGAGCGCGGGATGACTTGCAGGAGCCGACGCTTCCGGATTGGAATGAGAACCTGGCTCGGGACGAGCCGGTTCCTGGGCCCGCACGCAAGATGTCACGCCCGCCAGAAGAATCCCGCAAAGGAAAGCTGCTCGACGAATCGTATGCAAGCCTCAGCCTGCCGGAGGGTTCTGAATGCATCCTGCGGGCGCGGGGAATATATCACGCAATATTCGAAAGACCCATAATCACGTTATGGTCCAACTGGCCTGAGGGGTTGTGAGCGGAATGTGATTGCCAGGTCAGCGGTTAGGTTGCGCGCGGAGCAGTACCACAACCCGGGTACCAAGTTCTTTAGACCCACCCAGCCATTGTCCCTGCTGTTCCCCAGCGTTAAACTGCGACTCGAAATTAGAGAAGGCCCGGCGCGGAACCAAGCCGTGGCCGAAAACAAAAGGGAAGGGACATGCTGACCAAGATTCACGATCGCCTGGAAGTGATCGCCATATTCGGTTTTGCGCTTATGAGCGGCGCAGTGTTTGCCTGGCTCACCCTGCGATAAAACACAGAACCCACAGAAACACCCGCGCGCACTCCCGAAGAAGCCTGCCGCCCATCGGCCCGGGTAAGCCACAAATGGCCACGCGAAGTGGTGTCTGAAGGGTGGTGCCGGGGGGCAGACACCCACTCAAAGCCGCACTGTCACGTGTTCCTGGATTGTAAAGAAAGCAGCGTGACGGAGGCCGGTAGTGAGTGTCCAATCTGCCGCATATTCCATCCTAGCGTCCAAGTTCACAATATTGCCGAGCTGCGAAGATGATCTGACCGCGCCTGCGGAAAATCTGGCAGGGGAAGCGGCGCGGGTCCTCGCGGAAGCGGAGGCGGAGGTTGAGCTGGGCGAGGAGCTGCCGCTCCACGGCCTAGGCTTGGGAACGGGCGAGGCAGAGGAAAGCCTGGAAGTCGATGAGCCGGGCCAAGCCCGGGCGGTGGGCGGTGGCGCTGCAGATGGTTTCGTCGGCGAGGAAGGACAAGCCGAGGCCGGTTTCGAGCTCGCTGAGGCGGGGACGCAGCTAACCCGCATTTCTCACCAGGAGTGCGCAACAAGCGTTGATTAGGAGTAGAAAAAGGCCGCTTTTTCGGGCATAACTGCGTTTGCGGAGCGTAGTTGGTGCTCGAAGAAAGGCGGCCTTTTCCATGACCGAGTGTACCCAGTCCCAGTTCGCGTTTGAAGCGCATTGTTCGCGGCCGGTGGTGGGGCGGTTCGACGGCAGCCCACTGACCACCGAGGGCGGGGCGCTGCTGTTGCGCGCGGCCGATCGGAAGATCGGCCGGCTGCGGCGGGTGGTGGGCTGTTTCACCGACCATCGTCAGCCGGAACGGGTCGAGCACGGGCTCGGGGGGATGCTGGCGCACCGCATTTATGGGCTGGCGCTCGGCTACGAAGACCTGAACGACCACGAAGAACTGCGCCACGATCCGCTGCTCAGGGTGCTGGCCGCCAAGCGCGAGATCGCCGATCCCCTGGCGGGCAAGAGCACGCTGAACCGGCTGGAACTCACGCCCGCGAGTTGTCCCCTCACCGAGCGCTACCACAAGATCACCTACTCGCCGGAAGCCATCGACGAACTGCTGGTGGAGATTTTTCTGGAAGCGCACCCGCGCCCTCCACGGCAGATCGTGCTGAATCGGGACGCGACCGACACCCCGCTGCACGGGGGGCAGGAAGGTCGCTTCTTCCACGGCTACTACAACCACTACTGCTATCTGCCGCTGTACATTTTCTACGAGGATCACCTGCTGTGCGCGCGGCTGCGGCCGTCGAATCAGGACGCCAGCGCGGGGAGCCGGGAAGAGGTCGTGCGGATCGTTCGGCAGATTCGCGTGCGGTGGCCGAAGGTACAGATCATCCTGCGCGCGGATTCGGGCTTCTGCCGCGAGGAGTTGATGGCCTGGTGCGAAACACACGGCGTGGACTACGTGTTCGGCCTGGCGCGCAACGAGCGGCTACGGCGGAAGATCACCCGCCCGATGCAGCAGGCGAAGCAGGAACACCGGCGCACGGGGCGGTCGGCGCGGGTGTTCGCCGAGTTTTTCTACCGCACACGGAACAGTTGGTCACGGGCGCGTCGCGTGGTGGCCAAGGCCGAGCAGATCGCCGGGAAGGAGAACCCGCGCTACGTGGTGACGTCGCTTCCGGCGGAGGACTGGCCGGCTCGCGCCCTCTACGAACAGCTCTACTGCGCGCGGGGCGAGATGGAGAACCGCATCAAGGAGCAGTTGAGCCTGTTCAGCGACCGGCTGAGCAGCGAGACGATGCGCTCGAACCAGCTTCGTCTCTACTTCTCTGCACTCGCCTACGTGCTCGTGCACGCCTTGCGGCGGCTCGCCCTGGCGGGAACCGAGTGGGCCGAAGCACAAGTCGAGACCATCCGGCTGCGGCTGCTGAAGATCGCCGCCGAGGTGCGCGTCACCGCCCGCCGCATGTGGATCTGTTACAGCGGCGCCTACCCGTGGAAACGTCTCTTCGCTGCGGCGTGGTCTGTCCTGCGTTGCTGAAACCCCCGCCTCCCCCGCAACCCTACGTCACCCCCTCCAAGCCATCCGGGAAACTCTGTCTCGAATCGTCGTCGGAAACTCGCAAGTCCTTACCCCACAGCGTCCCGACACCGCCCCCACAGACGCATCGTCGCGCACGAACCAAACCCGGCTGACTTCAGCCTCCCAGCCTCACTCAACGCACCACTCGTGAGAAATCCGGGCTAGGGTTTTCTTGGACACCGAATTGTGATGAAAATGAGGGAGCAATCACGAGGAGGTGTCTGTGAGCAAAGAGAGAGAACCAGCTTCGGGAGCCCTGGAGGGAGCCCGCAGGGCGACCGGAGGGGCTCCCGAAGAGCGGCCGGGGCCGAAGGGCCGCTGGTCCGCCAAGCGCAAGGCGGCCGCGGTTCTGCGGCTCTTGCGCGGCGAGGATTGGGAAACCCTCTCGCGGGAGTTGGGCGTCACCGCCGCCACGCTTTCCGGCTGGCGGGAGCGATCCCTGACGGGCATGGAAGCGTACCTGAGAGCGCGTGAGAGCGAACCGGCCAACGAAGAGACACAGCGGCTGAAATCGCTGGTGGCCGATCTGAGCATGAGCAATGAGCTGTTGCGTGGAAAGATTCACGCCCTGGAGACGTCCCGCCCTTTGGGGTGGCGGAGGTGGAAGCCATGAGCCGCGCCGCTTCTTCCTCCACGGGGCGTGTATATGGCGTGGCGCGCGTAGCACGGGCGTGGGAGCGGGCGCGATCGAGTTTTTACTATCAGCGCCACATTGCTGGAGCATGTCCCGCCTTTAGTTGAAACCTGAGAAAGGGAGGAGCGGCTCTCGCCCCGGACTCGGATAGAGTTCGGGGTGGAAATCTCTACGAGAGAGGAGAGCCGCTATGAGGAACAGATACCCGAGGGGAAGCCAGAAGTCCAAAGGGGAATTTGAAGTGCTCGGTGGGCGGGAGCTGGCGGTGCGGATGCCGCTGCCGCTGGTGGAGATGTGGGGGGAGTTGCAGGCCGAGGTGGAGCGGCTGACCGGTGAGGTGGGGATGCAGATTCTGCGCGCGATCCTGGAGGACGAGGTGCGGCAGCGGGTGGGGCCGCCGCACCGGCCTGATCCGGGTTCGGGGGCCCTGCGCTGGGGCCGCCAGCCGGGCTACGTGGTGTTCGGCGGGCAGAAGATCCCGCTCACTCGGCCGCGGGTGAGAAGCCGTCAGGGGGAAGAAGTGGAGCTGGAAAACTACCGCCGCTTGCAGCAGGACGGGCGGATGCAACGCGCCGTGGCCGAGCGCATCGTCTGCGGGCTTTCCACCCGGAAGTATCGGCGGGCGGTCGAGTCGGTGTTGGACGGCTATGGCATCCGCAAGAGCAGCGTGAGCCGTCACTTCGTGCGGGCCACGGCGAATCAGTTGCGGGAGCTGTGCGAGCGACGGCTGGAGAAGCTGAAGCTGGTGGCGTTGTTGATTGACGGGATTGAGTTCGCCAGCCAGACGCTGGTGGTCGCGCTGGGGGTGGAAGAAAACGGCACCAAGCACGTGCTGGGGTTGTGGCAGGGAGCGACGGGAAACGCCACGGTGGCGAAGGTGTTACTGGAAGACCTGGTCGCGCGCGGGCTGAATCAGGAGCGTCGCTATCTGTTCGTGTTGGATGGGTCGAAAGCGTTGCGGGCCGCGATTCACAAGGTGTTTGGCGAGGAAGTAGAGGTGCAGCGCTGCCAGTTGCACCAGCGGCGCAACGGGAAAGATCACCTGCCCGAACCCTGCCGCGGCGAGTACGACCGGCGGCTGTGGCGGCAGTTGTGCGAGGTGAATCCCAGCGCCGCGCGCAGCCTGGAGGAAGGGATGGAGGAAACCCTCACGCTGCACCGCTTGGGGGTGTCGCCGTGCTGCGCCGCAGCCTGTCCACGACCAACCTGATCGAGTCGTGTCTTTCGACGGTGCGGCACGTCGCGCGCAACGTGAAACGCTGGCGCGCCGGGGACCACGTGGCCCGCTGGACCGCCGCCGGACTGCTCGAAGCGGAAAAGAAGTTTCGAAAGGTAAAAGGCTATCGGGAACTGAAGAAGCTGAATCGAATCCTGAATCCCGAGTTGCACTCCCAAGCCCAGGTGGCCTGAAGTGCAACTCCACGCGAGCCGCCAATTTCAACTAAACTTGGGACATGCTCATTGCTGTGCAAGCCGGGAGGGTTCTCCAGCGGCGCGGGCCGAAGACGGCGTGGAGCGACACAGCACTGACGGAGAAGATCCGCGCGGTCATCGCCGCTTCGCCGTTTCACGGCGAAGGGCATCGGAAGGTATGGGCGCGGCTGCGCTTTGCGGGGGTGCGCACGTCGAAGGGGCGCGTGTTGCGGCTGATGCGAGAGGCGCAGTTGCTGGCTCCATCGCGCACGCTGCCCCGACCGGAGAATCCGCACACTGGGACGATCGTGACCAAAGAGCCGCACGAGCGGTGGGCGGCCGATCACACCATGACGGTAACGACAGAAGAGAGGCCGGCGACGGTGTTCGTGGCGGTGGATCACTGCACGACCGAATGCCTCGGCATTCATGCGGCGAAACGCGCCACGCGGTTCGAGGCGCTCGAGCCGGTGCGCCAAGCGGTGCGGGACTACTGTGGCGGCTTTCGGGAAAATGCCGCTGCGGGCATCGAGATGCGGCACGACTGGGGCAGCCAGTACCTGAGCGAGGACTATCAGGCGGAACTGCGCTTCCTGGGGATGACGTCATCACCGGCGTTCGTGCGGCAGCCGGAAGGCAACGGCTGCGTCGAGCGGTTCATCCGCACGCTGAAAGAGCAGTTGCTGTGGGTGCGGACGTTCCGAAACGTGGAGGAGTTGCGGCAGGCGCTTGCCGAATTTCGCGAGCGCTACAACCGGCACTGGATCGTCGAGCGCCTGGGGTACCTCACGCCGCAGCAGGCTCGGCAGCAGCTACTTGCGTTCGGAGCCGCCGCATGATTACACTCTCGCATCTGTCCAATCAATTCGGTGCGGAACATTACTATCAAGGTAGAAAAGCAGCTCACTTATCAGAGAACAACTTTTTGAGGAACTCCTGGTCTTCCAGAACGACCTTAAATGCAGGTCGAACTCCAATCAGTACGCGCCAATGCTTCTCAAAATCCGAGTCCATCTTTTTGGCCATTAGTAACCGCTCGAGTGCAGCGGGCTTATCACCAGCCAGATAACTTAGGAGCCCGAGGCGCAGGTAATTGTCGGGATCTACCGGAGAATGGGATGCAGCCTTTTCAACAGCTTCTCGTGCTTCGTTCATCTTGCCTGCACCCAGTAGCTTGTACGCCCTGTCCTGATGGTTGTAGGTGAGATTCAGGTTGAGCAGACGTTGCAATTCGAGAAGAGGATTCGGGTGATCATCTACGTTGATCTGCACATAGCGATCGTTGTTGATGTTACGCCCGCCCTGTTTCCGCACCACCACCAGGGAAGCGGACTGTCGGCCGCGTGAGTCACCGCCGGCATCGTCACCTGCTTTCAAGGCAGCGTACAACTTTTCGGCGAGCTCGCTGGGGGTGGCATCAAACGCGCGACCCATGGCTTCTAGGACCTGAGGCCCAACCAAGATGTTTCCTTGTGCGGACCAAGTCTTGCCCTGCCGATCGCCCGCCCACTTAAGCGCATTGGGTCCCGTATAGGCAGCGATGTTTCCTTTGGCATCGACGATAGCGACCTGCCGTCCATCTTTGCCTTCAAACTTATCCTCGTTGAGAATTTTATTGAGTACTTCTTGAGCAGTAAGTCCCTGCTTGAGCAGCTCGATGGCACGTGGCCCGTAACCGACGTTTACGTTCGCTTGCGTGGCAACTGCGCCAACGCCAGCTTCAGCCGAAGGGACGACAGCACCAACAGAAAAGTAGCGCGAGGCAACCGCAACACCCAGATCCCCGTTTGCGGGATCGACGGCAACAATGGAAAACGTAGAAACCGGAGTCGGACTGAGATCTGAAACATTGGTGACCATGGGCAATGCAGTCACGGTCAACAACAGAAAGAGAGCACGCTTCATAGGCAAACCCCACAGCGCAACACGATCTACGGGTCGGAGCTAGGTCGATAACCCAAGCTGACGCATCATCGTGCCGCTATCCCAGTAATCCACCTGGCGAACGATCTTGCCATCGCGGACCGTGCAAATGCTCGCCCCGGTGATGTCGATAGACTTACCTAGTGCATTGATTCCCTGCAACTCTTTCTCTTGCGTGCCCCGCATCTGCCATTCGCAAGCCACGCGCTCTCCCGCAGCAAACAAACTCAAGATGACGAAGTTCAAATCCGGGAAGGCACCAAAGAACGATTCGAAGAATTCGCGGACCTCAATGCGCCCCTGGAAGGCTTTGGGCTGGGTTACATCCCAATACTCAACATCTTCAGCAAGCAGGCTTGCGGCCCGGGCGGCCTCATGGCGGTTCCACTGATTGACCAGCTCGCAAACGACGTCTGCAGCATTCTGCGACATAGTTCGTTTCCTCTCGGTGTTCGATTTGATGGGTTTCGCCAGTTTCCGATCCCTTCAGCAGAAGCTCCGGCCACTACGCAAGGAGCTACGTGAACGAGAGGCCATCGAACCGCTGGCCGCCGCGCGCAATGAGATGAACGTTCCTGAGAGTCTTGATGTCGTCGAGCGGATTGCCGCGGACGGAGATAAGATCGGCGCTCTTCCCGGCAGCCAGCACGCCCGTAACTTTGTCCACCCGGCTGACCCGCGCGGCCACGCCGGTCGCGGCCGCGATAGCATTCAGCGGTGGTATGCCGCAGTCCACGAGAAACTCGACATTGAGCGGAAAGGCCCCGTGCGGTGCATCCGAGCCCACCGCCACGGGAACTCCCGCTTTCCAGGCTTTCCGCACGCCCTCCATCCAGGGCTCAAGCGCGGGGAAAACCTCGCGCCCGTAGAACTGGTTCTTGGTTATGACCTCGGGATGCGTCTTGAAGTACACCTGACCGAGTTGAGCGTTGTAATCGATCCACTCTTTGGCGGAGCGCGCCTCAAAATCTTCGAAGTGCCAATACTCGGCGGGCTGGGGCCAGGCCATTCGATAGACAAAAGGAGTAAGGCTCATCGCCGCGCCAGCTTTGAGAAACTGCTCGATCACCTGGTCGTTCAGAGGAACTACATGCTCGATCACGTCCACGCCAGCCTTCAGCGCCAGTCGAATCGAAGAGCCCCACAGGCCGGTACAATGGGCCGTCACCGGGACGCCCAAACCATGTGCCTCGCTCACCACAGCGGAAAGTTCTGCTTCGGAATAGGAGGTTTTGTCCGGAGATTCGTCGAGTAGGCCAAGTTTGATCAGACGGGACCCGTGCGAAACGTAATTCCGGATGGTGCGGCGGATGTTTTCGGGCCCCTCCACAGCCCATTCCGGAATCCAGAGATGTCCGCCTGTTGGGGCCAGCCGCGGGCCGCTCGGCAACACCCAGGGGCCCGGGATGATCCCGTCTTCAATATCCTTCGCGAGAGTAACATCGATAAAATTCAACTCGCTGACTACGCGCACGGTCGTGACGCCGCTCAGCAGATCGATGCGCAGGTTCCTCACCGCGCGCGCGGTTTGCCGGGCCTGGGGGTCGTAGAACTGCTTAAAATAGCTGAGGTCCGTGCCAATGGGCTTGAGCGTGGGGTGATTGTGCGTATCAATGAAGCCAGGCAAGAGAGTTTCATCGCCGAGGTCAAGGACCGGCACCCGTGGCGGGATTTCGACCGCCGATTCAAGTCCAACTGCCGCGATACGATCGCCGCGCACGACCACGACGCCTTTCCGAATCGGAGAGACTCCTGTCCCATCGATGAGCCGCGCGGCCTTGACTGCCCATTCGGCCTGCTGGCCTGCTGGCCCAAGCCAGCTTTCCATGCTCCGAACGGGCCTTTCACTCTCGCTGGCGGGGCCAATGGCAGCGGCCAAGCGCGAGCAGGAAAGGGCCAGACCAACGCAAGACGCCCCGGCATTCTTCAGAAAGCTCCGTCGATTAATCGAGGCACACATGGAGGGTAGGCTCAAGAAGCCCTCAGCACATCGATGAACGGACTGTTTCCTGTAAACGGCGAAGCCCGTGCCCCTGAGTCACACCGTGCTGGATGAGCCACCGCTCTGGTCATGTTTGGTACCAATCGAACTTCTCCTGGCTCAGATCCACCCATACGGACTTGATCTCCGTATACAAGTCGATGGTGTGTGGTCCTCCTTCCCTGCCATAACCGCTCATCTTGTATCCGCCGAAGGGCGAAGCTGGGCTGATCTGCAAGCAGGTGTTCACCTCGACAGTACCCGCTCGTAGTTCAGCGGCCACGCGGTGGGCCCGCTTAACATCGCGGGTCCATATAGATGCCGCCAGGCCATACATCACATCATTGGCAATCTGAATCGCCTCCTCTTCGCTCTCAAAGGTTAGGAAGGCAACGACGGGCCCAAAGATTTCTTCCTGAGCGACTCTCATGTTGTTGCGCACCCGGCTAAAGGCGGTGGGCTCAAAAAACCAGCCCCGCTCCAGGCCGGGAAGCTTTGCGGGCCGTCCTCCGCACAGCATCGCCGCCCCTTCCCGGACGCCCAGCTCGACATATCCCTTCACTCTGTCCAACTGTTCAGCGGAGATGAGCGCGCCCATTTCGGTTTCTTCTTTCAGCGGGTCGCCCAGCACGATCTTCCTGGCGCGGTCAACAAATCGTTCGACGTATTCCTCGTGCAGGCTCTGGTGCAAGAGGATTCTGGAGGTGGCGTCGCAGTTCTCTCCCTGGCAGTAATAAATGCCAAACAAGCCGCTGCGCACCGCCTGATCCAGGTCCGCGTCTGGAAAGACGATCATCGGAGACTTGCCGCCGAGTTCGAAGGAAACCCGCTTGAGGTTGCCGGCCGAAGCTTTGACGATGTGCTGGGCGGTAATCCACTCCCCGGTGAACGCGATCTTGTCAACTCCCGGGTGCGCTGCCAGGGCCGCCCCGGCCGTCTGGCCATATCCGGGAAGGATGTTGACCACGCCGTCGGGCACGCCGGCCTCCGCGCAGATGCCGGCGAGCTCCATCGCCGTGATGGGAGTCTGTTCCGCGGGTTTGAGAATGGCGGTGTTGCCACAGGCCAGCGCCGGAGCGATCTTCCAGGCCGCCATCAGCAACGGGTAGTTCCAGGGAATAATCAGCCCCACGACGCCCATGGGATCGCGCACGGTGTAGTTCAGGAACTCGCCCTGCACTGGCACGACGCGACCGCCGATCTTGTCCGCCAGACTCCCCCAGTACTCGAACGTGCTGGCGGCAAACGGAATGTCCGCGCCGCGAGTCTCGCGGATGGGCTTGCCGCAGTCTTGGGTCTCCAGCTGGGCAAGCTCATCCGCCCGGCTCAAGATGATCTCGCCGATCCTTCGCAGGATGCGGCCGCGTTCGATTGCAGGGGTTTTCCGCCAGGCCTCGAAAGCCCTGCGTGCCGCACTTACGGCGCGATCCACATCCTCCTTGTCCGCTTCGGCGACCTCGGCCAGTTTCGCTCCCGTTGCCGGGTTGGTGCTGGTGAAGGTTTTGCCAGAAACAGAGTCGACGAAATTTCCGCCGACGTAGAGCTTGTACTCCTTCACGGCTTGAGCAACCGCTTTTGT
>CAZHLD010000018.1:27802-46248 GCA_964533185.1 uncultured Acidobacteriaceae bacterium | reverse complement strand
GGCAGGCGAGCGCTGCGGACGATGAGCTGGTCGGCGCGGATGGCTGTTGGCGCATCGAACCCCACAGCACCGCCGGCGGCGACGAAGTCGTCCTGCTCGACGCCATCGCCGCTGATCCCGAGGCCACCGACCAGCGTGTTGCCGCGATAGAGCGGCAGGCTGCCGGCGAAAAAAACAATCCCGCTCTGGTTCGGCCCGGGCGGCTGGAAGC
Organism: uncultured Acidobacteriaceae bacterium; assembly: GCA_964533185.1. GTDB lineage: Bacteria > Acidobacteriota > Terriglobia > Acidiferrales > UBA7541 > CAZHLD01. The sequence goes on along the minus strand of CAZHLD010000018.1, from coordinate 46,037 downwards.
CCTGCGAGCACGGGTTGGCCACATCATTCACATAAATGTTGAAGAAGGGCCCGGCGGGCGCCTCGATCCCCGGTGGGTAGAGCGGCTGCGCGCCGAAGTTGATCGTGCGGCTGGTGACGGCCGTGCCGATGGGCACGTCGTTCAAGTCGGCGGCGGTGCGCGTGGCGCTGTTGAAGTACACCATGTTGCGCGCTTTGGCTGCGGCCACGTCGATGCTGAAGACGGTCGAATCGGCCATGCGGTGCAGGCCGATGATTGTGCCGTCGAGGTCGGCCACAGCGATCACCATGCGCGCGCGCGAGCCAAGCGGCAGTCGGATCACCGCGCGAGTCGTGTTGGCGGTGGCGATGGCGTTGTCAATGACTTGGCGGACCTCGGCGGTCGTCAGCCCGCCAACGGGACCGTTGGCCGGCGCGATCAGGTCTCCCTCGGGCGGCGCACCCGGACTGGCCACCGGCCCGACAACGTAGCTGCCCGTGAAGCTGCCCGGCCCGACGCCGCTGGGCCGCGTCGCCTGGTTCACAAAGGGCAGCGCGATCCCGTCAATGAACACCACGCCCGGCGGCGCGGGCGAGGGCCCGAAGCCATTGGCCACCGCGCTTGCGAACGCCGCGTACTCGGCCACGTCCGGTGCCACGCCGGCAACGCCGATCCCGCCCACCACCACGCCGTCGCGGAAGAGCGGCACACCGCCCGGGTTCACGGCGGCGGGATCGCTATCATTCAGATTGGCTTTGCCCGTCGTGATGCCGAGGCCTGTGCCCGTTCCCGCGATGTTGCGTGCGGGAGGCACGGTCTTGCCCGGGATATAGCTGGTGGAGATGGTGCAGCCGCGGTTGGTGTTCTCGATGCCGTAGAGCGCTGCGTTCGGCGTGAAGTCAACGCCGGGTGGGAAATGTCTGCCGCTGATGAACCGCACGGTGCGCGAAGAAAGCGGCGCTTGGTTGTTGCTGAAAAACGCTGCGGTGCGCGCCAGCGAGACGGCCAGCTCGTTCGTATCCACCAACGCGCCGAAATTGCCGACAGTCATCACCGGCGCTGAGGGCTTCCGCCAGACAGCCAGGATGCGTCCCGCGCGGTCGGCCACTGCAATCACCATCGTGTTTGGGTCGGCGGCTTCAACGGCTTTCTGCACCAGCGAGTCCACTTCTGCCGCGGTCAGCGAGCTGGCCATCGGCGGCGGTCCGGGCGGATTGCCACCTCCAGTGACGCCGGCGCCGCAGGCCACCAACCACGCACTGACGATCAACACCAGCGCCGCAGAAAAGAATCTGCCGGCGTACCTCGCGAGAATGTACGGCTGCAAGCGCCTCATCAGGGAAACTCCAGCGCTTACCTATCATAACGCCGCGCCCGGCTCAAGATGGTCTGCGACGGGCGAAGCAGACTGGTGACGCCCCGCGGATTCCACGGTTGCAGCAAGCCAGATTGAAAACTCTTGCCCGCTTCAAGGCATTGGTGTTCACTAGGCGCGGTTGGCCTACTTGTTGGGGGCGGTCATCTCTCATTTTGGGGCAAAGCGGATGCGCAGGGCATCCCGAAACCATCCACGCATCGCAGCAGTTCTACTCGTCGCCGGTGGGTGGGCTTGCCTGTGCGCGGGTTCAGCCAGCGCAGACCGCGTGCCGCCGCCTCGTCCCACACAGGAGCTGCAGCAGCGCTTGCCGCGGCAGATGCCGGCGAGAACCGCTGCGCTGCTGGGAGTCATCGCCGATCCTTCCGGTCGCGGCACGCCCGGCGCTATGGTCGAGCTGCGCAATCTCGCCACCGGAGAGACTCGCCGCGCCGTCGCGAATGCCGAAGGCGTGTTCCGCCTGCTCGATTTGTCGCCGGGGCGCTATGAGTTGCGCATCGCGGGCGAGGGCCTGCAGCCGTACAGGCAGAGCAATGTTGTTCTGAACGCAGGCGACCTACTCGCGCTCGAGATCACGATTGAGCCTGCTGCCGTCGCGGCCGCGCCGACCTCGCGCCTGCCCCGCCTGCCCGAGCTCGGCCCGCCCTTGCCTGCCGAAGAAGCCCCGTTGCTTGCATCCTATCGCGAGCTGCCGCGCCGCGCTGATTCTTCCGGCCTCGACGAAATCTTCGACTACGAAACGCTTCCACTGGCAGAGGCGGTCTTTGCCGAGTTCCCCTATCGCTGGGACGTGCCCATGCCGGATTGGCAGCGCTACGGGAAGAGGGGCGAGTTCCCCTATGTGAAGGGGCGTTGGTGGGACCCCTTCAACCGCAACCGGCTGAAGGGTGATGAGCCGATCTGGCCGTCGAAGCTCGGGCAGCGCACGTTTTTCAATTTTACCGGCTCGAGCGACACTTTCATCGACGCCCGCCGCCTGCCGGTGCCGTCGAAGGTGAGCGCCGCGCGGCCCGGCAGCGAGGAGTTCTTCGGCAAGGGCGGCCAGGGCTTTCTGGTGGAAGTGCTGCGCTTTTCTTTCGACCTCTTCCACGGCGACACCGCGTTCCGGCCGGTGGACTGGCGCATCCGCATCACGCCGGCGGTCAGCCTGAATTACTTGAAAGTGCGCGAGCGCGGCATCGTCAATGTGGACGTGCGCCGCGGCACCACGCGCTTTGATTCGCACATCGGCCTGCAAGAAGCCTTCGTCGAGGTCAAGCTGCGCGACCTCAGCCCGAATTACGATTTTCTTTCCGTGCGCGCGGGCATCCAGCAGTTCACCAGCGATTTCCGCGGGTTCCTTTTTGTCGAAGAGCAGCCCGGCCTGCGGTTTTTCGGCAACCTGCATTCAAACCGCTGGGAGTACAACCTGGTCTACTTCCATTTCCTCGAAAAGGACACCAACAGCGCGCTCAACACCTTCGAGCGCCGCCACCAGCAGGTGATCGTCGCCAACCTCTACGTGCAGGATTTCCTCGTTCCCGGCTATACGACGCAGTTCAGCGTGCACTGGAACAAGGACGAGCCCACGTTCCGTTTTGATGAAAACGATTTTCTTGTCCGACCCGCCCCGATTGGAGCGGTGCACTCCAGCGGACAACTCCAGCCGCACCGCATCGAGGCAGCATATCTTGGCTGGACCGGCAACGGCCACATCGGCAGGCTCAACCTGAGTCATGCCTTTTACCAGGCGCTGGGCCGCGATTCGCTCAATCCGCTGGCCGGCCGCCGCGTCACCATCAACGCGCAGATGGCTGCGCTCGAGCTTTCCGTGGACAAGGACTGGGCACGCCTGCGCAGCTCGTTTTTCTGGTCGTCGGGCGATGAGCGGCCGCGAGACGACCGCGCCCGCGGGTTTGACTCCATCGTGGACGTGCCCGTATTTGCCGGCGGCATCTTCAGCCTGTGGAACCGCGAGGGCATCCGCCTGACCGGCTCCGGCGTCGCGCTGACGCCGCCTTCGAGCCTGCTGCCCAGCCTGCGCTCGAGCAAAGAGGAAGGCCAGGCCAACTTCGTCAACCCGGGCATTTTCATTTTCAACGCCGGCGCCGATATCGAGCTGACGCCCAAGCTGCGCAGCATCGTGAACGTCAACTTTCTGCGCTTCCATCACACCGAGCCGCTCGAGCTGCTACTCTTCCAGGCGCCCATCCGCAACACCATCGGAGTGGACTACAGCATCGGATTTCAGTACCGCCCGCCGCTCGCCGAGAACATCATCGTCACCGGCGGCGCTTCGGCGCTTACGCCGGGCCGCGGCTTCACCGATATCTACACCGCGAAGACGCTTTTTTCGCTCTTCGCCAACGTGCGGTTTCAATTTTGATGCGACTGCCGCTCATCCACTTTCGGGCACGACGTGCGCACGCCCCGGCCGCGGCGCTCTGCCTGCTCGCGGTGAGCATCGGCTTGCTGCTATTCGCCGCGCGCGGCCCGCAGGCGGCTGCCCGACCTGACGAGCCTGGCCTGCTCGCTCAGTCGCAGGCCGAGGCCGACCGCAAGAGCGCCGGCTGCATCACCTGCCACGTCTCGACCGATGCTCCGACGATGCATCCCACCGGCACCGTCCGGGTGGGCTGTGCCGATTGCCACGGCGGCGTTTTCGACGTGCGGCTGCCGACCGGTGCCGCGCCCGGCTCGGCCGCCTACGAACAAGCCAAGCTCCAGGCGCACCCGCAGCCGAGTCAGCCCGAGCTTGCGGGCGGCGAAGAAAACATGGTTCGCCCCTACACGAAGTGGCTGCGCGAAAACCTGGCGTACGTGCGCTTCGTCAACCCGGGCGACCTGCGCGTTGCTGCGCAGACTTGTGGCACAACCGGCTGCCACGCCGGAATCGTCCGCCGCGTGCAGTCCAGCATGATGACTCACGGCGGGATGCTCTGGGGCGCCGCGCTCTACAACAACGGCGGCTTCCCGCTCAAGGACACGCACTTCGGCGAGAGCTACTCCGCCGATGGCACGCCGCAGCAACTCCGCACGGCGCCTTCGCCCACACCTGATGAGACGCGCAAGAAAGGCGTGCTGCCTGAGCTCAACCCGCTCCAGCGCTGGGAGCTTTCTCAGCCGGGCAATGTACTGCGCACCTTCGAGCGCGGCGGCCGCCGGCGCGCCGAAACCGGCAATCCCACGCGCGAAGAAGAGCCCGGCCGTCCGGACAACAAAGTGGGCGAGCGCGGCTTCGGCACGCTGCTGCGCACCGACCCGGTTTTTCTCGGCCTGCAGAAGACACGCCTGCTCGACCCGTTGCTTTCTCTGCCGGGCACGAACGACCAGCCGGGCGACTATCGCCACAGCGGCTGCACGGCTTGCCATGTCGTCTATGCGAATGATCGTTCGCCCGTCCATTCCGGTCCTTATGCGCGCTTCGGCAATCGCGGACTGAGCGCGAGTTCCGACCCGACGACTCCCAAACACGAATCCGGCCATCCCATCCGCCATGCGTTTACGCGGGCAATCCCATCGAGCCAGTGCATGGTCTGCCACATGCACCCGGGTACGAACATGGTCACCACGTACTTCGGCTACACCTGGTGGGACAACGAAGTGGATGGCGACAAGATGTATCCCGCCGAGCAGCGCAACCCTTCCGCCCAAGAGCGCTACCAGGCAAATCTCCGCAACCCCGAGGGCGCCGCGCCGCGCGGCCTCTGGTCCGACTCGAAGTTTCTTGAGCAGACCGGCACGCCGGAGTTCAACAGCAAGCTCCAGCACACGCAGTTTGCCGACTTCCACAGCCACGGCTGGATCTTCCGCGCCGTCTATCAGCGCGACCGCAAGGGCAACCTGCTCGATCGTGAAGGCAAGATCGTCCCGTTCGACGACCCGAAGAAATTCGAGAAGGCCGTCCACCTGAAAGACATCCATCTCGAAAAGGGAATGCACTGCGTGGACTGCCACTTCGAGCAGGATTCGCACGGCAACGGCAAGCTCTATGGTGAGCCGCGCGCAGCGATTGAACTGGACTGTGTGGATTGCCATGGCACGATCGAAAGCAAGGCTACGCTGGTGACCTCCGGCCCGGCCGCGCCCGTGGGCGGCACGCACCTGGACCGTCTGCGCACGCCCTGGCAGCAGCGCCGCTTTGCCTGGCGCGAGGGCCGGCTCTACCAGCGCTCGATGGTGGAGCCGGAGCGCGAATGGGAAGTGGTGCAGGTACTCGACACGATCACGCCCGCCAGCTCGCACTACAGCGAAAAATCGCGCCTGGCAAAAACAGTTCGCGCTGATGGGCGCACCTGGGGCGACGTCCCCGGCGATTCTTCGCAGCTCGCGCATGCCAACAGCAAAATGACCTGCTACGCCTGCCACACCTCGTGGACGACGAGCTGCTTCGGCTGCCACCTCGAAATGACTGCCAACCAGCGCAAGCCCATGTTGCACAACGAGGGCCTCACCACGCGCAACTGGACCAGCTACAACTTCCAGGTGCTCCGCGACGACGTCTTCATGCTGGCCAAGGACGGCACCGTCACCGGCAATCGCACCGCGCCCGCCCGCTCCGCCTGCGCCGTTCTCGTCAGCTCGCAAAACGCCAACCGCGAATGGCTCTACTACCAGCAGCAGACCGTTTCCGCCGAAGGTTTCTCCGGGCAGGCGTTTAGCACGTTTGTGCCGCACACGGTCCGCGGCCGTGAGACGAAGACGTGCTCCGACTGCCACGTCTCGGCCGCGCGCGACAACAACGCCTGGATGGCTCAGGTGCTCTTGCAGGGCACGGGCTTCCTGAACTTCATGGGCCGCTACATCTACGTCGCTACTGGCGAGAAGGGCTTTGAGGCGGTGGCCGTCGCCGAGCACGACGAGCCGCCCGCCATCTACGGCAGCGACCTCCAGCGCATCGCCTATCCGGACAATTACAAAAAACACCTCGCCCGCCACGGCGAACTGCGCGAATCGCATCACCACGCCGGTAATGTGCTCAATGTCCAGCTTCGCGGCGAGTACGTTTACGCGGCGCTGGGTCCGGGCGGTTTCCGCGTGTACGACGTCGCGCAGATTGACAACAAGGGTTTTTCGGAGCGCATCGTCACCGCGCCGGTTTCGCCGCTGGGCCAGCGCTTCTACGTCAAGACGAAATACGCCACGGCCGTCGCCACGCCCACCACGCTTGGCGTGGACCCGCTGCGCACACACTTCCCACAGAACGAGGAGCAGCCCATACACCTGATGTACGGCTTCCTCTACATTGCCGACAAGTTCGAGGGCCTAGTGGTGATCGGCGACCCTGACCTGAAGGCGAAGACACCCGGCGTTGGCACGTTGCTTGATGGCGACCCGAAGAATAATTTTCTGAGGCGCGCCGTCACGTTCAACCCCGGCGGCATCCTGAATGGCGCGCGCCGGATCACCATCGCCGGCACGTATGCCTACATCCTCTGCGACCGCGGGCTGGTGGTGGTGGACCTCGACAACCCCCTGCAGCCGCGCGTCACCGCTGAAATCGGCGCGCCGCAGCTCATCGAGCCGCAGGGTATCGCCGTGCAGTTCCGCTATGCGTTTGTGGTGGACCGCGATGGGCTGAAGGTGCTCGACGTTACGGCGCTCGATCAGCCGCAACTGGTCGCCGGCGCGCGCGTACCGCTCGCCAATGCGCGCAACGTCACTGTGTCGCGCACATATGCGTATGTCGCAGCAGGGAAACAGGGAATTGCGATGATTGACGTCGAGCGGCCCGAGCAGCCGCGCCTCGACCAGCTATTCAACGCCGGCGGCAAGCTCGACGACACCCACGACATTGAGATCGGCATGGTCAACGCCAGCCAGTTTGCCTTTGTCGCCGACGGGCACAACGGCCTGCGTGTCGTGCAGCTCTTCTCACCGGTGGACACGCCCAACCACTACGGCTTCAGCCCGCGCCCGGTGCCGAAGCTCATCGCCAGCCGCCATACGCACGGCCCTGCGCTTGCCGTCTCGCGCGGCATTGACCGCGACCGCGCCGTGGACGAGAGCGGCAACCAGTTGGCCGTCTTTGGCCGCCGCGGCGCGCGCCCGTTCAACCGGGAGGAGATGCACAAGCTCTATTTGCGCGACGGCAAGCTTTACGCCGTCACCGACGCACCGCCCGCTCCCCCGCGTGAGCCAGCGCAGGCTCACTCCTTTCTCGACCGCATCCTCGCCCGCTTCAGGTAGGGCGGGTTGGCCGTAGGAGCGCAGCATGGTGCGCCCCTACACGTTCGTCAGGCTGGCTTATTCGATGGCAACTTTTTGTTCGCCCAGTTGCAGCGGCGTGCCGCCGGTAATCTCGCGCAGCCGGAACTTGCCTCGCACCGGCTTTTCCTTCGACCAGTCGTGGTAGGTGTGGCAGAGAAAACAGCGCGACTCGGCGCCGCTCGCGTTGTGGTTGTGGCAGGACTGGCAGGTGGCGATGCCGGGCAGCAGCACATCGGAGGTTTCCTTGCTCGTCGTCGCTGCGTGACAACTCGTGCAGGTCAGCATCTGGTGCGCCGTGTGGCTGAACTTCGCATGCGGCATCCAACGAACGGGGGCTTTCGTCTCTTCGATGAGAGGGGCCCCCTGCAAGACGCCGCCGTGCGGATAGAGCTTGATGCCTGCTAACGGAAATGTGAGCGTATGGCACTGCTTGCATGTCTTGCGCCACAAGAGCTGCTCCGCCTCAATGGTTCTCTCATCAACCCATTGGGCTGGAGTCAGGGTGCGCGCGACGGGCAGCGCAGGCTTGCCGGTCAGGTTCCGATCTGGCTCTCGGACCACACGCAGCTCGCTCGAATGCGTCCGGATGTAATCCAAGAACTTTCTTACGACAAACCTGTGAATCTCGGGGGCTTGTTCGCCATGTGGCACACCTTCTTGAAAGCGTTTATCAAATTGAAGGAGGTGGCAGCGCGCGCAAGCTTTTTCATAGCTCACGGGTCCCATTAGCCGCCCGCTGCCGATTCCACGTATGTGCTGGGGTGATCTTGCGGAGGCCGCCGGCTCAGTGGATCTCGATTTGATGCCGCTCGGACGGACTTCTTCCGCACCATATGGCCACGGTTCGCGCTCCTCAGTAAGTCGGTGGCAGTCGTGGCAGACGAGCTGGACTGGTTTTCCGTCTGGCCCGTGCAGGTCCTTCTTCAGATGGACCGCATGATTCAGCTTGACAGTTCCCGGATCGGGCCGCTGCTGGCGCAAAGCGTGAAACTCGGGGTGTTCACCCGAGAACGAACCGACACGAGTTTCGATCTTCGGGATTCCACTTCTTGAAAGCAAGCCTGCGTGGCATTGAGTGCAGCTTGCGTCGCTGGTTTCGGCGAGGCGGATTGGGCCGCGGTGATCGAGGTGGCAGGAGGCGCAGGTCGGCGTGAATGTCTGGTTGTCTTTGTGGATTGGTCCATCGTGGCAGGAAAGGCAGGCGGCATCGGTCGCGACGGCGCTGAATGAACCCGTATCGCGCACATGGCACGCGGCGCAATCGGAGTTGAGTACCGCGTGGGCGGTCGATAGCTGTCCGCTACTGTAGACCGTGTCGTCGCGCCGTGCGGCGAGCCAAATCAGCCACACCACGGCGAGCACGGGCAGTCCGATCGCCAGCCAGACCCGCCAACGACGCAGCGGGTTGGAGCGCTTAAAATAGTTCAGGTCGATTCGCTGCGCGAGCTTTTTAGTTGTGCGCGTTCGCGGCACTTTCGAACCTCTAACCTTAAACTTTCAACCACTAGCAGTTTGTTGAAAAAGTGCCTTTGCATGTCATGCTGAGCGCAGCGAAGCATCCTTCTGGGCCGTCAGTTCAAGAAACAGAGAGATTCTTCGCTCGCCAAGCTCGCTCAGAATGACAGCGCGCGAGTTTTTCAACAAGCTGCTAGAATCTCAGCGCCATCCACGCATGTACGGCGCCCAGCACGAGCAGCGCGAGCGAGAGCGGGATGTGCACCAGCAGCCAGTCGTGCAACAAGTGATGCAGCCTCGCTTGCCGGCGCAACTGCCGCTCCTCCTCGCAGATGTTTTCCAGGTCCTTCACCGTTGCGTGAACGGCGGGCGGCAGCAGGGTGCGCAACTGCTCGAACGCGGCTGAGGCCTTTTGCGGATCGGCCAGCACGGCACGCTTGTTCCGCGGGTCATCGAGGAACGGCTGCATCTCGCCCAGATAAAAGCGCCGCAGCGGCGCGCCCTCGTCCGCGCTGAGCGCCACGGCGTCGGTCAACTTCTCAGCCTCGCCGGCCGTATCCGCGCGGATGTCTGCCACGGCCGTCCTCAGCGGGCCGCAAACGGCGGCGACCAGTTGGTCGGCCTCGCGGCGGAGCTGTGCGCGAACGCTCGCAATCTCGTCGAAAATCGTCTCCATGGGCACATCGGCAGTGACGGTCCGCGGCAAGTAGTGTTGCAGCGCCGCGCCGACGACGCCGCTGGTGACCACAACGATCAACAGCCACATCAACACAGTGGTCAGCGTCCCACCGAAGTGGAACCCGCCATGGAAAAAAATCAGCGGCAGGCTCAGCAGGCCAAGCCACAGGTGTCCGCGCATCCACGTCTGCGCGCGGCCCAGCCGCCAGACCGGCACGCGGTTACGCGCGCCCAGTAAGCCGGCAAACAACATGAACGCCGAGCCGATGATGCCAAAGGTCAGCCCGATCGCGCTCGAGCCGCGCGGCCCGTGGGCAGAGGTGAGCGCATACGGGATGTACACAGCCGTGGCCGCGCCCGCAATCCCAAGCGAAGCGAAAAACCATTTCCGGTGTGTCGCGTCGATCCGCATTTCGTTTACTTCTTCCCGCCCAGCACGCCGGCGAAGAACTTCTGCGGCTCGACGCGGTGCGCCGCATCGTGCGGGCAGGCATAGACGCAGCTCGGCTCTGCATGCTCGGTGCAGAGGTCGCAGGAGGTGGCCTTTTTCTGCACCACGGCCTTCTTGCGCCCGGGCGCAACGGGGTCGTCCACCTCGACGGCGAACGGGTGCAGGTTGATGTTCCCGTACGGGCAATTCTTCGCGCAGAGGCCGCAGCCGATGCACCAATCCTCGATGATCACCTCGAGCGAGTTGCGCCGGCGGATCGAGCCCACCGGGCAGCCCACCATGCAGAGCGGGTCGCGGCACTGGCGGCACGAGGTGGCCACCAGGTATTGGTCGAAGCGCAGCCCTTCGCGCACCAATCGCGTGATGCCGTCGTGCGCATCGGCGCAGGCGCGCACGCAGGCGTCGCAGCGCGTGCATTTCTCGAGGTCCAGGATCAGCAGGCTCTGCGCCTCCATCAGCCCCTGAGCCAGGAAGTGATGCAACGGCACCGAACTCACGATGGAATGCCTCTCGAGGTTCTGCTCGCGCCGCTCGCGCGCCACGGCCTCGAGGCTCTGCCGCACGGCGGGAAACTGCTCCATCATCCGGGCAAAGTCCTCCGCGCTGATGCGTACCACCTCGACGTGGTCGAGCGCCGTGCACGTGGCCGTGCGCACGCCGCCGCCCAGCAGGCCGATCTCGCCGAAGTAGTTCCCGCGCGAGAGATAGGCCAGCACCAGCTCGCCGCCGGAGTACGTCTCCGAGACTTTCACGAAGCCGATGCGGACCAGGTAGAAGCTATCGGCCGGATCGCCCTGTCGGCAAATCACCTGCCCGGGCGAATAGCGAATGAGCTCGACGCGGTCGCGCAGTTGCTCAATAAACTCGTCGGTTAGGCTGGCAAAGATGGGCACGCCGCGCAGGTGGCTGGCCAGCGCGCGTTGCCGATAAGTGCGGTCGAGCTGCGCTTTGAAGGTTTTGTTCTTCTGCAGGATGTCGAGCACGTTGCGCAACATCTCGAGCATGGTGCAGTCAGTGAGCGCGCGCACCGTCGCCGAGCGCGGGTAGAAACTCAGGCAGGTCATCTCGCCGAACAGATCGCCCGGCCCCAGCTCGGCCACCGGGTTTTCGTAGGCCAGGTCCACGGGCGCATCAATGGGGATGTATTTCTGGAAGACCTCTTCCTCGCGCTTGTCCTCGCCGCGACCGGCCAATTGGCTGGTGAGCTTGCTGAGCCAGCCCGTTGCTCCGCCCTGCGTCTTGACGTGCGCGATGGGGCTGGCGATCGAGACCTGCGCCTTGCCTTCGAGAATGTAGAACGCCGTCGAGCCGTACTCGCCCTCGCGGCAGACCACGTCGCCGCGACGGAATTTGCGCTCGACGATCGCTCCTTTGTTCAACTCGAGGAATGTGCCGGAGACGTTTTGGAATATGGGCAGCTCGAGCAACCGCTCGGCTTCGACCGGCTGGCCCGTGCCAAGCGCCGTGCCGACAATGCGTTTGTTGGTGAGCGCGCCGGTCGGGCAGGAGACCATGCACTCGCCGCAGGAGACGCAGGTCGAGCCGCCCATCGGCTTGTTGTCGTCGAACGCGATGCCGACCTGCGTGCCCTTGCCCATGCGCCCCAGCACCAGGTTGCCGCGGATCTCGTTGCAGCCGCGGATGCAGCGGTCGCACAGGATGCAGGCGTCGAAGTCTACGGCAATTGAAAGCGACGAGTCGTCTTTCGCGCGCCCCGTTGTGCTGCGGGCAAAGCGCGGCTGCGAGATGCCTTCGGCCCGTGCTAGCGCTTCAAGCTCGCAGTCGCCGGAGTTTTGCTGCCGCGCGCAGGGCGCAGGGTGGTCGGACAGCAACAGCTCGACCAGCGTCCGCCGCGCCGCGCGCACTTTTTCTGAATCGGTGGTGACTTCCATCCCCGCGCGCACCGGGCGCGTGCAGGCGGGCGCGTAGACGCGCTCCTTCACGTCCACCACGCACACGCGGCAGACGCCCACCGGGGTTTCATTCTGCTGGTGGCATAGCGTGGGGATGGTGATGCCCTGGAGTCGCGCCGCGTCGAAGACGGTGGTGCCAGCGGGCATGCTGACTTTTTTCCCGTCGATGGTGAGTTCGACCAGGCCCGCGCTCATGTCGGTCTCCCTCCGCCCACCGGGCAGACGCCCGTCGCGCACTCGCGGCGCAGGAAGTGCGCTTCGACTTCTTCGCGGAAATGCTTCAGCACGGAAGCAATCGGCGCGGGCACCACCTGTCCCAGTCCGCAGATCGAGGTCATCCGCAGCACCTCGGAAAGCTCGTCCACCAGCGCGAAGTCGGCCTGCGTGCCGCGGCCCTGCGTCCAGCCGGTGAGGATGTCCACCATTTTTTGCGAGCCCACGCGGCACGGCACGCATTTGCCGCAGGACTCGTTGCGGAAAAAGCGCACGGCATTGAGCGCCATGTCCAACATGCAGGTGTCCTCAGCGCAGACCACCAGCGCCCCCGAGCCCAGCATCGAGCCGGCCGCCTTTAGTGAGTCGAAGTCCAGGCGCACGTCAGCCATCGCTGCCGGCAGATAGCCAGATGAAGGCCCCGAGGGCGCAAACGCCTTGAGCTTCTTGCCCGGCTGCAGACCGCCTGCGTGCTTGAAAATCAGTTCTGATGCAGGAGTGCCCATGGCCACTTCGTACACGCCGGGCCGCACCACGTCGCCGCTGACGCCGATGAACTTCAGCCCTGCCGCGCCGCCCTGCCCCTGCGCGCGGTACCCGTCCAGCCCGCGCGCCAGGATATGTGGAACATTGATAAACGTCTCCACGTTGTTGAGCACGGTTGGCTTGCCCCACAGGCCCACTTCGGCGGGGAAGGGAGGCTTGTTGCGCGGCTCGGCGCGCTTGCCCTCAATGGCTTCGAGCAGCGCCGTCTCCTCGCCGCAAATGTAGCCGCCCGGGCTGACGAACACCTCGATATCGAAGGCCAGGTTCGTGCCGAGGATGCCCGGGCCCAGCAGGCCCTCACGACGGCAGCGGAGGACCTCTTCTTGGAGGATGTGCTCCTGCGCCGCGTATTCGTGGCGGATATAGAGGATGCCCTTCTGCGCGCCAACGGTCAGCCCGGCAATGATCATGCCTTCGATCACCAGGTGCGGCAGGTGAGTCATGATGAAGCGGTCTTTGATCGTGCCCGGCTCGCTTTCGTCCGCGTTGCAGACCACGTATTTCTCCGGCCCCGGCGCGCGCCGCGCGGCCGACCACTTCATCTCTGCTGATGCGCCCGCGCCGCCCAGGCCCCGCAGCCCGCTGGCCTTGAGCTCGGCCATGACGCGGTCCCAGTCGCGCGTGCGCACCAGTTGGCGCACCACGGCGTATATCTCACCACCGCGGTAAGGGTCTGAGGCCAGTTCGACGCGAGCGTGTTCGTGACGTGGCTCGGGCAGCGGCTGACCGGCGAGCAGCCCGCGCACCATCGCCTCGGCCTCCGAGTCGCTCACATTGCGGTAGATCTGGTCGTTAATGGAGGCGGCCGGGGCGCCGTCGCACTGTCCCAGGCAGGAGACGTCGCGGATGGTCACGTCTTTTGCACTGGCGCCGGCAAAGCGCCGCTCGAGGCCGGCCTTCAACTCGCACGCCCCACGCAGGTGGCAGGACATGTCGGCGCAGACGCGCACTTCGGCGCGCGCGGGCGGCGTCAGGTGAAAATGCGGGTAAAAGCTCGCCACGCCGTGCAGGCGATACAGTGGCACGTCAATTTTCTTGGAGAGGGATTCGAGCTGCTCGGCGGGAAGGTAGCCGTGCTGGCGCTGAATCGCCTTCAGCTCTTCGAAGATCACGGCCGCACGCCCCGGCGCGGGGTGCACGGTCTGGACGTGGCGAGCAAGGAAGTGCTGCGCCGGCGGCTCGTCAACGTGCACATCATCGTGCGCATCGGGGGGAACGTTTCCAAGATGTTCCTTGCCGGACCCGCGGAAACTTTTCCCGAACGCCGCTCGGTTGCCAGGGGCGGAGGGGACGCAACCTCATATAACAGACCGTCCTCGGCCTGTCCAGTTTGCCCGGCTGTGAATTGTACACTCGCTCCGAAAAACACAACGGCGACTGCGTTGACTTCCCCTGGTGTGGGCGGTATAAGCACACGGGTGCGCGTAAATTTGTCGGCGTGGGCTGCACAAATGCTTCCTCCCCGGAGCGCGGATGAACATATGGTCTGAGGGAAAGCCTCCGTTTCTTCTCACCTCAGCTATTCTGCTTGCGCTCCTGGCGCTGGGCGCCTGGCAGCTGGGTGGCGCCCCGGCTGCACCTGTATCCTCTGCTGTGCAGGAATCGGCGAGTTCTCAATACACCGGCCCGGGCTCGTGCGCTTCCACCAGTTGCCATGGCAGCGTCAAACCCCGCGACGAAACGCGCGTCCTGCAGAACGAATACAGCATCTGGGTTGTGAGGGACAAACACTCGAAAGCCTACAGCGTCCTTGCCGGCCCGGTCGGGGTGCGCATGGCGCGCATTCTCGGTCTCGGCGACCCGCACAAGGCGCCGAAGTGCCTGGCCTGCCACGCGCTCGATGTGCCGGCCGCCGAGCGCGCGCGCACGTTTGACCTGAGCGAAGGCGTCAGTTGCGAAAGCTGTCACGGCCCATCCTCGCAGTGGCTCGGCCGGCATACAACGAAAGAATGGCAGAGCTTGTCTGGCGTGGAAAAGGCCCGCTCCGGGATGTATGACACCGACGATGTTGTTCGCCGCAGCGAAAAATGCCTCACCTGCCACCTCGGCACACCCGAACAATTCGTGGACCACGAATTGATCGCCGCGGGCCATCCGGACCTCTACTTCGAGCTCGATTCGTTCTCGGCGGTGATGCCGCGGCATTGGAAGCAGCCGCTTGAGAAAGATCCCTGGCTGGGCGTTCGTGAGTGGGGCACGGGACAGGCCGTACAGCTCCGCGCCTCGCTCGAGCGCCTGGCTGACCGCGCCCGTGGCAAGGTCTGGCCGGAGTACGCCGAGCTGCAGTGCTTCGCCTGCCATCACAACCTGACCCGCGCCGAAGATAGCTGGCGGCAGGAGCGCGGCTACTCGGGCCGGCGTCCGGGGAATCCGCCGTGGAACGCCTCGCGTTATGCCGTGTTTCGCGAGCTCGTGCGCCAGATGGATGGAGAATCAGCCGGGAAGCTCGATGCGGAAATGACCAAGTTGTGGGAGACGATGAGCCGGCTCAACCCGGAGCGCGAGGCCATCGTCATGCTGGCCGGCAACGCGTCGGGCATTGTCGCGCCGCTGGCCGCGCGGTTGAACGCCCAGACCTACGATGCCGCCTCAACGCTGCGGCTGCTCCAGCGCATCTGCGCGCAGGCGGACGTTATCTCGGGCCAGGGCGAGCGCGCTGCGGAGCAGGCCACCATGGCGCTCGATTCGCTCTACATCGCCTACAGCCGCAACGCCAAGCCGGCCAACGCCGAGGAAGTCCGCGCCGCCATCAACGCGCTCTTCCAGCAGCTCGAAAATCCCTCGAACTATAACCCCACGCGCTTCGCCGCCGGGATGCGCAAAGTCGGCTCGCTCCTGCGCTAAATCGCTAGAAGCTGTTGCATAACTCGATTTCGATCCTTTGGAATCAATGACTTAGAGCGGTTATGCAACAGGCTCTAGGAATTGCTTTCCGCGTTTCAGGCAGGCAGCCGTAGGAGTGCAGCATGCTGCGCCCCTACAGGCAGGAGGGGGGGAATCTTTGCGCGTGAGCCGAAGGAAAGAAAAACCTAGTGCTTCGCGAGCTGGCCGAGTTCGGTGCGCGTCTGGATCATGCGCAGCAAGGAATCGCGCGTCACCAGACCCACCACGCGCCCGTCTTCGACCACTGGCATCTGGTTAACGTCCTGGTTCATCATGCGTTCCAGCAGCGCCAGCGCTGGCTCATCGGGCCGGCTCCAAATCACTTTGTCGCGTGGCACCATGGCCGCCTGCACCGACGTCGTTGCCCATTCCTCCCTTGGAACGCTGTTCAGCGCGTGAATGGACATTAGCCCCATCAACTGCCCATCGGCCACCACCAGGTGGCACCGCCGGCCGGTATGCAGCAGCTCCTGCATGTAATCTTCGAGCGTGATGCTGCGCTCCACGGTGGGCAGCTCGCTCAGCATGATATCGTCCGCGCGGAGGCCCGCCAGCGCGCCGCGCATCTCCACCTGAGCCACGCTCTCCTGAGCGGCGGTCAGCAGGAACCAACCGATAAACGCCAGCCACAGACCGCCGACCAGGTTCCCGTTCAACGCGCGCCATCCGCCGTAGATGATCATCCCGTAGGCGATCAGCTTGCCGGCGCCTGCGGCGATCCGTGTGGCCCGGGCGAAGTCGCCGGTCGCTCCCCAGACGATGGCGCGGAAAATGCGCCCGCCGTCGAGCGGAAAGCCCGGCACAAGGTTGAACGTGGCCAGCATGAAGTTGATCCACGAGAGCCAGCCGGCCAGCGCCCCGACCATTTCGCTCGACGGGAAGATGTGCGTTAGCAGCCAGAAGCCCCCGGCCAACAAATAGCTCGAAGCGGGCCCGGCCACGGCGATGTTGAACTCCTGCCTGGCGCTGGCGGCCTCGCGCCCGATCCGCGCCACCCCGCCGAAAACGAACAGCGTGATTGAGACCACCGGGATCTTATAACGCAGCGCCACCACGCTGTGCGCCAACTCGTGGAAGAGCACTGAACCGAAAAAGAGCAGGCTGGTCAGGATGCCCACGGCCCAGTGCTGCGTCTGGCTCCACTGCTCATGCTCGTTGGCAAACTGCGTGGCCAGCGAATAGGTGATCAGTGCAAAGATGATGAACCAGCTCGAATGCAGGTAAATGGGGATGCCGAGGATGCGGCCGATCCTGATCCCGGAGGTGGGCATGCGCTCGTCTTTCCTCTCATCGTGATTATAGCGGAGTCCACTGCGCGACGCCGCGATTTGCGCTACGCTCGGATAGGCTTCAGCGTGGCGCGGGCTCCGGCGGCGCAGGCGGCGAGACGGCTTTTTTCGGCCAGAGGAGCGAGGCAATCACGGAAAGCGCCAGGATGACCGCAATCACGCCCAGCGAAACCCCTGTCGGGATCTTGCCGAAGAGATCCACGACCACCATCTTGATTCCGACAAACACCAGGATCGCCGAGAGCCCGTAGTGCAGATGGTGGAAGAGCTGCATGATCCCGGCCAGCGCGAAATACAGCGCCCGCAGCCCGAGGATGGCAAAGACGTTCGACGTGTACACGAGGAAGGCATTCTGCGTGATGGCCAGGATGGCCGGGATCGAGTCCACGGCAAAGATCACGTCGGTCATCTCGATGAACAGCAGTACAACCATGAGCGGTGTTGCGAACAGCTTTCCTGCCCGCCGCACCCAGAAGCGGTCGCCTTCGAAGTTTTCCGTCACCGGGACGGTGCGCCGGAAGAGCCGCAGGACAGGATTGCGTTCTGGATGGATTTCCTTGTCCTTCTGCAGGGCCATCTTGATGCCCGTCAGGATCAGGAAGCCGCCGAAGACGTAGATCATCCAGTGAAACTTCTCAATCAGCGTAATGCCTGCGGCAATGAAGGCGGCGCGCATCGCCAGCGCCCCCAGGATGCCCCAAAAGAGCACGCGGTGCTGGTAGGACGCCGGAACGCGGAAGTAGGAGAAAATTAGCAGGAAGACAAAGATATTGTCCACGCTGAGCGATTTCTCAATCAGGTAGCCGGTCAGGAACTCCATGGCCCGCTGCGACCGCTCGGCGGCGGGGAAATCGCCAAACCAGCCGATGTAGATGCCCAGGTTGTAGGCCAAGGCCAGAAGAATCCAGACCACGCTCCAGACGAGCGCCTCTTTCATCTTTACTTCGTGCGATTTGCGATGGAAGACGCCCAGGTCCAGCGCCAGCATCGCCAGCACAAACAGGTTGAACCACATCCACGCCATCCACTCCGAAGGCATCTGGTCTTCTCCGCTCAAGAGCGAGGCTTGATCCGCAGCCGGGCATTGTTAAGCTCACCAGTATAACGAAATCTCCTTGCGCGTTCGCCGCGCCACATCGTGTTGCGCCCCCCACGCAGATCTGCTCGCTAAATTCCTATAACCAACCTGTTTTCAGCAAGGTGAGTCATGGCATCGAGTGTGCCCTTGGTTGCGGTGCAAAGCCGAGCAAAGGAGCACACCATG
>CAZHLD010000018.1:21146-27702 GCA_964533185.1 uncultured Acidobacteriaceae bacterium | reverse complement strand
GGCATCGAGTGTGCCCTTGGTTGCGGTGCAAAGCCGAGCAAAGGAGCACACCATGCGGCGGAGCGGCGCAACCAACTTCCACCAGGCGAGCCACAAGTTCCTGACCCTGCTTGCTGCGCTTCTGGTTGCGGCGATTGAAGGTTTGGCCCAAGAGCAAAAAGGCAGCCGCCCTGGATCTGTTCGGCAAGGCGATTCAGCTGATGGACAGCTGCCGATCCGGCAAATTGTCGTGAGCATCCCAGACCGCAAGCTGGCGCTGCTGGAAAACGGGCGCGTGGTGAAGATTTACTCCGTTGCCGTAGGCACCGAGGTCAGCCCCAGCCCGGCCGGCGAATTCAAGATTGTCCACCGCATTCCGCAGCCGACTTATTACGCCCCCGGCAAGGTAATCCCGCCCGGCCCGGCCAACCCCCTGGGCACGCGCTGGCTCGGCCTGAGCCAGAAGAGCTTCGGAATCCACGGCACCAATGAGCCCGGGTCCATCGGACGCAACTCCTCGCACGGCTGCATCCGGATGAGGAACCGCGACATTGAAGACCTCTTCGAGCGGGTGCGCGCAGGGGACCGCGTCGAGCTGGTCGCTGAGCGTACAAACGAACTGGCACAGATCTTCGGCGTCCCGCGGGTGCCGGCAACGCTTGCCGCGGAACAGGACAAGGGCCGCAGGACTACTACGTCCACGGTCGTGGCCGCCGTGACCATGCCCTGAGGAAAATTGTGATGGAAGCGCTGAGCGAATTCATCGGGCTGGCAGGGGCACTTACACTCTCGGTGGGCCTCGCGCTGGGCCTGACGCGGCTCCTGCTCGAAGCGATGTTTCGGCTGCTGCCCGGCGCGGCGCGGCCGCCAGTGCGGATCGCGCTGCGACCGAGGCGAGCGTATCCGCAGACAAATGTAGCCCGGGTGCCGCCGCACGCTGCGTGAGCCGCGTGCAACGCGTCCGGGGATATCAGACAAGGGGAGAACCTCAATGCTGCTACTGAAATACCTGTTGCTCGCCGCTGCCGCTGGGATGTTCACCGGCGCCGCAGCTATTGTTGCCTACGACGTTTACCTGGCCATCCGTCGCCGACGCATCCTGGCTGGCGGGGCCGAGCCAACCGCAACTCCCATTTACCCCGCGCGGCCGGTCCGCTGGCTGGTAGCGGGGAAGCTTGCGGTGATCGCCTGGCTGCCGCTGCTACTGGGCCTGGCGATCATTGTCGTGCCCGACGGTGCGGCCGGCGTCCGCGTCAGCCAGATCTCCGGCGTGCGCGCGGGCACGCTCTACCCGGGTGTTCACTTCATCGTCCCGCTAGTGGACCGCGTGGTGACCTACGACCTGCGCGACGTGATGTTCACCACGGCCGCCGCGCCCGACCCGAAGAAGAAACTGGAAATCCTCAATGTGCAAGCGCGCGAAGGGCTGACGATTGGTCTGGCCGTGGCGGTGCGTTATCGCCTGGACGCCCGCCGGCTCGACTACATCCACGCCAACCTGCCTCAGCCGGTGAACGAGCAGATTGTCGCTCCGGTGGTGGCTACTGTCTTCCGTCAGGTGGCGCCGGGCTACCTGGTGCGTGAGGTGTTTTCCACCCGCCGCGAGGAGCTTCGCCAGAAGGCCGCTGAAGCCATCACCGCGCGCCTAGCCGCCGACGGCATCGTGGTCAAGGAAGTGATGCTCCGCGACATCGCCCTGCCGGCCGAGTACGCCAAAGGCCTCGATGGCCTGCTGCTCAAGGTGCAAGAGAACGAGCGGCTGGGCTTTGAGACCGACATCAAGCAAAAGCAGGTGCGTATCGCCGAGCTCGAAGCCGATGCCGACAAGATTCGCGAGATCAAGCAGGCCGAAGCTGCTGCGCAGGTCCGCGTGCTGCAGGCCAAGTCCGAGGCGGACGCGATGCAGTACACGCTGCCGCTCAAGCAAAAACAGATTGAGCAGACGCGGTTCGAGTCTGAGGCCCGCAAGGAGGCCACGGTGAAAAACGCCGAAGCCGCCGCCGAGGCCAAGGTCATCGACAGCCGCGCTGAGTTCGAGCGCCGGCGCTTGATGGCCGACGCCGAAGCCAACCGCATCCGCGTCACTGCGGCTGCCGACTCTGAACGATTAAAGCTTGAGGCCGCCGTGCTCAAGCAGAACCCGCTGCTCATCCAGAAGATTATCGCCGAGCGGCTTTCCGACAAGCTCCAAATCATGATGGTGCCGACCACGGGCACGAACTTCTTCGCCAGCGACGTCTTCCAGTCGGCGTTCCGGAATGGCTTCGCTACGCAGTCGGACGAACCCGAGCCAGACACGCCCGCGCCGCCTGTGCAGCCGAAGCCGTCGTCCACGGCGCAACAACGCACGCGGACGAGCAGCCCGACGAATGGCGGCCGTCCGTAGGTATAACGCTGGGCTTCACTCGTCCCGAGCTGTGGGAGGAAGCCCAGCTTGAGTTCTGAAAGCTGATGGCTAACCGCTGTCCGCTTTCAGTTGCTGCTGGCCAAACCCCCTTGCGGGAGGCTCCGCCGGTCCCGGGCTTTGTGACGGAGACCGCCGCCTCCGCCTCGATCCCGCGGGATCGGAGGAGCCACCCGGCCAGCAGTTCTTTCCTATGCCTCCTCTACTTCATCTGTCTCCTTTGCTTCCCGGCGCGTTTCTCCGTGCTATCATCAATTGCCCACCCGCTGTGGGGCGCTGCGATGCCGGCTGCTCGCCGAGTCTTCCTGCTTATCCTCGCGCTGCTGATTCTCTTGCTGCTCTTTGCCGTCCCCACCGTCTCCCTCGCACAGGAGACCGCTCCGCCCTCGCCCCTGGCCGATGCCGCCCGCCAGTTCGCCGCAAAAATCGCAGCAACTTTTCAGCCTGGTGACGCATTGCTGCTTACCCACCGCAATCTCTCGTCATTGACGGCCTCCGAGCTCGCTAGTTTCCGGAGTGCCTTGGAAAATGAGCTAATCGGAGAACGGTTTGCGATTTGCGACGAGCCTTGTCCACGCGGCCACCCGGTTCGTGTAACGCTCTCAGATCGTACGAGCGACCTACTCTGGGTGGCGGAGGTCTCATCTGGCGAAATTCCGACCACTCTGATGGTTCTCGTCCCACGTTCGGCACCTGACGTCCCGCCTCGTTTGTTGACGCCTTTGCTTCTCAAAAAGGAGTTGCTCTGGGAACAGGTCGGTCAGATTCTTGATCTAGCGATTGACATGGATCCTGATTCGAAAGCTTCCAGACTGGTGGTTCTTGAGCCCACCCAGCTCGTGTTTTGTCGAAAGGACAGTGAGCAGTGGAAATTGGCGGATGTCTATAGGTTGCCACTCGCAAGGCCGCTTCCCCGCGATCCAGCCGGGCGCGTCCGGATTCAAGACGGCATGATTGAAGTCTCGCTTCCCGGTCTTGACTGTGATGGCAGCGCCGCTCAGACAATCAAGGTGCAATGCGAACAAGATACTTCTCTCGGGTGGATTAGCCACAATTTCCCGCCGCCTCTTCGATCCAGACTTGTCCCGGGAAGAAATTACTACGAGGCTATCCTCCTTGCTGGCTCGGAGATCAATTGGAAGGTCCCGCCATTCTACTCAGCGGCCTCAATAGAGGATGAGGATAGGGGCGACACCATTTGGTTGTTCGGGAGCACAGACAACCGTGTACGTCTTTACACGGAAAAGAACACTGACCCAGAAACTGTGTTTTCCGGTTGGGGAAGCGACCTAACGACTGTCTCGACTGACTGTGGTACAGAATCTCGCAAGCTCCTACTGGTGTCGCAACCCGGAGACTGGACAGAGGCCGACGCCGTCCGCGCTTTCGAACTCCAGAATCAGCAGGCAGTGCCAGTCAGCATGCCGCTTGAGTTTCCGGGGCCCGTGACCGCGCTCAGAACCGACGCTGACAGGGACACGGCTTTTGCCGTGGCCCGCAACTTGAAGACAGGACGCTATGAGGCGTATCGCCTTACCATCTCCTGCGGCAAGTAGAGTAGGACAGGCATTCTTGCCTGTCCTCTTCGCCCTGGCACTTGCTGCTTCGCTTGTAGCCACGACGCGGCCGAAATATGGCGGGACGCTGCGCATCGAGATGCGCGCGAGAGTAGAGGCGCACGATCCGCGCGAGCTCAAGGTCGAGCCAGTCGTCGGAGCCGCCGCCACCGCTGCTGCGGAAAAGCTCGTCTCGCTGGCCTACGAGCGTCTGGTGCGCCTGGACAACAACGGCCAGCCGCAGCCACAGCTTGCTCTTTCCTGGCAGGCTGACGCCGCGGAGAAGCGCTGGGAGTTCCGCCTGCGCCCGGGCGTCAAATTCCACGACGGCACGCCGCTGACGCCCGCCACCGTCGTAGCCGCGCTTCAGCGCCAGTGGGGCAACGACCTCTTGATGAGCGTCTCGGGTGATGCGCTGGTCATCGAATCGAAGCAGCCGCAGCCAGATCTGCTCGAACGCCTTGCCACCGGCCGAAGCTACATCTTCACAATCCTCCGCGACGGCGGCATTGCGGGCACAGGACCCTTTCGCGTGGCCGAATGGCAGCCGCGCCAGCGTGCAGTCTTTGCCGCCAATGACGACCACTGGGGCGGCCGCCCGTTTCTTGACACGATAGAAGTGCAGATGGGCGTCAACCTCACGCAGCAGCTTGTGGACTTCGAGCTGGGCAAAGCCGACCTGATCGAGCTTGCTCCCGACCAGCTTCGTCGCGCCACTCAGGACGGCGCCCGCATCTGGGCATCTTCGCCTGTCGAGCTGCTCGCCGTCGTGTTCCCCGCAGAAGGCCCCGCCGCGCAGGACGCGCGCCTGCGCCAGGCGCTTGCGCTTGCAGTGGACCGCGCCGCCATTCAGAATGTGCTGCTTCAGAAGCAGGGAGAAGTCGCCGAAGGCCTTCTGCCGCAGTGGCTCTCGGGGTATGCTTTTCTGTTTCCGGCAGCGGCGGACGTGGATCGCGCGCGCAAACTCATCGCGGAGAGTTCTCCCGCGCCCGCGCCGCTGGTGCTTGAATACGATGCGGCGGACCCGCTGGCGCGTGCCGTTGCTGAGCGGGTTGCCCTGGACACGTCGCAAGTGGGGCTGAAATTGCAGGCCGTGACGGCAGGCCCAGCTTCGCAGGCCGCGGGGAAGTTGCGCCTGGCGCGCGTGCGGCTGGGTTCAGTGAATCCGCGAGCTGCGCTGTCATTGCTCGCTGCAACGCTCTCTTTAGGCGATGGCAACGATGCGGCGGCAGCCGTCACGCCCGATCAGCAGTACGCTGTTGAGAAAGCAATGGTGGATTCAAATCGAGTGATCCCGCTTGTCCACATCCCGGAGATTTACGGTCTGAGCCCGCTGCTCCGCAACTGGATGCCGACGCGCTGGGGTGCCTGGCGTCTTGAGGACGCCTGGCTGGCCCTGCCCGAGCCGGCCGCGCCCGCAGGAGCCAGGCCGTGAGCTTCCGCGCGCGCCTGCTGATCTTTTTCGCGCTGACGGTGGCGCTGGCCGTCGCACTGGTGTCATGGGCGGTGGCGAGCTACTCCCGCCGCGAATTTGAGACGCTCGATCACCAGCGCACCGAAGCGTTGGTTGCGCAGTTCCGCCGCGAGTTTGCTGCGCGCGGCGAAGAAGTAGTTCGCCGGGTGGAGGGCATCGTCGAAGCCGAAGCCAACGTGCGCATGGCCATCGAACTGTCCCGCCCGCAGGCCGACGCTTCGCTCTACGTCAACGACACGCGTGGACTCTCCGCCACGCACCATCTTGACTTCCTCGAAATTGTGTCGAACGACGGCAAGCTGATCAGCTCCGCGCAATGGCCCGCGCGCTTCGGCTATCCCAACGAGTGGGTCGGCCGGCAGGCGGATTGGAAAGGCTCCAGCGCGTTCCTCCGCCGCGAAGAGCTGCCCGACGGCGTGGCCCTGGCGCTCACGGCCGTGCGCGCGGTCCGCGTCGGAGAAAAACATCTCTTTTTCATCGGTGGGCTGCGACTCGATAAAGACTTTCTGGGCACGCTCGTCCTGCCCGAGGGCACACGCGCGCTGCTCTACAGAAACCTCGAGGAGGGCTTCGTCCCCGGCGCGCTCAGCGATGCCTCCGGCCCGCTCCCTGCGGTGCAGACCGACCGCCTGACTCCACTCCTCGCACAGGTCCGCAAGGACCCTCGCCCGCTGACCCAGACGGTGCAGCTCACTGCCGACGCTGCCAGTGCGGAGACTTTTCACGCCATCCCGCTGCTCGGCCGCGACGATAAATTGCTCGGCATCCTGCTCGTGGGCAGCTCGCGCCGCGACCTCGTCCTGCTGACGCGCTTTATCCGCGACGTTGCTCTGGTGGTGGGCGGTGTCGGGATTCTCCTGGCAATCGGCCTGGCCTGGTGGGTGTCGCGGCGAATCACGCGGCCGGTGGAGGCGCTGGCCGCGGGCGCTCGCGAGGTTGCCGCCGGTCATTGGGAAACGCGCGTCGACGTCCGATCGCGCGACGAAATCGGCCAGCTCGCCACTGCGTTCAACGAAATGACGCGCCAGCTCGCCGAGCAGAAGGAGCGTCTGGTGGTTGCCGAACGCGTTGCCGCCTGGCGCGAGCTCGCGCGTCGCCTGGCCCACGAGCTGAAGAATCCGCTCTTCCCGCTCCAGCTCACCG
>CAZHLD010000018.1:0-21046 GCA_964533185.1 uncultured Acidobacteriaceae bacterium | reverse complement strand
GCGCGTCGCCTGGCCCACGAGCTGAAGAATCCGCTCTTCCCGCTCCAGCTCACCGTGGAAAACCTTCAGCGCGCCCGCGAGCTCACCTCCGAGCAGTTCGACGAAGTTTTCTTCGAGTCCACCGGCACGCTGCGCGGCGAGTTGGAAAAACTCAACGCCATCGTTGCCCGCTTCAGCGATTTCGCCAAAATGCCTGCGCCGCAGCTCCAGCCGGTTCAATTCAATGAAGCGGTTCGCAGCGCCGTGAAACTCTTCGAATCGCAGTTCAGCGCCGTCGGCCGGCCGCCGATCATCCCGGAGCTTTACCTCGATGATGGCGTCGGCACGGTACAGGCCGATCCCGACCTGCTCCACCGCGCGCTGCAGAACCTTGTGCTCAACGCCGTGGACGCCATGCCCGCCGGCGGCACACTCACCATTCGCACGCAGGCGCAGAACGGCTCGGTGCGCATGGAAATTTCCGACACGGGCAGCGGCCTCACCCGCGAAGAGTGCGAGCGCCTCTTCACGCCTTACTACACCACCAAGCAGTACGGCACCGGGCTCGGGCTGGCCATCGTGCAGTCGGTGGTGAGCGACCACCAGGGCCGCATCACCGTCGAGAGCGAGCCGGGCCGCGGCACAACCTTTCGCATTGACCTGCCTGCCCAACCGCCTGCCTCGGACGGCGCGGGCCGGGAGCAGCCCTGATCGCCGTGGCCCGCAAAGCGCATCTGTTAGTCATCGATGACGACGCCAATACACTGGCCTCGCTCGCGCGAGCCTTTCGCCTGGCCGGGCATGAGGCTACCGTCTGCGACAACGCCGCCCGCGCACTCGACCTGGTAAAGGCGCAGCGCTTTGACCTGGTCCTCTCTGACGTGGTCATGCCCGGCAAAGACGGCCTGGCGCTGCTCGCCGATTTGAAGGCAGCGGGCGTCGCTACGCCTGTGGTGATGATCTCCGGCCAGGCCAACATCGAAATGGCGGTGAAGGCTACGCGCCTGGGCGCTGTGGATTTTCTTGAGAAGCCGCTCTCCACCGAAAAGCTGATGGTCACTGTCGAAAATGCTTTGCGGCTAGTGCGGCTCGAACAGGAAAACCGCGACTTGCGCCGCCGCGTGGGCCGCCACGAACTGGTCTGGTCCAGCCCGGCGATGGAAAAAGTGATGGAGCAGGTGAATCGCATCGCGCCGAGCGAGACGCGCGTCTGCATTCTGGGCGAGACCGGCACGGGGAAGGAGCTGGTGGCCCGCACGCTGCATGAAAAAAGCGCGCGCCGCGCCGGGCCGTTTGTCACGCTCAACTGCGCCGCCGTCCCCAGTGAGCTGATCGAATCGGAAATCTTCGGCCACGAAAAGGGCTCGTTCACCGGCGCGGCCGGCCGGCACATCGGAAAGTTCGAGCAGGCCGATGGCGGCACGCTCTTCCTCGACGAGATTGGCGACATGCCGCTGGCGATGCAGGCCAAGCTCCTACGCGTGCTCGAAGAGGGCGAAATCGAGCGCGTCGGCGGCGACCGGCCTGTCAGCGTGGATGTTCGCGTGGTTGTTGCCACGCACCGCAACCTCGAGGAGCTGGTCCGGCAGAACGCCTTCCGCCAGGACCTCTTCCACCGCATCTACGTCTATCCGCTGGCGCTGCCGCCGCTGCGCGAGCGTCCCCAAGATGTTCCGGAGCTGGCCGCGCACTTCGCCCGGCAGGTGGCCGAGCAGAACGGCTGGCGCGTGAAAGAGTTCTCGCCGGATGCCGTCCAGGCGTTGCAGTTCTACTCCTGGCCCGGAAACGTCCGCGAGCTGCGCAACGTTGTCGAGCGGCTATTGCTTCTCTCCGGCGATTCCGCCGTGGACGCCGCCACCGTTCGCCTCGCCCTGCCGCAAACCGCAGCCGCAGGTGTGGGAGCAGGACTTGCTTCGCCCGCAATGAACGGCACGCTCGCCGAGCGCGTCGAAATCTTCGAGCGCGAAGTCTTGCTCACCGAGCTCAAGCGCAACCACAACCACATGACCAACACCGCACGCGCGCTAGGCCTCGAGCGCAGCCACCTCTACAAGAAATGCCAGCAGCTTGGGATTGATCTTCGCGCCGTCCGCAGAGGCGAATAACCAGCAGCCTTCACTCACTCCTGGTGTTGAACACCAGTTTCACGAGCAGTCTGGCGGTGCCTCGCCCAGCAATTCGCTGTGTGGCTGCGAATTTGTGCGCGCTATTTTGCTGCTGTGGAGAGTGAGGGGTCTTTCCTCAAACGACAGAATTGACCACCAGCATGTAGAACCAGTTTAGGGTCACCAGCAGCGCCCCGATCAGCAGGGGAATCCGCGTGCGGTCCTTGAGAAACGCGACCGCAAACGTGGCTGTGAGCATCACGCCCAGGTTGATATTGATCGCGGCGTAGAGCCCGGGGCTGTAGTCCTCGCCGATCAGGTCCTTCGCAAACATACCCAGAAGGAAATACAAACAGCTCGCGGAAACCAGCAGCAGAAGCAGCAGTGCAAGCCCGCCCGGACGCTGGCTCCGAGGTTCCGTGTCGCCCTTCAGCACGCGATACCAGGCCATCCCCAGCGGCAAGATAGGCGTAGTCAGCAGAACCAGGATGAGCACATAGAGGAATTTCTGCCCGGGTGTCATCGAAGTGTTAGATGCAAAACGCGACAGACTGCGCGCGGTTACTTGCGGGGCACAGCGAGCGCCTTGCCTTCCGCCTTCTCCATTTTCAGTCCGAGCCAGCCGGCCACGGTTGGCGCCACGTCAATCAGCCGCCCGCCTTCGATCTCTCCCGCACCGATTGACGGCCCGTAAATCAGCAGCGACGGCCGCATCGCCGGCACACTGGGCGGCCAACCATGCCCGGCGGCATTGGGAGTGGTCGAAGGCGACACAAGGTCGCCGGTAAAACCGCCTATTAGGGCCCAGCCAGCGGCCGCTTCAATGGCCAGGAACGCATCCGGGTCGCCGCCCATGGCGACAATCTGATCGTGGTTGTGGACGCGCGCCACGCCGGAGCCCGGCCTGGCCGCCGCCTCCTCAAAAAGTTGCGTTACTGCGCGGCGTGTCTCTTCGTCATCCCTATCTTTGACGTAGACGTACGCGGATCCGGTAGTGGGGAGCAGCCACGCCTTCCAGACGGTGATTCGATTTCTGTCGTCGAGCGTGATCAGACCTTTCTCCCGCAGCCAGACGCTCGGACGCAGCCGCTGCGTGTAGCGGGCATGTCCGTGGTCGCTGACCACCACCAGCGCAGTCTGCTCCCAGGTGCCGGCTTTTTTCGCCGCGGCGATCACGCGAGCGATTTGCTGGTCGGCGATCTCGAGCGCTTCGAGGCCGCGGCCGGCCAGCGGGCCGTCCTGATGCTGGTAGTGGTCCACGTCGAAGATGTGCAGCATGAGAAGATTCGGCTTCATCGTCTCGATCACGTGGACGGCGACGTCGGTGGATTCCGTGTCGTGCACGCGCGGCGGAAGGAAATTTTTCTTGAAGTTGGGGAACTTCCCTGCCACGGCGTCGAGCAGGCCCGGCGGGATGGCCATGGCGAAGTTCAGCTTGGCGTCTTCTTCCGTGCCCGGGTCCTGCCGCCAGAACTCTTGCACCACGGCGTCGGCACGTGCGCCGACTGTCGCCGGCCAGTAGATCAGCGCCGTCTTCAGGCCCCGGGCCTTGGCCACGTCCCACAGCGTGGGCACGCGGATATCCACCGTGTACCACCTCACCGCGCCGGGCAGCCGGCCCATCGGGTCAAACGGCCCGTTGCTCATGATCCCGTGGGTGCCGGGGTTGGTGCCCGTGGCAATCGAAGTGTGCGAGGGATAAGTGACCGACGGAAACACTGGGACCAGCCCTTCGCTGTACGCGCCGTTCGCCGCGATCTCCCGCAGCGTGGGCACCTTTAGTCCGTACGCATCGGGCTGCAAATAGGTCTCTGGCATCATCCCGTCCACTGAAACAATGAACACGTGCCGGATCCCCGAGGTTGCCGCGGCAGGGATCTTTCCTATACGCGAGGACTGGCCCACAGTCGGCGCCTTCGCCGGCGGCTTCTGTGCGCCCGCAGGCAGCAGGGCAAGACACAGAGCGATCAAGAATGTAGCGGAATGGAAGGCCAGCCTTTTTCTCATCATCGCTCCCTCAGGGATCGCGCAGGCACCAACGGCAGTTTGCGTCGCTTACTCTACTGAGGAGGGATGGACCGTACAAGCAAAAAGCAGGCGCAAGAAAGGGAAGAGGCCGCCCCGGAATGGTCTCTATTGACCGGGTTTGGCCGGGGCCGGAGGCGTGGTCACAGTCGCCGGTGGGCGAAGTGCAAAGTAGCTCCGAGCAAACGCGGCCTGGTCGCTGGCTCCATCGACAACGATGGCCTGAACTGTATATCGACCCGGTGCGAACTTTTCGAGCGGAAGGCTGATGCGGAACGCCGCCGTGCCCGTCTTCGCGTCCACTTCGGCGGGCTCCACCAGTGGTGTGTCGTTCGTTCGCTCGCCGTTGCGGAAAAAGACCAGCCCCGCGCGCAGCTTGCTGCCGTCGTCTTTGGGCGGCAGGTAGGCCTGGAAGAAGATGTAGAGCCGCTGCTGGGTGGTGAAAACCCGCGTGACGCTGGGGACGATGCGCTCGCCGCCCATCTCCAGCGGCGAATTCTTCAGCTTGACGTCCGCGGCCAGTGCCTTGGTCTCGACCTCGGAAGTCTTCCGCACCATTTCGAGCTGGCTCGAGAGCAGCACCGAGCTCAGCTCCAGCCGCGGCGGCTGGGCCAGCGCCGGCAGTGAAAGCTCCTGTTCAAACGTGCCAACGCGTCCCGTTTCGTTTTCGCGCGCCAGAAACTTCAGCCGGTAGTTGCCCGGCGGCAGGACGAATCCGCCCTGATAGACCAGCGAGCGCTGCCCCACCTGTTGGAAGCGTTCCTGCTCGAGCTTCACCGTCACGGTATCGCGCAACGCACCGGCCACGCGTCCGGTCGTTTCTTCGCGCACCTCGGCGGCGAAATCGAACTCCACCTGCCGGCGTCCGCGCTTCTCCGCCCATTGCAGCGCGCTCGAGGCCAGCTTTGCGGCGATGGGCACAAACACCTCGTTTGCGTTCAGCCGGAAGTGCGCGGTCTCGATCGCCACGGGCAACTCCACCCGTGGGTTTTCCGCGCGCATGGCTTCTTCAAGCTGTCGCTCGCGGTCTTCGGCGGTAAACAGGCCATAGTCCTTCGGCGCGTAGTAGCCCTCGCGGAAGCGCACGCGCGTTCCCGGCGCGTCCACGCGCACTCGCACGCGGCGGAAGCGGCCGTCACGCGCTGAATTCGTGCTGTAGTAGCTCAGCAGATAGTAGCCCGAGGCGTCCGCCTGCACCTGCTGGAACACTTCCTTGAAGTCGCCGGTATCGGTGAATGTCCGGCCGCCCGTGTCGGCGGCAAGCGTGGTGAGCGTCTCGCGCGAGTCCTGCCGCGACTGCGCCTGGCGGAAGACCGCGGCGCCGCTGAACATCGCCGTGCCTGCCGCCGCGCCAGTCTGCGCGTCGCCACCCGGGGCGCTGGCCTGCAGCCCGGTCGAATCCACCGTGTAGTAGGAGACGTTGGCGCGGTTGGCCGCGTCGGTGGCCGAGCGCAATTGCGAACGGTTTTCGTCGCCTGTCTGCGTGATCCCGCCGGTGAAGTGGATCACCGATTTTTTCCCCGGGATGTCACGCAGCAAGTTGGCCACCGCCTCGACCGCCGCGAGCTTTCGGTCGGTGTTGAAAATGTTGAACTCGTTCTCATCCGGCGTGAACGCCGCGCCGGTGTCTTCAGCGACGGCCTCCTGGCCCGCGGGCGCGGTGGCGTCGGCCTGACCGGCCAGTTGCGAGTCCTTGCCCGGTATCAAACGCGCTACGGCGCGCTCAAGCGTCGGCCGGTCGCTCGTGAAATTGGCCAGCACACCGAGCCGGTTGCCGAACGCAACGATCGCGACAAGGTCCGCCGGGGTCATCTGTTCGCGCAAATACTTCTGCGCGGCGCCGGTGGCGCGCAGGAGCTGGTCCGGTTCGAGCGAACTCAGATCGAAGAAGAGCACGATCAGCCGGCGGTCGCGCACCGCCTCGCGGACTTTTTCCGGCGAGGCCACGGCACCAAGCATCACCACGACGGGCCGCGCATCTTCGACTGCGGCCGTTTCGATTCGCTCGATGTCGTAATAGTCAAACGACGAGATCTTCTGCGCCTTGTCGTCTTCAAGCACGATGAACTGCTCAGGCTTCAGCCCTTTCACCGGCTTGCCCGCGCGGTCAGTTACCTGCGCGTCAATCAGCACCAGGTCGGCAAACGCCCGGATCACTCCCTTTTCCTGCGCTGGTGCCTGCTGTGTTGCTGGTGGCGCAGGAGCTTGACGCGGGTTGATCGGCCCCACCGGCTTGGGCTGTTGTGGCTGCGGGTTCTGCGGCCAGGTGGGTGTGCCGGTCAAAGAAGCAATCAGTAAGACGGCGGCGAGTTTTCGCATTAGAAGTTCACCCGCATCTGGAATTCCATGGTGCGCATCGGTCGCGAACCGGTCACGCGCCCAAAGGTGGTCGAGTTGACCACCGTCGAAAGCCCAGTGAAGTTGGGTGTGTTGGTCAGATTGTTTACTTCCCAGCGGAGGTCCATGCGCCGCTGGCCGTCCTTGCCGAAGCGGATGCCGCGGTTGAGCGCGAAGTTCATCTGAAACGATCCTGGGCCGGTAATCGTGTTGCGCGCGGCGTTGCCGAATTGCCCCGCCGGCGGCAAGATAAAGGCCGACGTATTGAAGAAGTGCAGTGGGTCGCGGTCGCTCGAGGAAAGGTTCGGGTCGCCGATCTGGTTGGCGCGCTGGGAAAAGCCGCCGGTGCCGCTGTTGTCCGGCGTTCCGCCCAGCACGCGCGCGGTAAAGGGCGTGCCGCTGGAAACAGTCACGCCGCCGCTCATCTGCCAGCTGCCAAAGGCGCGAGCCGTCCAGCCCTTCCTCGCCCACTTCTTGCGCTCGCCAAACGGCAGCTCGTAGAAGTAGGTCGTGCGGAGTGAGTGCCGCACGTCGAAGGAAGAGAGTCCGCGCTCGGCCCGGAAGTTGTGGTCGTCCTGCACCACCACCTGTGCGCCGCCGCCGATCGTGCTGGCATCGTCAATCGACTTCCCGTAGGTGTAATGCGTCATGAACATCAGCCCGCGCGCCATCCGCCGCGTCAGGCTCGCTTGCAGCGCGTTGTAGATCGAATTCGCGCCAAATGTATCCAGCGTAAACCCCAGCGCGTTGGGGATCTGTCCCGGCGCGCCGCTGCTGGAAGCACGGTTCGGTGCCCGGAGACGGTCCAGGTGCGTGCCTTTTGTCCCCGTGTACGTCAGCGTGACGACCGTGCTCTGTGTCGCCTGCATCTCGAGGCTCGCATTCCAAATCTGCGCGTTCCCAAGTTGATAGTCAGGATCGACGGCTACTGTGTTCTGCACCGTGTTGGGCGGCACCGGCGGGAAGCCGTTCTGCAATGTCAGGAGCTGGCTGGCGCTGGTGATTCGCGCCTGCGCCTGTGCGAACGGCGGCTGGTTGGCCATTCCGAACATCAACTGCGTGTAGATCGACGTGTTGTAAAACATGCTGTAGCCGGCCCGCACCGTGAGCGGGCGTCTGGTGAACCAGCCCTTCGCGGCAGGCTTCCAGGCGATGGCGAAGCGCGGCGCCCAGTTGTTCTTGTCGGTGCGCACCAGCGCCCGCGGGAACACGCCGTGGAAGGGACCGGTACCTCCCGGCAGCACCGTCACTGCCTGAGTAAGGTCCGAGTTGAGATCCAGGTTGGCGATGCGGTTGAACTTCTCCACCGGCGGTGTCAGGATTTCGTAGCGGATTCCCCAGTTGATCGAAAACCGCGGGTGCAGCCGCCAGTCGTCCTGGAAGAATAGGACAAACCCCCAGCTACGGAAATATGTGCTCGAGCTCCCAAACCGCTGTGTGGTTGTCTGCGGCAGCCCGATCAGGAAGTCGGCGAAGTCCCAGCCCGTGCCCGGCACCAGCTGGCCGGTGGCGGTGAGCTGGCTGGTCAGAACTCCTGTGAAGTTAAACGAGCCGCGCGGCATCGGGTCCGTGCGTGTATTGATCTGCTGCCGCCGTAGCTCGATTCCTGCTCGCAGTGTGTGTTTCGGCAGTGCGTAAGAGACGTTGTCCATCAGCCGTAGCGACTGGTTGCGCCGAAGCGCGGGCACCGGGTCGTTGACGTCGGAAAAATTCGTCAGGCCGATTTGCGGCACGCCGAAGTTGATCGGGTCGGTGGAAATGCCGGTGATGCCCAGGTCGCCGGCGATGTTGTCGCGGAAGACAAACGCGTTCAGTGAGCGGCTGCGGTTCCGGTTGAACATCACTCGCGAGTCATTGATTAGCCGCCGCGTTAGGGTCTGCGTCAGCCCGAGCATCACATTCTGCCCGCGGCCGCTCGTCTGGCTGAACAGCTCCGGGAACGCCTGCACCGCCTTGCTGCGCGTTTCGCTCAGGTTGTAGTTCGCCTGGAAGTTCAGTTTTGGCGAGATGGTGTGCACGATGCGCACGTTGAAGCGGTCTGAAGAAGTCGGCACGTTTGTCTGCAGGTGGAAGTTCTGCACCAGCCCGGGCAGATTGGGCAGCGGGATGAACTCAAGCAGCCCCACCGACGCCGCGTTCAGCCTGTTCTGCGGGATCACGCTCCCGAACGAAGTGCGCGGCCCGCCGATGTTCGAGAGCGGGTCGAAAAGCTGCAGCCCGCGCGCAGTGAAGTTCCCTTCGCGCTCCTCCGGCAGCGGCACGGTGGCAAACGTATCCACCGGGTCGCGGCCGCGCGCCATGTCGTAGTTCACAAAGAAAAACGTCTTGTCCTTACCGTTGTAGAGCTTCCCCAGCACAAGCGGCCCGCCGACGTTTACGCCGAAACGTTGCCGCCACGTACCGATTTTTGGCGGATTCACCTGCGTCAGCGAGTATGGCTTCGCGTCGAATGCCGAATTTCCGTAGCGCTCGTAGAAGCCGAACCGGATGCGGTTTACCTGTTGTCGCAGCAGCCGCTGCATGCCCCACAGCGCTTCCATCCCGCCGGGCCCGCCGCCGCCCACCACCACCTGCTGGTTAGCAGGAGCGCCCTGACCGCCACCCTGTGTGCCCTGTTCGCGCTGTCCGCTTTGTTGTCCGCCCTGGGCTGTGCGCTGCCCTTGTGCTTGGCCCTGCCCTTGTCTCTGTCCCTGACCCTGTTGCTGACCGCGGCCGCCTTGCTGCCCACCGGGCCCGCCCATCATTTGAATGAAGATCTGACCCATCCCGCCGGGCATGCCGCCGCCCTGGCCCGGAACTCCGCCGGGCCCAAAACCGCCTGGATCACCGAAACCGGGGAATCCTCCGGCTCCGCCAAGACCTCCGAACGGACCGAAGGGATTCTCACCCGATGGAGTGACGCCGCGACCCACTGTTCCATTGATCAGGAATGCGTCTGAAGATGCCGCATCGCCCAGCGGGTTATCAGAAATGGGCGCAACTCCGCCCTCCGGACCGGCAGCACCCCCTTGCCCGGTGGGATCCACCTGTTGGAAGCCGCCCTGTCGCATCCGTTGCTGAATAAGCTCGGCCATGTTGGCGGGGACTTGCTGGCCCTGCGGACCACGCTGCGGTGCACCGGGCCGTCCGGCCCCGGGCTGTGGCGGTGTGTTTCTCGTTTGTGTATGCGTCCCTGTTCCGAGAGCCTGCGCTGCGCCGGGCGTTCCACCTGCAACTGGCGGAGTCTGATTCGCAGTCTGTGGTGCCTGCGCGCCTGGAGGAGCAGTCGGCGCTACCGGAGTTGTTTGTGCGATGGCTGTCGCAGGTGTATCGAAGGGGGCGATGCGAAGTTTCAGGTCGATCTCAGGTGATGCGCTAGCCGAAAGGGCGATTTCTGAGATGGCCGGCGCGAATCCCAGTTGCTGCGCTTCAATGCGGAATGCGCCCCCGGGCAAACCCGGCATCTCCCACTTGCCGTTTTCATCGGTCCAGGTGACCCAGGCCTTGCCACTCTGTGCGTGCACGAGGCGCACGGTCGCGCCCGGCACCGCCATGCCCGACGCCGTGCGCACCACACCCGCGGCGCGCGCCGAGGCCGGTACAGCTTCCTGCGACGTGGCAGCCCATGCCGCCATTCCCGCCCAGGCCAGCAGACAACACAATCCCTGTGCGATTTTCCGAGCCAGCTTGTAGGAAAGCACCCGCCCCACCCCTCTGACCTGATGCGATCACTGCAACCGGACTGGCGAGCCTCAGCGGGCTGGCGCGGCCGGTCCGAGCCCCGTCTCTTTGACTTTAGACGCGCCAGCTCCGTGCCTCGTTACCATTGTTTATACCCCTGTGCTTTTGCCTCCAGCGGCCGCTGGCACGCCGTCCCCCGGCGTGCGACAATGAACCCGGTCGAAAATCGCCATGAAATGTTCCTCCATCCTGAACCGTTTTCGCCACGGCTTGCTGGCCGGTGCTCTGGTGCTGATGCTCGCGGGGAGTCTTGCGCTTGCCGATCGCACGAAGTCGCTCTCCGGCAAGCTCCGTCGGGTGGAGGGCAACGTCCTGACCGTCGTGAAGAAGGGTCTCGGCGGCAGTAGCTTGGTCGAAGTGGAATACAACGAGAAGACCGTCGTCGTCGGCCAGCTCGTGCCCGGCATGATCCTCAAGATTAAGTACCGCGAGGAGGCGGTTGAAGGTGGCACCGTGCGCCGCGTGGCCACACAGATCGAGGCGGTGCCCGACCATGCCTCAAAGGCGGCCCGCGGGGCGGTTCAGGAGACCAAGCCGAAGCAGTAGCGGCCCACTGGAGGCGGGGAGATGAACGAGCGCGACTTCTACATCGAGCGGCAGGAGACCAAGCCCATCCCGCTCGTCTGCCCGAGTTGCAAGAAGGAAGACACCTACCCGATCCGCTGGATGGTCCGCGCCAAGAAAAATGAGCTGCCCCGCGGCGCCTCCGAGGAAGACCGCAAGCGCTTTGCCGCCGCCCGCTCCTACATGGTTCGCGTGGATGAACTAGTGGCCTGCCGCAAGTGCCGCAAGCGCTTCGAGCTCACCGGCCAGTCCGTCGTACTGACCGGCACCGCCGACCCCAGCCTGCGCGAACAGGACCCGGAAAACTTCGGCAACCGCTGAAAAACGTCAGCACAGAGTGTCATCCTGAGTCCGGCGCGGCGGACGAAGGATCCCTCATTCGCGGTTCAGCTCAGATCTCGGGATACATGTCGAAGAATGCCTCCACCGATTGCCGCAGCGTCCGCTCGATCTCATCCTTGCTGCCCTCGATCAGGTGCATCGTCACGCGCGCCGTCTTTCCGCTCTTCAGCGTGACCGTCGCCGCCTGCACCTCAGCCAGCTCCTCCGCCGGGAAGAGCCGCATCCCGTACACCAACCCAATCTTCGCCATCGCCCTCTCCTGAGCCGCTTTCTTCGCGCCAGCTTTGTACTATGGCATACTCGGAGACGCTCCGGCACTCATGGAAACCCGCAGTCTTACCTTCACGCTCCTGCCTGGCGATTATGCTTTTTGCCGCCTCGACCCCGCCGCGCCGATTCCCACCTGGGCCACCGACGGCCCGTTCTTCTCCGTCACGCGCACCGCCGACGAGCTCTCCATCTTCTGCCGCGAAGCCGGCGCCCCCGCCGACGTGAAAGCCAGCCGCGGCTGGCACTGCCTGAAAGTCGAAGGCCTCTTAGATTTCTGCGCCGTCGGAGTGATTGCCTCGTTCGCCGGGCCACTGGCCGAAGCCGGTCTTAGCATTTCTGTCGTCTCTACCTACGACACCGACTACCTCTTCGTGCAGAAACCCACGCTCGAACACGCCCTTGCCGTGCTGCGCTCGCTCGGCCATACGATACGGCCCTAGGCTGCGGCCCATGCGTTCTTCAAGACGGTTGCTCTTGCGATGGGCAACCGGGGTTACACTATAGACATCCCTCGCCCGCGGGCCAGCATCGGAATCGGAAGGGACCATTGTGGAGGGTGTGATGCACGTTTCGATTCGAGCCAAGCTTTTCTCAGCCGCAACGCTCGCACTTGCGCTTGCGGTGGCAGCCGACGCTCAACAGCAGCCAACTCCGCCTACCCAGCAGCAAGAGTTGCCAAAGCCCGCCGAGGTCACCGAGCCTGCTGCAAAGACGCACCCGGCCAAGATCATCCTCCCGGCCGGCACCAAACTCCCGCTGGTGCTCCACAACGCGATCACTACGCGCAACGCTCGCCCCGGCGACGCGATCTATCTCGAGACTCTTTTCCCCATCACCCGCGATAACCGTATCGTGATCCCGGCCGGCTCCTACGTGCAGGGCGAAATCCTCGAAGCCAAGCGTCCAGGCAAGGTGAAGGGACGCGGCGAGGTCCGCATTCGCCTCAACACCCTGATTCTTCCCAATGGCTACACCGTGGACTTCAACGCGGTCCCCACCAATGCCGGCACTGGCGGAAATGAAACCACTGAAGGGGAAGGGAAGATCAAAGGGGATACGGACAAGTCTGGAGACGCCGGGACGGTGATGAAGACCACCGGCGCCGGCGCGGGCATCGGCGCGATTGCTACGCGCACCGGCACGGGCGCGGGCATCGGTGCGGGCGTTGGAGCGGCAGTCGGACTGATGACCGTACTGCTCAGCCGCGGGCCGGAGCTTGAATTGCCCCGCGGGACGACACTCGACGTCGAGCTCGACCGCCCGCTCTACCTCGACGCCGAATACATCAACTTCACCGACCCAGGCCGCGCCTCGACGCTCGCAGGCCCGCCCAATCGCTCGCCGCAGCGCAGCCGCGTCCCGTTCTAACCCGCCGCTGAAGCGCGTGGCGCTTGCTCAAACCGCATCGGGCTGAACATCTCCACCGCCAGAGAAGTCTGGCCCTCCGTGATCCACTCTCGCACGAGCTTGGCCGTCACCGGCGCCAGCAGGATGCCGTTCCGGTAGTGTCCCGTGGCGATCAGCAGACCCTCTATATCCGTTGGGCCCAGGATCGGCAGATGGTCAGGCGTGCCAGGGCGCAAGCCGCTCCAAGTCTCGACAATCGCCGCCTCGGCCAGGCCCGGCGCGATTTCCAGGGCCGCACGCAGAATTTGCTCGATGCCACCGGCCGTGACGCCTTTCTCATAGCCCGCGTTTTCCGTTGTACTGCCTGCTACCATCTGGCCGTCGTCGCGCGGCACCACGTAGCCATGCTCGGAGTGCAGCACCCGCTGCACATTCACTCGGTCGGAACGCAACGCCACCATCTGCCCGCGCACCGGACGCATCGGCGCGTAGCGCGCGAGGTCTGCGATCTGTGCCGAGAAGCAGCCCGCCGCAAGCACCACCTGGGCTGCCCCGACCATCTCGCCTTCGGCAACGACGCCCGTCACCCGGCCGCTGCTGCGCATCAGTCTTTCGACCGCCGCGCCGGCGCGAATCTCTGTTCCTGCCTTCGCCGCAGCCGCCAGCACGGCTTCGGTGAGCAGCCGATTATCCACCGAGGCTTCATCCGGGAGTAGCGCCGCTGCGTGAGCCTCGTCACTCAACGCCGGCTCGAGCTCCCGCGCTTCCTCGACCGGTAGCGGCTCGGCCGCCAGTCCCAGTCCGTGGTTCAAGGCAATGAACGTGCTCAGCTCGCGCCGCGCGTCTCCGGCAAAGAAGGCTTCGATTGCCCCCTCGCGGCGGAAGCCCACGCTGCGCCCTGTGGCCTCCTCGACTGCCGCCACGAACAGGGGGTACAGCCCCAGGCTGGCCTTGAACAATGGCACCAGCGGAATCGCTGCCGGACTCTCCGGCGATGCCGACAGGATCCCCGCCGCGGCCCACGACGCCTCGCGGCCCGGCTGCTGCCGGTCGAGCAGGACGACCTGCACTCCGTGGCGCGCCAGTTCCCATGCAATCGCGCCGCCGATCAGACCGCCGCCGATGATGACTACATCGTAGTTCTTCACATCCTCATAGTAACAGCAATGGCGGGCGAGGCGGCAGGGAAGCGGAGAGCGGAGAACGGAAGACGGTCAACTTCTTTTCACAACGAATTCACTAACTCAATCGAGAGCACCCTTGCCTTCTGCGCCAGCGTGCGCGCCCTCACCCAGTCCGAGGCACGGATGGCCTCGCGCGCCTGGGCCAGGAAGCCGCGGATTTTTTCCACCAGATCGCGCTGGGCCACGCTCAATTGCTTGCCGTCAGGAGCCAGCAAAAGGTTGCGTTCAGCCAGAGAGATGTCCTCGCTGGTGCGGCGCTCGGCCTCAGCCTGTTCCTGCGCCGAGAGCCGCGGAGAGATTTGCGGCGGCGCCGCGGCAGGCAAAGGCGGCTCCGGCTGCGGGTTCGCGGGTGGTTCCGTCCGAGGGCCGCGCCGTGCCGGCGGAGTCTTGGTTGCCGGCACCACCAGCGCCGGCGGACTCGACTCCGGAGGCGTACTTGGCATTGTTTCCAGCTGCGGAGCGGCCCGCACAGGTTCTTCTGCTTGCGTCGGAACGATCACCGGCGGCGCGGCCTGCACCCGCCGCTTCACGCATCCCGAGGTCCCCGCAACCAGCCCCAGAACGGCCAGCAGCGCGAGTGGGATGAGCCAGGCGCGTTGCATTGTGGTGTACGTCGCCATTCAGTTGGCCAGCGGCAGCTC
This sequence comes from uncultured Acidobacteriaceae bacterium, assembly GCA_964533185.1. Taxonomy (GTDB): domain Bacteria; phylum Acidobacteriota; class Terriglobia; order Acidiferrales; family UBA7541; genus CAZHLD01. The sequence goes on along the minus strand of CAZHLD010000018.1, from coordinate 6,532 downwards.
GATGCGGAACGTTGTGCCGCGGCCTTCCTCCGATTCAAAGTCTATCGAACCGTTGTGGAATTGGACAGTCTTGTACGTACTGGCCAGTCCGATTCCGCTACCCCCACCTCTCTCTTTGAATTTGGTGAAGAATAACGCAAAGATCTTGTCATAATGCTCCGCAGGGATTCCGCAGCCTGAATCGGACACGGTCAAACGCAGCATCTCACCGCGCCGCTCCAGGGCAACCATCAACTGCCCGCCCTGCGGCATGGCCTTCACCGCATTCAGCACCAGGTTTCGCACCGCCTCCTGGATCAGCTTGCGGTCTACGCGCACCGCGGGCAGTTCGCCATTCCACTGCGTGGCCAGCTCGATGCGCGCCCGCTGGAGCTGTGGCCGCAGTACCTCAAGTACTTCTCCCACCAGTTTCTCCATCTTCGTCTCTTCGAACTGCGGCACCACCGGACGCATGTAGTCCAGCGCCTGACTCACCACACGATTCAACCGCTCGATCTCGCTTTGCAGCACTTTCACCGCGTTCGCTGGCGTTTCCTGCTCAAGAGGCAGATTGCCCCGCAGCACTTCTAGCCACAGTTGCATGGAATGCAAGGGATTCCGAACCTCATGGGCTGCGTTCGCAAGCGTCTCCTCGAGCACCTTCCTTCGTTGGTTTTCTTCGCTTCGCGCCTGGATCAGGATGTCGAGTGCAATCTCCTCTCGGGTTCGAGAGATCTGCTGGCCGATCTGCGTGATGCTTGTGCTCATCTGTCCGAATTCATCTCCTCGCCGCGTCGCTGTGCCTCCCGACTCCGGCTCGGGGTCAAACCGCCCCGTAGCGATCTGATCCAACTGTTTCGAGATGCGCCGCAGCGGCGCCAGCGTGGCCCGGCTGACCAGTGCCCCGAGCAGCGTCGATAGCAACACGGCCACCACTGCGATTGAACCGGCCGCGAGCAAGCCCGCCAGTAGTTCTTGGCGAAGCAAGCCCACCTGTGTCGCTACGCGGATCTCTCCGAAAGGCTGGTCACCAAGATTGAATGGATAAGTCACCTCGTCGGTGCGCAGCCGGCCGAGGATGGCGCTTAACTGCTTCCGTGGTCCGCCACGCGCGAGCTGTTCGAGCGAGTTGCGGCGCGACGCGATTTGGCCCGGAAGCGAAGAATCGCTCGAAATCAAGACCCTTCCGCTGCTATCCACGATGCTGATCTCAAAAATAAAGTTCGAGTATCCGACCGCGGCGTCCACTTGGGAGGTCAGTCCCTGGTTCTCGGCCAGCGTCCGTCTCAAGTATTCTCGGATGTCTTCCGGATTGCTCGAAGCTGGCGCTGACCCTTCTTGTGCGGCATCCCTCAGAGCATTCTGCGCCTGCAGGAACACCATTTTGGCGACAAACGCGGCCCGGTCTTCCACCCCCTTGATCAGCTGGCTGGCAAGAATGGATACATAAAGGAAGGAGAGTACGGTCACCACCGCGAGCACTAGCAGGGCAACAGTCAGGGTGAACTTCGTCGTTAGCCGGACTTGCATCGGCTTACTCCGCGGGGCCCGCGCCGTATTCCTTCAGCTTGTTGTGGAGAGTCTTGAGGCTGATGCCCAGCAGTTCGGCGGCGCGCGTCTTATTATTGCTCGTGGCCGCCAGCGTCTGCGTGATCAGTTCGCGCTCCACGGCATCCACGGTCGTGCCGATGGGGAAGCGCAGCGCGGCCAGCTCGGTGGCTCCCGCCGCCGGGCCACGGCCGAAGTCGGTCGGCAGGTCTGCGCGCCCGATTAACTCGCGGTCGCAGACAATCGCCGACCGCTCGAGCACGTTGCGCAGCTCGCGGACGTTCCCCGGCCAGGTGTAGCCCTGGAAGAGCTGCATCACCTCGGCATTGACGCCCCGCACCTGCCGCCCGTGCTTGGTGTTGATGTCGTGCAGCATGTGCTCAACCAGCAGCGGCAGGTCTTCTTTGTGCTCCCGCAGCGGCGGCAGGTGAATATGGAAGACGTTCAAACGGAAGTAAAGGTCCTGCCGCAGCGCGCCGCGGGTGACGGCCTGTTCCGGGTCTTTGTTCGTGGCCGCGAGCACGCGCACGTCCACTGGTGTTTCGGACTTGCTGCCCAGCCGGCGCACCGAGCGGTCTTCGAGCACGCGCAGCAGCTTGGATTGGGTCGGCGGTGGCATCTCGCCGATCTCGTCCAGCAACAGCGTGCCGCCGTCGGCCAACTCGAAGCAGCCGACGCGCCGTTCGGCCGCGCCGGTGAAGGCGCCGCGCTCGTGGCCGAAGATCTCGCTCTCTATCAGTGTTTCCGGTATGGCCGAGCAGTTAATGGCCACAAACGGCCGGCTGGCCCGCGGCGAGAGCGCGTGGATGTTGCGTGCCACCACTTCCTTGCCCGAGCCGGTTTCGCCGGTGATCAAGACGGAAGCCGAAGAAGGCGCGGCCTGCTCCACAATGCGCATCACTCCCTGGATGGATTTCGACGCCCCCACCAGCTCGCCCAGCCTGCCCGCCTGGCGCAGGTCCCGCCGCAGTGTGGTGACCTCGCGCCGGTCGCGTGCCTTCCCCAGCGCGCGCTCGAGCAGCGCCCGCAGCACGGCGGCATCCGCCGGCTTCTCGATGTACCAAAACGCGCCGGCCTCGATCGCGGCCACGGCGCGCTCCTTGCTTCCTCTTCCGGTGATCAGGATGGCGGGAACGCTTTGCAGCTCGTCGCGGAGCTTTTCGAGCAGGTGCAAGCCGTCCATGCCCGGCAGCTCGACGTCTGCGATCAGCACGGCCGGCCGGAATTCGCCAAACCGCGCCAGGGCGTCTTCGGCGCTGCCCACACCAAGCACGTCATAGCCCCAGTCGCGGAGAAGCGCCTCGTAGACCTTGCGGATATTCTCTTCGTCTTCGACGATCAGAAGACGGTCGGTTGGTTTGTTGTCCGCGGGCATGTTCCGTCAGTGAATGTAGCAGCAGTGCCCGCGAATGCCAAGAGAGCTGCGTTGCCCGTGTGCGCCTATTGCTTGGCCACGTAGAGCGGCCGCTCCAACTCCAGCTCGAGCTTGGTGCCTTTCGGCAACTCCAGCTCCTGGCCCATACCGGTGGAGATCAGAAAGCCTGCCGCTGCTCCCAGCGCTGCGCCGATCGCGGCTCCCTTCTTGCCCTTTGCCGTAGCTCCTGCCACTGCACCAATTGCCGCGCCGGCCGCTGCAGCCTCCAGGTCCTGACGGCTGCGGCTGGTGCGCGCTTCGATCTCCCCTTCTTTGCTTTCGCCAGAGCGCACGCTGTGGTCGCCCGGCACGCTGACCACGTCGGCCACGATGGGGAGTTTGCCCTGCTTGGTTTTGATTTCGTCGAATGTCAGCCACAATCGCGCGTGCCCGGTCAGATGCGCCGGTTCGATCCGGCTGATGTGTCCGCGGATTTCAGCGCCCGGCGGCACCAGCGAACCGTCGGCTGTCTCCAGCGGCTCGAGCGTCTTAGCCTTGAATTTCTTGTTGACCTTGTGCTTCCGGGTGCTCAGGTCGTTTTCCAAACGCACCAGGAACCGTGTGCCGTTGGGCACCGATGAGGCCGCGACGCTGGGCGTCGGCGCGGGCGCTTGCTGGGCGATCGATCGCGCAGGGACCAGCCAGGTTGCGGCCAGCAAAGCCCCTGCCGTGGCTACCGCGGTGGCTTTCCGATGCATTTCATTCCTCCCAACTTCTCCGGCCGAAGCGCGCCGGTCTGAGACCTGTTCCTCAGTTGAGATGGCACAGCCGGTTCGGGGGTGGCCTGTCGTTTTGGACGCAATGCCGCGATGGGGACAGGCCATCTCCTCCTGGCCTGTGGGCCAGGGCTGGTCTGATCTGCCCCTGCCCGGCGGTTCAGATTCCACCTGGGACGGGAATTTGTCCTTCCAGATAACTCCTCCCTTGGGGCATTGACTGGGAGAGAAATAGAGCGAAAATTCCTTTTGGCTTGTAAAACGGCTGCCTTATAATCGCAACGGGTCATAGGCCCTTTCTCGCAGTCGGGTGGGGGTGTCTTTTCCTGCCCGTACTGCGCTGTGTTTTCTGGCTTTCCCTGGGGAGCATATCTGCCTGTTCCCGTCCTCTGGGTTCAGTCGACGGAGCAATCAGGCGCGAAATTGTGCACCCGGTTCAAGTGGTCGAGGAGGTCGCGATGAAAGTCCCGCTGCGAGTCGGAGCAGTGCTGTCCCTGAGTCTGCTATTGGTGCCGGCCGGCCTCGCGGATACCCCTGGGGATGCCAGGGCCAAGGCGAAGGCCAACGCCTCCCCAAAGACCTCTTCGAAGGAGAGCCTGGCGAAGCCCGCCGGGAGCGCTCCCGCCAAGCCCGCGCCACTGGCCCGCGCCGTGGCTGCTACTCCGCGGCCGGCTCCGCGTCCTGCCGACACCTATCTGGAAGACCCGGCCTGGACGCCGCTCGCAGCCACGACGGGCACGCTGGGCCTGTTCACTGTTGAAACCGGCGACACGTTGCCCCGCCACGGTTTTTCGTTCTCCGTCTACGCCAACAAGTTCTCGCGCATGCCCGGAAGCATCACCGTGCTCAACCTCGGCTACACCGCCGGCTACGGCATCACCGACCGGCTCACTCTGTACGGCGTCTTTGAACCGTACCGCCACATTCACATCGGCCGGGCTGGCCAGTTGAGCTTCAATTCACCTTACGTGGAGGACTATCCCTTCGCGGGCACCAACGATGGCGGCGTCGGCGAGGTCACCCTGGGCCTGAAGCTCGGCATCCTCTCGGAGCGCAAGGGCGACCCGGTCAGCTTTTCGGTCCGCAACGATTTCATCTTCCCCACGCGCTCCACCTTGCCCGACCTTCTAAACAACACCACCCAGAGCGGCCAGTTCAACTACAACCTCGGCCTGGCCCTCAGCAAGAACTCGGGCCGCTGGATCACCAGCACCTTTAATTGGGACTGGCGCTTCACCCGCGATCCGCGCGCCAATGGCGTCCGCGCCATGAACCAGGCTGACCAGATGCGCGTCGGAGCCGGCTTCATCCTCTTCCCGCGGAGCCGCATCCAGATCATGCAGGAATACACGGGCTTGGTCTTTCTGGGCACGCACACGCCGAACACGACTTTTGACCGCCGCGACCCGGTGGATGGCGTCTGGGGCGTTCGCATCTATCCCGTGAATTGGGTGGCGCTCGATGTCGGATATCGCAATATGTTAAACCTCCGGAACCACGAAGATCGCCACGGTTTCGTCGTCAAGCTGGCCACCACCTACTGGCCCGAAAAACCCAGGCCGCCCGCGAACCGCAACCCGACGGCCTCCTGCTCCGCTGATCCAGGTTCCGTGTATGCTGGCTCGGGCGATGCCATAACGGTCCGCACCACCGCCAGCGACCCCGACGGCAACCCACTAACCTTTGACTGGACCGCGACAGGCGGCAGCGTCAGCGGTACCGCCGCCGAAGCCCGTTGGAGCTCGGCCGGCACCGCTGCGGGCACCTACACCATCACAGCGCGTGTCTCCGATGGTGCCGGCGGCGCGGCCTCCTGCGCCGTGGACGTTCGCGTGGAGCCCAAGCCCAACGCCGCACCGACGATGAGCTGCTCGGCCGACCGCACCTCCGTGCTGGTGGGTGAGCGAGTGCGCATCACTGCTCGCGCCAGCGACCCGGACAACGATTCGCTTAACTATTCCTGGCGCTCGAATGGCGGGCAGGTGCTCGGCACCGGCGCTGCGGTGCAGCTCGATACTTCGGGCCTGGCAGCGGGCCGCTACACCGTCACCGGCCGTGTTGACGACGGCCGCGGCGCTGCTGCCGACTGCTCGACTTCCGTCGATGTGCAGTCGCCTCCGCCACCGCCTCAGGCCAGCAAGCTCAACGAATGCTTCTTCAAGGGCGTCGGTAGCGCGCGCATCGATAACGTTTGCAAGCGCATCCTCGACGACGTTGCCCTGCGCATGCAAAGCGACGCCCGCGCCACGATCGTCATCGTCGGCTATGCCGATCCCAAGGAGCGCAGGTCCGCCACGCTCGCCCAGCAGCGCGGCGACAATGCCCAGAAATATTTGACCAGCAAGGGCGTCGATGCGGCCCGCATCAACGTCCGCGCTGCTGGCGGCCAGGCCAGTGCCGGCGCGCAGAACCGCCGCATTGACGTCATCTGGGTGCCGCAGGGCGCCACGTACTAAGCTCCACTCAACCGGGCCCCGGGTCTGTGAATTCCCGGGGCCCGTTTTCTTCTTTCTTGCTTCGCGGCCTCCTTCGTAGCTCTTTCTCCTGTTGTCCGTCTGTAAGATTCTCTGTTGAAAGCTGGGTGGAAAAGGAAAAGGGTGTCTCCGAATCTTTGGCCCCTAGCGGGGGGCAAAAGGAGAGGCACCCAACATGCTATCCCTACCTGAGAGACGAACATTGCGGGATTTGGTCGAGCAAGGATGGAAGCAGGTGCAGCAGGAGGTTCTGCAGCAGTTGCGGCGCACCATCGAGGGGCTGCTCACGGCGGAGCGGGACCGGCGAGTGGCCGACGCCGGGTGCTGCGCCTGGTGCGCGAGAAGTATTCGGGCGGAGTGGGCGAACGCTTCGGGCCAACGCTGGCGGCGGAGCATCTGGC
>CAZHLD010000017.1:44523-47531 GCA_964533185.1 uncultured Acidobacteriaceae bacterium | reverse complement strand
CGACCTGGTTGGCGTCCATGAAGCAGGGGTCGCACATCATGTTGCAGCGGTTGGTCAGGTCCACGGTCAGGACAGCGCCGCGGCCGTAACGGACGGTGCTGGAGCCGTGCTTGTGCAGGTCTTCGTCGTTGTGCGCCGGGATGTCGCGGCCGGGAAAATTCTTCTCAATCCAGGAGAGGAAGCGTGAATCAACGGCCATCAGGTCTTCATAGCGGCCGTGGGTGGGGCATTCCTTGACCATCCAGACCTCGCCGTTGCGCTCGATGATCTGGGCCTTAATCTCGCCGACCTTCTCGTGCATCAGGTCGCGCCAGTCTTTGCGACCGGCAAAGATCTCTTCGCGGGCCTCCCGGACGCAGCCCGGGCAAAGCGAATCGGTGGTGCGGGGCCAGCCGAGCGTCGGCTTGGTCTTCTCCCACGACTTCAGAAGCGGCTTCTCAGACCACTTCGGCGTAAAGGAAGGATTTGGATTGTGCTTGTTGAAAAACTGGATGGTATTGAAGGTCACGGCGGCCGTCTTGCAGAGGGCAGCGTCAAACAGTTTCCAGGCCTGCGTGCCAATCGTCTTAGGCATTTCTATTCCTCTCCTTCATCAAGAAACACAAAGATGGCGTATCAGGTGAACTTCAGGAAACCCAGGCGACCCCCACTGCCCGAATACCCCGGCACGTACACTCCTCGGGCGTCCAGCTAAGTCATTAGCCTGTGCGAGTTTGAGCCTTAAGTTCTACCCCGTCTAGCCCGATGTACCAAACGGGACAAAAAGGGGGGTGAACGGTACCTGGGGGCAGCCAACGGAAGGCCAGCGTGGTTCAGGGTGGAACGTCGAGCGATTGCGAATACGTCCAAGCGGAGAGACGTGTAGTGCCCCCGCTGATTTAGACAGTCAGGGCCTCATTTTTTAGTACACCTCAATTCGCGGCGCTCCTGTCAGCGGTTGAGAAGCTCCAACCAGTCAAGCAGGAAGCAAGCAGCAACGGCAGAGAGTATGTGGCAAGCCGGCCGCGAGTTCGTGTGGACCTCTTGTCGCACTGAAAAGTCATTCGTTCATGGGGATGGGATCGAGGATTCGTGGCCCGCAAGCAAGCAAAGACTTTACTTTGTTGGCAGCCAAACATATTTCCCAGTGTTGTCGATGTAGCCCCATTTCCCTCCTCCGACCCTTACGTAAGCCAGCCCATCGGAAAAGAATTCAGCCAAGTCGTAATGTGGCGGGATGACCATCTGGCCGATTTTATCGATGTAGCCCCATTTGCCCCCGGTCTTAACGGCCGCCAGCCCTTCTGAGTATTTCCAAGCCATGTCGTACTCAGGTGGGATTACCATCTTTCCGGTCTTGTCGATGTAGCCGTATTTTTTGCCGACCTTTACGGCAGCCAGCCCTTCGGTGAATCCCCACGCTTCGGAGAACTGTGGCGAGATGACCATCTGGCCGGTCTTGTCGATGTGGCCCCACTTTCCGCCGACCTTAACGGCTGCCGGCCCTTCGGTGTGTAGATAGGCAATGTCGTACTGCGGCGGGATGACCATCTGGCCGGTCTTGTCGATGTAGCCCCATTTCTTGCCGAATTTTACGGGAGCCAGCCCTTCGGAGAATGGACCACCGCCGGAGAACTGTGGCGGGATGACCACCTGGCCGGTTTTGTCGATGTAGCCTACCTTGACTCCAAAGCGAAGGCGATCGAAGATATAAACACCGGCCAGCCCTTCGTAGAAGCTCTGGGCCATGTCGTACTGTGGCGGGATGACCATCTGGCCGGTCTTGTCGATGTAGCCGCCTTTTCTGCCGACCCCTACCAAAGCCAGCCCTTCGGAGAATGCGTTTGCAGTGGAGTACTGCGGCGGGATGACCATCTGGCCGGTCTTGTCGATGTAGCCGAGCCGGACGAGCGTCCTGCCCCTGTTGTCGATGCTTCCGCCCGGCGGCTGAACGGAAGCTAGTCCTTCAGAGAATGTATAGGCATCTGAGTACTGCAGCGGGATGACTATCTTGCCGGTCCTGTCGATGTAGCCCCATTTTCCGTCCTTTACGACAGGAAACAGCGGGCCAATGTCGTTCGCGGGAGACTGTGGGGTAGCAGCCTGGCCGGGCGGCGCGGCCTGCGGGAGCTCCGCCGAATTGCGTGCGGGGAGCGACTCAGCGAGCCGCCCGGCAGCGGTTCGTTCATCATTGGCCTGCAAGGGCCAAGAAAGAAAACAGGCAGTAAGGAGCAACAACAGAGAGAATGTGGCAAACTGGGGTCGCGAGTTCATCTGGACCTCCTGTCCCAGCGAAATGTCTTCCTTCAGGTTCTCCAAGGGTTTAATGGCGGCAGTATACGCGCAACGCTTCTGCGTCAGCAACCGTTCGACCGGCAGGCGTCGACCACGGCACCGGCCGCGCGAATTGCATTTGACATCGCTTGCACGGCTTTCAACAAACGCGCGCCAGGGTGCCGAATCATATACATCTTGCCTGTCCAGTTTTAGCTGAGTGCACTACAGGGGCTTGACTGAGGGCAAGCTCACTCGTTCAGGGCGGGCCGAAGGACGGCAATGGCAAAGTGGGCCAGCGGGCCGGCACCTTCGTCCAACTGCTGCCAGCGCACGACGCAGTGATCCTTTATGTATTTCGGCACGCGCGCCTCGCTGATCCCCAGGTGCTCAGCAAACTCGGCCTTCAACGAGCCACCGCTGCTGCCGATGCGGACGGGCCCGCCGGAGCAGCGGGCGCATGATGATGTGCGCCACGGCACCACCTCTCGGTTGGCCGCGCTCAATGTGAAGAGCGGAGCCGTGCTGGGGCAGTGCCCTCGGCGGCATCGGGCCATCGAGTTCCGCAAGTTCCTCGAGCCGATCGACGCGGCGGTGCCGGCCCGGTTCGAGGCCCACCTCATCTTGGACCACTACGGCACACACAAAGCCCCCCCGGACTCGCCGCTGGTTGGATCAGCATCCGCGCGTTCATCTCCACTGCACGCCGACGGGAGCCTCGTGGATCAACTTGGTGGAGCGCTGGTTCGCCATGC
>CAZHLD010000017.1:42628-44423 GCA_964533185.1 uncultured Acidobacteriaceae bacterium | reverse complement strand
GGTTTGCCGCCTTCATTGACTTGCCTTCTCGCTGAACCTAAGATGCCGCACAGGCACTCCACCTGATGATCGGACAAACGCTGGGCCATTACCGCATCGTTTCGCGCATCGGGGCTGGCGGGATGGGTGTGGTCTACCGCGCACACGACGAGCGGCTGCAGCGCGACGTCGCCATCAAGGTGCTTCCCGCTGGCAAAACAGAGGACAGGTCCGGGCATTCGCGGCTTCTGCACGAAGCACGTACCGCTTCCTCGTTGAACCATCCCAACGTCTGCACGATCCACGAAGTGGGCGAAGCCTTCGGCGAACTGTACATCGTGATGGAGCTGGTCGAAGGCCAGCCCTTGAACGCATTGAGTTCCGAACGGCGCCTGCCGGTCGAGACGGTCATCCGTTATGCCGCGCAGATTGCCGACGCACTCGCGCACGCTCACTCCCGCAGCGTCATCCACCGGGACCTGAAGACGGCCAACATCGTGATCACCACGGAAGGGCGGGCGAAGGTGCTGGATTTCGGTCTCGCGCAACGCCTTCGGGGAAAAGAACTCGAAGGCGTGACGCTTTCGCAGGAGACGCTCGGCGAATCCGGCGGCCTCTCGGGCACATTGGCCTACATGGCCCCGGAAGTCCTGCGCGGGGAGACGGCCGACGCGCGAACCGACATCTGGGCACTCGGGGTGGTGCTCTACGAACTCGTGGTGGGCGAGTTGCCGTTCCGCGGACGCACTGGCTTCGAGGTCACCTCGGCCATCTTGAGCCAGATGGCGCCGTCGCTTTCGGCGCGGGTCCCCGCCGGACTCCGTGATGTGATCGAGCGCTGCCTGACCAAAGATCCGGCGAAGCGCTATCAGCGGGCCGGAGACGTACAGGATGCGCTGGAAGCAATTCGGTCGGGGTCTGCCTCCGGCAGCAAGCAGCGGGTTTCGCTCCAGCAACCGGACCGCGGGGCCATACGTTCTTTGGCTGTGCTCCCGCTGGAGGATCTCTCCGGTTCCGCGGACGACTACTTCGCCGACGGCATGACCGAAGCCCTGATCGCCACGCTGGCCAAGATCAGCGCCCTCCGCGTCACGTCGCGGACGTCGGTCATGCAATTCAAAGGGGCACGAAAATCTTTGAGAGAGATTGCGCGGAAGCTCAAGGTGGACGCGATCGTTGAGGGATCGGTGCTGCGGGTTGGCCAGCGAGTTCGAATCACCGCGCAGTTGATCGATGCTGCCAGCGACACGCATCTCTGGGCCGAAAGCTATGAGCGGGAATTCCAGGACATCCTGACGTTGCAGAGCGAAGTTGCGAGAGCGATTGCAAGCGAGGTCCATGTCAAGGTTTCTCCCGACGAGCAGGCACGGCTGGCCAAGGCACAGCGGGTACACGAAAAAGCCTACGAAACGTACCTCAAGGGCCGCTTCCTGCTGAACAAGAGAACCGAGGAAGGAGTCCAGAAGGCGATTGAGCTGTTCGAGCGTGCGATTGAAATGGATGCAAGCTTTCCTTTGGCCCATGCCGGCCTGGCCGATGCCTATATTGTCATGGCGGGCTATGAGTTTCGCTCTCCGCGGGAGGCACTCCCCCAGGCAAAGGCTTCGCTGATTCGCGCTCTCGAAATGGACGGCGACTTGGCCGAAGCACGCTGTGGCCTAGCTTCAGTGATCTGGGAAAGTGAACGCGATTATCGGACCGCCGAAAGTGAATTCCGGCGCGCTCTGGCGATGAATCCCGGCAGCGAAGTCTGCCACCGACAGTATGCCGAGTTCCTGACCCAGGTGGGGAGGTTTGAGGAATCGCTCACCGAGAT
>CAZHLD010000017.1:39165-42528 GCA_964533185.1 uncultured Acidobacteriaceae bacterium | reverse complement strand
CCGAGAAAGCGCAAGAGATCCTCGCGGAACTGTTTCGACAATCCGAAAAGAGATACGTCTCGCCATTTTTCATTGCTGTGGTCTATGTGGGGCTGGGGGACTTCGATCACGCCTTCCAATGGCTCGAGAAGGCTCGCATCGAAGGCAGCTACCGCTTTTTCTATCTACGAGTCTATCCGATCTTTGATCCCCTGCGCGCGGACCCGCGGTTCGATGAACTGTTGCGTCGTGCCGGCTTCCCCGCTACCTAGGGACTGCATCGGCCGAAAACGGTTCTTCTTGCTTATCCTCCCTTGAGGTGTATGATGCCCCCCACCTTGGTCAACCAAAGTCAGCGATAAGGAGGCAGTCATGGCCGTGCGCAAGCGGAAGGCATCAGGCAAGGGAACATTGATTCGCGGGGCGGACGGGGCCCTGTACCACATTCCAGACTCCGCCCTCAAGGCTTACCGGCTCCCAGTCCAACTCACCCACGAAGCACGCAAGCTCATGGACCGCAAGGGAATGAAGGCCAAAGGTGCTCATGTCCCGGCGGTGCGGGCGGCCGGGCTGGTCTTCAAGGCACCCGGAAAAGCGCCGTACATGGTGGCGCCCAAGCCGGGTGTGATGGTGAAGCCGAAACCAGGCGTCATGGTCAAGCCAAAACCGGGTGTCATGGTGGGGGGCCCCAAGGCGGTCATGGTCAAGGGACAAAAGCCCTACATGGTCAACATTCCAAATCTGAAGAAAACCGTCAAAGGCAAGCGCTGATTCTTTGCCGCTCTTCCATCGGAGCGGCGTTCATGTCAGGCAGGTTTCCTGCGGAGATGGTGTGAGACCCTCCGGCACAATCAGAAGGAAGTGTGTCCTCCCTGGGCTGAACGACCCGGGCCCAAAGACGTTCTTGCGTGGCACTCACCGGGCGCTCGCGCCGGAAAAAACCGTCGAGCGGGTCCGGGGCCTGCAGTCGGTGATGGGCATTACGCGAGTGGCCAATGTAACTGGTCTCGACCGCGTGGGAATCCCTGTATTCATGGTCTGCCGGCCGAATTCCCGGTCGATTGCGATCTCGCAGGGCAAGGGTCTCGATTTTGCGTCAGCCAGGGCTTCTGGATTGATGGAGTCCATTGAGGGCTACCACGCCGAACGCATCACCCTCCCGCTGAAATTCGCCTCCTATGAGGAGCTCTGCTACACGCACAATCTGGCTCCCATCGAATGGCTCCCGAAACCAATCGATTCGGTCTTTCACCCGCATCTGCGAATGCTCTGGATCGAAGGCTACGACCTGCTGCAGCAAACAAGCATGTGGGTTCCCTACGAGCTCGTACACCTGGACTACACCTTACCTTTCCCGCCCGGGATGGGATGCTTCGTCGCCAGCTCAAACGGTTTGGCATCTGGCAACCATCTCCTGGAGGCCATCAGCCACGGGATTTGTGAGGTTGTGGAGCGCGACGCCCAGGCGCTCTGGAATTTGGAAAGTGATCAAAGAAAGAATGATTCGCGCATCGATCTCGACACGGTGGATGATCCCGACTGTCGTGAACTCCTGAGCAAGTATGAAAGGGCCGGCATCTCTGTGGTCGTTTGGGGCGTCACGAGCAACGTGGGTATCCCGGCGTTCTTCTGCCTGATTACGGACCGCTCGAACAACCCTCTGCACCTCATGCCTCCGGCGAACGGGTCCGGGTGCCATCCGGTTCGGGAGGTAGCCCTGCTGCGGGCGCTTACGGAGGCCGCGCAGGGCCGACTCACCTACATTGCCGGTTCGCGAGACGACATTCCTCGCGCAGACTACAAGCGAATGTTCAGCCTGCGGGACTTGCAACACTACCGTCAACTGGCCGAAGCCCGCGGCCCCATGCGCGATTTCGGCAACACTCCCTCCCAGAAGTTCGCGACCTTTCAGGAGGATGTACAGTGGGAACTGGAGAAACTGGAGTCTGCCGGAATCAAGAGCGTGATTGTGGTCGATCTGACGAAGCCGGAATTTCGGTTGCCCGTTGTGCGCGTAATCATTCCACAGATGGAGCTTTCGGAAACTCCCATGGACTCGATTCCCGGCCCGCGGGCATTGGCCATTCTGGGGAATCCATCGTGACTGCATACGTGTTTACAGGCCCCACGCTTTCTGCCCAGGAGGCTCGGGGCGAACTGGAAGCCGTTTACATGCCACCCGCCGCGCAAGGAGATGTGTACCGGATCGCATGCAAACGGCCCCGTGCGATCGGCATCATTGACGGCTACTTCGAGCGAGTTCCGGCTGTTTGGCACAAGGAGATCCTCTGGGCTATGAAGGAAGGGATCCATGTTTTCGGCAGTGCCAGTATGGGGGCCCTTCGAGCAGCTGAACTGGCACCTTTTGGAATGGAGGGTGTTGGAAAAATTTTTCAGGCGTTTAGCGACGGGATTCTAGAGGACGACGACGAGGTGGCCGTAGTTCACGCACCCCAGGAACAAGGTTATCGGCCCTCGTCCGTCGCCATGGTCGACATCCGGGCGACTCTAGCCTCGGCCGAGAGACAAGGCGCGCTCAGCTCCAAGACTCGGAAGTGCCTCGAACAAGTCGCGAAGAGCCTGTTCTATCCCGACCGACGCTATGACCAGATTTTGGCTCGCGCGCGATCGCTCGGCCTGTCTGCCCAAGAGATCGAGGCTCTCGAGTCTTGGCTCCCCGGGGGCGAAGTGCACCAGAAGCGTGAAGATGCACTGGAGATGCTACGGCTCATGCGTCAGAGGCTCGCACGGGATTCCGGCGGAAAGGAAGTTCATTACTGCTTTGAGCATACGTTCGCCTGGGACGAGTGCATCCGGTCGGCAAGGCGAGGGCAACAACGGAATCCCAGAACGGCATGCCACCAAACTGAACAGCCAACGCAAATTGATCCTGAACTTGGTAGACGAAAGTTCTCCTCACGCCGCATCCAGGCAAGCCCTGGCTAGTTGTACAAGGTCCTTCAGAAGTGGTTGAGGAAGATCCAGGAACTATCGAAAGGCTGGTGGGTTTCTGGACAGTGATGTTCTTGGTGGCGGTAGCGTTTTGCCCATTTTGTGTGTACGTCACTTTGACAGGAACATCTCCCACAGCGCCGCTTTCGGTAGGGAAGAGTGAACCGCCGTTCTCATTCCCGTTGCCAGAGGAAACTTCTCTACACGCCGGGTTGACACCTCGCGGGCGGTTACCTAGCATCATAAAAGGTTAGAGTCACTAACGGTGAGCGGATACTTTCAACGCGGGCGAGTGTTGTTGATTGCGCTGGTGGCAATCGTCGGGGCGATCTCCATTGGCGCGCAGCCCCAAACCGACTGGTACGGGGCGCAGCCTCGCCTGATTTGGCAAAGCCCGCAGCAGGCAAGGGCAGCCGTTGCGCAACAACCGGC
>CAZHLD010000017.1:35751-39065 GCA_964533185.1 uncultured Acidobacteriaceae bacterium | reverse complement strand
TGCCACTATGGCGCCGACCGCACCGGCACGATGCTCGCCGCGCACCGCATCGCTCAGCACGGCTGGACGCCCGAGCAGGCCTACGCGGAAATGCGCGCCTTTAACTTCCACCGCTTCTGGCACGGCCACCTGAAGCGCTACGTCTTCGCCTTCCCCGAAACCTTCTCCACCGACGCCGCCTTCGCCTCGCTCCGCCCCGCCGCTGCTCAACCGTCACGCTCCACCCCGTAGCGGCGGCGCCAAGCCGCAATGCGCCCCGGGCATTAGATAGTTCCACGTTATTCGTTCCTCGTAATCCGTTATTCGTTGTCCGTTTTCCGAGGTCCGTTCAACAGTTCTCCTCGTGCGCCGCGCCTCAATCACAGCTGTTTGCTAATCGCTGAAGACTCGCTGCTGAAAGCTGTTGGCTGAAGGCTGAACGCTGAAGCTTGACTATTGAAAGCTGATGGCTGAGAGCTGAAGGCTTGCTTATTCGTAGCGCAGCGCTTCCACCGGGTCCAGCCGCGCCGCTTTGATGGCTGGCCACACGCCGAAGATCAGACCGATTGAAGTGGCCACCGTCAGCCCGGCCACTACGGCCCACAGCGGCACGACCGTCGAAAACGACGTGAACAGCGGGATCAGCATCGCCAGCCCGCCGAAAAACACAATTCCGATCACGCCGCCCATCGCTGTGAGCGTCATGGCCTCAAACAGAAATTGCCAGGCAATGTCCCGGCGTCGCGCGCCGATTGCCTTGCGCACGCCGATCTCGCGCGTCCGCTCGGTCACGCTCACCAGCATGATGTTCATCACGCCCACGCCGCCCACCAGCAGCCCGATCGAGCTCAGCACCACCAGCGCCAACGCGATGGTCCCCACGATGCCCTCAAACTGCTCGACGATCTGCTGCGACGTCTGGATCGAAAAATTGTCCGGGTCGTTGTACTTCACCCCGCGGCGCCGACGCAGGATGTCGCGCGTCTCGTCGACGGCACGGTCGAGCTGGCCCGGGTATGCCTGGATGCGGATGCCGATGTTGTCGCCCTGCGGGTAGGTCTTCCGCATCGAGTAGAACGGGATGGTCACGCGCTTGTCCTGGTCGCTGTCGCCGAAGCCGCCTTTCGGCTTCTCGAACACCCCGATTACCTCATACGCCGACCCATCAATCAGGATCTCCCGCCCCACGCCGCTTCCGTCCGGGAAAAATGTCTCGGCGATATCCTCCCCGATCACCACCACCTTCACGCGCCGGATGTTTTCCGCTTCGGTGAAAAACCGCCCCTGCTTCACCACCGCGTTCCCGTACACCTGGGCAAACGCCGGAAACGTTCCCCGGTAGTCCAGGCCGACCACCTCGAGGTCCCTGTACCGCACCCGGTGGTCTGCGTCTGAAGGGAAGAGCGATGTCGCCACGCCCTTTACCGACGGCGCCCACTCCTGGATTGCTTCGGCGTCCTCCAGCGTCAGTTCCTTCCGCATCCGTTCCTCGCGGCTCAGCCGCCCGATCCGGAAGTTCCCGCTGAACTTGGCAATAAACGCCGTGTCCGCCCCGTAACCGGTGATCTCGCTTTCCACCGACCGCCCAAAGCCGGTCAGCAGCGCCGCCACGATCACGATCACGCCCACACCGATGACGACGCCGATTACCGTCAGCGAGCTCCGCAACGGGTGCGCTCGCAGCGTGTCCAGCGCCAGCTTTACGTTTTCGCGGTAATCTTGCGCCACCGGTCCCTTCCCTCCCTCAGACTTCCTGCCGCAACGCTTCGATCGGGTCCAGCCGCGACGCCCGTACCGCCGGGTAAATCCCGAAGAACAGTCCTACTCCGGTCGAAAGCGCCAGCGCCAGCACCACCGCATGTACCGGCGTCTGCGCCGGCAGACCCGCCGCGCGCACCAGCGCACTCACGCCCACCGCCAGCAGGATCCCCACCACGCCGCCGACTGCCGTCAGCGTCATCGCCTCCACCAGGAACTGCATCACGATGTGCCGCCGCCGCGCCCCCAGCGACTTGCGGATACCGATCTCCCGCGTCCGTTCCACTACGCTGGCCAGCATAATGTTCATAATCACGATCCCGCCCACCACCAGGAACACCGACGTCAGCCCCACCGCAATCGCAAAGATCTGCCCGGTCAGCCGCTCCCACAGGCCGGTGATGCTCGACGGCGACACCACGCCGAAGTTGTCCGGCGCGTGGTAGCTCAGGTGCCGCCGCGCCCGCATCATCGCCCGCGCCTCGTCTTCGGTTGCCGACATCCACTCCGGGCTGGGCGCCTGCACCAGCAGGAAGATCGATTCCCCGCCCCGCAGCCAGTTCTTTAGGTACGACCCCATCGGGACGTTCACGAAGTTGTCCCGCGAATGGCCCAGCACCGTCCCCTGCGCTTTCCCCACCCCGATCACTTCGTACACCTGCGAGCCCACCCGCAGCGACTTGCCCACCGGGTCCGTCCCGGGGAAGAACCGCTTGGCCACATCCGCGCCGATGAAGCACACTGGCGACCGGTGCTCGTCGTCGGTTTCGGTGAAGTTTCGCCCCACCGCCGCGTCCAGCCCGCGCATTTCCGCGTAGTTCGCCGTCACTCCCAGCAGCACCACGTCGTCCAACGTTTCGTTCCCGTAGCGCACGAAGGTCAGCTTGTCGTCTGCCGCCGCCACCTGCGCCGCCAGCTTCAGGTGCTCCTTCAAGTACTGATAGTCTTCGTAGGTCACCGGCGGCCGCTTTTGCGCCTTCACCCATTCTTCGAAGCTGGTAATAATCCCGAATTGGTTCACCACGAACACGTTAGCCCCGATATTCGCTAACTTGTCGGCCACGTACCGGTTCATCCCTTCCAACACGCTGATCACCGCCACCAGCGTCAGCACCGCCAGGATGATCCCCAGCAGGGTAAGGAAGCTACGCAGCTTGTGCGACCGCAGCGTGTCCAGCGCCAACCGCAGCGTCTCGCCCAGCGCCACCGTCGTGAATCGGGTTTTGCCGCGCACAGGGACACCCCACCTTTCTTCTATCTAAGACGAAATCTTACCCCTATTTGTTTCCCCCGCCTCCTCCCCGCCGTCCCTTTTTACATCTTGTTACACCCGCGATGCGCCATTTCGGTCCATCCTTTGCTCCGGCATTGTGCGCCGCCCCGCTTTGGAGTATGGTGTTCTGCCCCCATCGGGACGACAGCCCAATTCACCCACTGCCGGCGGCGCGTCGCGGCGCCCCACTGGCGAAGACGAGGATCACCATGAAGCACATGCGTTGCCATCTCTTTTTTGCTGTTGCTCTCGGCTGCCTGCTGCTGGCCGCCACTCCGTCCGCTTCGGCTCAGGCCGCCACGCC
>CAZHLD010000017.1:21810-35651 GCA_964533185.1 uncultured Acidobacteriaceae bacterium | reverse complement strand
TCGGCTGCCTGCTGCTGGCCGCCACTCCGTCCGCTTCGGCTCAGGCCGCCACGCCCGCAGCAACTCCGCAAGCCGCTCCGGCCGCAGCCGCCTCCAGCTACCGCGCCGAGGCCCTCCGCCTGATCGAAGACGCCGAAACCAAGCTCATCCGATTGGCAGAAGCCATCCCCGCCGAGAAGTACACCTGGCGCCCGGGCGAAGGCGTCCGCTCAATCAGTGAGGTCTTCCTGCATCTTTCTGGGGGCAACTTCAGCATCCCCCGCCGTCTGGGTACGCCCCCGCCGGAGGGGTTCACCCCGCAAGGCTTCGATAAGTCCACCACCGACAAGGCCAGGGTCGTCCAGATCGTGAAGGACTCCTTCGCCCACGTCCACAAGGCCATCGACAATCTAACCGATGCCGACGCCGAGAAGACCTCCCCGTGGTTCGGCAACCGCCAGGCCACCTACCGCGAAATCGTCTTCTTCCTGGCCGCCCATGAGCACGAACACCTGGGCCAGTCCATCGCCTACGCCCGCATGAACGGCATCGTCCCGCCCTGGACCGAAGAGCAGCAGCAGCGCCAGCGGCAGCAGCAGCCCCCCAAACCCCCGCAATAGCTCAACTGTCGGCTGGAGGCCCGCTCAGGGCCTCCCGGCTGGCCCTGCCCGGCGCATCCTATATTTTACTGTTAATATTATTAAGTTATTAGTAATATATTTCTGCCCCCCAGCTGCTTCAGGATGGCCGGTTGCTCCCATGCACCTCCGTACCTTTGAACATCGCCACGCCGAGTCCATCCTCGCCGCCAACCACCGGCTCAAGAAGGAAATCGAGCGCACCCTCACTGACCTCGACCTGGACTTCACCAGCACTGGTTTTGCCGACCGCAACCGCCCCCACCAGTTGACCCAGCACGCCTTCCTCCGCCACGGCTGGCGGACCGAATGGCTGGTCAGCAAGCGCACCTCCCACCGCCAGTACTTCGATCTCTACAAGGATCGCGTCGCCATCGAAATCGAATTCAGCAACCGCGAGCTCCTCTACCGCGACTACATCCGCTTCCTGCTGGCCGAATCCGAAGGCAGCCTCGATGTCGGAATCATCATCGTCCCCGACCCCGGCCGGCACGCCGCGCAGCCTCAGCCGCGCAATGGCCGCCCCCACCTCGAAGACATCACCGACGACCTCAACTCTCTCCGCAATACCATCCTGGTCCCCATCTGGGTCATCGCTCTCAGCTGACTCTCCTCGCAACCCTCAGCCGCCCGCTGCGAATCCTACTCCTGACGCTATACTGGCCTCCGATGCTGCGCCGTTTCGCCATCGCGTCTCTCTGCCTCGCGCTTGCAGCCCCGCCGCGCGCTGCCGTGCAGGACCGCGCCCCCTCGCCCGCCGAGCTTCAGGCTCTGTTCGACCGTGTGATCGCCAATCAACACCGCACCGACGCTCAGATCGAGTTCTACGAGCGCATCGAACGCCGCCAGGTCCGCAAAGCCGCCGACGTCGCGCGCCCCGTCGAAGACAAGACCTTTCGCGTTGTGCCCACCGGCACCGGCATCATCCGCGCCCAGGTGGAAGAAAACGGCCGCCCCGTGGACGCTGCTCTCTATCGCCGCCAGCTCCTCGACGTCGAACACGCTCTGGCCGGAGCTCTTCGTCCCGGCGATCCCCGCCAGCGCCAGGCTATCGCCAAGCACCAGCGCCGCGTCCGCGAGCGCGCCGCGCTGGTGGACGCCCTCCGCCGCGCCTACCGCGCCACCTGGCTCGGACGCGAGCAGCGCAACGGCCGCACGCTCGCAAAAATCCAGCTCGAGCCCGACCCCGCCTTCCAGCCCTTTTCCCGCACCGCTGAATACCTCACCCACGCCCGCGCCACCGTCTGGATTGACGAAGCTGCCGGGGCGCTCGTCCGCGTTGAGGCCGAAATCTTTCGCGACATCTCTATCGGCGCGGGCATTCTCGCCAAAATCTATCGCGGCAGCCGCATCGTGATGGAGCAGACCGAAGTCGCTCCGGGCCTCTGGCTTCCCGCCCGCTACGACTACAGCTTCACCGGCCGCAAATTCCTCTTCGGCTTTTCGCTCTTCGAGACCACCACGATCTCCTCCTACCGCCGCATCGGCCCGCCCGCCGAAGCCCTCGCCGCCATCCGCCGCGAACTCGCCTCTCCGCCCGCTCTCCCCTCCTCCCGCTGAGCCGAACTGTCATTCTGAGGGAGCCCGCCGCGGCGGGCGACCGAAGAATCCCTCCGTCGATAGGCTTGTTCGGTGAATCGCTCAATGAGCCGCTCTCCATTCAGGTATAATCGTCTTCCCCGCACGAGTCTCCGAGGAGCATCCCATGAACACTCTTCTCTTGGCCCTTACGCTGGCCGCTTCTCTCACCACTCCCGCTGCGCCGGGTCCGCGCACAGTTGCGCCCAAGCCCGCCGCACAAGAAAAAATCTGGTTGAGTGAGGAAGTGGAAGCCCTGCGTGACCGCGGGCTGATTTCCATTGTTGGCGAAGAGCTTGTCGAAGAACCTGTGGTTGTGGAGGAGACTACTCCGAGGCCGCGGCTTCCGAAGGAGCTGGACCCCGAATGGTATCTCGAGCACATGGCCGAGCCTCGCGCCGAGCTTGCCCGCGTGGAAGAAACACTTGCCAGCCTGCGCCGCAACCTGGCCTGCAACTGCACCCCGGAGGGGGGCTTGAATGTGGACCGCCCCAACGCCGGCATCACGCCCGAAAGTGGCCTCTGGCTGCTCGAACGCCGCGCCCGCGAGCTGCGCAGCGAAATCGCCGCCATCGAAGACGAAGCCCTGCGTCACGGCCTCGCACCGGGCCTCTTCCGCTAGCCCGCGCTGTCGCCCCAGCGGTAGGTGGTCCAGAAGGACGATATCCGCATCGCCTTCGGCCACCGCTGCAAACAAAAAGCCCCGCCTCCGTCGCGCTATGCTCCAGAAGCGGGGCTAAGTTTTTTTCTTGACTGTCCCCTGGTCTTACCTCGCCACGGCGGCCATTTCTTTTTCGATGGGCGCGCCGACCAGGTTGCCCCACTCGGTCCAGGAGCCGTCGTAGTTGCGCACGCGCTCGTAGCCCAGCAGGTACTTCAACACAAACCAGGTGTGCGAGCTGCGCTCGCCGATCCGGCAGTAGGCGATCACTTCCTTGGTGCCGGTGATGCCTTTCCCGCCGTAGAGCTGCCGCAGCGCGTCGGCATTCTTGAACGTGCCGTCTTCGTTCACCGCCTGCGCCCACGGGATACTCGCCGCGCCCGGAATGTGTCCGCCGCGCTGCGCCGTCTCGGACATCCCCGGCGGCGCGATCACCTTGCCGGTGAACTCATCCACCGAGCGCACGTCCACCAGTTGCGCGTCTGACCGCCGGTCGAGTACCGCAAACACTTCGTCTCGCCGCGCCCGGATCAACTTGTCCGGGTCCTTCGCATGATAGGTAGCCAGCGTGATCTTTGGCGCTTCGGTGGTGATCGGCCGCTTCTCCTCGAGCCACTTCTTGCGCCCGCCGTTCATGATGCGCGCGTCGCCGTGGCCGTAGTATTTCAACTGCCAGAACGCCCACGCCGCAAACCAGTTGTTGTTGTCGCCATAGACGATGACGGTGGTTTCGTTGCTGATGCCGGTCCGCCCGAGCAATTGTTCGAACGCCGTGCGGTCCACCAGGTCGCGACGCACCACGTCCTGCAGTTCGGTTTGCCAGTTCCACCCCGCCGCGCCGGGCACGTGCCCCTGGTCGTAGGCTGAGGTGTCCACGTCCACCTCAACGAGGCGGAGCTTCGGGTTGGTCAGGTTCTGCGCCACCCACTCGGTGGTCACCAGCACTTCCGGATGCGCGTACTCTGCCATTTTGTTTACCTCCCCTTCAGGCGATCAGAACGGTAGGTCCGTTCGGAGAAACACTATTCGCGGGAACGCCACAGAAATTAGCAGGAGTCTCCGTTCGAGGCAAGCCCTTACGCCGTCAGGTAGAGTCCTGGTTCCGATATGAATGTAGTTGGCACAGCAGCATCAGACGCGCCCGAATAGACTGTACTGAAACGACTGCGACTCTCCCCATGGCGTCATGTGGGTTTCTAGCACGCTCCTTAAGAGCTCGAAGCCCGCCCCTAACTCCGCACCGAGCGTCAGCCCGCTGTAGCGTCGGACTTCCAGCCCGCTGCATCTCTGCGGCCCATCGGGCGCGAATGTCGCAATCACAGCGTGCCCGCCCACGGAGACCGTCCGCGCCAGCAGCGCCACGTAAGCGGCACGATCAGCCGGGTCGGTGAGGAAGTGGAATACCGCCCGGTCGTGCCAGACGTCGAAAATCCCAAGGTCAGGACCGGTCGTCACGTCGGCCACAATCCAATGGACCTGATCCGCTCTCGCTCCGAGTCGGTTGCGGGCACGGCTTAACGCTGCCTCTGAAATGTCGAGTACGGCTACCGAATAGCCGCCGTCCAAAAGCCTGTCGGCGAGGAAGGACGTTCCACCGCCCACGTCGATCACCCGCCCGGCCTGGCATACATCGCCGATTAACGACAGGGACGTGCTGGGTTCCGGCTGCGTCCAACTCACCTCTGCCTCCCTCTTGGACGCATATATGGATTCCCAATGTTCTTTGCGGCTCATCATCGAATGTTCCGAGCGAGTGCTGGACACGCTCCGCCTTCGCACATGGGCATCTTGGGTCGGATAGCGTACTCCGTCAACTATGTTGTTGCTGAAATTAGGACACTACCCGCCGTCACCTGCCGCCCGCCCTCCGCTTCCAACTCCAGTCGCAGCAGCCAGTCGTAGTGAAATGCGTTCTTCTTGAGCCACGCTTCCAGCGTTTCCCGGTCTGCCGACTCAAACTCCACCAGCATCTTCCCCTCGACCAGGTTCACCTGCACGCGCCGCGCCGTCACCTCTTGCGCCGCCGAAAGCCTCTTGGTCAGTTCCTCGGCTCCCCGACGCGTCAGGCACGCCAGCGTATGCAGGGTCACGTATCTCGCCATCGCAGCTCCCTAGAAAGGAATTTGAAGCCACAGATCCCTCGACTTCGCTCGGGACAGGTTCACACAGATGAACACCCATGCAAAGAGAAAGGCGTAAAATCTATCAAGAGGGCCGCTGGCTATGCTCACCCGTGGGACACTTTCCAGAAAATTTCTCACTCTTATGTGTGTTTGTCTGTGTTCATTTGTGGTTGCTTTTTCTCTTCTCCTCGCTCAGACCAGCGAAGAAACCTACCGCCGCCTCCGCGAGGAGATGGTCCGCACTCAGATCGCCGCGCCGCGCTACTTTGACTCCCCGGCGGTCCGCGACCCGCGCGTGCTCGACGCGATGCGCCGCACCCCGCGCCACCGCTTCGTCCCGCCCCAGCAGGCCCCTTACGCCTACGAAGATCGCCCGCTCCCCATCGGCCACGGCCAGACCATCTCTCAGCCCTACATGGTCGCCATCATGACCGAGCTGCTCCGCCCTCAACCCGGTCACCGCGTGCTCGAAGTCGGCACCGGTTCGGGCTATCAGGCTGCCGTGCTCTCGCCGCTGGTCGCAGAAGTTTTCACCATCGAAATCGTCGAGCCGCTCGGCACCGTCGCCCGCGACCGCCTCCGCTCGCTTGGCTACTCCAACGTCGAAGTCCGCATCGGCGATGGCTATCTCGGCTGGCCCGAGAAAGCTCCCTTCGACGGAATCATCGTCACCGCTGGCGCGCCCGAAATTCCCATGCCGCTCGTCGAGCAGCTCAAGCCCGGCGGGCGCATGGTCATCCCTGTCGGCCCCGCGTGGCAGACGCAAATCCTCAAGGTCGTCACCAAAGGCACGCGCGGCCCGCGCGATTATCGCGTCGAAGACATTATGCCCGTCGCCTTCGTCCCGCTCATCCGCCAGAAAAACTGAACCTGGAATACTGAAATGGGACAGCCAATTTGGTGTTTGACGCCGGTTTTCTAATTTCCATTTTCTAATTTCTATTTTCCTTTCTTATGCGATCATCTGTTTGCCGCTATGGCAACCATCTCTCCAGCACCGGGCAGCATGAAAGAAAATCGTACGGCGCATCCGTACCACATGTACGACGCCATCCGGCTCCAGCCCGCGCTTATCGCCGGCCTGCTTCGCACGCACCGCGCTGAAATCGACCGCGCCGCCGACGCTGCTGCTGCGCGCGAGCGGCTTATCTTTGTCGGCATCGGCACGTCCGGCCACGCCGCGCAGCTCGGTGGTTATTTTCTCCGACTGCTCACCGCCGGCCGTCTCGCCCCGCTCGTCGAGCAGTCCTTCGAACTGGTCAACTACCCGCTCGCTCTCGGCCCCGGCGACGCCCTCATCGCCACCAGCCACCGCGGCTGGAAGAATTTCTCGGTTGAAGCCGTCCGCCGCGCCAAAGCCGCCGGCGCGCTGACCATCGCCATCACCGGCGAGGGCGGCGGCGAAGGCATCCGCGCCGCCGACTTCGTCTTCCCCACCTGCGAGCAGGAAATCTCCTTCGCACACACCAAGAGCTACACCACGGCACTCGCCGTTCTCGCCGCGCTCGCCATCCGCATCGCCGAGCAACGTAATCTGCTGTCTGATGCAGCCGCAGCTCGCGCCGCACTCGAGCGCATCCCTGACGCCATCACCTCTGTCTTCGCCTCCGAGCCTCAGGCCCGCTCTGCCGCAAAAGCCATTGCCGCGCGCCAGCGACTCATCTTTGTCGGCGCCGGACCCAACTCCATCACCGCCCGCGAAGCCGCATTGAAAGTCAAAGAAACCAGCTACGTGGCCGCTGAAGGTTTTGAAACCGAGGAGTTTCTCCACGGCCCGCTCTCGGAGATGGACTCGCGCGCCGCGCTGGTTGCTTTTCTCTCCGGCGGCCCCGCCGACGATCGCGCCCGGCAGGTCCTCGCCGCCGTCGGCGAACTGGGAGTCGCCCGCGTCGCCGTCTGTGTCGCGGGCAAGCCCTCCACATCCGCCACTTCTTCTTCCGGCGCTTTGGCCGCCCCCGCCGGTTCTGCTTCTGGCCCTCTCGCCGAGCATTCTCTTGGCGCTCTTGCCGAGCGCGTCATCGAAGTTCCCGCCGTCCCCGAGTGGCTCTCGCCCTTCCCGCAGACCGTCGCCGCGCAACTCCTGAGCTACTTCCTCGCTCTCGAGCGCGGCACCAATCCCGACTGGGGCCGCGAAGACCAGCCCGATCACGCCCGCTCGCGCCAGCATTTCAAACTGTAGGGGCGCAGCCCGCCGCGGCAGGTGCCCCTACCAGGCTGCTGAAAAAGTGTTTTGAAGGTGTCATTCTGAGCGAAGCGAAGAATCCCTCTGTTGATGTCAAAGAACTTGAGAGATTCTTCGTCGCCTTCGGCTCCTCAGAATGACAGGCAGACCGACCTATTCAGCATGCTGTTAGAATAACGGCCGGGCCGAGGCCTCATCTCTGACCAATGCTGAGCACGAACTCTCTTCTCCGCCTCTTCAACGAGCTGATCCTGCTGCTTCTCGGCGGCCTGCTGGTTTGGGTTGCGCTGACCGGCCGCTTTTTTCATAACTTTCGCAGCGTGCCCTGGCTCGTCCTCGGCGCCTTTCTGGTGTACTGGGGGCTGCGCGCTGCGACGCGCGCCGGCCGCTACGCCTCGCGCTGGGAACACTACGTCCGCGGCGGCTCGCTGGCGCTCGTGGGCGTCGTAATGCTCGGCATTGCCTGGACGCCCTTTGACTGGATCAAGCCCCTGCTCATCGCTGCCGGTGCCATCCTCATCCTCCGCAGCATCGCCGAAGCCATCCTTGTGATGCGAACTCAATAGAGCCATGAACGAAACTACCTTGCGAGACTTCTTTCTCGGAGTCGTCGGCCCCGCCGAACTTGCACGCGATGTGGAAAATGCAATCGAAAACATAGATGAGATTCGCCAGGTCGTTCGAGTCCGCGATCTTGATTCAGAGTTCCACATCAATCGCCAAATGCTGGTTCGACTGTGTGATACTGTCCTCGCAGGTGAGCTACCACCGGCATCCCTCGAGCCCATCGCTTTCGTGTTGCTAACCTCGGACCGATTTGACTGGGAGGAGGACGACCTTCTTGCGGACGTCTTGCACGACTGGGATTCACCAGTTATCAACTATCCTCTGACGCTGTCGAATATTGAGCGATGCAAGAGATGGCTTCTTGAGGTCGAGCCACATCCACAAAGACCGCCTCTAGATCCCAATGCACCCCAGGGCAAGCTGATTTACGAAAGGCATCGTGTAAAGTTGCCCTAATAGGGGTGGAATTCAGCGGCACAGGCATCGCAGGGGCAGATTTCTCGCAGGTGTTCAAAGCTG
This sequence comes from uncultured Acidobacteriaceae bacterium, assembly GCA_964533185.1. Taxonomy (GTDB): domain Bacteria; phylum Acidobacteriota; class Terriglobia; order Acidiferrales; family UBA7541; genus CAZHLD01. Next base: position 27,404 of record CAZHLD010000017.1, on the reverse strand, counting down.
TAGATGCCGGTGGCGTGGCCGTCGGTAAACTCGATCTGCACGGCGTAGTTTCCCACCGCCTTGGCCGCGCGCGCTTTGGGCTTAGGCTTGAACATGGGCAGGACAGCCGCCGACCCCGCCGCGCCGGAGACATGCTTGCTAATCTCAGCCTTCTTCTTTCGCTCGTCGTCGCACGTGGCGCACGGGCAGCGGTCGCGCAGATAGTCAAACGCGTAGTGGCTCGTGTGCCCGTCGGACCACGTAATGTCCACCCCCGCGCCAGTCGAGACGTGCACCTTGATATCCGTTGGTTTCTTGCGCGTATCGAGAGGAATTGGCATCGCGGTTCGATTCTACCAGTAATCTACGCGGGAAATTCGCAGCCTGCTGTCGGCCGCCGCGATCAACTGAAGATGTGATAGGCGAGAAACGCGCCGACATACGCCAGCGTGGTCATGTAGGCAAACTGCAGCGCGGGCCATTTCCAGGTCCCCGTCTCGCGCCGCACCACGGCCAGCGTGGACATGCACTGCATCGCAAACGCAAAGAAGACCATCAGCGCAATGGCCCCGCCCGTGGTCAAATCCTTCTGGATGGCCGCCTGGAGGTTCAGGCTCCCTGGGTCGCCTTCCATGCCGTAAATCGTGCCCAGCGTCCCGACAATCACCTCGCGCGCCGCCAGCGAGGTCATCAGCCCGATGCCAATCTTCCAATTGAACCCGAGCGGCCGGATCAGCGGCTCCACCATGCGGCCGATCGTGCCGGCCACGCTGTCTTCGATGCGCGGCACTTTGCCGTCGTGCAGCGGCACGTGCGCCAGGATCCAGAGCACGATCGCCACTCCCAGGATCACAGTTCCCGCGCGCCGCAGAAAAACTTTCGAACGGTCGTACAGCCGCAGCCCCAGCGACCGCAGCGTCGGCCAGCGGTAGGGCGGCATCTCCAGAACAAACGGCGTGCGGGGGCTCTTCAGGATCGACGACTTCAGCAGCCGCGCCGTGGCCACTGCCGCGAGGAAGCCCAGCGCGTAAAGCCCCAGCAGCGTCGCCGCCCGCGTGCCCAGCAGCGGCCCGGCGAGCGCCCGCTCGGGGATGAACGCGGCAATCAGCAGCGCATAGACCGGCAGCCGCGCCGAACAGGTCATGAACGGCGCAATCAGGATGGTGGCCGTGCGGTCGCGCTTGTTTTCAATCGTGCGCGTGGCCATGATCGCCGGCACCGCGCAGGCATAGGCCGAAATCAGCGGGATGAACGACTTCCCCTGCAATCCAACTTTCGCCATGGTGCGGTCGGCAATCAGCGCAGCGCGGGCCAGGTAGCCCGAATCCTCGAGCACGCCAATAAAAAGGAACAAAATCAGGATCTGCGGCAAAAAAACGACCACCGAACCCACGCCGCTCCACACTCCTTCGATGAGCAGCGACCGCAGCACTCCTTCGGGCAGCCACGCGGCCATGGCCGCGCCCGAGCGGTCCACCACCGCGCTCACCGCATTGGTCAGCGGCACGGCCGCGGCAAACACCGACTGGAACACTGCCAGCACGACGCCAAGAAAAATCAGCGGCCCCCAGACCGGGTGCAAAAATGCAGCGTCCAGCCTCCGCGTCCAGAGCGGCGGCGCCGGCGCGCGGTAGTTTGCGCCGCTCCCCACTTGCCGCGCCCACATACGACACTTCGGCACGTCGGTGATAATGGGCAGCTCGATCAGTGTCTGCGCGGGCGGCGCTACTTTGCCGGAGAGAAACTCGCGCACCGCCTCCAGGCCCTCGCCCCGCGCCGCGCTGACCAACGCAATCGGCGCACCCAATTGCCGCGAAAGCGCCTCCAGGTCCACCGAGCCGTGGCGACGGCGCAAGTCGTCGGCCATGTTCAGCACCACCAGCGTCGGAAGACCCTGGGCAAGCACCGGCGCGGCCAGCAGCAGTTGCCGCTCGAGGTTGGTCGAATCGAGGATCAGCAGCACGGCGTCCGGCCGCGGCACGTCGTTGCGCCGCCCGAGCAGGACGTCGTGCGTCACCTGCTCATCTTCCGTGCGCGTCGAAAGGCTGTACGTGCCGGGCAGGTCCACCAGCCGCACCTGGCGGCCGTCGTCGAACCGCACTGTGCCGGTGCGCTGCTCGACGGTCACGCCGGGGAAGTTGGCCACTTTCTGCCGCAGACCGGTCAGGCGGTTAAACAGCGTGGACTTCCCGCAGTTGGGCGGGCCAACGATGGCCACCAGGCGAAGGGATTTCTCGGACAGCCCGGCCGGGCCCGGCAGCGTCACGGTCGGGCTGGCGGAGCAGCCGTGGCAATCGCTCATGGAGCGGTCCGAACCGAAATTGGCCGCCGCAGCTTCAGGCAGGCGGCCGTTTCGCGGCGCATGGCGATCTCCGAACCATCTACGCGGTACACGCGGGGGTCCCCGCCGGGCGCCGAGCGTGCCGCAGTGACTCGCGCGCCGGGGACAAATCCGAGCTCCATCATGCGTTGCGCTTCATCGAGAGAAAGCTCCAGGCGGTCGAGCACTCCCTGTTCGCCCTCGCGGAGCTGGGAGAGGGTCGAAGCGGTGTGCGATTTGTGGGGTGCGGCGGGCACCGGTTTTTTCTGACGGCTCATGGGGTGGTTTCCAGTTGCAACTAATTTGCAACTACCAGTTCCAGTCTACCCTCCCGGACGTAACTCGTCAAGGAAATAACCTCCTCTGCTTACTAAGCCACCCGCTAGAATGGTGGATGCCATGCAAACTCCCCGCCATGGCCGGTTTGCTCTCGCCCTGACCGTCGCGCTCTGCCTTTCCACCGCGGTCCTCACCGGGCAATCCCCTGCCCCGGCCGAGCCTCCGGCCGCCATGCGCGTCAAGCCCGATACCCGCAAGGCCCGCAAGGCGTATGAGCAGGGCCTGCGCCTCGAGCAGGCCGCGGACTGGCCCCGCGCCTTCGAGGCCTACGGGGAGGCCGCCCGCTACGCCCCCGGCGAGGCGGAGTACGCCCTGCGTCGGGAGCTGGCCCGCTTCCGCTTGGTCGAACGTCACACCGACCAGGCCGAGCGCGCGGCCCTGGCCGGCCGCCCCGATCAGGCCGCTGCGGAGCTGAAGTCGGCTCTTGAGAAAGACCCGGGCTATTCGGTGGCGCGTGAGCGTCTGGCGCAACTGGCACCACTCGTTGAAAAACACAAGCAGGCCGCCGCAGGCTACGCCACCGCACCCCCCAGGGTGCAGCCCCAGCCGGGCACGCGCGATTTCGACTTCCGCGGCGACACGCGCGGCGCCTACGAAGAAGTCGCCAACAAGTTTGGCCTGAAGGCCCTCTTCGATGGGGACATGCCCTCGCGCCCTGTTCGCCTGCGCATTAACGGCGTGGGTTTCTCGACGGCGATGCAGATGCTGGCCCTTCAGACCGACTCTTTCTGGCGGGCCATGGACGCTCACAGTCTTTTTGTCGCCGAGAACACGCCGCAAAAGCGCAAGGACTACGCTCCGCAGGTGACCCGCACCGTTCCTCTCTCCAACGCAACCTCGGTGGACCGCATGACCGAAATCACGCGCTTGGTGCGCGAGATTGCCGGCATCACTCGCACCGACCTCGACACCCGCAGCCGCACGCTTACCCTGCGCGACACGCCCGAAAACGTCGCTGTGGCCATGGCGCTGATCGAAGAGCTCGAACAGGCTCCGGCCGAGATGATGCTCGAAGTCGAATTGCTCGAGCTCGACCGCAACAAGGCACAGCAGCTCGGCATCTCCCCGCCCACCACGGCCCGCGTCTTCACGCTCTCTCCGCAGGCCATCACCGAAGCGCTGGGCTCCTTCGAGGGCCTGCAGCGCGTCATTCAGCGCATCTTCGGTTCGACCACGATTGGCACCGGGAATTTGCTCCCGCCATTTATCGTCTTTGGCGGCGGCCAGACGCGCTTTCTGGCCACCCTGCCCGGCGCGGCGGCTGATTTTTCCGAGACGTTCAGCCTGGTGCGCAATGCCCGGCGCGTCTTGATGCGCGCGCAGGACTCGCAGCCGGCCACCTTCTTCGTCGGCGACCGCTTCCCCATCAGCCTGGCCGTCCTCTCGCCCAGCCTGACGCTCACGCCTGCTCTTCTGGTCAATACGTCCGGCGTGATCGCGCGCTTCGACTTCGCCACCGGCGACAATCCCGTTTCGGTTGTCGAGGCAGACTTCAGCGGTGATAACGTCGCAGACCTGGCCGTCGCCAATCAGGGCTCGGCGGCCACCATCGCATCCAGCAGCGGTGCCGTCCGCGCCGCCAACGTTGTAACCATCACCACGACATCGCCGCACGGCTTGGGCACCGGCCAGAGCGTCACGATCAGCGGGGTTTCCGACAGCAGTTTTAACGGCACGTTTACGATCGCGGCTGTGCTGTCCACGACGACCTTCACATATGCGCAAACCGACCCCGATGCCACCAGCGGCGGCGGCATCGTCTCCACCGGCAACGTCTCCATTCTTCTCGGCACCGGCATCGGCTTCTTCGGCACAAAAACCGACTTTGCCACCGGCACTCAGCCCCGCGCCGTCGCCACCGGCGACTTCAACATCAACAACGACAACAAGCGCGACCTGGCCGTCGCCAATTCTGCCGACAACACTGTTTCCATCCTGCTCGGCAACGGCGACGGCACCTTCGGCCCCAGGACCGATTTCCCCGCCGGCACCGGACCAAACTCGATCGCCGTCGGCGATTTCAACGCCGATGGCAAACTCGACCTGGCCATCGCCAACCAGCAAGGAAAGCTGAACCCGCTTGACCCGGACGAAGTCGGGAACACAGTCTCTATTCTGCTGGGGAATGGCAACGGCACGTTTGGCCCCAAGAAGGACTTCTCGGTGGGGAGAAACCCCGTCGCTGTGATCACTCGCGACTTCAACGCCGATGGCCGCCTGGATCTGGCCGTCATCAATCAGCAGGACAACACCGTCTCCATCCTGCTCGGCAATGGCACTGGCACCTTCGGCACCAGCACCGAATTCCCCACCGGCAACGGCCCCAGTGCGATCGATGCCGGCGATCTCAGCGCCGACGGCATCTTCGACCTCGCCGTCACCAACCAACTCGCCGACACCGTCTCCATCCTGCTCGGCAATGGCGACGGCACCTTTGGCCCCAAGACGGATTTCACCACTGGCGCCGCCCCCAGCGCCGTGGCGGCCGGCAATTTCTCCGGCGACGCGCCGCTCGACCTGGTGGTCACCAACCGCGACTCCAACAATTTTTCCATCTTCATTGGCATCGGCGACGGCACCCTCGGCCCGCGCTTCGACCTGGGAACGGGCAATGCCCCGGTTTCGCTCGCCGTGGCCGATTTCAGCAACGACGGGCGCATCGACTTGGCCACCGCCAACTCCGGCTCAGACACTGTCTCGGTGATTCTGAACCCCGCCGCCACCGCCGCACTGGCGGCCCAGTTCTCCCAGCAAACGCCGTTTCCGGCGTCTGAATACATTGACCTCGGCCTCAAGGTAATTGCCACGCCGCGCATCCACAATGACGGCGAGGTCACGCTCCAAATGGAGTTTGAAATCCGCCGCCTCGCCGGCACGGCGCTCAACGGTATCCCGATCATCTCCAACCGCACCATCAAGCAGACCCTGCGCGTAAAGGAAGGAGAAACCACCGTTC
>CAZHLD010000017.1:16503-21710 GCA_964533185.1 uncultured Acidobacteriaceae bacterium | reverse complement strand
TCCAACCGCACCATCAAGCAGACCCTGCGCGTAAAGGAAGGAGAAACCACCGTTCTATCCGGAATCATGCAGACCGATGAGACCGGCTCGGTCTCCGGATGGCCGGGCATCCCGCGGGTGATGGGCAAGCGCGACACCTCCGCGCGCGAAACCGAGCTGCTCATCTTGATCACGCCGCGCCTGCTGCGCCTGGCGCCGCGCACCAACCGCTCCATCTACGCCGGCAGCGAAGGTGGAGCCTCCCGCCCGTAGTAATAGCCTTCAGCTTTCAGCCCTCAGCTTTCAGCTTTCAAAACAGAGTAAGACTGTAGAGCCTCATGACACTCTTCGATGTCACCATTGGAGCCTGTAGGCTGAAAGCTGAGGGCTGTAGGCTGACCGCGAACGCTGCTTACGGTTCCGCTTCGAGGACCACAATCGGCTGGTAGGTGCGGGGCACCACCGCTTCTGCGATGGCGATCAACTTCTCCTGCTGGCCGAAAACGCGCAATCGCGCCGGCTTCCAGTCGCCGCCATCGAGCTGCTCGGGCGCGCCCTGCGGCGTGTTCACGCGCCCGGGCTGGATCTGCGCAATCTGGATGTTGAAACGCGTGCCGTGGCGCACGCGGCGCTCGACCACAGGCAACACCGTGACCCGCGGCAGGTCCGGCAGCAGTGCCGCGAGCGGCAGCACGAAGTCGCCCAGGCGCGCCTGTTGCGCCGCTTGCTGCAGCTCTTCGAGCGCCACCGCCTGGTCGAGCGTGAACTCGCCCACAGCCGTGCGTACAATCTCCGCCAGGTGCGCGCCCGCGCCGTGCTGCTGGCCCATTTCGTGCGCCAGCGCGCGGATGTAGGTGCCCGCCCCGCACTCAATAACCAGCCGCGCCGTCGAGCCTTCCACGCCAGTAACGCGGCACTCGTACACTTCCACTTCCACCGGCTTCAGCTCCACCGGCTTTTTCTTGCGCGCCAACTCATGCGCCGGCTTGCCGTGTACTTTCTTGGCGGAGTAGGGCGGCGGCATCTGCGAGAAGCGGCCGAGGAACGGCGCGGCCAGCCGCTCGACGGCCTCGCGCTCGAGTTGCGGCGCGGTGTCCGGCCCTTGGGCAGTGCCGTCGGCGTCATAGGTGTCCGTGGCAAATCCAAACCGCACCGCCACGGTGTAGCGCTTGCGCCGGCCAGTGTAGAACTGCGCCAGTCGCGTCGCGCGTCCGAGCAGCAGCACCAGCACGCCGGTGGCCAGCGGGTCGAGCGTGCCCAGGTGGCCCACCTGCCGGAAGCCGACGATGTGGCGCACGGCTTCGACCACGTCGTGCGACGTCTTGCCCGCCGGCTTGTTGATCACCAGCGCGCCGTCGAAGGCCGGAGGTTGGGGTTGGCGAACCATCAAGAGAGTGTCAGTTTCTTTCGTCAGTCATCCGTCGATTCAGCTTTTTTCGATTGGCGCAGGAGCTCCTCGATGCGTTGGCCGTACTCTTCGGAGCGGTCCAACACGAAGTGCATCTCCGGCGCGCGGCGCAGTTGCAGCCGCTCGGTGAGCTCGTGACGGATGAAGCCGGCCGCGGCGGTCAGCCCATTGATCGTCGAAGTCTGTTCCGCCCCGGTGCCCAGTACGCTGACGTACACGCGCGCCTGTTTCAGGTCAGGCGAGACGCGCACCTCGGTGACGGTCGCCAGGCCGGCCAGCCGCGGGTCCTTCAGCTCGCCCGCCAGCATGGCGCTGATTTCGTGACGAATCTCTTCAGCGATGCGCTCGTGGCGATGGCCCGCGACGGTCATGGTGAGCTGTCCGCAGTTCCGCGTCAGAAAATTTCGATCTCTTGCGACACCAGGTCGCGTCCAAGCTGGCGCTCCGCCTCAGCGGCCACCGCCTGGAGCGACTGCTCCAGGTGCGCAGCTTCGCCCGACAGGCTCACCACGCCGACCACCGCGCGCTGCCACAGCTCCTGGTGGTCCATCTCGGCCACGGCCACGTTGAACTGCCCGCGCAACCGCTCTTTCAGGCTGCGCAGGACCTGGCGCTTGTCCTTCAGCGAGCGCGCTTCCGGGAGGTGTATTTCCAGGGTGAGCAGACCGATGGGCATGTTCGTGGTTGTGGCGGGCGGCGGAACGCAGGGAGCTCGGACTCCGCTACGCGGCGCCGGCTGCCAGTTTCTGGATGTTGAAACACTCGAGAATGTCGCCCCTCTTGAGCTGCACGGTCAGGACCGCCCCCTTGCTCCGAGCGTCTCATAGGGCACGTCCGCACTGGCGACGACAACGCGCTCCATCTTGTAGCACTCGAGCACGTCGCCGACTTTCACGTCGTTGAAATTGGAGATGCTCGCGCCGCACTCGAAGCCCGAGCGCACTTCGCCCACGTCCTCTTTGAACCGCCGCAGCGAGCTGATGCGCCCGGTGTAGGCCACCACGCCGTCGCGGACCACGCGCACTTCGGCATCGCGCTTGAGGACCCCTTCTTGCACGTAGCAACCCGCAATCATGCCCACGCCCTTGATGCGGAACGTATTCCGCACCTCGGCCCGGCCCAGGAAGTTCTCCTTGAAGACCGGCGCCAGCAGCCCTTCCATCGCTTTTTTGAGCTCGTCGCTGACCTCGTAAATAATTGTGTGCGCGCGGATATCCACGTTTTCCTGCTGGGCCAGTTCGGCGCCCTTGCGTTCCGGCCGCACGCCGAAGGCGATGATGATGGCGTTGGAGGCCGAGGCCAGCAGCACGTCCGTCTCCGTTACGGCCCCGACGCTGGCGTGGATGATCTTCAGCTTCACCTGCTCGGTGGAAAGCTTCGGCAGCATCTCGCTCAGCACTTCCACCGAGCCCTGCACGTCGGCCTTGATGACGATGGGCAGTTCCTTCACGTCGCCGGCCTTGAGCTGCTCGTGCAGTTGGTCGAGCGTGATGCGCGCTCCGGCCGACCGCGCCAGCGAGGCTTCACGCAGCTTGGACTGCCGGTATTCGACGATGTGACGGGCCCTGGCTTCGTCGGCCACCTGGAACTGGTCGCCAGCCCCCGGCACGCCTTGCAGACCGAGCACCTCGACCGGCGAGGAGGGCCCCGCCTGCTTCACCGTCCGGCCGTGGTCGTCAAACATCGCGCGGACCTTGCCGTACACCGCGCCGCAAATAAACACATCGCCGGTGTGCAGCGTGCCGTTCTGCACCAGCACCGTGGCCACCGGGCCGCGACCCTTGTCCACCCGCGACTCCAGCACCGTGCCGGCGGCGGGTGCCTTGGGGTTGGCCTTCAGTTCGCGCATCTCGGCCACCAGCAGGATCATTTCCAGCAGCTTCTCGATGTTCTTCTTCTCTTTTGCCGAGACCTCCACCACCACCGTCTCGCCGCCCCACTCTTCGGGCATCAACCCGCGGTCGGAGAGTTGCCGCTTCACGCGCTCCACCTGCGCTTCGGGCTTATCAATCTTGTTGATGGCCACCAGGATGGGCACGCCGGCGGCCCTGGCGTGGTCAATGGCTTCCTGCGTCTGAGGCATCACGCCGTCGTCGGCGGCCACCACCAGCACGACGATATCGGTCACTTTCGCGCCGCGCGCCCGCATCCGCGTGAAGGCCTCGTGGCCCGGCGTATCCACGAACACCACGCTCTTGCCGTCCACGGGAACTTTGTACGCGCCGATATGTTGCGTGATGCCACCCGCCTCGCCTCCCGCCACATCGGCTTCGCGAATGACATCGAGCAGGCTCGTCTTGCCGTGGTCCACGTGCCCCATCACGGTCACCACCGGCGGCCGCGGCTGGAGGTTCTCGGCCTTCTCTTCCTTGTGGACCTCCTGAACCACCTCTTCTTCGAACGAGATGACCTTGACGATGCCGCTGAACGCCTCGGCCAGGTTGGTGGCCGTGGCCACGTCGAGCGCCTGGTTGATGCTGGCGAAGACGCCGCGGTCGAGCAGGTTCTTCAGCACGTCCCTGGCGCGCACATCCAGCTTTTCGGCAAGGTCTCGGACGGTGATGCCTTCGGTGATGGTGACCTCGCGCGGCTCGCGCGGCACCACCGCCACCGGCTCGATGCGCATCGCGCGCCGCTCGCCCACTCCGGGACGCGCCCGGACCGGGTGCAGCTTGCGCTCGCCCTCCTCAAAACGCTTGTCCAGAGTCGGTCGCGCGCGCGCCGCTGGCTTGCGTTGATAGATTGGCTTACCGGGCTCGGCCTTGGTTGGAAGCTTCTCGGGCGCGGGGAGTCCCCCCGGACGCATCGGTCGGCCGGGCATGGGTCGGCCAGGCATCGGCCGGCCGGGTGTGCCAGGTCGCTGCCCCGGACGCATCGGGTGCTGGCCCGGACGCGGTGCCCCAGGGCGTCCCGCAGGCGCTCCCGCAGCCGGACGAAACATCGCCGGTGCGCCGGGCCTGCCCGCCGGGGCTGGTCGGCCGGCTTGGGCAGGCGGCGCCCCAGTTGGACGCAGGGGAACTCTTCCCGGAGGAGCGCCCGCAGATGTGCCGGTCCTCACGCTCGCTGGAGCAGCCGCGGCGGGCCGCAGAGTTGCAGGAGTGGCGGGCCTGCCCGCCGGGGCGGGCGCACCAGCCGGAGGCTTTGCCGCAATTGGCGGCGCGACGCCCGGCCTGGACCCGCCGGCCGGAGCTGCTGCCGCAGGTACCTGCTTCGCGCCGGGTGCCGCGGCAGCAGGAGTCCTGACGCCAGCCGCGGGGACAAGCCCCTGGGCCGCCGGTGTCGCTGTTGCGGGCGCCGCTGGAGCAAGCACAGGCTGCGGACGCAGTCGGGCAGCCTTCGCCGCGGCCTCTTGCGCGATTTTGTCGGCTGCAGCTTTCGCTTCAGCGGCTGTTTCCGCTTCCGCCGCTTCGCAGAAATGCCTGCGTACCTTTTCAGCCGCCGCGAGATCAATCGAGCTCGAATGGGTCTTCTTCTCGGTGACGCCAACCTCGGGCAGGTAGTCGACGATGAACTTGGCCTTGACCTCGAGTTCGCGGGCCAGCTCGTTGATGCGGATCTGATTGGCGTCCGTCATAGACCTCGCGGGTTATTCCTCTTCCTTTTCCTTCTGCGGCTCGGCGGATTCCGTTGCTTCCGGCCCGGCCTCACCTTCGGTCGCGCCGGCGGCCGGCACCGCCGATTCTTCCTCAGCCTCTGCCGGGGCCTCTGCTGCGGCTTCTGTCGCAGGCTCCTCGACGGTTTCGGCGGTCTCTTCTGCGACCACTTCCTCGCTGGCGGCGGTCGCTTCGGCCTGCACTTCGGCGACTGCATCGGCCGGCAC
>CAZHLD010000017.1:13905-16403 GCA_964533185.1 uncultured Acidobacteriaceae bacterium | reverse complement strand
CGGCAGCCTCGCCGCCCTCACCACTCCCCGCGGCCTGCTGGGCCTCGAGGTTCTGGAAATAGCTGGCCACGGACACCTGGATCTTCTCCACCATCTTCTCGCCGATGCCCGGGATTTCCATCAACTGCTCCGGCGTCATATCCGCGAGCTTCTCGATCGAGCTGATGCCGTGCACCTCGATCTTTCCAATCGTCTTCGGCCCCACGCCCTTCAGCTCCGTCAGCGGGGTGCCCGGCGCGGTCAACGCGACCATCTGCGCCTCGATCTCCTGGCGCTTTTCTTCCTCGCTCTTGATGTCGATGTTCCAGCCGATCAGCTTGCTGGCCAGGCGGACGTTCTGTCCCTTTTTGCCGATGGCCAGCGAGAGCTGCGTATCCTCGACGATCACCTCCATGTGCCGCGTCTCCGCGTCGATGATCTGCACGCGGGTGACCTTCGCCGGGCTGAACGCCTTCTGCGCGAAGATGGCCGTCTCCTCCGAGTACGGAATAATGTCGATCTTCTCTCCGCGCAGCTCGCGGATGATCGACTGCACTCGCATCCCCTTCATCCCGACGCAGGCGCCCACCGGGTCCACGTCCTTGTCGCGGCTCTGCACCGCGATTTTTGTGCGCTCGCCGGCCTCGCGCGCGGTGGCGCGGATCTGGACGGTGCCGTCGTAAATCTCCGGCACTTCCATCTCAAAGAGGCGCTGCACCAGCACCGGGTCGGCCCGCGAGACGATCACCTGCGGGCCCTTGGCCGCGCGCTCCACCGCGCGGATCACCGCCCGCAGCCGGTCGCCGATGTTGTAGGCTTCCAGGCGCGACTGCTCGCGCCGCGGCATCCGCGCCTCGGTCCGCCCCAGGTCCACGATCACGTCCGGGCCTTCGGTGCGCTTGACGATGCCGTTCACCAGCTCGCCCACACGCCCGTTGTACTCCTTGAAAATGGTGTCGCGCTCCGCCTCGCGCACCTTCTGCATGATCACTTGCTTGGCCGTCTGCGCGGCGATGCGCCCGAGCACGTCGGTGGGCCGTGTCGTTGAGATTTCACCGCCCACTTCGATCTCCGCAGTGATCTTGCGGGCGTCGGCCAGAGAGATCTCGCGCTTCGGGTCGGTCACCTCTTCGACCACGGTCTGCACCGAGAATACTTCCACCAGCCCCGTCGCCGCGTTGAACTTCGAGCGCAGGTCTTCCTCGGTCTTGTAGTATTTCCGCGCCGCCACCACCATCGCGTCTTCAATCGCCGCGACGATAATCTCCGGCTCGATGTGCTTCTCCCGGCTGATCTGCTCGATCATTGTGCCCAGCGGACTTGACATGTCCATCTCCCTAAAACTCCACCACGAGTTGCGCCTTGCGGATGCCCGCAAACGGCACGGCCACCACGTGGTCTTTCACTTCAATCTGCACGATCCCGTCGGCGTAGCCTCGCAGCCGCCCCTCGAGGTACTTCGTGTTCTCCACCGGCTCGACTGTCCAAACTTTCGCCCGCCGCCCGGCGAACCGCGCGTAGTCAGCCGGCTTGAGCAGCTTGCGGTCCAGCCCCGGCGAGCTGATCTCCAGGATGTACCGCGGCCCGGGCACCAGCTCCTCGACGTCCAGGATCACGCTCAACTGCTCGCTCACCGCCTGGCAGTCCTTGTGGCTGACGCCTGCCCCCAGTGCGCTTGCGGGGCCTGCCCCGGACGGGTTTGCGGGGCCTTCGAGCTTATCAACATAAACCCGCAGGAAGCGTTGCTTGCCGACCTTCCATTCGACTTCAACCACTTCCATACCCAGTGAGCGCGCCACTCGCTCCGCCGCTGCGTGGATCTTTTCCAGGTCCATGCCCATCTGCTCGAATCAACACCAACAAAAAAGTGGGCTCGCGCCCACTGGAACGTTCGACCCTCTTCCGAGCGACCTCAGTATAGTCCCCGCTCCCTTCAAATGCAAGCGGGATAGGACTTTCCCCCGCCCACTGGCTTGAGCCGCTCAAAAACCGCCCGAACCGTCCATTCCTGAGTAAAATGGCCTCTCCGGCAGTGCCGAAGAGGCCGCGAAACATCGCAGGGCTTGAAGCGGGCCTTACCTACCCTACACCCTTAACCCTACCCCCTAAACCCTTTCTTACTGTTGCGGTGGCCGGGGCGGCGGGGTCTGTTGTGGCGGGCGCTGCGTGCCCGGCGGAGCCGGACGCGGGGTGCCCGGCTGCGGCGCTGCCGGAGCCGCGCTGCGGATCGGGTTGGCCTGGTCGTACAGCCGGATAATATCCTGGGTGATGTCGATCAGGGTAGCCGCCCAGAGCACCGACGTGGCTTGCCCGGAGTTGTCCAGCACCAGTGAGTAGTTATTCTCGCGGGCGTAGCGGTCCAGCACTTCAAGCAGCTTCTGCCCGATGCGGTTGATCACGTCGCCGCGCGACTCATTGATATCCTGCTGGAGGTCTTCCTGCTTCCGCTGCAACTGCCGCGAAAGCGTCTCGCCCTGCCGCTGGAGCCGCAGTTTTTCGTCGTCGCTCAAAGTGCGCTG
>CAZHLD010000017.1:0-13805 GCA_964533185.1 uncultured Acidobacteriaceae bacterium | reverse complement strand
GCGTCTCGCCCTGCCGCTGGAGCCGCAGTTTTTCGTCGTCGCTCAAAGTGCGCTGGCCTTTGTCCAGCCGCTCGCGAATGTCGCCAATCTGTCGCGTGAGGTTCTCCAGCTCGGTCTGCCGCGGCGCAAACTGCGATTGCAGCTCCGCCTGGGACTGCTTGCCTTCAGCCGTGCCCAGGATGGCCTGCTGCACGTTCAGGACGGCGATCTTCATCGGTGCCGCGGCGCCCGCCTGGGCCTGGCCCCAGGCCGCCGGGGCCATTACTAGGAGTGCCCCCAGGGCTGCTGTTTGAAGATTGAATTTCATCATCTCTCCTTATCGGTTCATTCCGTATCGCGCAAATCGCGCATTATAGCCGTCGCATTTCCGCCCGGTCAACCAAAAAACCGACTCTTCCCCCTGTCGGATGCGGCCGCCCGGCCAACTGTTGGCCCGCTGCCTAATGCGGCAACGGCACCAGCAATACGCGGTTGTTGTTCTCGTCGGCGATTACCGCCAAATTCGTGCGCGGGTGGATATCCACTGAGAACTGCTGCGAGCCCGGCAGCGACAGCACGTGGCGCACTCGTTGGGAGAGGATATCCAGCACCGACATCGTGCCACTGGTCGTATTCACCGTCATGAACGTGCTGGACTGGGGGTTGAACGCCAGCGACGTCGGGTTGATCCCCACACGGATGGCTGAGATCTGCGTGGTGTCTGCGTTCAAGACGAACAGCTGGTTGGCCAGGCTCGAATTCACCACGAAGAGGCCGCTCAGCGGGTCGAACACCAGCCCGGTGGGCACCTGCACGCCCTGGAAGCGGTTGGTCAGCGGCGGCGCATCAAGCCGGAGGTCGAAGAACCCCACGCTGTTGTCCGTGGCATGTGCGACGGCCGCGCGGTTCCGGAACGGGTCGATGGCCACCGCCACCGGCCGCTGGTCCGTGGTCGAAACGATGGCCGGGCCGGGCGAATCGGCGAAGAAGAAGGCAATCGTGTTCGACAGGCTATTGGCCACAACTACCTTGCCGGTGTCCTGGTTGATGGCCACGCCGAGGGGCTCAGTCCCGGTCGTCACCGTGCCGGCCACAGTTCCGGCCACCACATCCACCACCGACGCATTGTTGCTGCCGCGGTTGGTCACCACGGCCCGCCCGAGGCGCGGAATCACGGCCACGCCCTGTGGGTTCGTTCCTACGGCCACGGTCTTCGTTACCGCGCCGGTGTTCACGTCAATGATCGAGACGTTGTTGCACCCCGGGTTGGTGACCACGGCGAGATCCCGTTGCCAGTCAATGGCCACCGCGCGCGGTGCCGGTGCGGCGCAGCCCGCGCTGGTGACGTCCACCGGCTGGATTACAGCGAGCTCGAGCACGTTTGACGGCGTGCTGCCGTTGAGCACGTCCAGCGCGTAGCGACGCGGCCCGGCCAGGAACGACGCCGGTACCGTCACGCTCAATTGGCGGTCGCTCACGCTCGTGGGCGCCGGCAGCGCTACGCCGTCCAGCCGCACGATCGAGCCGGGCAGAAAACCTTTGCCCACAAGGCTAAGCGGAAGGTCGGTCGTCGAAGTCAGCGTGGCCGTCGGCGCAAGCTGCCGCGCCGCCGGAATGCTTACTTGCGCCAAATGCAGCGAGCGGATGGCCCCGAGAGAAATGATCGTGACGTCGTTGCTCGTCTCGTTGGCCACCACCGCCAGGTTGCTGCCCGGGTCGATGGCCACCGCGCGCGGGTCGGTGCCTACTCCAATGGTCGTCAGCCGCACCGGGGTCCGCGCGTCAAACAACGATGCCGCATCCGTATTCGCGTTCACGGTTACAGCCACATCGGTGAACGGGTTGAACGCCGCCGCCACCGCGCCAACCTCGGGCAGGTTGAGCGAAAGCACCGTCTGATCCAGCGTGCTCATAAAGGTCACGCCGAAGCTGGCCGGATTCACCAGAATGGCCCTGCTGGTGAAGGGGTTGATGGCCACGCCGCGGACATCGGCCCCGATGGTGACCGTGGCCACCGGCGACGCGTAGCTGGCTGTGCCGTTGCCGCTGGTCGCGTTGGCGCCGGCCTGCGCGTAGGTGAAGCTGGTGGCCGTCGGCACGGAGGTTACCGTGAAGGCGCCATTGAAGCTCGCATCGGTGACGCCGGTGATCAGCACCGCCTGGCCGGTGATCAAGTTGTGCGGCGTCGTCGTGGTGATGGTGACGGAGTTGGACGTCCTCGACGCCCCGCCCGTTGGCGCGGCGATCGCGTTCACCGTGCGCAGGCCCATATTGAAGATGCCGAGCGTGCCCGCACCACCGGGCGTCACCACCGCCCAGTTCAGGTGCGGGTCCACGGCCACCTGCGGACTGTCTCCCGTGCTCGCATTCACGGCGCTAAACACCGTGTTCGTGTTCAGGTCCACGATCACCACAATATTCGTGGACCGGAACGCCACCAGCGCCAGCCCCGAAACCGGGTTCACACCCACCGCAAAGGGCGAAGTCGTCGTAACCGTAGAAAGATCAATCGTAGCACTCACCGTGCCGGTGGCCAGGTTCACAATAGAAAGGTTCTTGCTCACGTTGTTGACCACAACGGCGCGGTTGCCGATGTTGTCCACGGCAACGCTGGTGGGTGACGTCCCCACCGGGATCGGCAGGCCCAGCAGCGTGGGCACAGGCGTTGTCAGGTCGATGCGCTGGACGGTGTTCGTTCCACGGTTGGCCACCACGGCCACTCCGGTGGCTGTATTCACCGCCACCGCGGATGGTGCGGGCGAGACACCCGTCATGAGCAAGGTAGCTACCACCACAGGCGGCGTAATCGCGGGCGCAGGCTGCACGGCCAGATTGGTCACCGCGATCGGCGCTGCGGCGGCGCTATTGCGGATGGCCACGGAATAAAGGCCCGGCAGGTCGAGATCGCCCGAGCCTGCCGCGCCGATCGTGATGCTCAACTGCCGCGCTGGGTTTGTAGCGGAGATAGACGCCGTGCGCACGCTGCCGTTGAATTCGGCGGTCACCACCGGCGCGGCTGCCGGGCCGAAATAGCCGCCGTTGGCATTGAAGCTGAACGCCGCTCCGCCCTGCGTGCCGCTATCGGGCACTGCGCCGACCATGGCCGGGCGCACGGACGTGACCGTAAGCGTCTGCGGCAGTGTGGTGAAGCCGGTTCCCTGCCGCAGCACGTCAATCGTCTGCGGCCCGGCCACATTAAGCAGTTCGGCCGGAATGCGCGCGCGCAGCAGCGTGGTCAGCACGGCCACCGATAGGATCGGAGTGCCATTCACCTGCGCGGTAGTTGTGGAGATGAAGTTTGTCCCGGTCAGATAAACGTCCTGGAACAGCGCGCCCTGCGCCGCCGAGGTCGGGCTGATCGCGGTCAAGGTGGGGTCGGAGGCAGTGAGCAAAACTAGATTCGCCACTGCGGTTCGCAACGTATCCGCCACCGCCGCAGCTCGAATCGTGACGTTGGCCGGTGAGGGCAGGGTCGTCGGCGCCGTGTAGAGACCCGTCGCGCTGATCGTGCCAACTGTGGAATTGCCGCCAGCAACGTCGTTGACGGACCAGTTCACTGTCGTATTCGTGGTGCCCGTCACCGTCGCCAGGAACTGCAGCGTCTCGGAAAGTCCCACCGAGGCAGAAAGCGGCGCGACGCTCACGCGGATGCCGGAATCAAGCGAGACCGTGGCCGTGGCGTTCTTGGTCGTATCGGCCGTGCTGGTGGCCTTGACGGTAACCGTGGTCCCGCTGGCCGTCCCGCCGCCGCTGGTCGCATTCGTGCCTGCCTGGGTATACGTGAAGGTGGTGGTCGAGGGAACTGTCGCAATCAGGAAGGTGCCGTTGAAGCTCACGTCGGTGACCCCGGCGATGACCACCGTCTGACCGACAATGAACCCATGCGCCGCCGTGGTGGTGATGGTCACGACGTTGCTGCTGCGCACTGCCCCACTGGCCGCAATCGTGGCCGTGATGGCCGCCGGCACCACCGCCGGCGCCGTGTACAGCCCGCTCGTGGTGATCGTTCCCACAGTGCTGTTGCCGCCCGCAACGTCGTTCACCGACCACGTCACCGTGTTGTTGGCGACGATGCCGCTGCCGCTGCTGGCGTCCGGGCCGGTCTGCGGATAGGTAAACGTCGTAGTCGAGGGAACTGTGGCGATGGTAAACGTGCCGTTGAAGCTGACGTCGGTGACCCCGGCGATGACCACGATCTGCCCGGTGGTGAACCCGTGCGCCGCTGTGGTGGTGATGGTCACAATATTGGCGGCGCGCGCCGCGCCATTCGACGCAATCGTGGCGCTTTTCGCGCCCTGCACCGCGGCCGCAAACTGTAGCGTGCCATTGACGGTCACCACCGCCACCGACGGCGCCACCACCACCGTGATTTCCTGTTTGTTGTCTTTGTTGCCGCTCCCGCCGCCGCAGCCTGCGGCCAGCAGGCCCAGCGCCAGCATGATTCGAACCCAGCCTCTCCACCGCCTCATTCCCTTGCCTCCCAAACTCCCTGAATCTTCCATCCGGCCCTCGTCCGGCCGGGCTTGTCACTCCCCATCGCGCCCCGCGACTTCAGAACGTCCGGCTCACCGTGAACCGGAACGTCCGCATCGGCTCGAAGAAAGGCAGCGGTCGCGGCGTGCCGATCAGCAAGTTCAATTGCGGCAGGATTTGCGATTCCAGCACCCCGGGCGGCAGCGAGCGCTTAAACTCGTCGGTCAGAAAAAAATCGCCGGTCGGAGCGATGAACGTCTGCCGCAACCGGTTCAGGTTGTATGCCCAGTAGATCCGGAACGGCGCATTCACCACCGGCAATTGCACCACAAACTCAATCCCGGTTGACGTGCGCAGCTTGAAGTTCGACCCCGACGCCAGCGCCAGCTGGTTGCTGATCGTCGCGTTCGGAAACTGCTTGCGCAGCAGATCCACCCCGCCGGGGTCCAACTGTAGCTGCGACCGTCGCAACACGCCGTTCACGCCGATGTCGAAAAACACCGCCAGCGTGACTGGGCCGGCCAGCGGGATGCGGTATTCGATGTTCCCCACGCCCTGCGTATCCCCGCCCGGAAAGGTCGGCGTATAGACCAGCGCCGGCACACTGACCGCCCGCAGGATCGGGTTGCCGAACTGGTCGAGTTGCCGTGGGTCCGAGAAGAAGAATTGCGGGGCGGTGGTCTGCGGCACGTAGGCGAACGGCCCGACCGTGCGGATATTAAATCCGCGGATCGTATCCTCGCCACCCAAGAAAAACCGGTTGAAGGGCGGCAGCGCCAGCCCGCTGTACCCGGTGGCATAGGCGGCCAGCAGGCGGAAGCCCACCACGTTGCGCCGCTTGTTAATCGGGCGGAAGTATTTCGTCTCAAACACGTTGGTGATGGCGTTGACGTTGCCCTGCAGCGGCCCGCCCTCAAAGCTCAGCGAATAGAAAAAACTCTTGCCGCGCGTCGGGTTAATTGGGCTGTCGATCGTGTTGTAGCTGAGCGTCGGCACGATGCGGCTCGAGCGGATGCCGCGCAGCGACGACGGCCCCGCCAGGTTGCGGAACTGCAACTGCTCGAAGAGCAACTGCGACGACAGGCTGAAGGCCGTGATGTTGCTGTCGGTAAAACCGTAGGTCACGCCCAGCCGCATGAACGAAAACTTCTTGAGCGGGTAGCTGGCAAAGATCGTAAAGCCCTTGCTGTTCTGGTTGAAGTTCTGGACGAGGTTGGGGTCAATCTGCACTTGCTGGCCAAACCGGAGGGCCGACTCACGCGCCTGGTCGAAGCTGAACCGGCTCGAGAAAACCGTGAAGCCGGACGAGATGGGCCGGTCAAAAAGGTACGGCTCGGTGAAGCCGAAGAGGAGGTTGCGCTGCCGGTCGCCCAGCTCGGCGGAAAACGTCAGCGTCTCGCCCAGGCCCAGAAAATTGTTGGTCTGGTAGCTCAACCCGATGAAGCTCCCGGCGATGCCGCTTACGCCTCCGGTCAGCCCCACCGACTGCTTGCCCTTTTCCTTCACCTTCAGGATCAGGTCCACGGTGGCATCTTTCACATTGCGCTTGATTTCCTGTGACGTTTCGGCCTTGATTGGCTCGAAGTAGTCGAGCTGGTTCAGCCGCAGCAGGCTGATCTCCCACAGCCGGTTGTTGAACAGGTCGCCCTCGTCGAGCAGGATCTCGCGCCGGATCACCTTATCGCGCGTAGTGACGTTGCCCACAAACTCGATCCGCCGGATGAAGTACTGCTTCTGTTCCTCAAACTCCAGCGTGAGGTTGATCACCTTCTTCGCCTGGTCAATATCCGTGTCCGGCACCGTGGTGAAGTCGATGAAGCCGAACTCCCCGTACAGCTTGGTGTAGTTCTCCAGGGCCTTGCGCACCTTGTCGATGGCGAAGATGTCTCCCTCTTTAAGGGGAAAAATGGACACCAGGAATTCCTGCTTGAGCGAAAGGCTTTTGTCCGGGTCGCTGCTGCGGATCACCAGCCGGCCCATCCGGAAGCGCTCGCCTTCCTGGATCGGGATGGTAATGTTGGTGGCCTTGCCGCGCTTGCGCCCCACCAGCGGCCAGGGCCCGGGGATGCCGCCGCGGTTGATGTCCACCGTGTCCGTCACCGGCTCTTTCACCAGCACCGTAAAGTAGCCATTGTCCTGATAGAGCCCGCGGATGCCGATTTCCAGGTCTTCCGAAAGCTTTCGCCGGTCGTAGGTCTTGGACATGACGTTCCACTGGGTGATCCCCAGCGGCACGGCGTAGGGGCGCGAGTGGCGCATCGTGCGGATAATTTTCCGGTCGGAGAACGCAGCGTTGCCTTCCATGTCGATCTTGCCCACCTTGACCTTGGGCCCTTCGGTGATGTTGAACGTCACGCGCACGGCGTTGGTGGCGGGGATGCGCTCGTAAGTCGTGCGGATGGTCGCAAACTGGCGGCCGTTTTCGGCCAGCAACTGCTTCAGCACAACTTCGGCCCGGCGGATCTTCGTCGGGTCAAACTGGCTTTCCACCGAAAGCCCCACCTTGCGGTCCTTAAACCTCTCGAGTACGTCCGACACTTGCGCGGACTTCAACCCCTTGTAGTCGATGGTGCGGATTGTCGGACGCTCTTTGACGTGCCACACGATGATTTTGGCGTTGGGCCGGTCGGTGCTGTCTTCCTCCTCCAGGCGGATGTCCTCGAAATACTGCGTGTTCCACAGCGCCTGGAAGTCGCGCCGCAGCGAGTCTTCGTTATACACGTCGCCGTCGCGGGAGAAAATGCGTGAGCGCAGCGTTTCACTGCGGATGCGCCGGTTGCCGACGAACTCAATCCTCTGGATGACGCCGGACGGTCCGGCGGGCGGCTGGGCGGGCTGCTGTGGACTGGTGGTCGGCGGGGCCTGCGCCTGCGCGGCCGCCGGCAAACACACCAGGGTGAGCAGTAGAAAAACTGGTAGACAGGAATTTATGCGAGCGGCCAGGCGCCTTCTCAAGGCCGCGCCCCCCAGACCCAAAATGTCTCTCTCCCCCGCCGGGTCCCCGGGAAGAAGCCCGGCCTGTGCGCGTAGGATTCGCTAGTGGATAGCCGGGGTTGCTTCGAGCACGGGCCGGAAGCTCAGACCATCCCCAGAAACGTAAACTTCCAGCGTTGCCGGCCGCTGCAGTCCGCCCTGGATCAGCGCTTCCGACAGCGGATCTTCAACGTACTTCTGCAGCGCCCTCCGCAGCGGCCGTGCGCCATAGCTGCGGTCGCCGCAGGTCTTCTCCAGAATCCACTGGCGCGCTTCCGGCGTCATCACAATCTGCACCTGGCGGTGGATCAGTGTGTCGTTGATCTGGCCCACCAGCAGGTCAATGATGCGCAGCAGTTCTTCGTCGCCCAGCGAGTTGAACAGGATCACTTCGTCCACCCGGTTCAGGAACTCCGGGTTGAACACGCGCTTCACTTCGCCCAGCACCAAATCTTCCAGGCTCTTCGCCGTGGCCTCTTCGCCGGAAGACTGGAAGCCCATCGCCTGCCGCTTCTGCAGGTGCCGCGCGCCCAGGTTCGACGTCATGATCAGGATCGTGTTGCGGAAGTCCACCGTGTTGCCCAGGCCGTCGGTCAGTTGGCCGTCCTCGAACACCTGGAGCAGGATGTTGTAAACATCCGGGTGTGCCTTCTCGATTTCGTCCAGCAGGATCACCGAGTACGGCGTCCGCCGTATGCGCTCGGTGAGTTGCCCGCCCTCTTCATAGCCGACGTAGCCCGGAGGCGCGCCGATCAGCTTCGACACCGAGTGCTTCTCCATGTACTCGGACATGTCAAAGCGCACCAGCGACTTCTCCGTGCCGAAGAGGAACTCGGCCAGTCGCCGCGCCACTTCCGTCTTGCCCACGCCGGTCGGTCCCAGGAATAGGAAGCAGCCCACCGGACGCCCCGGCGCCTTCAGGCCGGCGCGGCTGCGGCGGATGGCGCGGGCCAGCGCGGTGATGGCCTTCTCCTGGCTGATCACGCGCTTGTGCAGCTCCACCTCGATGCGCAGCAGTTTCTGCTGCTCGTCTTCCTTGATCGAGGTCACCGCAACGCCCGTCCAGCGCGCCACCACTTCCTCGATGTCATCGCGGGTGACGATCCCGGTCGATGACTCATCAATCTTCAGCTTCTCTCGCACCACCCGCAGGTTTTCCTTCTCCTTGCGCTCTTCTTCGGAGTAAAAGCGCGCTTTTTCAAACTCGTGGTTGGCAATCGCCGTTTCCATGCGGTGGGTGATGAACTTCACCCGCTTCTGCACCTCGGCCACTTCTTCCGGCAGCATCGCCTGGCGCAGCTTTACCCGCGAACCAGCCTCGTCAATCAGGTCAATGGCCTTGTCCGGCAGGTAACGGTCCGGGATGTACCGGCTGGAGAGATAGACGGCGTAGCGCAGCGCCTCGTCGGTGTAGCTGACAGCGTGGAATTTTTCGTAGCGCTCGCGCACCCCGTGCAGCACGCGAATGGCTTCGTCTTCGCTCGGCGCGGCCACCTTCACGGTCTGGAAGCGCCGCTCCAGCGAGCGGTCCTTTTCCACGGACTTGCGGTATTCGCCCGGCGTCGTTGCCCCGATGCACTGGATTTCGCCGCGCGAGAGCGCCGGCTTCAGGATGTTCGCGGCGTCCAGCGAACCTTCGGCCGAGCCTGCCCCCACCAGCGTGTGCAGCTCATCAATGAAGATGATGGCGGTCTGGCTCTCCATCAGCTCCTTCATGATCGTCTTCAGCCGCTCTTCAAACTGCCCGCGGTACTTCGTGCCCGCTACGATCAACGACAGATCCAGCGAAAGGATTCTCTTTTCGGCCAGAAACGGCGGCACGTCGCCATCGGCAATCCGCTGCGCCAGACCTTCGACGATGGCTGTTTTGCCCACCCCCGGCTCGCCGATTAGCACCGGGTTGTTTTTCGTGCGCCGGCACAGAATTTGGACCACGCGCTCGAGCTCGCGCTCGCGTCCCACCAGGGGATCGAGCTGCCCTTCCACCGCGCACTGGGTCAGGTCCCGGCTGAACTCGGCCAGCAGCGAAGTTTCCTTCGGGCGGGCTACCGGCACTTTCTCGCCGGCGCTGCGGGCCAGTTCGTCCCGCAGCGTCGAAAGCCGCAGGCCGCGCTCCAGTAGAATCTCCGCGCCAAAGCATTTCTCTTCGCGCAGGATGCCCAGCAGCAGGTGCTCCGTGCCGACGTTCTTGTGCCCCAGCCGCTCGGCCTCTTCGGTGGCGAGATTCAGGATGCGCTTGCACTCCTGGCTCAGTGGCACCTCCACCGACGTCGAGATGCGCTCCCGGATGGTGATCCGCGATTCAATCTCCTTGCGGATGGATTCAATCGAGCCGTGCGAGCGCAGAAAACGGTTGGCCAGGGCCTTGTCCTCGCGCATCAGCCCGAGCAGCAGATGCTCGGTCTCGATGAACGCACTGCCGTACTGGCTGGCCTCATAGCGGGCGAAGAAGATCACGCGCCGGGCTTTTTCGGTATAGCGTTCAAACACGGTTCAGCTCGTTTCTCCCCGGGTTCCGACTCCGGGACGCAGAGAAGGGATAAGCTTCCCGGAGGCTTCGTGCTTCCGCGGTTCCCCGCCGCGAGGCACTAGTTTGCCGTGTTCTAACTCCAACACCCGATCGCATCGCCCCGCTAGACCCGGATTGTGTGTGGCCAGGATCGAACTCAGCCGGTGGGTCCGGTGCAGGCGCTGCATCAACTGAAAAATTGATTCCGCGTTTTCCTCGTCCAGATTCCCGGTGGGCTCATCGGCCAGCAAAACAGCCGGCTCGCTGACCAGCGCGCGGGCCAGCGCTACGCGCTGTTGTTCGCCACCGGATAGTTCCCCCGTGCGTTGACCTGTCCGCTCCGCCAGCCCCACCTCCCCAAGCCATTGCCGGGCGGTGTCGAGCGCTTCCGAGCGACGCGTTCCCCTCATCAGCAGGGGCAAGGCCACGTTCTCCCCTGCGGTGAAATCCGGCAGCAGATGATGCCGCTGCCAGACGAATCCAATCTGCCGGTTTCGAAGCTCCGCAAGCGCTTCGTCGGTAAGCGTTTCGAGCGCCTTCGCAGCAAAGTATACTGTACCGCTTGTTGGCCTGTCCAGCGCGGCCAGCAGATGCAAAAGCGTGCTCTTTCCCGCACCCGAAGGCCCCACCAGCGCCACCATCTCTCCCCGCTCCAGCGCCAGGTCCACACCCGAAAGAACGCGCAACTCGGCCGCCCCCGAGCGGTAGACCTTCGCCAGCCCGCGCGCCTCCAGCACAGCGGCAGCAACCGGCCCGCCTTCGCTCGCTCTCGTCTCTGGTCTCTCGGTCATCATCTGCCGTTGCCCGCGCTCTTTCTTTTTCCAACCTCTATCTTCCAACCTTCGACCTCTAGTCTCTTCGATGCTGCAAAGGTTTGCGGGTTTGCGTCTATCCTCTTCCCCTGCTCAGGCACCCCGTACCCTGACCAGTGGCCGAACTCATTGCACATTCTCACCCAACGCTTGCCCGACCCGCCCACCCGGCTATTTTCGTTACCAATCGGCTGGCCCGCAACCCATTGCAAAACCCCGGATTGTAGCGCGAAGCCGCGAGTTCGCCTGGTGCGGCGCACTTTTCCGCCGCTGCAACTATCAGTTTCCACCATACATGGTGCAAGCCTCTGGCCAAAGCCACTAACCGTGAGTACCCGTACTGCGCGCCCCGCTTCCGCACCTCTGCCTGCAGCAATTGATTTCGCGACTATCGGTACACCTCGCTGCGGTGCCCGACCCGGTACACAATCACCACGCGTTTCGGATCATCCACTGCATAGAGAATCCGATAGTCGCCCTGACGGATTCGATAGGCATCTGTGCCCTGCAGTTTCCTACAGTCTGGCGGGCGCGGGTCGGACGCAAGCCGCCCGATTCTTCTTAGAACGCGCTTCCGATCCGCCGCAGGCAGGTTCCGGATTTCGCGCTCGGCACCACTCTTGACAAGAACGCTATAGCAGGCCGTCACGCTTGAGCTCGCTCAAAAACTCAGTCAGTGGCCGGCTGGGCTGCCTCCGCCCTTTGCGAAGAGCCTTGCGATCGATGGCGTCTTCCCGCAGCGCAAGCGCCACGGCTTCGTTGATCAGCTCGGAGATCCCCTGATCGGTGATGGCCGCTTTCACCTTGAGTGCCCGGTAGAGCTTGGGTTGCAGATAGACGGTGGTTCGTTGCCTTGCTGCCATGGGATTCCCCCTGCCGAGAGTATGACACTTTGGCGTCAAAGCGTCAAAATGTCATTCCCGCCTCACTCGTAGCGAAGGATCTCGACCGGCAGTATACGCGCCGCCGCGCGCGCCGGCACCAGCGTCGCCACCATACTGATGCCCAGCGCCGCCGCCGCAATCCAGAACGCATCCGACGGGTTGGCATGGAAGGGCACATAGGGCACTGCATACACCTGCGGGTCGAGTGGGATCCACTGGTAGGTATTCGCTCCCCACGCCAGCGCGTAGCCGATTGCCAGTCCGGCCACCGTGCCCACCGCTCCGACCGTCAGCCCCTGCAGCACAAAAATCGTCCGCACCTGCTCCCGCCGCGCGCCCAGCGCCATCAGCACAGCGATGTCGCGCGCCCGGTCGGTGACCGTCATGGCCAGCACCACCAGGATGTTCAGCCCGGCCACAAACGTAATCAACCCGATGAAAATCGCCGTCACCAGCTTTTCCAGACGCAGCGCGCGGAACAGCGCCTGGTTTTCCTCCATCCACGTCTTTGCGCGGAAGCCTGTGCCGGCCGCCTGTTCGAGCCGCCGGGCCACTTCCGCGGCCTGGTCAACGCGGTCAATGCGGAACTCAATCAGGCTCACCACGTCGCCAACACCGGCCAGCCCCTGCGCCGCGGCCAGCGTGACGAATCCCCAGTTGGCGTCGTAGTCGTAGAAGCCCGAATCGAAGACCCCCGTCACGCGAAATC
This sequence comes from uncultured Acidobacteriaceae bacterium, assembly GCA_964533185.1. GTDB lineage: Bacteria > Acidobacteriota > Terriglobia > Acidiferrales > UBA7541 > CAZHLD01. Next base: position 1,466 of record CAZHLD010000017.1, on the reverse strand, counting down.
GTCGCGTCCGCGGCATCATCCCAAACGGCGTCATCCGCCCCTGCGGGCTGGTCAGCGTCACGTACTCCCCCGGGCCGATCTTCATTGCCTTCGCCAGCAGCCGCCCCAGCAGGATGGCCTCGATTCCGTCGCCATCGGGCGCGAAATCGGCCGCGCCGGAGACCACTCGCCGCAAGGCCTCGTTCGAGGCACGCTCGAGCCCCGGGTCCACTCCTTTCACCAGTAGCCCCTGGGCCCGCCCGCCGGCGGAGAGCAGCACAGTCTGATAGATCGCCGGCGCCGCCGAGCGCACGCCGGGCGTCGTAGCCAGCCGCTGGGCCAGCTCGCTTGCCTCGCGGATGCCTTCCGAGCCGGGCCGCTCGAGCGACACATGCGCCGTAACCCCCAGCAGCCGCTCCTGCAGCGTCTCCTGGAAGCCGGCGTTCATCGCCAGCGCCACCACCAGCGTACTCACGCCCGCCACCACGCCCGCCACCGAGAGCAGCGTCACCAGCCGCAGCACCGCAGGCTTGTTGGCCGAGCGCAGGTAACGCTGCGCCACCATCCATTCAAACTTCATTTTGCCTTGCCTGGGGGAATCGTCGTGCTGCCACTCGCAGGGTCGGCCGTTACGGCACGTGCTTCCGGCCGCGCTTCGGGGCGGAGCAGCGGGAAGAGGATCACTTCGCGGATCGAGTGCGAATTGGTGAGCAGCATGGTCAGCCGGTCGATGCCGATTCCTTCGCCAGCCGTCGGCGGCAGACCGTAGCAGAGCGCGCGGATGTAGTCCTCGTCGAGTTCCTTCGGGACTTCCTCCCCGCCCTGCGCGATCTGCTCGCGGAAGCGCCGCTCCTGCTCCGCCGGGTCGTTCAGCTCGGAAAAGGCGTTGCCCAGTTCAAGGCCGCCGGCAAAAACCTCAAACCGCTCGACCAGTGATGGATCGTCGTCCCGTTGCTTCGAAAGCGGCGAAATCGCCGTCGGGAAGTCGTAGATGAATGTGGGTTGGATCAGATGCTCTTCCGCCACCGCTTCAAAGAGCAGGCCAGCCCATTCGCCATCGGACAGTTTGCCTGAGCCGGCAATGGGTTCGCGGCCCGCTTCCTTCGCTGCGCGATTGTAGCGCTCGGCCACTGTGCGCGGCCCGCCGGGCCGGGCCAGTTCTTCGACATTTGGCGCGGCGCCCGCCACGGCCGGCCAGTATTTGCAGATGGCCTCGCGCATTGAGAGCCGCTGCCAGCGAGAGAAGTCCACATTTTGTTCGCCGTAGCGGATGCTCAGGCTGCCGCACACTTTCTGCACCAGGCCGCTCAGCAGCTCTTCGGTCAGGTCCATCAGGTCGCGGTAGTTGCTGTAGGCCTGGTAGAACTCGAGCATGGTGAACTCGGGGTTGTGCTGCGTGGAGATGCCCTCGTTGCGGAAGTTGCGGTTGATCTCATAGACGCGGTCGAGGCCCCCAACCACCAGACGCTTCAGATACAACTCCGGCG
>CAZHLD010000016.1:0-48455 GCA_964533185.1 uncultured Acidobacteriaceae bacterium | reverse complement strand
GCTCCTGGGGCTTTGCACGCGGCGGCACCGGCGCCATCTCCAACGCCATTGCCGATGCCGCCCGCGAAGCCGGCGCCGAAATCCGCACGCAGTCGCCCATCGCGAAAATCCTCGTCAAAAACGGTCGGGCCATCGGCGTCGTCCTCCAGAATGGCGACGAGCTTCACGCCTCGGTCATCTCCTCCAGCGTTGACCCCAACCTCACCTTTCTCAAGATGCTCGGCCCCCAGCATCTCCCCTCGGAGTTCCTCGAAGAAGTCCGCCGCTACAAATTCCGCGGCTCTTCGGGCAAGGTCAATCTCGCGCTCGACGCCTTGCCCGACTTCACCTGCCGCCCCGGCCCCGGCCCGCACCTGCGCGGCGCCATTTCCATCTCCCCGAGCGTGGACTACATGGAGCGCGCCTACGACGACGCCAAGTACGGTCGCTTCTCTCGCCGCCCTTACATTGACATCGTCATCCCCAGCCTCACCGACCCATCGGTTGCCCCGCCCGGCAAGCACGTAATGTCCTGCTTCGTCCAGTACGCGCCCTACAAGCTGAGCGAGGGCGCCTGGGACGCCCAGCGCGAAGCCTTTGGCGACACCGTGATCGACACAATTTCGGAACACGCGCCCAACCTCAAAAGCATTATCCTCGGCCGCCAGGTGCTCACTCCGCTCGACCTCGAACGCGAATTCGGCCTCACCGAGGGCAACATCTTCCAGGGCGAGCTTTCTCTCGAGCAGCTCTTTTTCCTCCGGCCCGTTGCCGGCTGGGCCCGTTACCGCACGCCGATTCGCAACCTCTATCTGTGCGGCTCGGCCACGCATCCGGGCGGCGGCATCATGGGCGCTCCCGGCCGGATCGCCGCGCTGGAAATCCTGAAGGACTGGAAGCGAGGAGCGATCTAGCCCGTGGCCGCTCGGCGCGACGTCCTCATCCTCGGTGCGGGCCACAACGGGCTGGTCACCGCCTTCGACCTCGCTCGTGCCGGCCTCAAGCCGTTGGTCCTCGAGCGCCGCCCCGTTGTCGGCGGCTGCGCGGTCACCGAAGAATTTCACCCCGGCTTCCGTTGCTCCGTGCTGGCGCATTCGGCCGGTCCGCTCGACCCCGGCATTGCCCGCGACATGCAGCTCGAGCGCCACGGCCTCGCCTGGATCCATCCCGAGCCGCGCCTCTTCGCTCCCTCTCCTGACGGCCGCGCGCTTCTGCTTTACAGCGACCCTGCCCGCTCCGCGCAGGAAATCGCTGCCTTCTCGACGAAGGACGCCGCGCCGTATCCTGAGTTCCACGCCGTCCTCGCGCGCATCGCCGGCGTGCTGCGTCCGGTCTTGGCGATGACGCCGCCTGACATTGACCATCCCTCACCCGCCGACCTCTTCCATCTCCTCCAGGCCGGCCGCCGCTTCCGCAGCCTGGGCCGCAAAGACATGTACCGCCTCCTGCGTTGGGGCCCCATGGCCGTCGCCGACTTCGCCGCCGAATGGTTTGAGACGGACCTATTGCGCGCCGTCATCGCCGCCCGCGGCATTTTTGGCACGGCGATGGGCCCCTGGTCGGCAGGCTCCACGATGGCTCTGCTTCTGCGCGCGGCCTCCGACCCCAATCCCGCCGGCTCGTCTTCCTTCGCGCGAGGCGGCATGGGAGCTCTCACCCAAGCGATGGCCGCCGCCGCTCGCGCCGCGGGCGCCGAGATTCGCACCAACGCCGAAGTCTCGCAAGTCCTCGTCAAAGATGGCGCAGTGGCGGGCGTTGTTCTGGCAAGCGGAGAAGAATTGCCCGCCGCCGCAGTCATCTCCAGCGCCGACCCGAAGCGCACGCTGCTCGGACTGGTCGGCCCGCTCCATCTCGACCCGAGCCTCGTCGTCAAGTTGCGCAATTACCGCTCGACGGGAAATGTCGCCAAGGTGAATCTTGCTCTCGACGCGCTTCCCACCTTCACAGCTCTGGCAGGGAAGGGAGCCAGCGCCGCTGCCCTGGCAGGCCGCATCCACATCGGGCCGGAGATTGATTACCTCGAACGCGCCTTTGACGCCTCAAAGTACGGCCAGTTCTCCGCGCACCCTCACTTGGAGGTCTCCATCCCCTCGCTGTCCGACCCCTCGTTGGCCCCGCCGGGCAAGCACGTCATGTCCATCTACGTTCAGTACGCTCCGTACAAGCTGCGCAACGGCGATTGGCACTCCCGCCGCGACGCCCTGGCCGACGTGGTCATCCAGACCCTCTCCGCCTACGCCCCCGACCTGCCTCAGAAAATCCTCGCTCGCCAGGTCATCACTCCGCTCGACCTCGAACAGACGTTCGGCCTCACCGGCGGCCACATCTTTCATGGCGAGCTGGCTCTCGACCAGCTCTTCACCATGCGCCCCTTACTCGGCTGGGCGCGCTACCGCACGCCGGTCTCCGGCCTCTACCTCTGCGGCTCGGGCACCCACCCGGGCACAGGCCTCACCGGCCTTTCCGGCCACAACGCCGCCCGCGAAATCCTGAAAACTCTGCGCTGATCGCCTCGCGTTCCTGCCTGCACTCGACTCTCTCCCTCGACGCACGATACAATTCCTCAGCGCCCAGAGGAGGCCACCCGCATGGCAATGGCTGAGACCACCATCAAGCGCGGCGAATTCGTCAACGAGCCGCTCATCGACTTCACCATGCCCGAGAACCGCCAGGCCATGGAAGCCGCCCTGAAGAAGATTGCCGGCGAGCTGGGCCGCGAGTACTCGCTGATCATTGCCGGCCAGGAGCACCAGACCCCAGACAAGCTGCGCTCGATCAATCCCTCCCATGCCGACCAGGTTGTCGGAATTTTCAGCAAGGCAACGGCCGACCTCGCCAAGCGCGCCATTGAAGACGCCCACGGTTACTTCGACGTCTGGAAGCGCGTCCCCGCCGAAGCGCGCGTCGAAATCCTGTTCCGCACCGCCGAGATTCTCCGCCGCCGTAAGTTTGAAATGTCCGCCTGGCTCTGCTATGAAACGGGCAAGACCTGGCCCGAAGCCGACGCCGATACCGCCGAGCTCATCGACTTCTGCGAGTTCTACGGTCGCGAGATGCTTCGTCTGGCCGGCCCGCAGCCCGTTACTCCCAATCCCGGCGAGAAGAACTACCTTGTCTACATCCCGCTCGGCGTGGGCGTGGTTATCCCACCGTGGAACTTCGCTGCCGCCATCATGGGCGGCATGACGACGGCCGCACTCGTCACCGGCAACACCGTCGTCCTCAAGCCTTCGAGCGACTCGCCCACCATCGCCTACAAGTTTGTCGAAATGCTCTACGAAGCAGGCCTCCCTCGCCAGGCGCTTCAGTTTTGTCCCTGCTCAGGCGGCAGCGTGGGCGACGTCCTCGTTGCCCACCCCAAGACGCGCTTCATCGCCTTCACCGGCTCAAAGGAAGTGGGCCTGCGCATTGGCGAACTGGCCGCCAAACCCCAGCCCGGCCAGATCTGGATCAAGCGCACCATTCTTGAAATGGGCGGCAAGGACGCCATTGTCGTGGATGAAGAAGCAGACGTGGATGTGGCCATCGAGGGTGTTACCCAGGCGGCTTTCGGTTATCAGGGGCAGAAATGCTCAGCCTGTTCGCGAGCCATCGTGGCGGAGAAAATCTACGACGTGTTTCTCGAGAAACTGAAGGAGCGCGTCAAGAGAATCACAGTCGGCCCGGCCGAGGATCCCTCCAACTACATGGGCCCGGTCATCAACAAATCATCCATGCAGTCAATTCTGGACTACATTGAAGTCGGCAAGAAGGAAGGACGACTGCTCACCGGTGGCGGCACGGTCAAAGTGCCCGGCGCCGAGGGCTTCTATCTCGAGCCCACGGTCATTGCCGACATCAAGCCCAAGGCGCGCCTCGAACAGGAGGAAATCTTTGGTCCCGTCCTGGCCGTCATCAAGGCAAAGGACTACGACCACGCACTCGAAATCGCCAACGATACGGAGTTCGGCCTTACCGGCGCGGTCTATACGAAGAACCCGAAGAAGCTCGAGCGCGCCGCGCAGGACTTCCACGTCGGCAATCTCTACCTCAACCGCAAGTGCACTGGCGCCAAAGTCGGCGCTCACCCCTTCGGCGGCTTCAATATGTCCGGGACGGACTCCAAGGCTGGCGGGCGGGACTACCTGCTGCTCTTCACCCAGGCCAAATCAGTCGCCGAGCAGATCACGAAGTAGCCGCGCTGGTCCATCGCCGGCTCAGCCGGTACACGGGGTAGCTCACCGCCAGCAGCACCACCGCCCACACGCTGTTCCGTGGGTCGCCCGCAACTGCGGAAACAAGAAAAACGACCGACCCAATCAGCGCCACCCCCGTCGTCCAGGGATGCCCCCAGACGCAGTAGGGTCTCGCAGTTCCAGGCTCTCGTTTCCGCAGGATAAAAACCGAAAGAAACGACATCGCGTACTGTGCGACGAAGAAGAACGCCATCACTGCGATCAGCTTCTGGAACGCATTCAGCAGCACGATTAAGAGCACCGCAACTGCGGCGCTCGCAAATAGGGCCACTGTCGGTGTTCCGCCCGGATTCACCCGCGCCGCGTAGCTGGTGAACAGCCCGTCGCGGCTCATCGCATAGAGCACGCGCGTGGCCATCAAGTGGTACGCATTGATCCCGCTCATCATCGAGGCCACCATTACCGCGCGAATGATCGTGTCGCCCCGCGCGCCAAACAGCAGCTCCGCCGCCGCTCCCAGCGCGAAGTTGTTCCCCGCGATTCGCCCGATCGGCAGAACATAAACCAGAGCCGCGTTCAGTAGCACGTAAATTCCCATCACCGAAAGCACGCCGCCGAAAAGCGCCCGCGGAATGTTGCGCCCGGGGTTCCTGACTTCCTCGGAGAAGTAGATTGGAGCCGCCCATCCATCGTAGGTATAGACCACTGCTTGCAGCGCCAGCAGTAGCCCAAGCAGCAGAGAAAACTCAGGCGTCGCGACAACTGTGGTCTCTTGCTCCCGCGCCTGTCCACCAAAGACGAAGCAGGCCAGCACCAGAGCTACGAACGCGACCGCCTTGATCAGGCTGGTAATCTCCTGCGTGCGACTTCCCCATTTCAGCCCGTGCCACTGGAGGACGGCGAAGCCAATCGCAACCAACGAGGCCAGCGCAACTCGGTGTCCCTCCAGGGCGGGGAAGAGCACCTCAAGGTATTCTCCGATCACGAACGCTACTGTTGATGCCGAGCCGCAGGTGGAAAGCCAGTCGCTCCATCCCACGATAAATCCGGCATAGGGTCCCAGCGCTCGACGGGCGAACACGTATTGGCCGCCCGAGCGCGGAATCATCGTCCCCAACTCGGCCAGGCAGTTGGCGCCCAGCAGTGCGTAGAGCCCGCCGATCACCCAGACCGCCACGAAGAGCCACGCGCTCGGCAGCCACGTGGCGATTTCTCCGGGGGCGCGCACGATGCCGGCAGCGATGGTGTTCCCGATGGCAACGGCCAGACCGAAGCCGACGCCAAGAATACTCAGCAGCCGCCCGCGGCTGCGCGCATCCGAGGTGCCTGGTTCGACGCTTGGAGACAAGAATCCTTCGCTGTGGAAAGAGTGAAAAGCCGCGCCATCATAGTGGAGCGTTCTGGGCTTTTCAATCCCCGGCCCGTGAGCGCCTCAATTGAAGGGGAGAGTCTGGGGAAGAGAACTGGGGTGAACGATGGGATTCGAACCCACGACCCTCGGATCCACAATCCGATGCTCTACCGACTGAGCTACGCTCACCGCAGGCCCAAAATCATAGCATAACGACGGGACGTGAAAAAGCGGCTTGCCGGTGCGCCTAGAGGATGGCATTGACGAACGGAATCTCCCGATCGGCCGGGAATGGCGATCACCGGCGCCGAAACAATCCGGCTGACCGGACTCAACCGTGCCACGGTCTACGGCATGCGCGCAAACCGGAACTGGCCGGACCCGGACTACATTCCGCCGTTCACCACGAGGGGGAGAAAGAAAATCGGAGGAGAGTAGGACGCGGGGCGCGCCCTGCCCTCGGAGGCCGGTCGCGTGTCCGCAACTGACGATCACTTTTTCGCGGGCTATACTGCCGGTTGTCGACGCCATATTACGTCTGTGAATGACGGCTCCGGGGAAGAAAAAGCACTGGGAGCTAAGGTGAGGTTTTGGCCCGGTCGGGCGTTATGTCCCACTGCCAGCCTTGTTGCTCGATCCGCAGTTGGATTTCTTCAACGAATCCTCTAGTTGAGTAGCGCGCGAGCGTGCCTTTCAAGGTTAGCTCGGCGGTGTCCAGCACCTCGGAGCCATTTTTGTTGCGAACCACAATGGTAAAAGTGACGTCCGTAAAGTCACTGTTGCAGATATTCTGCACTCGTCCTGAAACGCGCCACAGTGGACGACGGTCGCCAGTCAGCGGGATGCTTAAACTCTTCACCATCGTCGTGTCACTTATGATTACCAAGCAACTCTTTAATTGGGCTGAACTGGCCGTGCTGCCTGATGGCGGGGCTGTTGATGTAGCAGGTTTCGCTGACTGAGGCTCGCTGACCTTGTTCTCGCAGCCTGCTGCGATCAGCAGAACCAATAAAGCAATAACGAGTTTGCGTCCGTCGGACACTGTTGTCGATGAGTCTAGCATGGACCGGCCTGGATGAGCTTGTCCCGAGAGAAGCGGAACTCTACATCTTAGGATTGTTGGGATTCTAAATCTACGGTCAATGCCCCCGCAGGTAGGTCGGGCCGTCCTGTGACGCAACGGGGCCACCACGGAGAAAGCTGGTGTAATTCCGGCGCTCCTGGACCCGTGGTGCGCCGGCGCGCGCGGTGGGTCCGCGCCGTCGGCGTGCCCAAGTACAAAACAGGTATTCCTTGGCTCTCGTCATGGCGACATAAAGCAGCCGTCGCTCCTCGCCGAGGTCTCCGTTCGGCATGGGCACGATCCCGTCTTCGAGCCCCGCGATGATTGTGGCCCGCACGGTCAGTCCTTTGGAACCGACCATCGTCATGAGGCGTACGCTTTGGCTCTCCGCAAGCGCACGGTCTTTCCCCAATGGCGTGATCTGTGAGAGATACCGACCGAATCCCTGGTCAGGCTCCACGAGATTATCCAATGCATCGAGAAGGGCCGCGCAATCCGTGCTCGGCGCGGGGGCCGTATCGCCGCCCGCTGTTTCGACGATCCAGTGCCCCCACCCGCACTCAGGCGTGTCTTCCGGGAGAGGATGCGCTTGGAGCCACGCGGTCACCGACCGAATTAGGGCAGTCGCCCTCGCCGAAGCGCGCGGGCCATCGGGGAAATCGGCCTCGTAGGCGTCAAACAAGGATTGCCCAAACTGGATGCGCCCCGCGCGGGCGCGCTCGTAGATGTATTCGGAGAAGGTTCCGCCGATACCCGGCGCGAGGAAGAGCAGGCTGGCCCACCCGAGCGAATCACGCGGATTCACGAGCAGGCGGAAGGTCGCGAGCATCCGTCGGTTTGCCGGATCTGCCAGCATTTGCTCGACAGACTCGGGATCAGAGTAGCGAGTCCCGAGTTCATCCAGACGCGCTTTAATGGGCCTGGTAAACGCTTTGTTGTGGTCGCCGCGCAGAAGCACCAGAATGTCTTGGGGCTGTATTTCGCGCTGAACCAAATATTGAATCAGATTGGCCACGCCGTGGGCCTCGGCGGTCTCGTCAGGGAATGCCAGGAGGGCCACCTCTCCGGGCGGTGAGCCTTCGGCACTCGTCAGGCGCGGCCGCCCCGGCGGGCGGTCGGGGTCGCCTTCGATGACGTACGAGGCCCACTCGATGATGCGGCGCCCGCACCGCTGGGTGACGGAGAGCGGGTAATTTGCGCAGCCCGGATAATCATCGGGAAAGCGACGGATGCCTTCCGGCGCCGCGTACCGGAGTGAATAGATCGACTGGTCATCGTCGCCCGCCGCGATGATCGAGCAGCCCCGCTCGGAAATCAGGTGCAAGACTTCCAAGTCGCACGCGTTGAGGTCCTGGTATTCATCGACAATGAGCAGGTCGTAGTTGACGCCGACGAGATCGGGGTGATTGTGCAGGGCGTGCCGCAGGGCATACGGCAGCTCGGCCAGCAGCGTGTAGCCGTAGACCTGGCGGTGCTCGCCCCACACGCCGAGAAAACGCGCCCGGTCGGCTGGAACAACGCGCGGGTTTTCTCTGGGCTCCAAGAACTCCCAGTCGGCGGCCATCTCTCGGATCAACTTATCCAGTCTGGTCACGCGGACACGCGCACGCCGGGCGAGCGTGGCGCGGATAATCAACTTGTCCTCCCACTTGTCGGCGATTCGCAGCGGCTCCGGGAAATCGCCAGTGCCGGGATTGCGGAGGAGCACCGAAATCGAGAAAGAGTGAATCGTACTCGGGCGCTCTGCGACCGCCGCTGGGTGGTCCGATACCTTCTTCGCTAGCTCAGCCGTGGCAGCCCGCGTGAAGGTCAGCAGCTTAATGCCCGGCGCCGGGTTGTCGCCGAGCAGGTGCTCGGCGAGCGCGACGAGCGTGGCGCTCTTCCCCGTGCCCGGACCCGCGAGAACGCGCGCGTGCTGATGCCAGTCGTGTGCAAGAATCGCCTCCTGCTCGACCGTGGGCACGTAGGCCATGATTCGCGGACGTCGCCCTCGACTCCTTTTTCCCTCGAAGGCGTCCAGCTCCGCTATCATACCCAGATTACAGGTTGATTCAATACCGTGACTGAAAACTTCTAGGCCGGCTCAGTACGGCGGGTCCCCGGCCGCGGCCCTGGAGGTTGGTACCGGTTCCGGTGTGTTCGGCCTTGTAGCAGATGCGGCGCTGGCGCGACCAGCGCTGGCCACGATGTGGGAAACTGGAACAGGAGCGCTGGGGTTGCCGGGTGCGACGATAGCGGCGAGCGAGATGGCGCTGCAGGCGGGCAGCCCGACGTTGGAAGGCCGGGTTCGTGGGCACGCCAATGACGTACTGGATGCCGAAGAACTCGCAGAATTCATAAAGCAGAGGCAGGACAAAGCCGGCATCCGCGCGCAGCTGGATCCGAACTCCCGGAAACTCCCGCCGCAGACGCGGCACGAGACGCAATAGCAGAGGCACGATGCGGGCAGGACTGGAAGCATTGCCTCGCCGCAGTCGAGCCGCCAGCAGGCAGCCAGTGTGGTGCTCGAAGATCAGCAGCGGATGATACATGTGCTGGTTGTAGGCGCCGTTGAAGAAGCTGAGTTGTTGGTGGCCATGGGTTGGGTCGTCGGTGGAGTCGACATCCAAGAGAATCTCACCGCACTGCCGGACCTGTTGGCCACAGACGCGCACAAACCAATCGAGCAAAGCATCGTTCAGGTGGACGATCTCGCGAGCGGAGGGCGCGTTTTCCCAACGACTTAGGGTGGGTTGTGAGCTCAAGGCTTGGCCTAACGGTTGGTCGGCAAGGATCTGGAAGATCGAGTCATGACGCAAGCGATCAGCATCGTTGGCGTCCTCGTAGCCGGCGACGATCTGGTACAGGCGTTGGCGGAGAAGCGAGAGAGTAGAATGCCGCACGCGCTCGTCCTCGCGAGGATCGCTCAACCGCTGAGCCACATCCCGAGTGAGTCCATGGCGCTGATCAAAGGCGCGCAAGGGCAGAAGACCGGCGTCACTGCTGATCTGCCCGCCAGAAAAATCCGCGCGGATGGGGTGGTGACGAAAGAAGGAGAAGCTCAGCTGTGGCATACAGTGTGCCACGCGATGGGTGCTCCGTAAGGGAATGCTGGGTTCGCAAAAACCAAGTGTTCATGCACCTTTTAGAGCATACTTTCTTTTTTGACCAGCAAAATCGTGAAAAATCCAGGCTAGGGGACGATTTCGGAACTCTATCCGCTGGCGAATTGGCGACAAATGTTCAATGGTTTGGCAATCTCTCGCCTTGAGCAGCCCGCTCAGCAGCACTCCAATTCGCTTCACCATAGGCGCAGCAAATTAGAACACTTGCGCGCCTTTTGGAGCGGTTGGCTTTCGCACGCCATTCTCGCTGGCCCGCTTGTGACGCGGCGCACTGGCGTGCATCAAACAATAGAACGGAGGTTGATCATGGATCAGCGCGTGTTTTTCTCGGAAGAGTGGGTGCGTTTTTCGGAGAAGGAAGCCACCGTCACGGAGATGGTCGTCAACGAACATTCCAGCATTGCCATTTGGGGTGTCCGCCCGGGCCAGGAAGTCACCGCGCACACACACCCGCGCGGGCAGGACACCTGGGTGATGCTTCGTGGCGAGCTCACCTACTACCTCGGCGACGGTCGGAAACAAACGCTGCGCGCCGGGCAGCTCGATGTGGCCGCCCGCAATCAGATCCATGGCGCCGTGAACGAAGGCACCGAAGACGCCGTCTTTCTCTCCATTTACTCTGCACCTGACATCGGTTACGAGCCGGCCGCGCCCTAACCCGGCGAGTCATTCTGAAGCCCGCCCGCTCATGTCGGGCCGAAGAATCCCTCTCTGCTTCTGTGGCTATTTCTTCTCCGGCGCGGCAGCCATCTCCGCAAACAAAATCAGGTTCCCTCCCAGCTCGCGCACCGCCTGGCCCTTCTTAGAATCACCGCGCGTTTTACGATCGCGGAAACAATCCATTTCGTAAGTCGCACCGGCGATGCTAGTTCAGGGCAGGTGAATCACCAATGCAGGAAGTAGTTCCAGGGTCAAGAATCCTAGTTTCGAACTACATTGTAGGCGGACAAGAGCTTCGTCGTAGTTTTGAAAATGTTCCCGAAATCCAGCTTAAAGTATGCAAGAAACATCTGATTTGTGGACAGTGAAGGCTGCTGGTTAAAACGCTGTCGGCACAACGCGGGCGGATGCCCCATTCGCTAGGGTTTTGTGGTCAAGGCTGCGGCCGCAACCCATCTGTGCCGCGATCTCGCGTACAGAGCGCCCTTACGTCCGAAGGTGGGCAATTCTACGCCGATCCACAGCCAATGGCGGCCGGCCGAGGCACTTGCCCTCGGCTCAGGCGTGACAAAGGCAAGGTTCGTATCAAAGGGTTAACCGTTCCTGGGCTGGAAGCTGCTGAATTTCCAAGGGTCTTTTAAGTGAGGGAATGGTGTTCCAAAGGATTTGTTTTGGTACGCCAGATGCCTGAGGAACGACGCGCAGTCCAGCCTGGAAAGGGGTGATCCGGACGTCCAGACCGAAGCTTCGTCAGGGATGGTCGGCGCTCCCATTTATGCTGAACTGTAAAACTTGGTTCTATTACTACTATGTCTGCAAGCCGCCGCTGCTTTTGAGGCGGATTCCGTTCATGTTTTTGTACTTGACTTTTTGCCTTCAATGGTTAGAATAGAGAACACCTCCTACCATTCGTCCCCAGGAGAGCGGGCACTTCTGACTATCCGTCCCCGAAAGGCTGGGTTGGATCTCAGGGTGGAGAGTTCCGGTACACCAAGATCCTGTCGGGAAGAAACTCACAATTTCGTTTCGATCTGAAGGATAGAAACTCCAATGTGAGCATTGTTTCCACAAATCGAATCAAGGAAACGCACTCTGCTTTGAGAAGCGGACTGTATTCGAAAGACGGCAATCTGCGCGCAAGGGGCCGGTGAAATCCAATCGTAAGAGGGAAGATGCCGCACAAGCTATTGCTGATCGACGATCCCAAGGGCAACCTCAGTGCCCTCCTGAGCTGGGAAAATGGTTTCCGCTGGCAACAGACCACATGGGATTCGTTCCTACCTGAACAACTCCATCATTACGCAGCACATTTGGTGGTAGCTGTTGCAACCTCGCAGTTCGACCGAGCGATGAGGTTTTTTCAGTGGCTGCGCGAACATCCAATGAGCATACCCCTTCTTGCTGTCGTCTCCAGCGAATCGCAGCCGGATCTCCTTCGTACCGCTTTGGAAATATCCGATGATTTCATCCTTCTGCCCGTCCACATCGAGGAGTGGCGCCACCGCTTGACGCGGCTCCTCGGCGCGGAAGGAGAAGACATTGAATCGGTCCGCAACCGGCTGAACGAGCAAATGGGCCTAGCCCAAATCGTAGGAAACGACTCCGCCTTCCTGCCCACGGTCAAACGGATTCCGCTGATCGCGGCGGCAGATGCACCAGTACTGGTTACAGGAGAGACCGGCACCGGCAAGGAATTATGCGCACGGGCTATCCACCATCTGAGCAAGCGACGCAATTTCCCTTTCATTCCGGTGGCGTGCGGCGCCATTCCGGATCATCTCTTTGAGAACGAACTCTTCGGCCACTCCCGCGGGGCCTTTACCGATGCGGCCGGAGACCAAAAGGGTTTAGCCGCAATTGCCGAGGCGGGAACTTTATTCCTGGACGACATTGATGCACTTTCCCTGGCCGCTCAAGCCAAACTTTTGCGTTTCCTCGAAGATCACAGTTACAAGCCGTTGGGGGCAGAACGATTTGTCCGGGCTAATGTCAAGGTGATTTCTGCTACAAATCACAACTTGGAATCGGCAGTTGGAGATGGCTCCTTCCGGTCGGATCTCTATTTCCGACTCAACGTGCTGCAGCTGCACCTGCCCCCGTTGCGAGAGCGTTGTGGAGATATTTCGGTGCTTGCGCACCACTTCCTGAAATCTTTGTGCGCATCGACCCATGGACAGCAAAAATCATTCTCCCCGAGCGCATTGTACAAACTTCAGGGCTACGACTGGCCAGGTAATGTTCGTGAACTGTTCAATGTAATTCAGCGCGCCATTGTATTCTCCGATGGCACTCAGATCTTGCCTTCTCACCTCTCGATACCGCTCTCTGCAGGTAAACCGCCGATGCCGGACGCGTCTTTTCGAGAGGGCCGGTCAAAAGTGATTGAGGCGTACGAGCGAAAGTACGTTGGAGAGCTTCTCGCCAAGTGCAACGGCAATATCACGAGAGCGGCACGCCAAGCTGGAAAGGACCGCCGCACACTCGGACGTCTCGTGAAAAAACTGAACATAAATCCTCGCACCGTGCAGCCCCTGGGAGATTTTTGACCGCAGAAGCCCCTTCCTGTCCCACCCAGTGGAAAGTTATCTAACTCTTTCAAAGTGAACTGGTTCCCTGCCCAAACGGACCGATACGGGTGCGGCAGCAGCGCCCCAGCGGGGCTTCGGTCACGACACTGCCCGTCCTCCAAACCGAATGAAATGAATGCGACGGCCGTTTGAAACCTTTGGCCAGTGCTGTGCTCTCCCGCAACCGAATCAGGGGAGGTCGTGGTTGACTTACCGCAGCGAAGACGAGACGGCCCGGCAGATTCTGCGCTATTTCGTACGAAACCCTAGCGCGGTCGACAACCTTGAGGGGGTTGTGCGTTGGCGATTGCTCGAAGAAACGATTCACCACAGCGTGGGGGAAACGCAGCAAGCCCTGATTTGGTTGGTCTCCCAAGGCTTCTTAAGCGAGTGGCGCGTCGGCGGATCAGAAAGGATCTTCCGTCTGAATCAGGAGAAACAAGCCGAAGCCCAGTGCTTTCTAACAGCCGCTGACCCAGTTGAAGGTTTAGGGTCTGGATTGCAGATTAAAGAGAAAAGATAAAGGGAGCGTTGATGGGGGTCCCAGCCCGCTCACTGTCGTTGCCACCTTATGGGGTAAATCTCCGCCCCAGGGTACAAGGAAAATTCATCTGGGTTGACGACGAGAAGTTTTACGTCCGGGGTATCACGTATGGACCCTTTCGCCCCGATGCAAGCGGAAATGACTTTCACGACCAGGCAGCGATCGAGCGAGATTTTGCGCAGATTGTGGCGAATGGGATCAACACTATCCGACTTTACGCTACACCTCCGCGCTGGTTCCTCGACGCCGCTCAGCGCCACGGTCTGCGTGTCATGGTTTGCCTTTCTGCAGACCGCTATATTGGCTTCCTCACTGACAGAAAGGGCGCGCCGGATATAGAGGGGCTCGTGCGCGCCAAGGTGCGCCGTTGTGCGGGACATCCAGCTCTCTTGTGTTATGCGCTCGGTAATGAGATTCCAGCACCCATCGTGCGCTGGCACGGGAGGCGAAAGGTCGAACGATATCTGGAGAGGCTCTACAAAGTTGTAAAATCCGAAGATCCCGGCGCTCTCGTCACCTATGTGAACTATCCTTCCACCGAATATCTGCAGCTTCCATTCTTGGACCTGGTCTGCTTCAACGTTTATCTCGAGTCTCAGGAACGCTTTGCGGCCTATCTGGCGCGCTTGCAAAACATCAGCGGCGAACGGCCACTGATTATGAGTGAGGTCGGGCTAGACTGCCTCCGACACAGCACAGAAACTCAGGCTCGCGTACTCAACTGGCTGATTCGAACTTCGTTCGCTGGGGGTTGCGCGGGCGCGTTCGTATTTTCCTGGACTGACGAATGGTACAACGCTGGGCGTGACGTCGATGACTGGGAATTTGGTATCACGGGACGGGACCGGGCGCCGAAGCCGGCCCTAGCAGCCGTCCGCGATGCATTCACCGAGGTTCCGTTCCCACGAGGGCTGCCGTGGCCTCGAATCTCGGTAGTGATCTGCTCGTGCAACGGGGCGCAAACCATCCGAGACTGCTGCGAAGGCTTGCTGAAACTCGATTATCCGAACTGCGAAATCCTCTTTGTCGACGATGGGTCGAGTGATGCCACAGCAGAGATTGCGCGTCACTTCGGCTTCCGGGTCATCAGAACCGAGAATCGTGGGCTCAGCAATGCCCGGAATACCGGCTTGCAGGCAGCCTCTGGTGAGATCATTGCGTACTTGGACGACGACGCTTACCCTGATCCGCAGTGGTTAACCTATCTCGCTTCTACCTTCTTAACCACGGAGTACGCCGCAATTGGCGGTCCGAACATCGCGCCGCCCGGTGACGGGCGCATCGCCGATTGTGTGGCCAATGCACCGGGCGGTCCCATCCATGTTCTCCTCTCCGATCATGAAGCGGAGCACATCCCCGGCTGCAATATGGCATTTCGAACGTCCGCCCTGGATAGCATAGGGGGATTCGACCCTCAGTTCCGCGTGGCTGGCGACGATGTGGATGTGTGCTGGCGACTTCAGCAACGCGGACTGAAGCTGGGGTTTAGCCCCGCTGCCATGGTCTGGCACCACCGACGCAAGTCAGTACGTGCGTATTGGAAGCAGCAAAGAGGATATGGCAAGGCTGAGGCTCTATTGGAGTCCAAGTGGCCAGAAAAATACAACGCAGTCGGCCACCTCACTTGGGGTGGCAGGGTCTATGGCAACGGACATCTCAAGATGCGCTGGAGCCGGGGCCGTATTTACCAAGGCACGTGGGGCTGCGCTCCGTTTCAATCCCTCTACCAGCCCGCGCGGGGCGAACTCTCCTCGCTGCCCCTGATGCCCGAGTGGTACTTGCTCATCTTCAGTCTCGCCGCACTTTCTGTACTTGGCAAGCTCTGGGACCCTCTTCGTTTTGCCCTCCCATTACTCGCAGCTGCGGTCGGTGCCCTCCTTTTTCAATCTGGTCTGAGTGCGGCTCGGGCGCAATTCGCCAGTGCGCCTCGATCTCGGATTGGCCTGATGATGATGCGCGCTCTGACTGCGCTTCTGCACATGCTACAGCCTCTGGCGCGCCTCCGCGGTCGCCTCAGTTCTGGCCTCACTCCGTGGCGGCGACGCTTCCCAGCCTTCTTCGTCGTGCCTTGGCTGCGCAAATTCGCAATATGGACCACGCACTGGCGCGACCCCAACGAGAGACTTCAATCCATCGAATCTTTTCTGCGAGCCGAGCGCACATGTGTATTCCGAGGCGGTGACTTCGACCGCTGGGACCTCGAGGTCCGCGGCATGCTGGGGGCAGCGCGCTTGCTCATGGCGGTGGAAGAGCACGGATCGGGTCGCCAGTTAGTTCGGTTTCGTGTGTGGGTCAGATCCTCCGCCACCGGGATATTGCTTGTCCTGCTCTTTTCCACCCTTGCAGTCGCGGCTGAAATTGATCATGCCTGGGTTGCTTCCTCCCTTCTCGGACTGACTGCGATTCTGGTTGCCGTGTGGATGCTCCAACAATGCGCCGCTGCTATGGCTACCTTGCTCCGTCCCCTTGAAATCGAGAAAGGTGCAGCCAGCCATGCGATCCCACGCACGCTTGAACAACCGAGTATTGGGGAGATCTGAGCGGTGTTTCCCTATGTCCAATGCACCCCTCAGGGGCTTCTGTTGCGCCCGGCGTGTTCCCAGGCACGACGGTATTGGCATGGGACGGAGTTGCCGGCGTTTTCTGTCGAGTGGTTGGGGAACTCGTCCCCATCTCCCTGGCTAGTTAACCAGCGGCGGCGAGTTTCGAGTGAGGTGGTCAATGAACCTGCATGGTGAGCCTCCGACAACCGATCAAAACACCAGGAAAAGAACCGGGGTGAAACGATGGACTGATTCTTTCTTAACGATTCAGGTGCTCCTTGCGATACTGCTCTCGCCATTGCTCCTCTTGGGCCAGCGGAGCGTGATGGTGGCCGGTGTTGTCGAGGACGAGCGGGGGGCTGCCATACCAGGCGCGAAGGTTACCCTGGTCAATCAAGACACGAAGCAGACGCAAGAGACTACCTCTGGCGAGGATGGCAATTTCAGCTTCAAAGACGTGCCTCCAGGCAACTACCAGCTGAAGGCTGAAGCGAATGGGTTCGAGCCTGATCAAAGGGTCGTGACCCTCGGCCCGCAGGAGTTGAAACCTCTCAAGATCAAGCTGAAGGTCGGCACGGTCAAACAGCAATTGATAGTCCAAGCTGACCCTGCAGAAGAGCTCTCCACCTCTGACAGCGATACTGCCTCGACGAAATTCGATGACGATCTGCTTGGCGGGCTCCCAACGCCATCGGAAGACATTTTGTCGCTCATCGGGAAATTTGTTTCTCCGGCCGCGCAGGGCGCAGAGGGAACCTCTATTGTGGTGGACGGGGTCGAAGGCGGGCAAATCGATGTGCCTTCTTCGGCGATCCGGAGGGTGCGGATCAATCGCAACCCCTATTCCGCCGCATACCAGCGCCCCGGAAGAGGAAGGGCTGAAATCACTCTCAAACGCGGGCACAAAAGTCGCTTCGACGGCAGCTTTGCGGTGCTTGCCAGAAACTCTGTCTTCGACGCCCGCAATGCCTTTGCCAAATCAAAGCCGGATTTGAATCGACGCCTTCTGCAGGCCAGCATCGGGGGGCCGCTCCCGGGGAAGCGGGCCTCGTTCTATCTCGCTGGTCAGCGCTTGATGAATGACGAAAGCGCGGTGGTGAATGCTGTCACACCCGCGGGGCCATTCAACACCAATGTACCTACTCCAGAGCGTCGCGATCGCATTTTTACACGACTTCAGTGGTGGCCGACCGCACTTCACACCCTCTCCGCAAGCTATACCTTCAGAGATCAATCGCTCAGGAACGACGATGTGGGCGGCTTCAATTTGCCTGAACAGGGTGTGAGCAGAGGAGATCATGAACACAAAGTCGTGTTGAGTTACAGTGCGCTGCTTTCGGGGACTGCGCGCAATGATTTGCTTTTTAGCTTCAAGAAGGAGAACGAACGCACAGGGAACCAGGCTACCACTCCGGCCATTGTCGTCAACCAGGCATTTACGGGTGGGCCGTCTCAATCATTCCTCAGTGACGAGAAACGCTCCTTCGAACTTCAGAACACTGCCACCTACATTCGCGGCAGGCACTCGCTTCTGTTTGGCGCCAGATTTCGCACCGATTTGATTGCTGCGTTCGAGGCCTCAAACTTTGGCGGGACGTTTGAATTTGCCAGCTTGGCGCAATTTACCGCCGGCGCTCCCTTCGTATTTCGCGTCAACCAGGGCGATCCGAATGTCGCATTCACAATGCATATTTTCAGTGCATTTCTGCAAGATGAGTTCCGTCTGCGACCAAACTTGACCCTGTTGTTTGGCCTGCGTTACGAGTGGCAATCCACCACCCATGACCGCAACAACTTCGCCCCTCGCTTCGGGTTTGCCTTTGCTCCGGGAAAGTCCAAGAAGACCGTCGTGACAGGTGGCGCGGGCATTTTCTACGACACCTTGCCTCGCACCGCCACCCAGCAATCGTTGCTCATTGACGGCGTTCAGCTTCGCGAGGTGGTGATTGCCAATCCCTCTTTTCCAAACCCCTTCCTAAGCGGCCAGGTGATTTCACCACCGCCCAGCGTCGTGCGATTGCATCCGAATACTCGATCACCTTACTTGCTCTCCACAAGTATCGGCGTTGAGCGAGAGCTTTGGCGTAGGAACTCGCTTTCCCTCGAGTACTCCTACTTACATGGGGTGCACCTGTTCCGCTCTCGCGACGTTAACGCGCCGCTAGCGCCAAATGGATTGCGGCCGAACCCGAACTTCCTGAACATCCAGCAAATCGAGTCCTCGGCCCTCCTGCAAAGCCAAGCCCTGACCGTTACCTATCGCGGGCGAATCGGGAAGTCCTTCAAGCCCTATGCCCAGTACGTCCTTTCCAAGAGCACGAACAACACTTTCGGAACTTTTTCGCTTCCCGCCAACAACTATGATTTGCGACCGGAGCGAGGACCAGCGGATTTTGACCGCAGGCATCGCTTCAACCTCGCGGGGGTTCTGGCACTGCCCCGTGGATACCAGTTGGGGTCATTGCTCTCGGTAGCCAGTGGCGCCCCCTTCGACATCACCACAGGCTTTGACAACAACGGCGATACCGTGGCCAATGACCGTCCTCCCGGCGTCTCTCGCAACACGGGCCGAGGGCCAGGTTCCGTGCAACTTGACCTCCGCTTTACAAAGGCTTTCAACATTTCCCGACTCTGGGGTGGCGAGCAACGCAGCCCCATTCGGCACGGCCTCGAACTCAGTGCGGACGCGTTCAATGCGACGAATCACACAAACGTCACCAGCATTGTCGGAGTCCAGAGCTCGCCATTCTTTGGCCGCGCCAATTCCGCTACCGCGGCAAGGACTTTTCAATTCTCGCTCAAATACCTGTTTTCAAAGAGCGAGACAAAAGAAAACTCGAAATGAGCAAACAGCCGATCATCCTTGCATTGAACCTCAGGAACAGTTCTCCGCTCCGGATTCTTCGCACTCCTGAGATGGTCATTGCGATTGTGACCTGTGGTGGATGACGGTCATGAGGGCAACTTTGAGCAAAACAGATAGCTCCTCCCATGCTGCAACTCGCGTGCTCGTAACCGGTGGGGCAGGATACATCGGAAGCCACACGGCCAAGTTACTTGTACGGGCAGGATTCGAACCCGTCGTCTTCGACAACTTTGCCACAGGTCATCCCTGGGCCGTGAAGTGGGGGCCGCTGGTTCGGGGGGATCTTCAGGATGCCGAGCTGATTCATGCGGTCCTCGTCAAATATCAGGTGAGGGCGGTGATGCACTTCGCCGCAAGCGCATATGTAGGCGAGTCCATGCGATGCCCGCGGAAATACTTCCGCAATAATGCTCTGAATTCAGTGAATCTCCTCGACGCAATGGTTGACACAGGTGTTAAGCACGTTGTCTTTTCCTCGACCTGTGCCACCTACGGGATGGCCACAACTGTTCCTATCCCGGAGGACCATACCCAGCAGCCGGTCAATCCCTACGGCGAGTCCAAGCGCTTCGTGGAGCGGACTCTCTACTGGTATGGGGAAGCATACGGGTTGCGCTGGGTGGCCTTGCGCTACTTCAACGCTGCGGGCGCCGATCCGGAGGGAGAGATTGGCGAAGAACACGATCCGGAGACTCATTTGATCCCGATGGCTGTGCAAGCTGGGCTCGCAGAACTGCCGCGGCTGGAGATTTTTGGAACCGACTATCCGACGCGCGACGGTACCGCGATCCGAGATTTCATCCATGTCACCGATTTGGCAGAAGCGCATGTGTTGGCACTCAAGCACCTGCTTGAGGGTGGGGAGAGCACGGCCCTAAATTTGGGCGCTGGAAGGGGCCATTCTGTCCGTGAGGTCGTCGCAGAAGTCGAGCGTACGAGCGGTCGTCGCTTTGTGATCCAGGAAGCAGCTCGTCGCCCAGGCGACCCTCCCATCCTCGTGGCCGATGCCGGAAGGGCCGGCCAGCTCTTGGGCTGGCGGCCGCAATACTCGAACCTGGATACGATCATTAACACGGCCTGGCATTGGCATAAATCGAGAAGGAACGTGGCCAGTGCGGGCCGCTTCCCAGCGGCAAGGCCCAAAAAACACGAGGATCAAAGCTGGCAAGCGAGGCAGCGAAAAAACACACAGCACGTTGGCCCTAGTGGAGTGTGACAGTGACTTTAAGTTCAGCCACAATCGTTGCTTCAGCCCCCTTGCCTCTCCCACAGTCGGCCATTTCATCAACCGCCATACCCATTTCTCAATTCACTTCCCCAGGGCTCCGCCCCAGCGCAGGAAGCAAACTTCTCAGGGTCGGCGAGGAGAAGTTTCAGCTTCACGGTGGGGCCTGCGGAGCATTTCGCCCGAACTGGAATGGCCACGCATTTCCTGCACCCAGAGTCATCGAACGGGATGGCACTGGCCGCGACCCGGATTTGCTATGGACCGTATGAGCTTCAGTATTTGGCGGCTGTGGGAGGAGGTACGGCCTTACTCCTGGAATCTGGCGGCCCTGTTCTTGTTTAGCCTTTTGGGGACTGCTTTGGCCCTGCTAACTCCTCTGCCGCTCAAAATCGCCGTGGACAATGTTATCAGCTCGCGTCCCCTACCGAGTTTCCTAGCTGCGCTGCTGCCCGCGGCCATCACGGGTTCGAAGGGCGCTTTGCTCGCTGTGGCCGTCGCACTTGTGGTGGGGGTAGCGTTGTTGAATCAGCTTCGTGAGTTTGCTGCCTCAGTGCTGGCGGCCTACACCGGTGAAAAGATGCTGAGGGGCATTCGCGCCAAACTCTTCCGTCACCTGCAGCGCTTGTCGTTGTCCTACCACGACTCCAAGGGCACAGCCGATTCCCTTTACCGCATTCAATACGACGCCACCTCCCTTCAAAGCATCGCTGTCGGAGGCCTGGTGCCGTTTGTCTCCTCGGCTATCACTCTCATCGCCATGATTTACGTAACAGCGCGCATTAGCTGGAAATTTGCCTTGGTCGGAGTGGCGATTTCCCCGTTCATTTTGCTGGCCTCGAGTTTCTATCGGCCGCGGTTACGGAGTCAGTCGCGAAAAGTGAAGAGGATCGAAAGCTCCGCCTTGTCTGTCGTGCAGGAAGTGTTGGGCGCGGTTCGCATTGTGAAGGCCTTCGGTCAGGAGGAGCGCGAGCAAGGGCGTTTCATCCAAAAGTTCAACGAGGGAATGCAGGCGCGCCTCCACCAGACCTTCTTGGAAGGCGGATATGGCATGGTCGTGGCGCTGTTTACCGCCGTGGGCATGGCCAGCGTGCTCTACATCGGCGTGCACGACATCCAATCCGGAAAACTAACTCTCGGCAATCTCCTGCTGGTGATGGGATATTTGGGACAACTCTACAGCCCGATCCGCTCGATCGGCAAAAAAATGGCAACCATGCAGTCCCACCTTGCGGGCGCTGAACGGGTGTTGGCATTGCTGGACGAGAGGCCCGAGGTGATTGAACGTCCGAATGCCCGCCCTCTGCTGCGCGCATCCGGCGCGATCTCCTTCTGTCATGTTTCCTTCGATTACGAAAAGGATCGGTTGCCGGTCCTGCAGGACATCTCTGCCGACGTCAAACCGGGCGCGTGTGTCGGTGTCGTCGGCGCAACTGGCGCCGGCAAAACCACTCTGGTGAATCTCTTGACTCGTTTTTACGAACCCACTGCAGGACAAATCCTGCTCGATGGTGTGGACCTGCGCGATTACAAGCTGGCCGATCTCCGCAACCAGTTTGCTCTGGTCCTTCAGGAGCCGGTTCTTTTTTCAACGAGTATTGCCGAGAACATTGCCTATGCTCGCCCCTCCGCCAGCGATAGTGAAATCATAGCCGCAGCAAAGGCCGCCAACGCTCACGACTTCATTATCCGCCTGCCGCAGGGTTACCAGACCCTGGTCGGTGAACGCGGTATGCGCTTATCGGGCGGCGAACGTCAACGTGTCTCCATTGCGCGGGCGTTCCTGAAGGACGCTCCAATTCTCATCCTGGATGAGCCGACCAGCTCCGTTGACCTGAAAACCGAAGCGGCCATCGTTCAGGCGATGCAACGGCTCGCCCGAGGACGTACGATTTTCATAATCACCCACCGTCCCAGCGCGTTGAAGCACTGCGACGTCATCATGAGGATCGAAAAGGGCCGGCTTGTTGTGACTGAGCCGGCGTCGCCCGCCGCAGCCGGCGAGGCGTTCGCTGCCGACGAGCATTGGCTCCAAGCCGTGAAGGCAGCGCTAACCATGTCGGGGAGCAAAGCCGATGTCTAAGCCAATTACCACCGAAGTTTTGACGGAACGCCTCCAAGAGCATCCGGCCGTCAAGGCTTGGAACCAACTCCAGGCGCACCCCTTGGAGCCAGACAACATTGAAATTGTGAAACACAAAAAAAAGTCCGCCGTTTACCGGCTCAACGGCATCGGGCCGCATGGCGAGGCGGTCATTGCTAAGAGGTGCCGGGAGGCGACGGCCAATGTCGAGCGCCTGATTTACGAGGAACTCCTGCCGCGCGTGCCGGTGTCGGCGCTGCGTTGCTATGGATTCCTGAAAGAGCCAGAGGGAGAGTCCTGCTGGCTGTTCCTTGAAGATGCAGGTGGAGAGCTGTACATGCCGCAACTTGCTGAACATCGCGCGCTGGCAGGCCGTTGGCTTGGGGAAACGCACCTCACCCCCGTGCCCCCCGACCTCAAGGCTCGCTTGCCCGACCGCGATCTCGGTCACTATCTGAAACTTCTGCGCAGCAGTCGCGCCACGCTGCTGGAACACCTGGCCCACAACCCTGCATTGTCGGACGACGATGCGGCGGCGTTGCGCAAGGTCATGACGCACTGCGATGTGCTCGAATCGCATTGGAGCGAGATGGAGAAAATCTGTGAAGTGATGCCGCGGACGCTGGTCCACGGCGACTTCGTCATCAAGAACGTGCGCATCCAAGAGGGCGCGAGCGGCCCCGCGCTGCTGGTGTTTGACTGGGAACTCGCTGGCTGGGGCGTGCCGGGCACCGACCTCGCTCAGTTCGTCGGCCGCGTGGCTAGCCCCGACCTCAGCGTCTATTGCTCAGTCCTGAAACGTGAGTATCCGCACTTGGATGTGCGGGACATCCAAGGCGTCGCCGCCTGCGGCAACCTCCTGCGATTGGTGGACGACATCGATTGGGCAATATCGATACTGGAGTTCGGCCCTCACATATTCGTGGACATGCCCTTAGCGACGCTCCGGGTTTATGAGCCCAGGCTAGTGACAGCGTTGAGCGCCTTAAGATGGAGCTGGCATGATTGAAGGCTTGGACAGAGTGCTCGAAAGCAGCGGGCAGCCCGGCCTGCCCGAGCTGCGCGGGTTGCTGGAGGAGTTGCTCGGCGGGCGCGGGGCGGAGGGCCGCTTGATGGAGCAGCAGATATTGCAACCGGGCCCGTTGCGCGTGTTCCGGCTGCGCTTCACCATCAACGGCCAGACCCGCTCGATGGTCGTCAAGCGCCTGAAGCCCGAGATCGCCCGCCGCAATGAATTAGTGGCGAAACGCTGGCTGCCGGCGATCAGCCTGAGCGACAGCGGCTCGCCGTTGCTGGGCAGCGTCGCCGAACGCAGCGGCATCTGCGTCTGGCACGTCTATGACGACCTCGGCGACTACGAACTCGATCCCAGCCAACCCGACCGCGAGAGCGTCAGGGTGGCCATCGAACTGATTGTCCGGATGCACACGCGGTTCGCGGGACACGCTTTGTTGGGAGAAGTCCGGCTGCACGGCGGCGACTTCGGCATCCACTTCTACGAATCGAACGTGCGCGACGCCATCTACGCACTCGAAGCCTGTCAGCCCGGGGAGCAGCAAAATCAGTTGCGCGACCGCCTGCTGCAACGGCTTTACAAACTGCGCGACGAACTGCCGCAGCGCACACAGGCACTGGACGAATGGGGCGGCCCAGAGACATTGCTGCACGGCGATCTGTGGACCATCAACGTATTCGTCATCCCCACCGCCAACGGGCTGCGCGCGCGACTGATCGACTGGGACCACGCGGGAGTCGGACCGGCAAGCTATGATCTTTCCACGTTTCTCTTGCGTTTCCCGCCTCGGCACCGGTCCTGGGTTTTGGACGCATACAACGAGGAGGCGGCACGCACGGGTTGGCGCCTGCCGCCGGCGCCAGAGTTGAACCTCCTGTTCGAGACCGCCGAATGTGCGCGTTTCGTCAATCACATGATCTGGCCCGCGATTGCGCTCGTGCAGGATCACGCGTTGTGGGGCTGGGATGTATTGGCCGAGGTGGACCAATGGTTTGAAGACCTTGAGCCGGTGCTCTCGCGCGAACCCGAGACGCCGGCCACAAGCCCTGCGCAGCCATGAAATACCTCATTGTCAACGCGGATGACTTCGGTGCGAGCCGCGGGATCAACCGCGGGATTATCGACGCCCACCGGCGCGGCATCCTCACCAGCACTAGCTTGCTCGTAGACGCGCCGTGGAGCGAAGAAGCCGCCATGTTCAGTCGTGAGGTGCCGGATTTGAGTGTGGGGTTGCACGTGCACTTCGCGAATGGGGGAACGAAATCGGTCGCAGCTCAAGGAGATGATGACCATTGTCGCGCTGAGTTGCGCCGTCAGTTCAGCCGTTTCGAAGAACTAATCGGCCAGCCTCCTACGCACCTGGATTCGCATCACAACATCCACCGTGACCTGCGATTGTTTCCCCACTTCCTCTTCTTCGCGCGGGAACACGCATTGTCACTCCGCGAACACCCCCCGATCCGCTGCTTCACGAAGTTCTACGGCCAGTGGGGCGGCGAATCTCACCCGGAGCAAATCAGCCCCGCGAGCTTGGCACGTATGTTGGAGGCGGAGCTCGAGAAAGGTGTCACCGAATTAAGCTGCCATCCGGGATACGTGGACCCGGATTTTTCCAGCAGCTACGCTGCCGAGCGCCGGATCGAACTTCAGACCTTATGTGATCCGCTCATTCGTCAGTTCCTGGCCGGCCAGTCCATCCAGCTCATCAATCATCGCGAAGCGGCCAGTCTGTTCGCCACCTCGGCGACGTGAAGGAGGTTTATGCCAGTTGTCGTTATCTCACCCTTCAACGTCGCGGGGTTTCCGGAAGGAGGCGGACACTTTTGGGTCTATCTGCAATATGCACTTGGCCTGCGCATCCTGGGTTGCGAGGTTTATTGGCTGGAAGGCTTTCGCACTAAGGGACGCGCCGAACAGGAAGCCGACGCACTGGCCACTTTCCGTGCGCGGATGCAGCAGTACGGCTTCGGTGGGAAGTGCATCCTTTACCTCATGCACAGCGAGAATCCCTCCCCCGAAGCGCCCACAGAGTACCTCGACATGACGCGCGCAGCAGCCGAAGCCATCTTTGAGCAGGCGGACTTGCTGTTGAATTTCCACTACGCCATCAGCCCCGCGTTGCTGGCGCGCTTCCGACGCACGGCCTTGGTGGACATCGACCCGGGGCTACTGCAGTTTTGGATCAGTCGTGGACAGCTCACTGTGCCGCGCCACGATTTCTACTTCACTACTGGCGAAACGGTGGGCACGCCAGCTGCGCGATTTCCGGATTGTGGCTTGCGGTGGATTCACTTTCGACCGCCGGTGTGCCTCGAGCGCTGGCCCTACGTGTTCGACCCGCGCAGCGACGCTTTCACCACGGTTTCCATCTGGGATTCGTCGGATTGGGTAGTGGACCGCGATGCAGTGTATGAAAACACTAAGCGACTCGCCTTCTTGGAGTTCGCGGACCTGCCGCAACTGACGACGCAGTCGCTGGAACTCGCGCTATTTCTGCTTCGGGAGCGGGACATCGCGGAATCCAAGGACCTGGAAAAACGGGGCTGGCGCATCCGCCATTCCCGCGAAGTCGCCGCCACGCCCGAAATGTATCAGGCCTACATCCAAGGCTCGCGCGGCGAGTTCAGTTGCGCGAAGCGGTCCTGCATGGAATTCCAGAACGCTTGGATCAGCGACCGCACTATCTGCTATTTGGCAAGCGGCAAACCCGTCGTAGTGCAGAATACCGGGCCAAGTTCATTTCTTCCAAACGGTGAGGGAATGTTTCGTATCTCGACACCTAAGGAAGCGGCCGATGCTTTCGCCGCCATCAACGCGGATTACGAACGCCACAGCAGGGCGGCCCGGCAGATTGCAGAAACCTACTTTGATTCCAAGCGAACCGCGGAAGGCATCCTGGAATTCTCTTTGGGCAAATAGGGATTGTGGGAGCCGGACCGTCTCGGAAAGTCGAGGGAATTGCCAGTGCCTCCAAAGGCGGAAAGCCCCTACCTAGTAGCCACCCGTTCCTTGGGTGGCCTTTTTGTTCCCCGTCATTCAATCGAGTGACCTCAACCGGCTTCGGTCGGGTGGCTTTGCTTGCGCTCTTGCGGAAGAACTTTTCTAGAGGAACAGACTTGAGACACAACTTGAAATTGGCCATCGCGGTGAAGTTCGGTACGCAGCTGGCATTTGCGCGCGCAGTAGGCATTCATCCTATTGCGATAAACAAGATTTGCCAGGGATGGAAAGAACCCACGGCCGTTGAGCGGGAACGAATTGCGACCGCGCTAAAAGCGGACAGCGCTTGGCTCTTCTCGAGCGTGACACGAATACCCAGCAGTGAAGTCACTCCGACCGGCAGCCCGGCGGAGATGACGACGAAGTCCCAGACTAGAAGCACGTTTGACGACACCCTGTCCCACTCTACCAACGCGGGACAGGGAAAGGAATCGCCTATGCACGCCCAAACAACCTCGCGTCAAAGCATCTGCAAGCGAAAAATCCCGCGGTCCCGATGGGGGCCGCAGCTCGCCAGCATTACGCCTTCCCGAACTCCGTTTTCAGCCACGAATGCAAAACTTGCGGGGCGCGGCCGTGGTGCTGGTGCGTGAACTCCCGAGGCCGGGCTTCGCGGACTCCGCACAGCAGGCGCAGCTCTCCGGTTCACGCGGGAGTTGCAACCGGGGCAACGCCATGAGGATCAGCGCGACCCGAATTTCCGACGAAACGATTGAAGCGGTTTGCCAGGCCGTATCCATCGTTGAGGTTGCCGGAGAACGCATCCGCCTCAAGAGGAGTGGGAAAAATTATTTTGGGTTGTGCCCGTTCCATTCCGAAAAAACGCCTTCGTTCGCTGTCCATCCGGTCAAGCAAATCTACCGTTGCTTCGGCTGCGGCGTGGGCGGAGACGTGTTCGACTTCGTTGCGCGCATCGAGCGCACAGACTTTCTTGGTGCGGTGCGATCTCTCGCTTCACGTTCCGGAATACAAGTCTCTGGCGTTTCGCCGCAAGAGGCAGAGCGATTGAAGCGCGAGCGTGAAGCGCGAAAGCGGGCTGTAGAAGAATTGGTGGCAGCGGAACGCTCTGCACTCGCGGAGGCGCGGGATGACCTGCATTCACTCTTGACTCTTCGGCGGAACGGCAGCAACCGACTCCGCGCGATTCACGCAGGAGAGACGCCACGTTGGGCCGACGAAGAGGAACTGTGCTGGGAGGCCTTGAGATTCGCCGAGGACCGTCTGCGGGAGGCCGACACGGCTTATTGCATCGCGGCATTTGCGGCAGAAGAGGAACGGCGCGTTTTCGCTCTTCACCAGGAGCACCGAGCGGCCCTGATTCGCGCTGCAATCGAACGCGGGTATGTCAAGGACGAACGAGGCTTCCGCATAGAGGTGCCACGGTGAACGTCAACCCCTTCGAGCGCGCAGGTGTGGAACGCGCGGAGTTTGAGAATCACACGCCAAATACGTCATGGCCTGAACCTTCCCCGCTTGGCGACGAACTCCGCCCCGTACAGGAATTTGACGCGGAGTTTCTTCCGCTGAGCTTCCGCCCGCTGGTTGAGGACGTTTCAGAACGGATGCAAACTCCGCCGGATTACGCTGCGGCTGCGGCCATCGTGGCGCTGGCGGGCTGTGTAAATCGGGGAGCGAGCATCCATCCGAAGGCGCTAGATGATTCGTGGGCTGTGGTTCCGAACCTTTGGGGAGCGATTATCGCGCCGCCTGGCTATATGAAGTCACCCGTGCTGCGGTCTGTCACCCTTCCGCTAACACACATCGAGGAGCTATGGCGTACGGAGCATCAGCAAGAATGCGCCGAGTACGAGACCCAGAAAGAGATGGCGGAATTGAGCCGGCAGGCATGGCGTGAGCAGTACAAGGTCGCCTGCAAGAAAGGCAACAGCGCCCCGCCAACCCCGGAGAACAACATTGAGCCTCCAGTGCAAAAGAGGCTCATCCTGACGGACTCCACATTCGAGAAGTTGCACGAAATTCTAAGCGTGAATCCCGCTGGAGTTTTGGTCGTCCGCGATGAACTGACCGGCTGGCTTGCGGAACTCGACAGGCAGGGACGCGAGGGAGAACGTGCTTTTTACCTGCAAGCCTGGAACAGAGACGCTGGCTTTACCGTAGACCGGATTGGCCGTGGCTCGATCCATGTTCCAGCGGCGTGCGTCAGCCTTCTGGGCAATATCCAGCCCGCCCGCTTGCGGTCCTACCTCTCGGACGCGGTTTCGGGAGGCCCTGGCGATGACGGCTTGTTTCAGCGATTCCAAATCCGCGTCTGGCCGGACGCACCGCGAGAATGGAACCTAGTGGACCGCGTTCCAAATAGAAAGGCGTTGGCAACGGCTGAGAATGTTTTCTTTGCGCTGACGAAACTCTCCCCCACGGCCCCCGCCCGAATGTGTTTTTCCCTCGAAGCACAGAAGCTTTTCTTCAATTGGTGGGCCGAACTGGAAGGTAAGATTCGCGGTGAATCAGGTCTCCCCCCAGCGATTGTGGCTCACTTGTCAAAATACCGCAGCCTTATGCCGAGTCTCGCCCTTCTCTTCGAGCTGGCAGACTTGGCGGCTCGCGGCGGTGGGATCGATGAGGACAAGACCGTCAGCTTGGATCATGCAAGGCAGGCTGCCGTGTGCTGCGAGTACCTAGAATCACATGCCATGCGCGTGTACGCGTGCATCGTTTCCCCGGAGGCCCGTGCAGCCCGCGATCTTGCGCGCCACATCCAGGCCCGCGATCTGCCTGAAGTGTTCAGGACGCGCGACGTGTACTTGAAGGGCTGGAGCGGGCTGGGTTCACCGGAACGGGTTCGCGGAGCACTCGACATTCTGGAAGATGCCGCCTGGGTGCGCACGGTGAAGTTGTCAATATCCCCCTCCGGTGGCCGACCACCGGAAGCATGGGTTGTCAATCCGAAGGTGTTCCATGCGAAGTAAGTGGCTAGACTGGCGGCCGAACCCGTGTGGTTCTGTAGGTTTTGTAGGTTCGCCCTCAGGGGCTTTTCCGATTATTCAGCCTGCCGGTAGAGAAGAAAATGTGTCAGATGCCCGTTCTCAGACGCAAATAATAGAAAAAACGGGTGGGGCCGTACCTACAAAACCTACAAAACCTACCACCATTGAGTCTTTCGACCTTCGAGGCACGATTCCGCCAATGCCAGAACGCGTGCGACTGATTGAGTGGAATCCAAAGCCAGCCCCGGTCATCCTGACTCATTTCTCAGTAGTGACGGATGTGTGGGGCTTCATAGCGGCCACGTTCGCGGAGTTAAGAGCTGCTATGAACGGCCAACAGTGGCTTGCGGGCCATAGGAGCGTGCGCGAGCTGGTGGACCGGCTGGAGCAATGCGGTGTGCTCGTCGAGATTGAGGGAGCGGAGCCTACGGAGATTCCATGTACCTGACCAACGCGCAGAGTTACGAGCTGCTCGGGAAGTACGGATGCTTCGCGCGGGAGTGCTGCGATAAGTGCGGCGCGATTCTCGGACCAGTGCGATACACGCGGCGAGGTGAAGAGGGCGAATGGTGCAGTCGAGAATGCCGCGATGGAAACCAGGCCATAACACCGGGCCGTTGCTGCGGCTGCGGAGCTTCGCTACAGGGGAAAAGGCGAAGCGCAAAGTGGTGCAGCGATACCTGCCGCGACCGGGTTAATCGCAGCGTCCTAGACAGCTCAATTAAGGGTGGGATGGCCGCGCATTCTAAAGGACTTACAGAGGCGGTTAGAGGTTTTCCTTATACCGCCGCCTCATCCGGCCCTAAAACCGGGCATTTTGCGAACGGGAGAGCGTGACGCTCGAAAGCCCAATTCGTGATACCTTCCCACTCGCGCAACAGTCTCCGGGCGAGCAAAGGGGGAACATGGCTCGACGGAGATTTCAGAACGGCTACCTGTTCCTGATAGGTGGAAAGAATCGAAGCGTTTGGGTTGCACAGTACCGCGTAGACGAAGTGGATCACGAGGGAAACGTGCGGCGCATTCTGCGAAAGGAAGTCTTGGGGAGCACGAATGAGTTAAAGACTCGCAGGCTCGCTCAGCGGGAACTCGCCAAGCGGCTTGAGAGGATCAATAGCTTTTCGTACCGGCCAGGGCAAACCGCTACACTCATTCAGTTTGTCGAATCGTGGCGGGAGAATGTCTTGGTGTTGCGGAAACCTTCGAGCGCCAAGGCCGCAGAATCGCACCTGCGCGTGTACCTGATTCCAAGACTCGGCAAGCTCAAACTCGAAGAACTCACGCAGCAAACCATTCAACAGCTAGTTTCCATTCTGGCGCGGAAACTGGCCCGGCACACGCTCTTGAATGTTCTCGGCACACTCAGCGGAATACTCAAGAGCGCAAAAGCCTACGGTTACACTTGTGGGGATTGCTCGCAGGATGCGCTCGTGCTTCCGGCGGCGAGGATCACGCGGGCCGTCCGGTTTTTCTCAGCGGGAGAAGCGGCGCGCATTCTTTCCGCCGCAACTGAACAACCCTACCGCACGATGTTTGTGGTTGCGGCTCCCACCAGGTTGCGGGCCGGCGAAGTCTGCGGGCTCTCGGTAGACTCGGTGGACCTAGAGCGCAAGACAATCACCGTCACTCAAAGCGCGTGGTACGGACGGCTCCAAGCGCCGAAGAGCAAGTCTGCGGTTCGCACGGTTCCCATTGCAGATATTCTCCGTGATGTTCTAAGAGCGTATCTGCGGGAGTGGAAACCAAACCCGTCTCGCTTGCTCTTCGCCACGCGCACCGGCAATCCGCACAGCGCAAACAAAGTGGTTCAACGGAAGCTGTGGCCCATTCTCGATGGTCTGAATATTCCGAGGGCAGGCTTTCACGCATTCCGCCACGCGGCCAGCACGCTCTTGATTGACTTGGGAGCAAGCCCGGCCACGGTGCAAGCTCAGCTTGGACACTCAGACCCGCGCATAACTCTCTCCGCATACTCGCACACGGTAGACAAATCACAGCGGGAAGCGGTTGAGCGATTGGCGCGGATTCTGATACCAAATGATGCCAAAGCGGTAGACACTGGCAAGTGGGTTCAGTAGATTCAGCCGGTTAGCTTAGGTTAACTGGGGTGAGCGATGGGATTCGAACCCACGACCCTCGGATCCACAATCCGATGCTCTACCAACTGAGCTACGCTCACCGCACACCCAAAATCATAGCATAACCACGGGACGTGAAAAAGCGGCTTGCCGGTGCGCTCAGAGGATGGCATGGACGAACGGAATCTCCCGATCGGCCGCGAATGGCGATCACCGGCGCCGAAACGGCGTGATCTTTCCCATTCGCCCGCCCCGCTTGCCGGGAGGGGCCTCCGACCGGAACTGCCGGGGTTGGACGTATTCACGCGCATACTCGGCCCACGGGCCTTGCGGCTCATACTGCAAATAGCGCGAAAGATGGAGCCGCGCGGCTTCTGTTTCTCCCCGTTTCTGGTAGGCCAGCGCAAGATTCAGGTGAGCATCGGCCAGGTGCGGGGCGAGCTGGATGGCGCGTTGTAGCCGCTCGATTGACGCTTCGGTGTTGCCAAGTTGTTCCAGCACACATCCCAGGTTGAACTGCACCAGCGGGTGATTCGGCTCCAACCCCGCCGCCTGCAGGTATTCCTCCCTGGCCTCTTCCATCTGCCTGAGCTGGAAGAGCGCCGTCCCAAGATTGATGTGTGCTTCCACCCAGTCCGGCGCCAAATCGACCGCCCGCCGGTAGGCCCGTTCGGCTTCGCCGAGTGTGTCCGGCGAAGTGTCGCAGGCCATCCCAGTCTCAAACCATTCCTCGGCCGTGCGCGACGACAATTCCTTTACGCGTCCGCTCAGCCGAGCCGTATCGAAGTTGAGGATGAACTGCCCGCTCAGCAGCTCAACCGGCTGGCCGTCGGGTCCGGGTGGCATCACCACCACGTGGCGCCCATGCGTTAGCAGGCGCAGAGAAGCAAGACGCCCGGGAGCCGCCCGCATCTGCTCGCCCAGTGCATCAATGGCGCGCCGCAGTCTTCTGACCGGCATACCCCGTGAGGTCAGTTGCTTGATGGTCTCGATGGCCACCAGGTCGGTAAAGCTGTAGAAGCGTTCACCCCAGCGGGGCCGCGGTTCAAGCAGGCCCAGGCGTGTCCAGTAGTCCAGTTGGCGCCGGGTGATCCCCGCGATCCGTCCGACTTCGCTTCGGGTGTAGCGCTGTTCCAAGGCGGCAGGTCTCGCTCTCTGCCCGAATTTCTCGCCCGATTATGCACCCTTCCATCCATTCCTGCGAGAGAGAAAATGGTTTCGTGGCGGTGCCGCTTGATGTTACCCGGCAGGCACGTCGCGCTTGCGTCGCAGCAGTGGCTTGCTAGACTGTCTCGGACCGGTAAACGCCCCCGACCATGCAGCCCCATGCCTCCGAACGCCGCCACCTGGACCGCCAGGTCACTTATGCGCGACCAATTTTCTTGCTTCTGGCACTGGTGGATCTGCTCGAGCTCAAGCCCCTGCTGAGCGAGCGGCGAGCGGTGGTCTTCGTTGCCATCTACCTGGGCCTTGCCCTCGCGCTCGCGGTGGCGCAGCGTTTCCGCCGGGGCAGCGACCTCAATCTCCCCATCTATGTTGACCTCGTTCTTCTCCTCGGCTTCTTGCTGATCACTCCTTCGGTTATGGCCTTCTGGTTTTTGTTCCTATTGGTGGCTTTTTCCGCGGGTATCCGCTGGGGCCTGCGTCGTTCTGTTTTGCTGGCCGCGGGGGTAACCCTGGCCCTCTTGGCGCACACGATCTATCACCGGCCGTTCGATTGGCAGGAGATGTTCTCGTGGGCCGCATTGGCGATTGGCACTTTCGGCGCTGGCGCTGGCATTTCCTTTCTGGGCGACCGGAATCGGCGTCATGCCGCCGAACATGAGTTTCTGGCGCGCACGACCGGAATGCTGCATGTCGAGCGAGGTCTGGCCGAGTCCTTGCGCCTGGTCTTACAGAATCTTGCTCGGGCTTTCGCCTCTCAATCCGCACTGTTGGTCTTCCGCGACTCGGATCTGGAGCGCATTTTCGTCTGGAAGGTGAGCCGCGAAGACAGCAGTCGCATCGTTCCCGAGAGCCTCCCCATTACTCGCGGCGATGGCTACTGGCTCGATCGCATGGACACCAGCGTCTGCTGGAACAGCCTGGAGGGCGCCGGAGAAGGCTTCGCCTGGGACCGCCAGGACGGCCGTCGGCTGGCCGATGTGCCCCGTCTGCCCGGCCCCACACGGAAGGAGCTCAGTCCGCGCTCCGTCCTTTCGGCCAGTTTCGATTTTGCCGGCCTGCCGGTGGGGCGTGTTCTTCTGATGAATGGCCGGCAGAGATACATGCCGCAGGACTTGCGCTGGCTCGAGCGCATCCTCCGCCATCTGGGCCCGCCCCTGGAAAACCTCTTTCTCCTGCGCCACCTGAGATCTCGAGCCATCGAAGCCGAGCGCAGCCGCATCTCCCGCGACCTCCACGACGGCATCCTGCAAACGCTGTTGAGCGTGGAAATCCAGCTCGACGTCCTCCGCCGGCAGCTGCCCCAGTCGCCCGAGCAGGCCCCCGGAAGCCTGGCCGCGCTCCAGCAAACCGTCAAGAACGAGAGCGAAGAACTGCGGCGCTTTGTCACCGACCTGCGTCCCCTTCGCGTTCAGAGTGCCGACCTGGTGGACCTGATGCGCGGGTTTGCAGAACGCTTCCGCAACGAGGCCGGAATGGCGCTTGACCTGCTCCTTGACAATGCCAGCCTGCAGGTACCCGACCGCATCTGCCGC
The DNA here is from genome assembly GCA_964533185.1 of uncultured Acidobacteriaceae bacterium. Classification (GTDB taxonomy): domain Bacteria; phylum Acidobacteriota; class Terriglobia; order Acidiferrales; family UBA7541; genus CAZHLD01. The sequence continues at coordinate 14,558 of CAZHLD010000016.1, read as the reverse complement.
GACCTCTTCCAGATTTACCGAGAAGCACTCAACAACATAAAAAAACATGCGCGTGCCACCCACGTCGTGGTAAAACTATGGCAAAATGAGAGCCGGGTTGTCCTCGTCGTGGACGACAACGGTGAAGGCTTCAGTTTTGCGGGCCGCTTCGTGGGGGAGGAGCTGGACCGCTTGCGGTTGGGTCCAATTTCCATTAAGGAACGCACGCGGAGCGTGGGGGGGATCTTGACAGTGGAGTCTAACCCGGGTCATGGCGCGCGGCTGACGGTAGAGGTGCCGCTGGCCTGATGGCTAAGAGCAAACAGCCGATTCGTATCCTCGTGGCCGACGACCACGCCATCTTCCGCGACGGTCTGCGCAAATTGCTGACTGCCGACGACAACATCACCATTGTTGGCGAAGCTTCTGATGGCAATGAGTGCATCAAGCTGATCAGCAAGCTGAAACCCGATATTGTTCTCCTCGATCTTCGCATGCCCGATAAGGATGGCCTCGCCGTGCTGGAAGAGGTGAATTTCGATACCTTGACCACTCGCGTGATTGTCCTGACCGCCGCCGAGGACGACCGCGACGTCATTCGCGCCATGCGGCTGGGGGCGCGCGGTGTCGTCCTGAAGCAGTCCGCCAGCGACCTGCTGCTGAAGAGCATCTACAAAGTCCATGGCGGCGAAATCTGGCTCGACAACCGCATGACCGCGGAGGTCATGAAAGCCTTTTCCAAGTCCTCCGAGTCCGGCCCGCGCCGCGACAAACCCCTGCTCAGCGACCGCGAAAAAGAGATCGTCCAACTGGTTGCCCAGGGCTATCGCAACAAGGAAATCGGCGAGAAGCTCTTTATCAGCGAGCAGACCGTCAAGAATCACCTGCATAACATCTTCGACAAGCTGGGCGTCTCGGACCGCCTCGAGCTGGCCCTCTACGCCATCCACCACCGGCTCATCGATCAGGCCTGATTTGGGATAGTCCCGGCTTTTCCTCAATTCTACCCAGTACCCTTGTACCACTCCGGACTGCCAGATTTTGGCCCCTTTGCACTATTGGGAGGATCGTGTCCTGCCTCTATTCTGGACGCGTTCAACAGGAGGCGTGTCCTTGTCCGATACCGAGCGTCGGTTATCCCAGAGGTTTCGCATCAAGTTGCCGCTGGTCGTTCGCTGGACCACCGGGTCGGCGGTAGGTGAGGCGGCCACGGAATCCAGGGATGTCAGCTCTCGCGGCGTCCATTTCATGCTGCCCAAAGAGGTCAAGCAGGGCTCGCCCGTAGAAATCCTTCTGACCCTGCCCCACGAGATCACCCTGGCCGGTCCGGTCCGCGTACGCTGTCTTGGCCGGGTGCAACGCTCCCAGGTCGACGATACTGGCAAAGTGGCTGTGGTAGCCGCTATTGAGCGTTACGAGTTCCTGCGCGGCGACGAACACGCTGCGTAGAACGGTTCTTGCCCTCAACCTGCGGAGGTGGGCAGGAAAAACCGGGGTGCCCGGGTCCCTCAGCCTGGCGTCCCGGTTCTTTTTTTGCGGGATTTCTTGTCAAAGTCCTCGGGCAAAAGCCGGTGCCCGTGATAGATGGCTAACACGATGATTTGCTCTGTTTCCACGCGATAGATCACCCGGTAGTTACGCTAGAAAAGCTCCCTCAGTTGTGGTTCCGCGTATTCCGGTACCACGCGCCCGCTGAGTGGAAATGCTGCGGCTTGCTCAATGCAATTGAGGATTCGGGAAACTGTCAGCGCAGCGAAATGGGGCGAGTCTTTGGCGATATAGGCAGCAAGCTGGCCCAGACTCTCAAGGGCCAGCTCCGACCAGACTATTGTTGCAGCCACTTCGCCAGCCGCCTCTTGGCCTCTGCGTGGTTGATCAGCCTACCGGCAGCCAGGTCGGCCAGGCCGCCATCAACGATCTTCTTGAAGTAAAGCTTCTCAATTACATCATCAACATCGACAGTCTCTGGAAGGTTTCGAATCAGATCCAGGATGCGCTCTTTTTCAGTCATACGTCCTCGGGAAATCGGCGGTGATCCAGGGTACTCGCACAAATCTTAGCATAGGAACAAGGATCCTATCTTTTCATCGTGGTTCCAAATGCGCGGGAGTGGAACTCCAGCGAAGCGGGCATGTGTTGCGCGATGTACGTGAAATCGTGCCCGCCTGGGTAGATGTGGAACTCATGCGCGATGCCGCGCGCCTTCAATTCCTGATTCAGCTTCCGGGCTCCTGCGTCAAAGCCGTAGTGGTCGTCACTCCCACAGTCGAAATAGATCTTCAAGCTGACTAGTCCGGAGGCCTGCCGGGCCAGCGTCAACGGGTTCATCCGGTCAAAATAAGTCGCGTCGGGAGGCGAACCGAAGACCCCTCCCAGCAATCCTGCCGTGCGTCCCCCGCCCGGTGAGCCAGAAAGACTGACTCTCGGCATTTGCGCCATCACTGCGGCGCTATGTGCGCTGACCGACCCAAACAACTGCGGGTACACAAATGCAAAGCGCAGTGCCCCATATCCACCCATCGAAAAACCGGTGATTCCCCGTGTTGAGCGGCTGGCACGTGTCCGGTAATTCCTGTCAATCAAGGGCAGAAATTCCCGGATGAAGAAATCCTGGTAGCGTTCGCGCCCGTCTTGTGAATCTACATAGAAACTGCGGCCACCGTCCGGGGCGGCAATCAGGAACTCGCCGATTCGCCCCTGCTCGCGCAGGTTTTCCACCAGGTTCCACCCGCCGAAGTTCACCAGCGACTGCTCGTTGTCGCCCAGACCGTGCAGGTAGTAAAGGACGGGATACCGCCGTGCCTTTTCGGTGTCATAGCTCGGGGGCAGCAGTACACAGTAGCGAACCGGCCGGCCCAAAATCTGGCTGGCCATCGCGCGGCATTCGATCCGCCCCGCCGCGCGCGCCACCGGCACAACGGCAAGAGTGAAGAGCACAACGCTGCTGCAATGCAGGATGAAACGTCTTGCCTTACTCATATCGCAGGGCTTGGACAGGGTCCAGCTTGGCCGCGCGAGAGGCGGGATAGAGGCCGGCCGCGAGGCTCACCAATAGCGCAAAGGCCATCGCTCCCAGCACCAGCCACCATGGCACAGACCAGATCGTTTGCGGTGGGAGTTCCTGCTGTTTCAGGTAGATGTTGATCCCGAAATTGATGATGCGCCCGATCGCCCATCCCAACCCAACGCCCAGCGAACCGCCGATCAGCCCCATCGCTCCCGCCTCAGCAAAGAAAAGCTGCTTGACGTCGCGGTCGGCCGCTCCCAGTGCTTTCAAGATGCCGATTTCTCGTCGCCGCTCGAGGATGGCCATCACCAGCGTATTGATGATACCCAGCGAGGCCACCGCCAGCGCCAGGCTGCCGAATGCGCCCAGGAAGCTGTCCAGGACGGCAAAGGCCAGTCGCAGCCCCTTCGCCATGTCGTGCAGCGAAAATGTCTGAAAGCCCAGCTTCTTGATGGACTCCTGCACCGCCGGCACCCGCGCCGCGCTGTCCACCCGCACGGAGAGGCTCAGGTATTCAGACGTCCCTGAGCTGCGCATCGCCTGCCTCAGGTCCGCAAATTGCACGGAGCTCAGCTTCTGCGCCAGTTGCAAAGGGATGAACACGCGGCTGCGCCACATGCCCCCGAATGAGGCCCCGGGTTCAGTCTCGACGATCCCCACGATGCGCAGTTTCTTTTCCCGCGGAATGACGGAGAAGCCCCAGTTCACACCTCCATCACCAGTCCGGCTGGAGGCCGCGGTGCCCGGCGAAGGCGCCAGTGGCTGTCTCTCGGCATACCGCAGCACCAAGTCCTTGCCGAGCAGAGACGTTGGCTCTTTCTCGAGGTCGCGTGCGAACTCGATTTGTAGAATGGTCTCGTCTGCGTCCGGGCTGGTGAAAAACGCGCCTTTGATTCCGTCAAAAGCTTCTCTCTGCCGCGCCGAATCCGGCAGGCCGGCGACGGTCGTCATCCGCGGCGCATCCTCGTATCGCAGTTCGGCGGGAAACCGGATCTCGGGGTACACCTCTTGCACATGTGCAAGGCGGGCGATTTCGTTCCGGGCGGCTTCATCCAAAGGGCGAATCTGTTCCGGTGCTACCTCGGCCTTGCGCGGCCGGCCCATTTCGCCGATGCGTCGCGATGTGACGAAAACCGTGTCGAAGAGCCCGCTACGCTCCAGCCGTCCGCTCAGTAGCTCTTGCAACCCGACGCCGAGCGAGAGCATGGCCACCAGCGACGCTACCCCCACGGCGATGCCCAGCGTCGTCAGAACATTGCGCAGCATGGCCTCGCGCAGGTTGCGTCCGGCGAGCTCGGCTAGGTCCACGAACTTCATTGCGGCGCGCTCCCGTCGAGCAGTTTCCCGTCGGCGAGGAAGATCTGCCGCTGTGCGTACCGCTCGGCCAGCGGCCGCTCGTGCGTGACCATCACCACCGTCATCCCGAGCGACTGGTTGATCTCCGCAATCAGGTTCAGGATTTCCTCACCGGTGCGGCTGTCTAGGTTTCCGGTGGGTTCGTCGGCCAGCAGTATCGTCGGACGATTCACCAGTGCGCGAGCGATGGCCGCGCGCTGCTGTTCGCCACCGGAAAGCTCGCTCGGCCGGTGGTGGTTGCGCGCACCCAGTCGCACCCGTTCCAGTGCTTCGCGTACGCGCCCCGGCCGTTCACTGCGATCCACTTCGGCCAGGCGCAATGGCAATTCAACGTTTTCCGCCAGCGTCATCCGCGGCAGCAGGTTAAAAGCTTGGAAGACCATCCCGACCGTCTGGCTGCGGTGCCGGGCCAGTTCCGCAGGGGTCATCTTGGCCAGGTCGCGCCCGTGGGCATAGATCGCGCCGGAGCTGGGCCGGTCGAGCCCGGCAATCAGGTTCAGCAGCGTGGACTTGCCCGACCCCGAGCTGCCCAGCAGCGCGACGAACTCCCCCCGCCGCACATCGAGCGTGACGCCCTCCACGGCGCGGATGGTGGAATGGCCCATCGCGTAGTGCCGCCGGACGTCCTCCGTGCGGATCGCGATGCCGTTAGCTTCGGTGGCAGCCATGATTCCTGATGCTAATACGTCTTGGACTGTCCGCAGGTTGCATTGGAAGGGAGGGACTATTGGACCTGCCGTCTGCTCTCCCCGCGTCGGACGTTGGGCGCGCGTCCCACCAACGCGTGCAGCATCGGTCGCGGCAGGAGCCGAAGCAACGCGACGATCAGCTTGTAGCGCAGCCCCGGAATCACGTACAGCCGGCCCTTGCGCGCGCCCGCCAGTGATTCCTCGACCACCGATTCCGGTGTCATCCACCAGCTCCGGCCCGCGAAGCTCCGGTCCATGTTCATCGTCTGATGAAACTCTGTCACGGTGAACCCCGGGCACAGCGCCTGCACCCGCACTTCCGTTCCCAGCCGGCGCATTTCCAGGTGCAGCCCTTCGGTGAAGCTGTTCATCCACGTCTTCGTGGCGCAATAACTCACGCTGTAGGGCCCCTGCATGAAGCCGGACACCGACGATACATTCACGATGTACCCTCGATTGCGCGCCACCATGCGGGGAAGGGCCGCCCGCGTCAGTCGCACCGTGGCGACCACGTGCAACTGATGCATCTGCGCTTGGCTGCTGGGGTCCGCTTCGTGGAAGAGCTCATAGGTGCCGAAGCCCGCGTTGTTCACCAGGAATTCCAGGTTTTTCGCCGCGCCCAGCTCCTCCTCAACGCGCGCCACATCGTCGTCGCGGGTCAGATCGGCCGCGAGCGCCCGCGCCTGCCCGCCCCGGGCGGCAATCTCACTGCACAACTGCTGCAGGCGATCCGCCCGGCGCGCGATCAGCAGCAGGTCATAGCCTTCCTGCGCGAGCCGCCGCGCATAGGTCGCCCCGATGCCGCTCGACGCGCCCGTCACAACCGCCAGAGGTCTCTCGCCGGAGGAGGTTTGCAGTTCCGGGGCAGAATGTGGAAGTCTCACTGTGTTCTCATCGGAAGGGATCAGAACTCTCTGCGAACCGTCGTTTCCTGCTCTCCCAATCGCGTCAGAATCTGGTCGGGGCGCGGAGATTTGAACTCCGGACCTCCTGCGCCCAAGGCAGGCGCGCTACCAGGCTGCGCTACGCCCCGACATTCCTAGGTTCAGATTCTAGCGTACATTGCGAGCTTTCTTCCACTAGCCGTGATCTTAGGTGGCGTCGCTCTCAGACTGGTTTGCGGTATCGACTGCAAGCTGGCGCCGAAAATTGGACGACTTGCGGCCTTCAGTCCGGTCTCGTGGCAGCGGGGCATCCGCTCCAGCACTTCATTTGTACAGCTCGGGCGTTTTCACGTGCTCGGGGCGGAAAAGAACTTCAATCGGTTTCTCTGCCTCATCAGGAAAACAGGCTAATAGTATGGTGACTTCAAGTTTTTGCTTGATGCTATTGATCAGGTCCTTAGCGTGTCGGAAGCTATTTTCCCGTTTTTCTCTAGAATTGAAGAAGGATGAGGGAGCCAGCACCATACCCCAAGTTTCTGACAGGGGCAGATTTCTAAATTGATCACACGGACTTTGATTCGATACATTCGATAGGAAATCTCGAGGATAGCTATGAAGGAGTATGAGGTGCTGGAGGTTTTCCACTACTGCGTGCCATGCGTGATTGGTCGTCGCACCCTTCATCTCGACTGAGCAGAGAATACTATGATTGGGAAATTTGAGAATCCCAAGCACGTCGATCTCACGTTGCTTCTCATTTGTATTGGCCAGACTAACAGCATTTAACACTGGAATAAAGACTACCTCTTCATTCAAGCCCGTAACAGGCCAAGTTGGTATCGGCAGTGGGGGGTGGCCCCCGAAAAGTTTTATCTCTAGAAGATGTTCTGACTTGGCCCGCTCCTTGTCGCCACGTCTATATCCTGTCGCTTTGATGTAGCCAAAATCCTTTCTCATCCAATTCGATCGCGGTCGCTTCTCCCCTAGAGAAATCACTTCGTGAATTCGCGCGGATACTTGATCCTCTGGAATTCCGCTTCCCTTGAATTCCATAGGCTTTTCCCAAGATTCGGACCAGCTACGCCAAGATTCGGACCCGTCAGCGAAGCTTGTACTCATAGAATTTCTAAGGTTTGCTTCTTGACGAGAATGTCTGAGAAGAGGCTGTTCAGTTCTTCTGCGCATGTCGTATGAATGGGCATCAGCTTGCGTGGGTTGGCGAGCATGATGAACTTCATGATGTCCTGATAGTAGATGTGACCGCTGGCGTGGACAAGATCAAAGGGGCATCCGGATTCTTCCAGCCGGGAGCGAAGCTTCTTTAACCGGGGTTGGGTGTCAAGGTAGCCGGGCCAGTACGAGTAGAAGAACCTCGATCCTGGAGGCAACTCGCTCTCGAATATCCGTTCGTACATCCATTCACGGAAGATCATCAGGAAGTTTCCTGGTGCAGCGAGAATTTCGGAGAGAGTGATTTCCACCTTTTTCATCCGAGGTAGCAGCTTTTGCAAACGACGGCCCGCCGAGGTCCGGGAGAACGATTCCGTCATAAAAATTCTGATCTGTTTGCCCGCAAATGGTTCGGGAACTTTGCACTCGCTTTTGATCAGGTGAAAGACAAAAGCCGCATAGGGGTCGAGAACCAGAATTCGATCGGAACGGACAGCAGCACGGTAATAGCTCACCAGACGATCCACGTTTTGGGGCGAAAACATCGCCAGCGCCAAACCCGGAGCCTGTTTCAGTGAATTGACCAACCGCGTCTCAACGTCCTGTTCACTCGGTCCGGGTTCCTGCCCCCGCGACAAGCTGGTTCCCTCCATGATGAGCAAATCCAAGGGGGCTTTCCGAATAGCCTTCAACAGAACCTCAGCCATTCCCGATTTGCGACCATGCAGGCGCAGATCGCCGGAATAAACGATCCGCTTCCCTCCAGCTTCAATCAGGAAGGCCACGGAGCCATAACTGGAATGATCGACTAGGTACGCCGTCACAGTGAAATCGCCAATGCGCCGAGCCTTGCCGGGGAACAGTACCTTCTGGCGGTCACGGGGCAGCTCGCTCTGTCCAGCGAAAAGAGAGCCAGACATAAGCATCTTGCTGGTTCCCCGACTGAGATAGATGGGAATTTCCGGGAGTGTCTGCTCGATAAGGCCAAAATGATCGGAATGCGCGTGGCTCAGAAGGATGCCGTCAATTTTTGGGCCGGGACTGAACAAGCCCGGTATGGGCAGGATGACGCCACGCTGGATTAAATCATCCCGATCTGGTTTACGCCTTTTCGAAGCGCCGTCATCCATCATCTCGGACAAGGGCATCCCCACATCAAGAATCAGGCGCGACTTGCCCGTGGCCACCTCGACGCAGTTGCCCCCGATTTCATTGCTGCCGCGATGAACCGTGACAGTAATCGATGGAGCTGCCATAACGCCTCTTACAGAATCCTGATACACTGCGTGGTGTCGAGATTATAAACGCGAGTGCGTCCATCTTGAGGGTTGCTCGCCGCGTTGCCGTTGGCCGATGCGCTGACCACATCACCGCTTATCATCATGCCTATCTGACCAGTTTTGTAGCGCTCAAAGTGCAATCGCTGTCCTGCGAATGTTCATGGAACCAATCTTGGGCAGTTAGCAGGTGTCGGCGAGCACGCCTCTGCTTGAAAAGCAGGCGCGTCCGCTGTGCCACAACTGTGCCAGAATCCGATCTTTTCATGCCATTGGGGTTAGCTTTGAGCGAAAAGCAGATTCCCCAAGTTATTGAAAACACAGAGAAGCCAAAGCGGGGAATGGAGTTGTTGGAGTCTGAAGCTCCGAGCCCAAGGCAGGCGCGCTACTCCGCCGCGGCGGACGCTACGCCCCGATCGGAATAATTCTAGCATACGGCTAACAACCAGCCCGCATCTCCATCCCGCTCAACGTCGCCGCGCCAGTTTTTTTGGCGATCTCGAGCGTCGTCTGCCCCCCGCAGGAGCTGCTTTGGCGGTGGGTTTGAACCGAAAGATCCGCAGCCTCGAAATTCACGCATTCTTCTTTATCTGCATTCGCAGTGTCTCCACCACCAGCGGCACCTCCAGAGTTTCAATGTGCCCGCGCAAGGAAACAGTGACGTGCGAACCGCCTGCCCGCAGGAGGCGGTCTTCGGGCTCGAGGATGCCCAGCTCGTCCTCGGCCAGCTCAAGCGACTCGTTGAACTCCACCTGGTACCGGCCACGGCTCAGGTCCCACCATTCGTAGCGGTCCTCCGGGCTGCGACGCACCGTGCCCATCGCTGTTTTTCCAGCCGGTACATACTCACTGCCGCCGAAGTCCACCTGCCCCACCGGGTCCAGCGCGTAGATGTTGCGAACCGTGAGATGCACGGAGTACCGGTGCACCTGATACTTGGCATTGATCAGCCCGGAGACTCGGCGGACGGTCTCTCGGCCGGGTAGCAATTCCATACTCGTGCTCCTCTGCGTTCCCCCTTCGCGTGTCCGCACGGACGGCCTCTGCCGCGGGTCGCATATCGGCAATTGCACTATATCGTCCGAGTACAGGTGCGTCCAGGGATTTGGAGCGGCGCGAATCCTGCAAGAGCTTCGACCCGCTTGGTTTGTGTTCGAGAATGTTCCCGGACTTCTCAGTAGCAACGGTGGCCGAGACTTTGCAGAAGTCCTCCGCGTTCACTCTGTACCAAGATGAATAAAGCTTTCATTATCTATCGGTTAGCTAGAAAGTTGGCGGCAACACCCAGCGTACCCTACCAGAGGAGAACCCGTTTTCACTTATCGGGTAGCTGTGGAAAACTTTTACCCATTCAGGGTTTTATCCTTGGAATAGCAGACCGGCTCGAGGTTGCACTCCATGCATCGGGGTTTGCGGGCTTGGCAGACGCGTCGCCCGTGCCAGATCAACTGGTGCGAGAACAGGATCCATCTGTCGTGGGGAATAATCTGCATCAGGTCCTGCTCGATCTTCTTCGGGTCTTGATTCCGCGTCAGGTCCAGCCGGTTGGAGAGCCTCAGAACATGCGTATCCACCACGATGCCCGACGCAATGCCGAACGCGCTGCCCAGCACAACATTGGCCGTCTTCCGCGCCACGCCGGGCAGCGTCAGCATCTCTTCCATTGTGCGCGGCACTTCGCCGCCGAATTCTTCGACGATCTTCTTGCTCGCGCCGAGGATGGACTTGGCCTTGTTGCGGAAAAATCCAGTCGAACGAATCTCCTTTTGAAGCTCGCGTGGGGTCGCGTATGCAAAATGCTTTGGCGTGGGGTACTTGGGGAACAAAGTTTTTGTGACCTGATTGACCCGCTCGTCGGTGCACTGTGCCGAAAGGATGGTTGAGATCAGCAGTTGGAACGGATTTTCGTGTTTGAGTTCGCAACTGGCCGCCGGGTAGGCCTCGTCCAGCTTCTTCAAGATTGTGGACGCCCGCTCCGGCGTCGCCCCGGCGGCTTTTTCTGGCGCTCTGGCTGCCGCTCGCCGCGCCTTCTTACCCAGTTTTGCGCTGCGACTTCGCTTTGTTTTCTTGCGTCTTGCCATAATGAGGAGCAGGACTATAGCACAACACTCTGGGCCTATCTGGCTCGGGCCACGTTGCGGCCTCCTACAATCGCACGGTTATCCAAGGACCGTGAGCAGCTTGCGGAATGCGCGGCCGCGGTGACTGACGCGGTTCTTCTCCTCCGGCGAAAGCTCCGCAAACGTTTTGCCGAACGGTGCGTAGTAGAAGATCGGGTCATAGCCGAATCCGCCCGATCCACGCGGAGCATCGAGCAGCTCACCTTCCACAAAGTCTGAGATTGCCTCGAGCACGCGTCCGCATTCGGCTATCGCGATTACGCACACAAAGCGCGCGCTGCGTTCGCTCGCGGTTCGGCCGGCGAGTTCGCCCAGCAACTTGCGGATACGATCCGCGTCGGTTGCATTCGGCCCGGCATAGCGCGCCGACTTCGGCCCGGGCGCGCCGCCCAGCGCGGGCACAACGAGACCCGAATCATCGGCCAGAACGGGCAACTTCGCGTAACTGCTGTAGTGCAGCGCCTTTCCTGCAGCATTCTCGGCAAAACTTGGCGCGCTCTCGGCAAAAGCGGGAAGGGATTTGAATCGGGGGAAAAGCGCCAGTTCAATGGAATGGCCCTCGGCCAGCGCCTGGTAATCGCGCAATTTGCCAGAATTTGACGAAGCCAGCAGGAGCTTAACGCGCGCGGGCACTGAAGTTCATCTGCAGCAGCGACTGCTGGGTTTCAGTTAGCTGGCGGATGCCGGTGGCAGCCAGTTGCAGCAAGCGCTGCATTTCTTCGCTGGTATAGGCGCGCCCCTCGGCGGTGGCCTGCACTTCAACGAAGTGTCCGCTGCCGGTCATGACTACGTTCATATCCACCTGCGCGCGCGAATCCTCGTCGTAGGCCAGGTCGAGCAGGAGGTGTTCGTCCACCAGACCGACACTCGTGGCCGCCACTGAGTCTTTCAAGGGGACTGACTTCATGATTCCGGCCGCCACCATTCGCTCGAGCGCCAGTGCCAGCGCTACAAACGCGCCGGTGATGGATGCCGTGCGCGTGCCGCCGTCGGCCTGGATGACGTCGCAATCCACGATCACCGTGCGCTCACCCAGCTTCACCGTATCCGTGACCGCGCGCAACGACCTTCCGATCAGCCGCTGAATCTCCTGCGTGCGTCCCGACTGGCGTCCGCGCGCCGCCTCGCGCGGGGTGCGTTGCTCGGTGGCGCGGGGCAGCATGCCGTACTCGCCAGTCACCCAGCCTTTGCCCGAGCCTTTCAGGAATGAGGGCACGCCGTCGTCCACCGTTGCCGCGCAGATCACGCGCGTCTGCCCGACCTCGATCAGCACGCTGCCCTCGGCCGTGGGGACGAAGTCCGGCGTCAGCTTGACGGCGCGCATCTGGTCGGGTGCGCGTCCGTCGCTTCGGGCGAATGTTCCGCTGGGTCGGGTGGCCATGATCAAAAACCTACCGGCTCAGTTTGCCGGGCGGAGCGGATGGTGTCAACTTGTCCGTCGACGCCTTTGCCGGTGTTGCAGCACGTTCCGCCGGCGCTTCGGCGCGCACGGTGAAAAAGCCGGTGAGGTCCAGGTGCCCTGCGAGGGTATCCACCTCTTGCCCGTGGATCAAGATTTTCAAGCGCTTCACTGGCTCGACATTGGCTTCCAGCGTCCTGACAATTGAATCCACCGCCATCTGCTCGCTGAGGATTCCCGAAGGCGTGGCCGTAGCCAGCGGGTCGGAAAAATCGGCCACCGCAGTTCCGTCCGGCAACAAGTAAAACTGCAACAGGGCGGCGTCAGCCGGCAGCGTGCGCTGCTCCGGGGAGGGCGGGTTGCTGATGAGTGCGCTGATGAGTTGCCGCGCGCGAAGAGCGGGGTCGGCCGATAGAGGCAGTTCGACCTCTACTGCATCAAGCGCAGTGGTCACTTCCTTGGACGCCCAGAAGAGCATCGCTTTCACCTTTACGTCGGTAGGAGTCGCGATTGGTGGCTGCACAACCTCGCGGCGCGCCTGCTGCTCGGTGCGCGCAGGGCGTGCCAAACGCATCACGCTGTCCCGTAGCGTTGGAAAGTAAATGGCGGCGACGATGACTGCAATCACCAGCCAGACCAGGACGTATTTCCTCCGGCGCGACATCACCTTGCCCCCATCCCGTTCAAACTGCGAAAGGCGGCCACCCCGCGCGCCACGGCTTCGGCCAGCGGCTGAGCCATCTGCTCGAGCGGTGCGCGGTCGGGCACAGAAACGCTGGAGATCTCGATGGCAATGGCCGGCGCTGCGACGGTTTTCAACTGGTGCACCGCGCTTTCGGACGGCACTTCGGGCGAGCCGCGGAACCTCTGCGCGAGCTGAATCTGCACCAGCTCGGCCAGCCTCCGGCTCAGTGCGGCAAACGGCTCCTGTGCCTCGTCCCAGCGCAGCAGCGCGGGCCGCTCCCTCGTGGGGGTTGCCTCTGTTGTCGTAGTCTGCGGCAGCGAATAGGCACGCGCCGTACCAACCGGCCCCGTGGACGAGACATGCAGGCTGATGAAGATGGCGTTGCGCTGGCCGTTGGCCGTTTCTGCCCGGTCGTCAAACGATGGATTGTCGTTGCCCTGGCGGGTGAGGATGACCCGCAGTCCCTGCCGTTCCAATTCTGCGCGCAGCAGCCGCGCAAACGTCAGCACCACGTCGCTTTCGATGACGCCGCTCAACCCCCGCGCGCCGGCATCGCTCCCTCCATGTGCCGGGTCGAGCACAACGGTGCTAATTGCCGCTCGCTGTGGCGTTGCCTGAGGGGCAGTCGGCGTCGGCGCACCCTGCTGCGCGAGCGTGGTCGTCGCTGCCAGCAGGAAAAGAATTGCTATCTTGTTTTGATTTTGCACGAAGAGGAGAATAGCAGAAATGACTGGAAAACGGCGGCGCCTATGGCAAGGGGCTTTGCCTTTGCATGTGGCCGCCTGTCGTCGGCACAGTCAAACATGCCTTTGCGGATGGGGCCAGGCTCAGTCGCGCCGACAACTGCTCCGCTATTTGCCGGTAGCTTGAGCAGCAGGGAACCAGCCGGATGGCTGCTCAGTGGCAAGCTCCCGGCAATTCTGAACCAGGTACTAGCCTAGCGGGTACCTGCTTCTTCGCAGGCCGACCGTCCCCTCCCAAACATTATTGAAGATAAAACTTGACACGGAGAGTCACAAGGAAGTATCATAATTAAGAGTAGTAGGGTGCTCCGAGTCCTCCTTGGGTATCCCTCCGAAAGTCAATCTTCGTTCCCCGCAGATTGAGTAGCCACATGCTTAGGGCGGTCATTGGTCGAACATGGCCGCGTCTCAGCACGTTTCGTCACGTTGCGAGGGTGGAGTGTCAGTACGGGTGCCGTTTGCGACGCGAAAACGCAGCAAACTGTGAAATGAGATTGACAACTGTTTCCTACAGGGAGGGAGCAAACAATGCGATTTCTGACTAAGCGGACTTTGTCCCAGGCAAGCTCCTGGGCTCTGATTCTCGCTGTACTTGTTGTGCTGGGCAGTTTTCTACCGTGGGTCACGGCAGAGGCGCAGACTCCCGTGGATGCGGGCTATCGCGACCTCTCGTATGGCACCACGGGCAGCTCGACGCCCACGAGCAGGCCGACGGAGAGCAAGCTCTGGTACAACGACGGACGATGGTGGGCGGACTTGTATAACGCCGCGGCCGGCAATCACCATATCTACCGGCTCGACACTGCCACCCATACCTGGGTGGATACGGGCACGGTGCTGGATACGCGAAAGTCCACGAAAGGGGACCTCCTCTGGGATCAGGCCACCAACAAGCTCTACCTTGCCACACATTCCTACACCGAGAACGCGATTCCTTCTGCAATCCAAGCTGATTGGGGGCGCCTCTTTCGCTACAGCTATGACGCTGTGACGAAGACCTACAGCCTGGACACAGGGTTCCCTGTGTTCATCACCCGGGGCAAAGAGGAAGTGCTGACGCTCGCCAAGGATTCCAAGGGTGTGCTATGGGTCACCTATGTAGAGAAGCCCGATCCGCTGGCGACCACCGCGCGGGTGATGGTGAACCATAGCATCGGCACAGATGAGCTGTGGGGAACGCCCTTCGCCTTGCCAGTCGATCCCATTGCGGCGACCACGAGCACAGACGACATTTCCGCCACCATCGCCT
>CAZHLD010000015.1:0-49923 GCA_964533185.1 uncultured Acidobacteriaceae bacterium | reverse complement strand
GAGGCCGAAATCGCCTTCTACGGCGGCGACCCGGACAACTTCACCTACCCCCGCTACGACCTGGACATCGCCTTCTTCCGGGTCTATGAAAACAACCAGCCCGCGAAGATCGCCGACTACCTGGTCTGGAACACCGCCGACCTCAAGGAAAAGGACCTCGTCTTCGTCTCCGGCAACCCGGGCTCCACCAATCGCCAGAAAACGATGGCGCAGCTCGAATTCCTGCGCGATGTGCAGCATCCGGCCATTCTCCAATTCCTCCAGGTGCGCCTGAAGCTCCTGCGCGACTTTTCCGCTCGCGGCACCGAACAGGCTCGCGTCGCTCGCGACACCATCTTCAGCTACGAGAACTCCCTGAAGGTTTACATCTATCAGCTCGCTGCTCTGCGCGACCCGGAGTTCATGGCCCGGCGCGCCGCCGTCGAAAACTCCTTGCGTGATGCGGTTGCAGCCAGCCCGAACATGCAACAGGAGTACGGCGGCGCCTGGAGCGCCATTTCTATTGCCCAGAAAACCTATGCCGACTTCTATGCAGTAAACCGCGCCCTTCGCAACGCGCTGTCTCAGTCCAGGCTCTACGGTCTCGCGATCGATCTGGTTCGCCTCCCCGCAGAACTGGCCAAGCCCAACGCCGAGCGCCTCCGCGAATACCGCGATTCAAACCTCGAGTCGCTCAAGCAAGACCTGTTCTCCGAAGCTCCCGTTTATCCGGACATGGAAGCTGTCCTCCTGGCGCAGGCGTTCACGGAGATTTCCGCCGCGCTCGGCCCGGATGCGCCGCTCGTCCAACAAATCTTGGCGGGCCGCACGCCGGCGCAAGCCGCAGCAGACTGCGTGAAGGGTACCAGGCTCGCCTCCGCCGCCGAGCGCAGGAAGCTCTTCGACGGCGGGGAGGCCGCCATTGATTCCTCGTCGGATACAATGATCCTGCTGGCTCGCCTGGTGGATCCGCGCTCCCGCCAGCTGCGCGCGCGCTTCGAAAACGAAGTGCAGGCCGTCGAGCGCGCCAACGGCACCCTACTGGCCAAGGCGCTCTTCGCCGCAAAGGGCTCCAGCGTCTATCCTGAGGCCACTTTCACTCTGCGGCTCAGTTTTGGCGCCGTCCGGGGCTACACCGATGAGGGCCGCCCGCGCCGCTGGTACACCACGCTGGCCGGTGCCTATGAGTTGAATGCGGGCATCTCCCCCTACAACTTGCCCAAGCGCTGGCTCGACAACAAGAAAGCCGTCAACCTCGATACCCCTTACAACTTCGTCTCCACGCCGGACATTACCGGCGGCAACTCCGGCAGTCCGGTCCTCAATCAGAAGGGTGAGCTGGTGGGCATCGTCTTCGATGGAAACATCCAGTCGATCGCCAGCGACTTTCTCTATACCGACACGCAGGCCCGCACGGTTTCTGTCCATGCTGCCGCCATCGTCGAATCGCTTCGCGAAATCTATGGCGCCGATACCGTCGTCCACGAACTGAAACTCGCCGCCGCAAAGTAGTCACAAGAAAGCGCAGCAGATTCGCTCTTGCTCGTGCCGGCGCCGCCGCAACCGGTCATTGCTGCTCTTGCTACTTGACCGCAGGCCTGTGCGTAGCATAGCGTGCGGCTTGCCAGGTCTGCTCGGCCTTGCGCGCGGGCTCACCCGGCGGACGTGAATCCTCCTCGGAGGTCTGGAGATGCAGCGCCCTACCGGCGTCACCATCTTGGCCGTTCTGAGCTTTATTTGTGCCGCGCTCTTTCTGCTGGGCTCGCTGGCGATGTTTGTCGGGGGCGGAATGCTCTCGCAAATGGGCGGTTCCGCGGGCATGGGAACCATGTTGGGCTCGCTGGGCGCCTTTGCGGGGGTAATCCTGCTGGCCTTCACGGCTTATCTTCTGGCTCAGGGGATCGGGCTTTGGAAGTTGAAAACCTGGGGCAGAATCCTGACCATCATTTGGGTTGGGCTTGGTCTGCTCTCAGCAGCGATGGGATTGTTTTCGTCGCTTTCTCCGCTTCAGATGGGCCCTTTGATTTGGCAACTAATCATCGTTGCCATTGACGTGTGGATTCTCATTTACCTCTTCAAGCCGCACGTCAAGCAGGCTTTTGGCGCCTGAAACGGTATGGGGTAACTTGCCCCAGAATAAGAACGGCGGTCCGCTCGCCTGGTTGAGGTAAGCGGACCGCCTGAGTTTCTCTGAAGAGGTTGCTTACTGGCTGTTGCCGGTCCCCGAGGAGGCTGGCTTTGTCGCCGGTTTGCCGTCGGTGTCGTACACCTCCACCGGCCCGAACTTCTCCATTACCGCCGTGATTTTGCTGCCGTCGCCCACGGCCACCACCTGCATCGTGTCTGCATTGATGTATTTTTGACCCACGCGCAGGATGTCGTCGGCGCTGACGGCCATAATCTTGGCCGGGTAAGTGTCCCAGTAGTCGGCCGGGAAGCCGTACAGCTTGCGGATCGTCTCGTACTGGAGCAGTTGCGTCGGCGACTCCAGCGAGAGTGCAAAATTAGCCACCACCGAGCGGCGTGCGTCATCTAGCTCCGTATCCGGCACCTTCTCATTGCGGATCCGGTTCAGCTCCTTCAAGAATTCGGTCATGGCGCCTTCGGTGACTTCTGTCCGCAGATCACCGCCGGCCGCCCATGGCCCCGGGTACTTCAGGGCTGTGAAGTTGCTGTACACGCCGTAGGTATAGCCCTTCTCTTCGCGCAAGTTGAGAAAGAGCCGGCTGGCCGGCCCTGCGCCAAACACACGGTTCAGCACCACCATCGGTATGTAGTCGGGGTCGCGCCGATCGATCCCGATATTACCCATCGTCAGCGTGGTTTGGACCGAGTTTGGCCGGTTCACTACATAGATTTTCTTCGCTGTCGTTGGCGCCGCGTTGGGCGGCAGGGTCTCCTTCAACTCGCTCTTCTTCCACGCCGCCAGCCATTCTTTCAGCTTAGGAAGCAGCGTAGCCGCCTGGACATTGCCCGCAATGCTCAGAATCGCATTCTGCGGAGCATAGCGCTCCCCATGCCATTGGGCGATGGATTCCGGCGTCATCGCATCGAGCGACTCCGCAGTGGCCGTGACCACCGCGGCCGGGTGGTTCCCGTACACCGCTTTGCTGAAGCGCTCGTTGGCCAGGAAGCCGGACTGCGACCGCTGCTGGCGCAGGCTGCCCTTCAACCGCGTCTTCAGCTTGGTGATCTCCTCGGCAGGAAACGTCGGGTTCAGCAGCATGTCCACCATCAACGGGAACCACTGTTCGAGGTTGTCGGAAAGCCCCTGCCCTGTGAGTAGTGTGGCCGCAGAGCCGAAACCCGCGTTCGCATTGATCGTCGCGCCCAGCGTGTCCACGTCCTCGGCAAACTGCTTGCTCGACCGCGACTTTGTTCCCTCGCGCAGCAATTGCGCCGTGACGTTGGCCAGCCCCGGCAGGTTGGCCGGCTCGTACAAGGGGCCCGCGGCGCTGATATTCAACTGGACAAAGACGGTGGGGAAGCGATGGTCTTCCATGATCAGCACGGTCAACCCGTTGGGCAACGTTGTCTCCACGGCCTTGGGCAGCTTCACGCGCAGGATCTCTTTCGAGACCGGCGCTTTGTTCTTGCGCTCCACCTTGCTGATCGAAACAGCCTTCGTATCCTGCTGGCCGCTGGCCGGAGCCTGCGCACTGACAGGAACCGCCAGGCTCCAAAGCAAGCTTGCCGCCAGCCCGGCCCGCAGGATCTGCAGAATGAATTCTCGTGTGGTCTTCATGGTCTTTGCTCCTGTTCTGCCTTATCGGCCGGGCATGCCCGGGGCACCGCCGCGGGGCTTCGGGATAGTAACCACCACCGTGCGGTTGGTTGGCTTCAGATAGGTGCGCGCCACGCGTTGGACATCCTCTTTCGTGATGGCGTTGATCTTGTCTTCGAATGTGTTGATCAACCTTGGGTCGCCATAATAGACGGCGAACTGGCCAAGTGTGACCGCGCGGCTCAGCGTACTCTGCAATTGCTGCGCCCGCTGCCGCCGGTTCTGCGCCCGCACCTTTTCCAGCTCCCAGTCGGCCACCGGCGTGTTCTGAATGCGTTCAATTTCCTCGTAAACGATCTTTTCGATTTCGCCCACATCCTTGCCCGGGCGGGCAATGGCCACAAACTGTCCCAGGCTCGGGCCGCGTCGCTCCTGCACGCCGCCGCCCACATTCACCGCGAGTTCCTTCTCCTTGATGATTTTCTGATAGAGCCGCGAAGACTGTCCGCCCGCAAGGATCGATCCCATCACCGACAGCGCGTACCAGTCCGGCGAATTGCCTCGCGGGAGCTTGTAAACAATGGCCACGAGCGGCAACTGTGCAAAGGGATCGTCTAGGCTCTTGCGCCGCTCCGCGGTCTGCTCCGGCTCGGTCATATCCGGCACGGGCGGGGCCTTTTGTGCCGGGATGCTGCCAAAGTATTTCTCGATTCTGGCCAGCGCATCCTGGGAGTTGAAGTCACCCACCAGAGTAAGCACGGCGTTATTCGGGGCGTAATACGTCGTGAAGAACTGCGCCACGTCGTCAACCGCTGCGGCGTTCAGATCTTCCATGGAACCGATGGTGGAATGCTTGTAGGCGAAGTTGTCGTACACGGTTTCCGAAATCGCCTCAAACGTCTTGCCATACGGCTGGTTGTCCACTCCCAACCGCCGTTCTTCCTGAACGGCGTTGCGCTGGTTATCCAGGTTGGCCTGGTTAATCACCAGCGACCGCATCCGGTCGGCCTCCAGGAAGAGCCCGAGGTCGAGCTGGTTGGCCGGCAGGGTTTGAAAATAATTGGTCCGGTCGGCGTTGGTCGTGCCGTTCATCCCCCCGCCGTTATTGAGCACCAGGATGAAGTGTTCGCCCTTGCCGACGTTCTCCGAGCCCTGAAACATCATGTGCTCGAACAAGTGGGCGAAGCCGGTGCGGCCCGGTCGCTCGTCGCGTGACCCCACGTTATAGGTGACCGCAATCGAGTACGTGGGCGCCGAATGGTCCTCGGAGAGGATCAGCCGCAAGCCATTCTTCAGCTTGTGCTCCTGAATCGGAATCGCGAAGGATTTCTTGCCTTGAGCTGCAGCTCTTGCCGCCGGCGCCTTGGCGGGCGCGGCAGCGGGCTTCTGGCTCTTGTTGCCTGTCGCTCCCTTCGTCGGTGCTTGCGCAACGACCGGAGCCGTCACCAGGCTCAAACACAGCAAGACCGCAATGGTCAATTTCACACCACGCATAGCATTCTCCTCATTCGGGGATTCGGGACTCCAGAATTCGCTCACCATCGGCATTCGTGCCAAGGAGGTCACGACAAGCTGCAAGAACGGCGTCAGTCTATTCCCTGAGGGCCTTCCTTGCAACCGGCCCCGCGGCCGAATTCGCTGTCTCTCAGTTGTCGGAGGCGCTCGCTGCGTTCAGCTATTTTACAAATCACTCCAGGTTGCGCCGAAACCCATTTCACTGCGCCATCCCACGATTCAATTCTTTCGCAGCGCCATCTGCCCCTTGCGCGAGTAGTTGATGGATTCGCCCAGGATGCGCGCCGATTCCTGCGGGGCGTGGAAGCCCGTGGAGTTCTCCGCCTCTACAAAATCCAGCAGGAACTGCGCCCGGCGCTGGTCATTGCGCGCGGCAGCCAATTGCGCATCCGTCTTTCCCGAGGCGCGTGCGGCCTGAAGATCGGTGATCAGGTCCATCAGCGCGTCCATCGCGGAATTACGGAGCTGGAAGGTGCGCTCTTGGATCGTCTCCACCCGATCCTTCAACTCATCCTCCGACCACTTGTGGCAGCTCTGGCAGGCGCGGTTGATGTTCAACATCGGACTGCGCACATGGTGGTCGCTGATTTTGAGCGCGCCTTCGCGCTTATACGGCATGTGACAGTCCGCGCAGGCCACTCCCGAGCGCGCGTGAATGCCCTGGTTCCACATTTCAAACTCCGGATGCTGCGCCTTGAGCACCGGCGCGCCGGTCTCGGCATGGACCCAGTCTGTCTGTTTCACCTCATCGTAGTAGGCCACGATGTTTTCGATCTTCAGTCCCTTGGCCCATGGATACACCAGTCGCTTCTCCGGCCCTTGGAAGTAGTACTCCACGTGGCACTGCCCGCACACAAAGCTGCGCATCTCCTGTCGCGTGGCCATCGCGTTGACGTCGTAGTTCGCCACACCCTGCGAAGCCTTCAGCGCGCGCATGCCTTCCATGAAGCCCGGACGCGTCACCCGCAGTTGCATCGTCTTCGGATCGTGACAATCAATGCAGGCGATCGCATGGGTCACCAGCTTGCGCGCCTCGGCAAACGGCAGCGGATTGATCTTCTCAAATCCCTTGATCAAATCTCCGCCGCCCGCTTTCTTGTAAGCCACGTACACCGACGCATGGCAATGCAGGCAGGTACCGGGCTGCTTGAACTCCAGCACGCGCTCGGTAAACGTCTGGTCATCGAGCATGTAGCCATGCCCGCGCTCTTCTCGGAAGTCTTTCGAGAACGCGTAGCCCGCCCACATCCGCTTCAAACGCGGGTCCTCCTCGAGTTTGGACTGCGCAACAATCGAGCGCGGGTCGGCTTTGGTCGGCGTCCGCGGCAAGGCCTCGCTGCCTCCAAACCTCGTCCGCACCTGGTCGGTGGTGCGCTTGTACCCGTCATATTGGAAGGGGAAATCCTTACCCCAAATGGCCGGGTCTTCGGTCTCGTCCGTCAGTTCGACGACGCGATAGAACGGGTTTCGTGCTTCCTGTTTGCGCTCGAGGATATTCACCAGCAGCGCCGCCCCGCCCGCGGCCGAGAGCGCCGCAATAATGGCCGTGAGCATTAGGAATTTCACTGGGTTGCGGCGCCAGCCGCCCGTCCCTCTCTCTTCTGCTCCACTCATCTATTTCCCCCGAGAATGGCCTGAGATTCAGCAGCAAGTATCAATTCGGATGACCAACCGTGCCGTGGCATCGTACACAGGAAAGCGTCTCTCCGCGCGGGTGTGTCCCTTCAATCCCCAGCACGATTTCCTGGTGGCACTTCCGGCACGACGCTTCCGCAACCTCGCGGTTCCGCTGCTTGATTTGCAGTGGTTCCAGGAAGCGCCCGGAGGTGAACGCATACGAGTGCCAGAACCCGTTCGAGACCTTTACCGCATACTTGGGGAAAAAGCCCGCGGGCGTGTGGCAGTCGTTGCAGACCGCCACCCCGTGGTGGCTCGACTTGACCCAGCCGTCGTAATACTCCCGCATGATATGGCAGTTCGCACAGGCGGCCGGCTCGTTCGTCAGGTAGGAACCGCCCTTCGCGTACACAA
Source organism: uncultured Acidobacteriaceae bacterium (assembly GCA_964533185.1). Classification (GTDB taxonomy): domain Bacteria; phylum Acidobacteriota; class Terriglobia; order Acidiferrales; family UBA7541; genus CAZHLD01. Next base: position 42,674 of record CAZHLD010000015.1, on the reverse strand, counting down.
AGGTGTACGCGCCCACACCAGAGGCCAGTCCCACCGAGACCGCGAAAAGAATTTGCAAAACGCGCGTCGTGCGCATCGGAAGAATCCGCCGGGAAGGGCGCCATTAGGCGGAGACGCAATTCTACCCGGCCAGCCCGTGCGGAACCAAGAGGAATCGAAGTGCGCTTCCAAATGATATGCGCCAGGATCGCTGGCTTTGGCCTGTCCGGGGATGCAGCGCGAAAATCTATGTTAGGCTTTTCGTTGTACAAATCCTTGAACTGGGGGGAAATCTCCATGCGATACGCCGTCATTCTACTTGGGCTGCTGATTTCTGCCGCCTCGGTGAGAGCACAGCATCACTCGGCGCCTGCTCCTGCCGCGGGCAAAGTGACTCTATTGTCCGGTTTGGGCAACCTTCATCATCCCATCGCCACGAACAACCCCGAGGCGCAGAAATTCTTTGACCAGGGGCTGACGCTCATCTTCGGCTTCAACCATGATACTGCCATCACCATGTTTCAGCGCGCCGCGGAACTCGACCCCAATGCGGCCATGCCGCAATGGGGCACTGCCCTCGCGCTGGGCTCAAACTACAACGACCCCGGCAATGAAGCCCGCTTCGCCCGCGCCTACCAGGCGCTTCAACAGGCCCAGTCGCTGGTCGCCAACGGCGCCGAAAACGAGCGCGCCTATGTTGCCGCGCTGGCCCGCCGCTACTCCTCGGATCCCAAGGCAGACCGCAAGAAACTGGACAGCGATTATGAACAGGCCATGGCCGGGCTCGTGCGTCGTTACCCGGATGATCTCGATGCCGCCACACTCTATGCCGAGAGCCTGATGAACTTGCGACCCTGGCAGCTCTGGACACCCGACGGGACGCCGGCCGAAGGCACGGAGCAAATCATTGCCGTGCTGGAAGGTGTCATGAAGCGCGACCCCAACCACCCGGGAGCCAACCACTACTACATTCATGCCGTCGAGGCCTCGCCCAATCCCGCCCGGGCCTTGGCCAGCGCCCAGCGGCTCGAAACGCTGGTGCCTGCCGCCGGCCATCTGGTCCACATGCCATTCCACATTTATTTTCAGACCGGCTATTACGACATCGCTGCGCGGGTGAATGCCGCCGGTGCTGCGGCCGATGAAGCCTACGTGCAGGCCTCGGGCGATCAAGGCATTTACCGCTTCATGTACCTCAGCCACAATTATCACTGCCTGGCGGCGTCAAGCAGTATGGCGGGCAACTTTGCGGAAGCCCAAAAGGCCGCCGAGCGCCTGATCGCCAACGTGGCCCCGGCCGCCAAAGACATGCCCATGGCCGCCGCGTTCCAGCCTGTCCGCGAGTACGTGCTGCTGCGCTTCAATCGCTGGGACGACATCCTGAAACTGCCGGCGCCCCAGCCCAGCACTTCGGTCGCTGTCTCTTTCTGGCATTTCGCACGCGCCATTGCCTTCGCCGCAAAAGATCAGATGTCCGAAGCCATTCAGGAGAGTGCCGCTTATACGGTCGAACGTAAGAAGGTTCCCGCCGGCTTCCATTTCGGCTTCAATAGCGAAAAGGCGGTTTACGAAGTCGCCGATGAGGTTCTCGCCGCGCGCATGGCCGCAGCCCGCGGTGATCGCAAGGGTGCCATTGCCGCCTGGAGAAAAGCCGTTGCGGTGCAGGATACGCTTTCCTACGGCGAGCCGCCCGACTGGTATTACCCGGTGCGTGAATCCCTGGGCGCTGCCCTGCTGGCGGATGGACAGGCGGCGGAAGCAGAAGCCGTCTTCCGCGCCGACCTGTCTAGGAATCCGCGCAGCGGCCGCTCGCTATTCGGCCTTTGGCAGTCGCTGCTCGCTCAGAATAAGACAGCCGATGCCGGCTGGGTCCAGCGCCAGTTCGAAGCCGCCTGGAAAAACGCCGACGTCAAGCTGCGAGTGGAGGATCTCTAGCTGGCGGCCGCATTGGTTCAGTGATTCATCGGATCATTGATGATTGAAGAGGTCAAGCCTTGGCCATTCTTGCCGAGGAGCTCAAGGCCCCAACGCGACGGTTTGCTGTGCGCATCGTGCGCCTGTTCCGCGCTCTGCCCAAGACCGACGAGGCGCGAGTGCTGGGCAAGCAAGTGTTACGGTCAGGCACATCCGTGGGTGCAAACTATCGTGCTGCGTGCCGTGCGCGGTCGAAGGCGGAGTTCACTGCAAAGATGGGGCTCGTCGTAGAAGAATGCGATGAGACAGTCTTTTGGCTCGAATTACTCATTGAGACTGGAATTGTTAGGGCAGGAAAATTGAACGAGCTGCTTCGTGAAGCGAATGAGCTTCTGGCCATTTTTGCTGCATCGCAGCGAACGGCAAGAGGAATCTGATTGGTGAATGCCTCTGAAATCCTCAATGATCCGATGAATCAATGATTCAATTCTGTTTGTAGACTCGCCCGTCCTTCATCACAAACGAAACCCGCTCGAGCTGCGTAATGTCCTCGAGTGGGTTTCCGGGCACAGCGATTAGGTCGGCCAGCTTTCCTGGACGGATGGACCCAATCTGCTCGGCCAGGCCGATCAAGTCCGCAGCGTTGATGGTCGCAGACTGAATCGCCTGCATCGGCGTCTGTCCGTACTTCACCTGATAGGCAAACTGCTTCGCGTTCCACCCGTGCGGGTACACGCCGGAGTCCGTGCCATACGAGATCTTCACGCCGGCCTGCGCCGCCTTGCGGAAGTTGTCCCGCTGGATTTGCCCGAGGTTTCGTTCCTTCTCAAGGAAATCTTTGGGAAGGCCCTGCCGCGCCGCCTCGCCCATCAGATACTCATCGTTGTAAATGTCGGCCACCAGATAGGTGCCTCGCTCCCGCATCAACGCGATGCCCTCGTCATCAATCAGCGTCCCGTGTTCGATCGAGGCCGCGCCGGCGCGCACCGCATTCTTGATGCCGGCCGGTCCGTGTGCGTGCGCGGCGACGCGCAGCCCATGTTTGCGCGCTTCGTCCACGGCCGCACTCAGCTCCTCGGGCGTGAACTCTTCCGCGCCGGGATTGCTTCGGTGGGTGAGCACAGCGCCCGTGGCCAGGATCTTGATCAGGTCTGCGCCCTGGCTGACGATCTCGCGGATGCGTTGCCGCACCTGGTAGGGTCCGTCGGCAACGCCCAGGCGTAAATCGCGCGGCAACTGAATGTCCGGCGCCAGCCCGTTCAGAGCGCCGGCACCGCCGCTGACCGTGACGTACGCCCCGGCGCCGTATACACGCGGCCCGATGATGTCGCCGCGAGCGATGGCGTCGCGCAGGGCTAGGTCCACGAACGCGCGGTAGGTTCCGACGTCCCGCACCGTCGTAAAGCCGGCCATCAGCGTCGCGCGCGCGTTGGGGACCGATTCAAGCGCCACCTGCGCCGCCGTCTTGCGCAGCTCGGCCAGCGGCTCAAGGTCTCGCGCATCGGCCACCAGGTGCGTGTGGCAATCAATCAGACCGGGCAGAACAGTTGCGCCGGACAGGTCGATCACCTTCGCGCCCGGTGGTATCGCGACGTCCGCGCCAACCGCCGTGATCTTGTTGCCCTCAATCAGGATGGTCTGGCCGGTCCGAACCGTGCCGGTTTCAGTGTCAATCAGCTTGCCGGCTTTGATCGCCGTCACCTGCGCAAGAGCCGCAGTTGGGAAAAGGCACGCCATCAACAAAGGGATCGCAAGTTTGGACATTCTTCTCATGGTTGTGCTCCTGCGCAGGCGTGACTCGCGCGGCCAGCGTGAAGGCACACCTGTCGCCGCGTTGAAGTGCGGATGATACCGCCTGTGGGATGACGCGGCAATTGCCACCGGGGAGGAGGCCGGTGCGGTAAGAGAGAGCAGCCCTATGCAGAAACAAGAAAGCGTCCCGGCTCCTGCCGGGATGCCTCGCTCGCCTCGCAACTCAGGTGGTCCGGGGGTTAGTTGCGATCTTGGCCGTCGTGCTTCTGCCGGTAGATGTGGCGGCTGGACTGGTTCAATTCGCGTTGCAGCCGTGCGCGCTCTCGGGCCGTCACATCGCCGTCGGACCTGGCGCGACGTTCCGTGGCGCGGATGCGGGCCTGCTCGGCGGCCAGGCGCGCGGTCTCCCTGCGGGTTAGCTCGCCGCTGCGGACACCTTGCTGGATGCGGTGCTTCTGGTTGGCCTCGCGCCGGTTGATGCCCGGCGTGCGCGAGCCTCTGTCGCGGGCTTCGGCCGAAGTCACCGCTGAGAACAATAGGGCCCCCGCCAACGCCACGCCAGCTAGCCAGGTCGTCGCTTTCGTCTTCATGGGTTCTCCTTGAGGACTTGATTTGCCGATTCGCCGCATGGCTCGACACACCACTGCGGAGGCTGGGCCCTTTCGCGCCCCGCAGTTCTGTCAATGCCAGTGCAATTCGGTGGGAGTCGGCTCACTCGCCCGCCGCTTCCCATATCGCTAAACACTCCCGCAGCGGAATAGTTGCGTGTGTTTTCCCATCTTGAATGGAGGAAGAATAGCGGAGGAGTGCGCAAACACGGCGCCTCCTCTGCTGATGCCAACAGCTAAACGGTTATGCTCGTCCCATCGAACTTCGTGAAGGTGAAGCCTGCGAAATCCTCTTTGTAGGTCGCTCTTTGGTCGCGCAACACGCTGATCGCCACGGCTTCGCCCAGCAGGACCGATTGCGTGTAGTCTGATCTCCAGTGGATGCCGGCAAAATTACGCCCTGTTGCGACGTTTGCGGCCAGCTTGTTCAATTCGCCTCCCACTGTCAGCCGGTCGGCATCCGGACCGCGGTAGCGCGTCAATCGCCTTCCATCCTGTGTGGGCATCACCGGCCGTGGGATCTCGAATCGTTCATCAAATAGCGCTTTCAGGATCGTCACGCACGCCCCCGCCACCGTCGCATGCCCCGCACCATACGATGGGTGCAACGGCGATCCTTCGGGAAACGCCTGCGGCAGCAGATAGGTGTTGAACTGTCGCTGGATCCGTCGCAGCACTCGCGAATGGAGCGCGTCATTGTGAATCGGGTAGCTGCCCTGGCGAGTCAAATGGTTATGTATGTTTCCGCCGAAGGCCTCCGGGCGGATGCGTCGGTGGACGAACCATTTCTGGAACCAGATCGCCTTTAATGCACGTGTCGCCACCTCGCACAAAATCGTGGCGATATACGGCCCGCCGAACGTGCCGAAGCCGATTTGCGTTTGCGATCCGTTGTAAGGATTGCCCGGGTTCAGCGGGCAGCCCATTCCTCCCCCCGTCTCATCGTCATCGGGGTCGGGTGGGGTTTGCAGGATCAGCGCAGCGTCGAAGTAGGCCTGAAACAGCACATCAATGTGTACCCACTGCGCGAGGTCTCGTCCGTTTCGAATGTATCTACGAACCGGATCAAACTGCCCGCCTCGGTGGGGAGCGCAGCCGTTCTGGATTTCCAGCCATTCCGAATAATCGGCCAGGTAATCCCTTGCGGGGAGCACAGTCCTCATCCTGCGCTCCACAAACTCCGCGCCGAAGGGCGTCCCCAGCCAGAGAAATTGCGAAATGTAAGGACCCTTCAGGTCCCCCGGCGTAAAGCCTCGGAACAGGGTGCTCGGTCTTACCCTTCCCCCTCGCTTCGGCCCGCGAAAGTCCGAAAGTGCGGAGAGGTCCTCCGAAGCCGCATCAGTCAGCTGGCTCTCGTCATACTCGTTAAAGGGAACGTCTCGCAGCATCGCCATCCAGTACAATTCCACCATCTCGCCTGCATTCTCGGCGCTGGCAAACGCCGGTGCAGGCAGAATTGCGAATTGGTGTGAATCAGTCCCTTCCAGGTCAAACGCCAGCCCCGCCTGCGGATTCACCAGCAGTTGCTGCCGTGCTGCATTCGGGCAGCCCAGAATGATGGATTCGAAATCCGCAGGATTGCCTGATGTGAGTGCATTTAATAGAGAGCTGTAAGCTCCTGGGTCCACCTCGCCTCGGCTGTTGTGCGGCAATCCTTTGGAGTAGTTGCCAATCTTCGTCGAATACAGCGCCTCATCATTGTTGTCAGGGTGCGCCACCACCGGCAGACCCCGTTGAAAGGCTGCCGCCGCCTCGCGGATCTCGTACATTCGCTGCCGCCTCTCCGTTCCATCCAGCGGGCCAACCTCCGCTGCCCGGGCCGTCGAGCGAATTCCGTCGATCAATGGCTCCAGCCCAATCGCTGCCGCAGTAACTGCCGCCGCGGCTCCGCCACTTCGACTTAAGAAACTTCTCCGGTTGAGTAGTCGAGGTGGATTGGGATTTGCCTCTGATTGAGTTACATCCTGGACTTTTTTCTTACCACTAGGCGAGAGGATCCATAGGTCGCCCTGAATTTTGCTCATGGCAGTCTCCTTGCACACTCTCCCCGGAAGTTATTCTAGGTGGGGACTGCCCAGGACGAAAGCCAGTTCTCGTGAGTATAGTACTCTTGTTCTCCAAATAGGCAACAGAAACGAAACAGAATAAGAACTTACATCTCATCCCCATGCCCGAGGAAGTACTACTGTTCGCGGGCTACCGCATTTGTCGCAGAACATATTGAAGGATTCCCCCGTGACGGAAGTAGGCCAGCTCCTCCGGCGTATCAATGCGCGTCGTCGCGTTGAACGTCTTTTCGCGGCCGGCATCGTCCCGCGCGCGCACGCGCAGCGTCTTGCGGGGTTCGAGCGACGCCACGCCTTCAATGTCGAATAGCTCGAAGCCCGTCAGTCCGAGCGACTCCCGGTTCTCCCCGGCTCGGTATTCAAGCGGCAGCACGCCCATGCCCAGCAGGTTGCTGCGGTGGATGCGCTCGTAGCTCTCGGCGATCACCGCGCGCACGCCCAGCAGCCTTGTGCCTTTGGCGGCCCAGTCGCGGGACGACCCGGCTCCATACTCCTTGCCGGCCAGCACCACCAGCGGCACGCCTTCTCCCTGGTAGCGCATCGCGGCGTCGTAAATCGTCATTTTCTCCTTCGCCGGCAGATGAACTGTCCAGCCGCCCTCGGTGTCCGGCGCCAACTGGTTGCGGAGCCGGATATTCGCAAACGTGCCGCGCATCATCACCTCGTGATTGCCCCGCCGCGCACCGTAAGAGTTGAAGTCCGCCGGCTTCACGCCCTGCGCGATCAGGTATTGTCCGGCCGGACTGTCCACCGGGATCGAGCCGGCTGGCGAAATGTGATCGGTCGTAACGCTGTCCCCCAACATGGCTAGCGCCCGCGCGCCGCGGATGTCTTCGAGCGCAGGCGGCGTGGCGGGCATGTTATCGAAATACGGTGGCCGTTTGATGTAGGTGGACTTGTCGTCCCACGCGTAGAGGTCGCCCGCCGGAACCGGCAGCGAGCGCCAGCGCTGGTCGCCTGTGAACACCTCGCCGTACTCCTTGATGAACATTTCGGTCGTGACCGCCGAGCGAACCGTGCTCTCAATCTCCTGCGGCGTCGGCCAGATATCTTTCAGGAAAACCGGCTTGCCGGACTTGTCCTTTCCCAGCGGTTCGTTCACCAGGTCCATATCCATCCGCCCGGCCAGTGCATACGCCACCACCAGTAGCGGCGAAGCCAGATAGTTCGCGCGCACGAGTGGGTGGATGCGGCCCTCAAAATTGCGGTTTCCGCTCAGCACCGATACGGCCACGAGGTTGTTCTCTTTGATGGCCGCACCGATGGCCTCCGGAAGCGGGCCGCTGTTGCCGATGCAAGTCGTGCACCCAAAGCCCACCAGGTGGAAGCGCAGTTGTTCGAGGTAAGGAGTCAACCCGGCTTTGTCGAGGTAGTCGGTGACCACCTTCGAGCCGGGCGCCAAGCTTGTCTTTACCCACGGCTTCACCATCAGTCCGCGCTCAACTGCCTTTTTCGCCAGCAGGCCCGCACCGAGCATCAGCGCTGGGTTCGAAGTGTTGGTGCAGCTCGTGATCGCCGCAATCACCACCGACCCATTCGAAAGCTCAAAGCGGTCGCCATTGTTCTGCACCGCGACCTTCTTATCGGCCACGCCTTCCATGGCCTTCAGGAAAGATTGCTTCGCTTCGCGCAGCGCCACGCGGTCCTGCGGTCGCTTTGGACCCGCCAGAGTCGGCTCAACGGTCGAAAGGTCCAGCTCGAGCGTGTCAGAGAAGACCGGGTCCGGCGTCGCGTCGGTCCGGAAGAGTCCCTGTTCTTTCGTATATGCTTCCACCAGTTCCACGCGCCGCGCATCCCGCCCCGTAAAGCGCAAATACGCCAGCGTTTCCGCGTCCACCGGGAAGAACCCCATGGTCGCTCCGTACTCGGGCGCCATGTTGGCGATCGTCGCGCGGTCGGGCAGGGAAAGGCTCGACAGGCCCGTGCCGTAAAACTCCACGAATTTTCCCACCACGCCCTTCTTGCGCAGTATTTGCGTGACGGTGAGTACCAAGTCCGTTGCCGTCGCTCCCGGCGCCAGCCGCCCGTGCAGCTTGAAGCCCACCACTTCGGGGATCAGCATCGAAAGCGGCTGGCCAAGCATGGCCGCCTCGGCCTCAATCCCGCCCACGCCCCAGCCGAAGACGCCCAGCGAGTTGACCATCGTCGTGTGCGAGTCCGTCCCCACCAGCGAATCGGGAAACGCCAGTGTTTTCCCGCCCTCGCGCAGATCGCAAACCACGCGCGCCAAGTATTCCAGATTCACCTGATGGCAGATGCCCGTCTCCGGCGGCACCACCTTAAAGTTTTGAAACGCCTGCTGCCCCCAGCGCAGGAAGGCGTAGCGCTCAATGTTGCGTATGAATTCGAGTTCCGAGTTGAACGCCAGCGCCTGCGACGTCCCGAACTTGTCCACCTGCACGGAATGATCAATCACCAGCTCTGCCGGAAAGAGCGGATTGATCTTTTTCGGGTCGCCGCCCATTTGCCGCATCGCGTCGCGCATCGCCGCCAGGTCCACCACGGCCGGGACGCCCGTGAAGTCCTGCAACAGCACCCGCGCCGGCATGAACGCAATCTCTTTTTGCACAGCCGCATTCGGACTCCACTTCGCCAGCGCTTCGATGTCTGCCGCACGCACAAACCGTCCGTCCTCGCACCGCAGTAAATTCTCCAGCAGCACCCGCAGCGAAAACGGCAGCCGCGAAACGTTTGTGAAACCGCAGCGCTCGAGTGCTGGCAGCCTGAAAAGCGCGTAGTCCTGGCCGTCCACCCGGATCTCTTGGCGGGCGCCGAAGGAGTTGACACTGGGATTCATTCCGGAATAGGTCCTTTCCAGAGTAATGGCAAACCTGCATGATAGCGCAATTGGCCGGGGGCGTCGAAGTACGGGTTAGATAAGTAGGGTGTGACCGAAGCTCCTAGTGATTCGGTTCATTTTCCGAGGCCGATCCAATCTTTGATTTTTCCCCACGCGAAGTCCCAGATCTCCGAGTGGTGGACGATGGCCCAGTACGTACCGCAGACGATTCCCACAACGAGAATTGCCATCAGTGGCAAGGCCACGAGTAGGCTGCACAAGCGGTACCAGCCCACTCGGCCGGGCGCCATGAAGTCGCTGTCTTCTATTGTGACCGGCAGGATGTCTTTGCCGTAGGTGCGGCTCACGATGTAGGTCAGGACCGGAACATCACGCCAGTAACTGAGGTGGGCCCACAGCGGCAATCGCCACAGGCGGCTATGCAGGTTTTTGACCTGTGGGAAGAAATCGTTCTCCAGCAGCCGGCCTGACACGGGGTCCCAAATATGAAAGAAATTTACCCACCACGACCGCGAATCCTGTCTCAACCTCTCCTGGAACCATTCGGGCCAAGGGCGCAGTACGTGCGGGAACAGGAACGCAAATTTCTGCAGCGGCGATCCGATCGTGATAAACCGATGCAATCCCTTTTCGACGCGGTCGATGTTTCGGTCAAGCTCTTTTCCCTCCTTCGTGCTGCCGCGAGCCTTCAAGAAAACAACCCATGCCCGTTTTTCTTCACAACGTGTCAGCAGGTCTGCAATCACGTTATAACTGATCACACCACCCAAACTATGTGCCACCCAAGTGACATACTGGAACTGATGCGGATCTCCACAGATCTTTAGCCTCTTATCCCCCTGAAGCTCATTGAATTCCCAGTCTAGGCCGAGCAGTTGAAGAAACCTCTCACCAACGCTCCACTCGATCCTCTGAACCATGGCGCGTTCCACCTCGCCACGCGGGTCTTCGTAGAGTCGCACGTCCCCCAGGATGTCGGCCAGGACTCCCGAGTGGCGAATCAGCATCACGGCGATCCCCACCCAAGCAAGGAATGTCACCCAGCAATACGTGAAGCGTTGCCAAAGACTGGTTCTTGTCCTGACCTCGCGGTCAAAAACTAGGCGCGCCGCCTGCCAGGCAAACCACGCTGCGGCGCGGGGTGCCGATCTGCCCCGCTTTTTCCAGAGACCGGTAAAAAACTTGAGCTCCCCCTCATTCATCCCGATGCATTCCTCGGGGAAGGTCTGTTGGAACTCCCCGTAGTCCGCCCAGTGGCCTTCAGCAATATATGGTGTGGGGATATCGTCCGCCCCCGGCGGTCGTTTAATGCGGTCGATCGCGTCTTCGAATCCGTTGCGGAGGAGGACTGCAGTCTCGGTGTACAATTGCTGGCCCATACCGTGAACGACAAATACTGCTGAGTTCCGCGCCGGGTTTGCCACCTCAACACCATTCTTCTCCACCTTCAGCGGGATGCGCTGGAAGGCCCAGGAGTAAACGGGTTCATACGCTCGGCGACGTGGTTGGGCGCTGGGCACGGGTACCTCCATACTGTCCGCGGATTCTATTACTCGCTAGATACTATGTGCAAGTAGAATCTCTCCACCCTTGCGAGGTGGGGCCGTCGGTTCTCCCACTCAGATTGACTCTCCCGCATTCCCTCTATAAGGTCCACCGAGACCGCAAACCGGTGAGAACCATATGAAACAATGGCACCTAATGGGTTTACTGATAGCTCTCGCGGGATTGGCTTGCGAGTTGCAGACACAGTCCGCGCCGCCGGTGGAAGTTATCCTGCTCGGCACGGGCTTCCCTCGGCCTGACCCCGAGCGCGCCGGGCCTTCCACCGCTGTCGTCGTGAATGGCAAAGTTTTTCTGGTGGACGCGGGCCGCGGCGTCGTCATGCGCCTGGCCGCGACCGAATTCCCCTTGAAGGCTGTCCGCGCGGTCTTCCTCACTCATCTCCACTCCGACCACATCTCCGGCCTGCCCGACCTCTTCACCTCCACCTGGATTTTCGGTCGCGCCACTCCGCTCGAGCTTTACGGCCCGAAAGGCACCGCCGAGGCGGCCCGCGGCCTCGAACAATTCTTCGCCGAAGACATCCGCATCCGCCGCGACCTCACTGAAATGCATCCCGCCGCCGGCGCCAAAATCAACGTCCACATCGTCAAGGAAGGCGTCGTCTATCAAGACGCCGACGTCCGCGTCACCGCCTTTCGCGTGGACCATCGCCCCGTCGCGCCGGCTTTCGGCTATAAGTTTGAGGCTGGGGGAAAGACTGTGGTCATCTCCGGCGACACGCGCCCGTCAGACAACCTCGTCCGCTTTGCTCGCGGTGCAGATGTGTTGGTGCTTGAGGCCTACCTGCCCGAACACTTCGATCGCGTGGACACTCCAGAAGTCGCCGCTCGCCTCAAGCGCTACCATACCAGCGCCGAAGAGGCCGGCCAAATGGCTCAGCAAGCTGGCGTCAAGCTCCTTGTCCTCACCCACGTCATCCCCGGCGACGCCGACCAAACATTCCTCGATAGGGCAGGGAAGCACTTCCACGGCAAGATCGTCGTTGGCCGCGACCTCATGCGCTTCTGAATCTCGCGGTCTGTCCGCCGCGGTGATCTTTGGAAGGCGGTTCAGCCATCTTTGCGTGCTCCGCTTCCTTGCCGCATAATGATTCTCTCCGATGAACGTCGTCATCATCTCGACCTACGAGCTTGGCCGCCAGCCGTTCGGACTGGCGTCACCAGCAGCTTGGCTTCGCCGCGCCGGCGCTGAAGTCACCTGTCTCGATCTCTCGCGCGAAGAATTTCGAGAAGCGCCTATTCGCACCGCCGATCTCGTCGCGTTTTACGTGCCCATGCACACGGCCACGCGGCTGGCCATTCCGCTGATCGAAACCGTCCGCCGGCTCAACCCGCGCGCCCACCTTTGCTTCTACGGCTTATACGCGCCGATGAACGCCGAATACCTGCGTAAGCTCGGCGTGCAAACCATCCTCGGCGGCGAGTTCGAAGAAGGGCTCGTGCGCCTCTTCGAGCGGTTAGGTGAATCGCCCGGCCCAGCCGCACCGTGCGCCCAGCCGGAGCCTGACGTTTCCCTTGCGCGCCAGCAGTTCGTCCTGCCGGACCGCAGCGGGATGCCGCCATTGGCGCAGTACGCCCATCTGGTCATGCCGGAAGGCGACCATCGCACCGTTGGCTACACCGAGGCCAGCCGCGGCTGCAAGCATCTCTGCCGCCACTGCCCGATCGTGCCGGTCTACAATGGCGTCTTTCGCATCGTGCAGCGCGACGTTGTGCTCGCGGACATCCGCCAGCAGGTCGCCGCCGGCGCCTCCCACATCACCTTCGGTGATCCGGATTTCTTCAACGGCGTGGGCCACGGCGTCGCGATTCTCGAGGCACTGCATCGCGAATTCCCGAATCTCACTTACGACGTCACCATCAAGATCGAGCACCTGTTGCAGCACGCTGGGCGCCTGCCTCTCCTGCGAGACACCGGCTGCCTGTTTGTCACCAGCGCCGTCGAATCTGTGGACGGCTCCATCCTGGCCCGGCTCGATAAGGGCCACACGCGCGCCGATTTCGTCCGCGTTGTTCAGCTCTTCCGCGAGATCGGCCTGACCCTCCAGGCCACCTTCGTCCCGTTCACTCCGTGGACCGCACTCGCCGGTTATCTCGAGCTACTCGACGTCCTCGCAGAAAACGACCTGGTCGAAAACGTCTCCCCCATCCAGCTCGGAATCCGCCTGTTGATTCCTGCCGGCTCCCGCCTGCTCGAGCTTCCAGACGTGCAGCGGCTGATTCAGCCATTCGAAGAGAACGCGCTCGTCTATCCCTGGCAACACCCCGATTCTCGCGTAGATGCGCTGTGTGATGAGGTGCAGCAGCTCGTCCACTCTGCCGATAAGCTGAAGTGGCCTCGCTCGAGAACTTTTACTCGCATCTGCTCGACAGCACGCGCCGCTGCAGGAGCCTCGCCCGCAATCGAACAGCTCTGGCGACCACCCGTGCTGGTCTCGCGCGCGGCGATCCCCTATCTCAACGAGCCCTGGTACTGTTGAGCCGAGCCGACGCGGGACCAGTTGGTCCCCATCGCGCGCGCTAAGGAATCGCTCCGCCAGGCCGAGTCATTCGTGTAGTGACGCTATGACTGTATCTTCAAAACGCATCCTCATACTCGCCTCAAAGCTCGGCTACCAAACCCGCAGCTTCGCCGAAGCCGCGCGGAGGCTTGGCGTCGAAGTGGTCTTCGGCACTGACCGATGCTACCAGCTCGACGATCCCTGGGCCGACCGCGCCATTCCGCTTCATTTTGAACAGCCGGAGCAAGCCGCCCGCGACCTCCTCGCGCGGCTCGCCGCCAATCGCCCGGATGCCTTCCTCGCCCTTGGCGACCGCCCCACCGTGACCGCTGCCTACGCGGCTGGCTTGTTCGGCCTGACCTACAACTCCCCCGAATCCGTCTTGGCCTCCCGCAGCAAGCTCCGCCAGCGCAAAGTTTTCCGCGACGCAGGGCTCTCTGTCCCGGATTTCTTCTCCTTTGCTCTGGACGAGCCTCTCGGTGCGGTCATCTCGCGCGTCAAGTTTCCCTGCGTGGTGAAGCCGCTCTCGCTGGCCGCCAGCCAGGGCGTCATCCGCGCGAACGATAGGGTCGAATTCGCCGCGGCAGTCTCCCGCAATCGCGCGCTTCTCGAATCGCCGGAACTCCAGGTCACGCGCGAGTCCGGCCTCGACCGTCTGCTTGTGGAGGGGTACATCCCCGGCAGGGAAGTGGCCGTCGAGGGCCTGCTTGACCGCGGCCGCCTGCGCGTGCTGGCCATTTTCGATAAGCCCGACCCGCTCGAAGGGCCATACTTCGAAGAGTCGATCTACGTCACACCCTCGCGTCTGTCGGAGAAACAGCAGGTCAGCATCGTGGATTGCCTTGGTCGTTCGGTCCGCGCGCTCGGACTTGAGCACGGCCCGCTCCACGCTGAATTCCGCATCAACGAAGCCGGCCCCTGGGTGCTCGAAGTGCAGCCCCGCCCGATTGGTGGGCTTTGCGCGCGCGCGCTTCGCTTCGGCCCGGAGAAGATTTACCTTGAGGAACTGCTGGTTCGCCACGCCCTCGGCCTGCCCGGCAGCGATCTTTCGCGTGAGCCCGAAGCCTCCGGCGTAATGATGATCCCCGTGCCCAAAAGCGGCGTGCTCGAAGGCGTCGAGGGACTTGAAGCTGCTCGCGCGACCCCGCACGTGACCGACATCCAAATCACCGCGCGGTTGCACGACCCGATCGTCGCCTGGCCCGAAGGCTCAAGCTATCTCGGCTTCATTTTCGCTGGTGGGGAAACGCCGCAGGATGTTGAATCGGCGTTGCGCGCCGCACACAGCAGATTGCGTTTTCAGATCACGCCGCGCCTGCCCGTCAGCCATCCTGTGACTGGAAAAGTGCCGGCGGCGAGCTAATTGCCCGCCGCAATCATCTCGTTGGCAGACCAATTCATGGCTGGAAAACTGTGGTGGAGGAAAGAAGCCGGACGCGAGGAATCTAGTTCTTGGCCTTCGGCGCGACGTACCCCTCCGGCAGCTTCGCCCCCTCGCCAAAGAAGAACTGTTCCATCTGTTCTTCCATCACTTTCTGCGACTGCGGGTCGAGCGGGTTCAGCCGGTATTCGTTCATGATCATCTTCGAATGCTCGATCCACATCTTCCAGGCTTCCTTGGAGACGTTTTCGAAGACCCGCTGGCCCAGCTCGCCCTTCCACGGCACGCGCTCGAGCCCTTCCATCTCCTTGCCGAACTTTATGCACTTCACCATTCGCGCGCCGGGCGTGGGCGCCGCGACCGGCTTGGGCGGCCCGCAGGTTTCATCGGTCATCGAAGACCTCCACTTTCCCATGGACAAGATAATCCATCCGGGGCGAAATTCCTAGCTGCACTGACCGGTGCTTCACGCGGGCTCTCCACCTCAGCCTACAGGAAGCCTCTCCCCTCAAACACTTGAAGCCGCCGCATTTCTACTAGCATCGAATGCTGAGACGCGGCAGAATAGTGGCCCTTTCACCCTGAGTCGAGGGATTGACAGTGCAAAACGTGGCGGTGGCCCCTCAGAAGCAGATCGACCAGCTTTGCATCAATACCATTCGCACTCTTTCCATGGACGCCGTACAGGCGGCCAACTCCGGCCATCCTGGTACGCCCATGGCCATGGCGCCGGTGGCCTACTGCCTCTGGCAACGCTTCCTGCGCTTTGATCCCGACGACCCCATCTGGCCCGACCGCGACCGCTTTGTCCTCTCCGCTGGCCATGCCTCCATGCTGCTCTATTCGTTGCTCCATCTTGCCGGCGTAAAAGCCGTAAATCCAATGTATGAAACCTTGGGCGAACTCTCCGTCAAGCTCGACGACATCAAGCGCTTCCGCCAGCTCGAAAGCAAATGTCCCGGCCATCCCGAATACCGCTGGACGTCGGGCGTCGAAACCACCACCGGCCCGCTCGGCCAGGGCGTGGCCACCAGCGTCGGCATGGCCATGGCCGGGCGCTGGACGGCCCAGTATTTCAACCGCCCCGGCTTCGAAATGTTTCAGTACAACGTCTATGCGCTGGCTGGCGACGGTTGCATGATGGAAGGCATCTCCAGCGAGGCCGCCTCGCTGGCCGGGCACCTGAAACTTTCAAACCTCTGCTGGATCTACGACAACAACAAGATCACCATCGAAGGCCACACTGATTGGGCCTTCACCGAAGACGTGGCCACGCGCTTCATCGCCTATGGATGGAACGTCACTCGCGTCGGCGATGCCAACGACCTCGAGATGCTCGATCGCGCCTTCAAGACCTTTCAGAATTGCCAGGATCGCCCCACGCTCATTATCGTGGATAGCCATATCGGTTACGGCGCGCCCAACAAGCAGGACACCAGCGCGGCGCACGGCGAGCCGTTGGGCGATGAAGAGATTCGGCTCACGAAGCGCAACTACGGCTGGCCCGAGGACGCCACGTTTTTCGTCCCGGACGGCGTCCGCGAGCACTTCCGCGCCGTCCTGGGCGAGCGCGGCCATCGCCTGCGCGCCGACTGGATGGCCCTCTTCGAGCAATACCGCAAGAACTTCCCCCAGCTCGCCGACCACCTCTACAAAATGCAGCACCGCCAGCTCCCCGACGGATGGGACAAGGATCTGCCCGTTTTTCCACCCGACCCCAATGGACTCGCCGGTCGCGACGCTTCCGCCAGGGTGCTCAATGCCGTTGCCAAGAACCTGCCCTGGCTAATCGGCGGCGCAGCCGATCTTGCTCCTTCAACAAAAACCCGCATGACCCTCGACGGCGCAGGCGACTTCGAGGCCGGGGAGTACAACGGCCGCAATTTCCACTTCGGCATCCGCGAGCACGCCATGGGTGCAATCCTCAACGGCCTTTCGCTCAGCAAGGTACGTCCCTACGGCTCCGGCTTTCTGATCTTCAGCGACTACGGCCGCGCCCCGATTCGGCTGGCCGCGCTGATGGAACTGCCGGTCATTTATATATTTACGCACGACTCGATCGGCGTCGGCGAAGACGGCCCCACGCACCAGCCCGTTGAGCAGTTGCCCTCCCTGCGGGCCATTCCCGGATTGCTCACTCTCCGCCCGGCCGATGCCAACGAAGTCACCGAGGCCTGGCGCCTCATCCTGCAATTGCGTCACCAGCCTGCCACGCTCATCCTCTCTCGCCAGGCCTTGCCCACGATTGACCGCAGCAAGTACGCCCCCGCATCCGGCCTCGCAAAAGGCGCGTACATCCTGGCGGACGCCAAAGCAAGCGCGCCGCAGGTCATCCTGATTGGCACGGGCAGCGAAGTGTCACTTTGTCTCCAGGCGCATGAGCAGCTCACCACCGAAGGCGTTCGTGCGCGGGTAGTCAGCATGCCCTCTTGGGAGCTCTTTGAAAAGCAGGACCAGGCCTATCGCGATTCCGTCTTGCCGCCTGTGGTGACCGCGCGCGTTTCGGTCGAGCAGGCATCCACCTTTGGTTGGGCCCGCTACGTCGGCCCGCAGGGTTGTTCAATTGGCATGACCACCTTCGGCGCATCCGCGCCGCTCAAAGAGCTTCAGAAAAAATTCGGCTTTACGCCCGAGCAGGTCGTCCAGACAGCACGTGAGCTCGTCTCCCGGCAGGGGGCAAAATGAGAATTGTCGTCGGTTCAGATCACGCTGGTTTCGAATTGAAAGAGGCGCTCAAGCTCGAATTGCGCCGCCTGCGCCACAAGGTGATCGACGTTGGCACCCATTCCACCGCTTCCGTGGACTACCCCGACTACGCCGAAAAGCTCGGCCGCGCCCTGCTCGAGCGTCGCGCCCAGCGCGGCGTGCTGATTTGCGGCTCCGGCGTCGGGGCCTCGGTTGCCGCGAACAAGCTGCCCGGCATTCGCGCTGGCATGTGCCACGACACCTACTCGGCTCACCAGGGCGTCGAGCACGACGACATGAATGTTCTCGTCCTGGGCGGCCGCGTGATCGGCATCGAGCTTGCCAAAGACCTGTTGCACAATTTCCTGCGCGCGCGGTTCACCGGCGAGGCCCGCCACCGGCGTCGGCTGGCCAAGGTCCGCGCGCTTGAACAAAAGTATGGCCGCGGCTCGTTCCCCCCGCGGCCGCGTTAGTCACTCAGAATTCGAGGTGCGAAGATGGCCGAGACACGCAGCGCAACCACCATGAACCCCTTGCAGCAGTTGGGTAACTTCGGACAATCGATCTGGCTGGACTACATTCGCCGCGGCCTGATTACCTCTGGCGAACTCGCCCGCCTGGTCCGCGAAGATGGCCTGAAGGGAGTAACCTCAAACCCGGCCATCTTTGAAAAGGCCATCGCTGGCAGCACCGACTACGCCGAAGCTCTGCGCTCGCTCGAAGAAAACCGCGACCTCGGCGTCATGGCCATTTATGAACAATTAGCCATCCGCGACATCCAGGATGCTGCCGCGGTGCTGCGGCCCGTCTACGACCAGACTAAGCGGCGCGACGGCTACGTCAGCCTCGAAGTCTCACCCTATCTAGCCCGCGATACGGAGAAAACAATCGCCGAGGCACGTCGTCTTTGGAAAGCCGTCGGCCGCGAAAACGTGATGATCAAGGTGCCCGGCACGCCTGAGGGCATTCCTGCCATCGAACAACTCATCAGCGAAGGCATCAACATCAATGTCACGCTGCTGTTTTCGATGGAAGTCTACGAACGCGTCGCCGAAGCCTATCTCCGCGGCCTCGAGAAATTCGCCGCCGGCGGCGGCGACCCGAGCCGCGTGGCCAGCGTCGCCAGCTTCTTCATCAGCCGGATCGATTCTCTGGTGGATAGCCTGCTCAATACGAAGATCAAGGCGCCGGCCAATCCGCAGCAGTTCAGACTGGCCTCGGGCCTCCTGGGCAAGGTGGCCATTGCCAATGCCAGGCTCACTTATCTGTGCTACCAGGGAATCTTCCGTGGGCCGCGCTGGGACGCCCTCGCGAAAAAGGACGCGCAGGCCCAGCGCGTTCTCTGGGCCAGCACCAGCACGAAAAACCCTCAGTACCGCGATGTCCTTTATGTCGAGGAGCTGATTGGCCCCGATACGGTGGACACCATCCCGCCGGCCACCATGGACGCCTTCCGCAACCACGGTCAGCCGCGCGCCAGTCTCACGGAAAACGTTACTGGCGCCCGCGACGTCATGGCCAACCTTGAAGAGGTCGGCATCGCGATGCAGCAGGTCACCGATCAGCTTCTCGACGAAGGCATTCAGCTTTTCGCCGAGGCATTCGACAAGCTCCTGGGCGCAGTCGAGAAGAGCTGCGTCGCATGCGTTCCGCCCTTGGCAAGCCGCCAGACGTACACCCTGCCGGCTTCGCTGGCCGAAGATCTTAAGGAAGCGATTCGTGACTGGCGCACTCAGGGCAAGATGCGCCGCCTGTGGGCGCGCGACGCCTCGCTCTGGACGGGGGCCGATGAAGCCAACTGGCTCGGCTGGCTGGGCATCACCGACGATCAGCGCGCCCATCTCCAGCATCTGACCGCCGTCGCTGAGGATGCGCGCAGCGCCGGCTTCACCAGTGTTCTCTTGCTCGGCATGGGCGGCTCCAGCCTTGCGCCGGAAGTATTGGCCATGACCTTCGGCAAGGCTCCCGGCTACCCGGAATTGCACGTCCTCGATTCCACCGATCCGGCCCAGATCAAGACCTTTGAGAAAAAGGTCGATCTCACTAAAACGCTGTTCATTGTTTCCAGCAAATCCGGCGCCACCCTCGAACCCAACATCTTCCATCAATATTTCTTTGACCGCGCGCGCCAAGCCGTCGGCCCGGCCGAAGCTCCCAAGCGTTTCATCGCCATCACCGATCCAGGATCAACGCTCGAAGCCGTTGCGCGCACCGAGGGCTTCCGCCATATTTTCCCCGGCGTGCCCGGCATTGGCGGACGCTACTCGGCCCTGTCGAACTTCGGCATGGTTCCCGGCGCCGCAACGGGTGTTGATATTCCCAAGCTCCTCGACCGCGCCGAGGAAATGCTCCAGAGCTGCGTGTCCTGCGTCCCCATCGAAGAAAACCCCGGCGCAATTCTGGGCCTGATCCTGGGCGTGCTCGGATGCAAAGGACGCAACAAGGTGACCATCGTCACCTCACCGGGCATCTGGGACTTCGGCGCGTGGCTCGAGCAGTTGCTCGCCGAATCCACCGGTAAAGATGGGAAGGGACTGATCCCCGTGGATGGCGAGCAGCTCGGGCCTCCTTCGGTATACGGACAGGACCGCGTCTTTGCTTATCTGCGTCTCGAAGGCGCCGCCGACCCAGCACAGGACGCCGCTATCGACGCGCTCGAAAAGGCCGGCCACCCTGTAGTCCGCATTCCTCTCGCCGACCCGTATGAAATCGGCATGGAGTTCTTCCGCTGGGAGATTGCCACGGCCGTGGCGGGATCGGTGATCGGCATCAATGCCTTCAACCAGCCTGACGTCGAAGCCAGCAAAATTGAGACGCGCAAACTGACCACCGAATACGAAAAAACTGGCTCCCTGCCGCCTGAATCACCCTTCTTTGAGGGCGATGGTGTCAAACTTTTCTCCGCCCCGAAAAACGTCGCAGCGCTCGCGAGTGCAGATAAATCTCTGGTCGGCTACTTGCGCGCACTCCTCGGGCGCCTTGGAGCCGGCGACTACTTCGGCCTGCTTGCCTATGTGGAGATGAACGACGCCCACCGGCGCGAGCTCCAGGCCATGCGCCATGCCGTGCGAGACGCCCGCCGTGTCGCCACCTGCCTGGGCTTTGGCCCGCGCTTCCTGCACTCTACCGGTCAGGCCTATAAGGGCGGCCCCAATAGCGGCGTCTTTTTGCAGGTCACATGCGACGACGCGGCCGACCTGCCCGTGCCCAACCAGAAGTACTCCTTCGGCGTGGTGAAGGCGGCGCAGGCGCGCGGGGATTTTCAGGTGCTGGTCGAGCGCGGCCGCCGCGCCTTGCGCGTGCACCTGGGCAAAGACGTTGCTGCCGGCCTGGCAACTCTTCGCCAGGCTATTGCGAAGGCCCTGGCCTAGCGCGGGATTCGGACCTCGGGATTCCTTGACGGGTGGTGTAAAAGTATGGCCGACGTGACCGCACTTTTCTGGGATATTGGCGGCGTGATCCTCACCAACGGCTGGGATCGCGCCTCGCGCAAGCTCGCCTCCCAGCAATTTGGCCTGGACTGGGAGGAGTTTCAGGACCGCCACGAGCTCTCTTTCCCGGCCTTTGAGATGGCTCAGCTCACTTTGGACCAGTATCTCGATCGAACAGTTTTCTATCGCCCGCGGCCCTTCTCCCGCGACGAGTTCCGGGCCTTCATGTTTGCCCAGTCACGCGAGCTGCCCGAGTCGCGCGCCGTGGTTTCGCAGCTCGCCCGCTCCGGCCGCTTTTTTCTGGCCACCCTCAACAACGAGCCACTCGAGCTCAACCAGCGCCGGATCGAGCAGTTCGGCCTGCGCAACGACTTCCGCGTGTTTTTCAGCTCGTGTTATGTGGGGATGCGGAAGCCCGATGCCGCCATCTATCGTTTAGCGCTCGAGGTCACCCAGCGCGACCCGCAGGAATGTATCTTCATCGATGACCGCGCGCTCAACCTGGAGTGCGCCGGCCGATTGGGCATGCGCACCATTCATTTTCAGAACGCCGCTCAGCTCCAGGACGAGTTGCGCCGCAATGGCGTCGCCGCCTGATGCCGCCGGCAGGAGAACCTTCTATGGAAATCACGATGATCGGTCTTGGCAAGATGGGCTTGAACATGGTCAAGCGGCTGCTCCGCGGCGGCCACACCGTGTACGCCAGCGACCGCGCCGCTGCTCCGGTTGCCGAGGCCGAGGCCTCCGGCGCGAAGGGGCTTGCTTCTCTCGCTGATCTGAAGAAGCTCGCCGCTCCCCGCGTCGTCTGGGTCATGGTGCCCTCCGGCGCGCCCACCAGCGAGACGATTGACCAGCTCGCCGGCATCCTCTCCACGGGCGATATCGTCATTGACGGCGGCAATTCCATGTTCCGCGACTCCATCGCACACCACAAGAAACTCCAGGCTTCCGGCATCTCTTTCCTCGATGCCGGCACCAGCGGCGGCGTCTGGGGACTGGAAGTCGGCTACTGCCTGATGGTCGGAGGCGAAAAGGAAGCCTTTGCCTGTGTCGAGCCGATCTTCAAAACGCTCGCTCCCAAAGACGGCTATCTCTTCGTCGGCGGACCGGGCGCAGGTCATTTCACCAAGATGATTCACAACGGCATCGAATATGGCATGATGCAGGCCTACGCCGAGGGCTTCGAAATTCTTCGCGCTTCTGGCTATGGAATCGACCTGAAAGAAGTTTGTCATCTGTGGAACCAGGGCGGCGTTGTTCGCTCCTGGCTGCTCGAGCTGGCCGAGTTGGCCTTTGCCAGGGACGCTGATCTCTCCTCCATCGCCGGCTACGTGCAGGATTCGGGCGAGGGCCGCTGGACGATTCTCGAGGCCATCAACCACGGCGTGCCCGCGCCCGTCATCACTATGTCGCTCTTCACGCGCTTCCGCTCGCGTCAGACCGATTCCTTCCAGGCCAAAGTGCTCGCCGCTTTGCGCAACGAGTTCGGCGGCCACGCCGTCAAGAGCGCCGAAAAATCCTAGGGAGCCGCCATGTTGCCGGAAACTGCTGATCTGACTCAGACCCTGGCTGCCGACAACTTGCAGTGCGCCATCCCCACCGACCCGGCCGCCATCGTGATCTTCGGTGCCTCGGGCGACCTGGTGAAGCGCAAGCTGATTCCGGCTCTCTATGACCTGGCTTCGCACGCCTGCCTGGCTCCGCGCTATTCCATCCTGGGATTTGCGCGTTCGCCGATGACGGACGATTCCTTTCGCTCAGCTACCGGCGATGCTATCCGCAGCATCTCCGAAGTCGGCCCCGTTGACCCGGCCAGGTGGAGCGATTTCGCCAAGTGTATGGCCTATTTCCAGGGCGAATACCACGACCCGCAGGCCTATCAGAAGCTCGCCGTGCGTCTGGCCGAGCTCGACAAGGAGCGTGGTCTGGGCGGCAACCGGCTCTTTTATCTCTCCACGCCGCCCGAGCTTTACGAGCCGGTCATCGAGCAGCTCGGCCGTGCCGGCCTCTCCAGGCCGGCCAACGATAGGTCCTGGGTGCGCATCATTATTGAAAAACCCTTTGGCCGTGACCTGGCTTCCGCCAAAAATCTGAATTCAGTCGTGCTCCGCTCCTTCGACGAATCGCAGGTCTATCGCATTGACCATTACCTCGGCAAAGACACCGTGCAGAACCTGCTCGTCTTTCGCTTCGGCAACAGCATCTTCGAGCCGCTCTGGAACCGCAACTACATCAACCATGTCCAGATCACCGCGGCGGAAACTCTCGGCGTCGAGCGCCGCGCGTCCTACTACGAGACGGCCGGCGCCATCCGCGACATGATTCAGAATCACGTCCTGCAACTAGTCTCCATGGTCGCCATGGAAGCACCGGCCATCTTCGATGCCACGGCTGTACGCAACGAGAAGCTGAAGGTTCTCCAGTCCATCCGCCCGTACGGTCCAGAGGCCATTAGCAAATTAGTTGTCCGCGGCCAGTACGCAGCAGGAACCATAGCCGGGGCCGCCGTTCCCGCCTATCGTCAAGAACCCAGCGTCAAGCCTGACTCGCGAACGGAAACCTTCGTTGCCGCCAAGCTCGCCATCGACAACTGGCGCTGGGCCGGTGTGCCGTTCTACATTCGCTCCGGCAAACGGCTCAATCGCCGCGTCACGGAAATTGCCATCCGCTTCCATCGCGCGCCCCATGTGATGTTTCGCGGCCGCAACATCAGCCCCAACTGGATGGTCGTGAACATCCAGCCCGACGAGGGCATCTCGCTGTCCTTTGAAGCCAAGCTCCCCGGCCCGGAGATGAAGATCCGCACGGTGACCATGGACTTCACCTACAAAGAAGCGTTTGGCCCCGGCTCGCGCAGCGCCTATGCCACCCTGCTCAACGACTGTATGCGGGGAGATGCCACTCTGTTTGACCGCGCCGATAGCGTCGAGGCGGCCTGGACCCTGGTAGACCCCATCCTGCAAGCCTGGCAGAATTCGCCCGTCAGTTTCCCAAACTATGCAGCCGGCAGTTGGGGCCCTCGGGAAGCGATGGAGCTTTTGGAGCGCGATGGACAAGCCTGGCGTTTCTCCTGATCTGCGGCCGCGTGAAATCCGCCCCGGCGTCTGGGTGTGCGCGGATCCCAATGAAGTTGCCCGTGCCGCTGCGCGGCAGTTCGTGGACCTGGCCTGGCAGTTCATCGCCCGCGTGGGACAGTTCTGCGTAGCGCTCTCCGGCGGAAAAACCCCGCAGCTCCTTTATCAACTGCTTGCCTCCGATGAATTCCGCAACCAGATTGACTGGCCCAAGGTTCACTTGTTCTGGGGAGACGAGCGTCCCGTCCCGCCCGAAAGCCCCGAGAGCAACTACGGCATGGCCCGCCGCGAAATGCTCGTCCGCGTGCCCATTCCGATGGCCAATGTCCACCGCATGGAGGCCGACCGCTCCAATATCGGCCGCGCTGCGCAGGATTACGAAGATGTGCTCCGGCAATACCTCGACCTGGACGCTGCCGGCTGGCCGCGCTTCCACCTGATTCTCCTGGGCATGGGGCCGGAAGGCCACACCGCCTCGTTGTTCCCCGGTGCGCGCAAGTTGAGCGGCACGCTTCGCTGGGTGAGCACACCCTTGGTCGCCAAGCTCGCCACTCGCCGCATGACCCTCACGCTTCCCGTCATCAACGCGGCGCATAACGTCACTTTCCTCATCGTCGGCGACGACAAGGCAAGAATCCTCCGCACCGTCCTCGACGGTACGGCCGATCCGCCTCTCCCGGCGCAGCTTGTCACCGTTCCCAGCGGCCGCCGCATCTTTTTTGTGGATCGTCCCGCCTCCGCTTTGTTGCACTCTTCAGCGGCCTCAGGCACGCGTCCCGGTGTCGCCGGCCGTTCCAAATCGCGGGAGGGGAGCCGATGATTCTCGCTGGCGATGTCGGCGGCACTAAATGCAACCTTGCACTTTTTCGAACCGACGGCGGCACGCTTCGCTCCATCTTCCAGCGCCGCTTCGAAAGCAAGAAATACCCGGAGTTCGAAAAGGTCGTTCAGGACTTCCTCGGCCAGGCTGGCCCGGCATTGCCGGCAGGCCACGGAAAGATCACCGCGGCCGGCTTCGGTGTGGCCGGTGCCGTCGTCAACCAGCGCGTCCGTGCAACCAACCTGCCCTGGGTGGTGGACGCCGCCAACCTGGCCCGCGAGTTCCAGGTCCCGCGCGTCCTGCTCCTGAACGACCTCGAGGCCACCGGCTTCGGCCTGGAAGTGCTGCGTCCCGATGAGCTACTGACACTGAATGCGGGCACGCCTGCGCCGCTAGCAAACCGCGCACTCATCGCAGCCGGCACCGGACTAGGTGAAGCCATCCTCTTCTGGGACGGCGCTCGCTACGTCGTCGCTGCCACCGAAGGGGGTCATTGCGACTTTGCGCCCCGCAATGACTCGGAGATTGAGCTTCTCCGCTTCCTCAAGAAACGCCACGAGTTTGCTGATTTTGAGCTGATTCTCTCCGGCCGCGGCTTCCGCACCCTGCACGAGTTTCTGGACCCCTCGGTCAAGCATCCCACCTTCGATACACCGGGCGCGGACCCCGCTCCAGAAATCACCCAGCTTGGTCTGGCCGGCTCTTGCCCTGTGTGTGTGAAGGCGCTGGCAATGTTCGCTGAGATTTATGGCGCTGAGGCAGGCAACTTGGCGCTGAAGTGCCTGGCCCGGGGCGGCGTTTATGTGGCGGGTGGGATTGCCGTGAAAATCCTCGACAAACTCAGGGACGGCGCCTTTGTCCGCGCCTTCTGTGCCAAAGCAAATTTCGGAATCCTTCTGAGCCAGATCCCCATCTGTGTAGTGCTAAACACCGATGTGCCGTTGTTGGGCGCCGCAGCCCGTGCTGCCGCGGCGGGCGACGCATAAGCTTCAAAGCCCGGGGCCTTTCAGTGTCAAAGCCTCTTCTCAAATTCGGTGCCACAGCTCTCTTCATGGCTTTGATGGTGGCGTTCGCCGGCCCGTTAGGCACTGCTTTTGCGCAGCAATCCGCGCAGCCGGCCCCGGCCCCGACCCCCAATACGCCTGAGCCCATGCCCGAGGTAGTTGTTCTCAGTGATCAGTCCACCGCCCGGCGTGTCCCGTACAAACCCGGCGACATCTGTCTGGCCTGCAACGATCCGATTCACGGGCATGACCCCGTGTACATGGTCGAGGGTCAACGGATCCCCATCCATGAGCAGGAAGTCAGTAAGGACCTGCCGGGCCAGCTCCAGCAGTTGCTCGCCCTGGTCCAGCCGCGCGGCGCGTTTATCGGTGCCCGGCAGGCGCAGCGCGCGCTTTCAAGCGTCTGGTTCTGGTCGGGCCTCTACATTCTGGTCGGGCTGGTCTTTGGAGCGCTCTGCGCCCACCGCTCACTGCACACGGGCTACGGCGCGATGGGCTGGTTCTTGGCCGGGATGGCGTTCAATGTGTTCGCCTACTTGGTACTGCGGATGCGGCCTCGGCGCGAAATTCTGGCCCCCGCCGGAATCCCGCACGGGCTGGGCAAGATTGCCGCCACCTATTCGCCCGAGTCATGTCCGAAGTGCGGCACATTAAACCACCCTTCGGCCGCGGCCTGCAGTGGCTGCAGGGCCCAGCTCGAACCCAAACTTTCTTCTGAGGTGGCCCGCGCCGGCTTGCGCTAGGCGCAAATCAGACTCCGCGGACGTACGGTCGGAATCAGTCAGGGGATTGTCACGATGCTGAAGAAGTTCCAGGAAAAGGTTGTCGGGCTGCTCTCCAGCGGCAACATGATGCAGCGCCGCCCGGAACTGCGCGCCAATAACGAGAGCAACATCCCGGGTCTTTTCATCATTGGCGACCTGGCCGGTGCGCCGGTGATCAAGCTGGCCATGGCCCAGGGCTTTGAGCTCATCGAGCACATCGCTTCCAAACCCGATGCGCGCTCGAATGACGCCAACGTGTACGACCTGATCGTTGTCGGCGCAGGCGCAGCTGGCTTGAACGCTTCTCTGGCTGCGAAAGATAAGGGCCTGCGCGCCATCGTTCTCGAAAAAGAAAAAATCGCCAATACCATCGAGAATTTTCCCGAAGGCAAGTGGGTGTATGCCGAACCGGACAAGTCTCCTCCCAAGGGCAAGCTCTGGCTCGATGGTGCGCGCAAAGAAGACCTGATTAAGCGCTGGCAGCAGGTCGTTTCTGAAAACCAGCTCGACGTCCGCACTGAAGAGCCTCTCGTCTCCGCCGAGCGCCAGAAGGACGGCACGTTCCGCGTCAAGACCACGAAAGCGGAGTACCGCGCCCGCCGCATCGTCCTGGCCACCGGCCAGCGCGGCAACCCCCGCAAACTGGGCGTCCCCGGCGAAGACCAGGAGCACGTCTATCACCGCCTTTACAGCCCGCGGCATTACAAGGACGAAGATATCCTCGTCGTCGGTGGCGGCAATAGCGCCATCGAGGCCGCCCTGGTTTTGAGCGAGCAAAACCGCGTGCGCATCTGCCATCGCGACGGTGAATTTCCCCTCATCTTCAACGATAACCAGCGCAAGCTCGATGAGGCCGTCGCGCAGAAACGCATCGAGCTGCTGCTGCATGCCAGAACCAAGGAGTTTCGCGGCCAGGTGGCGGTCGTCGAAATCGACCGCGGCGGCCACCAGGAGCGCGTCACAGTCTCCTGCCACCACGCCTTCGTCCTGGTTGGCGCCGAACTGCCGGTGAAGTTCCTGAAGTCGCTCGGCATCCGCATCGAAAACGACTGGGCCGGCTCCCTCTGGCGCGCCGCTGCGCTCACCTTTCTTACCCTGCTGGGCCTTTGGTTCCTGGGCGGCCACGCCTCGGCCGTGGCGGGCATTCCGTTTCAGGAAGTGCCCCGCGTTGCGGGGGGACTGCTCGCCGCCGGCAGCCTCGCTGCCATGATCTGGCTCGGCGTGAAGGGCGACCGCTTCAACTGGCTCGGAATCTCTTTCCTCGTCTGGTACACGATTTACGGCGTCAAGTCGCCTGGTGCGGGCGGCGAGTTCTGGCCCTTTCGCGACTGGGGCTTCCAGGCCCTTTCCTTCTTCAACCGGCCGGCCACCTTTTGGTACACGGTGATGTACACCGTGCTGATGACCGTTTTCGGCATCGGCGCGCTCAAACGCTGGGGCATCGACCGCCGCGACAAATTCCAGATCTGGCGCTACATCAGCCTGCTCAGCTTCCAGTGGATTTTCTTCTTTCTGATCCCGGAGTTTCTGTTCCAGTGGGCCATCAAGTACCAGTGGGTCGGCGCGCAGCTCGCCAACGACCCGCAGTTTGCGGGCCAGGCCTGGCGCAGCTACGGACTTGTGTACGCCTGGCCGCTGTTCTTCTATACGTTTTTCTACGACCCATCGAAAATCTGGATCATCTGGGGCGTGGTGCTCACCTTCGGCATCATCCCGCTCTTCGTGCTCTTCAACGGCAAGCGCTACTGCTCCTGGATCTGCGGCTGCGGCGGCCTGGCTGAAACTTTTGGCGACCGTTGGCGTCATCTGGCACCGAAGGGTCGCGGCAGCATCCGCTGGGAATGGATGAACTATGTTGTGCTTGCCCTCGCCGTCCTGATCACTGCCGCCATGCTCCTGCGCGACGCCGTTGCGTTTCTACGCCACCCGGCGATGTGGAGTCTGGACGCCTATCACCTCTATGTGGACATCTGGCTGGTGGGTATTCTGCCAGTTACGCTCTACCCGTTTCTGGGCGGAAAGGTCTGGTGCCGCTACTGGTGTCCTCTGGCCAAGCTGATGCACATCTTCAGCGCCGCGTTCACCAAGCTCCGCGTCAGCCGCTTCCAGATCGTCGCCAACGACAAGTGCATCACCTGCACGGAATGTTCGCGGAACTGTCAGGTGGGCATTGACGTGATGAGCTTTGCTCTCAAGCAGCAGCCCATCACCAATGCAAACTCTTCCTGCATCGGGTGCGGCATTTGCGTCAGTGTCTGCCCGATGGACGTGCTGAGCTTTGCCCCGGTGCCTGCTCAGGCCAAGCTCGTGCAGATCGCCACCAGCCCCAGGCCGGCTTAACAAAGAGCTTCCGTCTGCTTCAAAAAAATCGGGCGCGTCATTTCGCGCCCGGATTCCGCGCCCCGCAAGGGGATGAACTTCGAAAGATGCTTGGGTACACTCTGTCGGCATGAGGCGGTTGCCTCCTCTGGGCACAATTTCTTTCGACAAAAAGACTGATGCCAGAAGCAACAGCCTTTTTCCATTCCTGAGTGAGAAATTCGGGATAGATTCGAAGTAATCCTCCAGAAACCCATTGCTCCGTCCTTCTGATCGCCTCCGGTTGTGAGCGATACAATCAGTGTGTGAGCTTTCTTCCGGATCCGCCCGCAAACGACTGGCGGCCTCTATCGCGCCCCGCTCTCTTAGGCTGGCTGGTCTTCTATGCGCTATTCCTGATCCACGCCGCCCGCAGTGAGTCCAGCTTCCTCCTGCTGGACCACGTCAATCTGGTGATCCACGAGGGCGGACACTTCTTCTTTGGCTGGTTTGGCGAGACCCTGGGCGTCTTGGGAGGGACGCTGGGCGAGCTTCTGGTGCCGCTGCTGATTGCCTTCTATTTCATCTGGCACCGCCAGACGGCCGGCGTGGCCTTTGCCGCTTTCTGGTTCTTCGAAAACTTTCTCTACATCGCCGCGTATATGGCCGACGCCCGCACCCTGGCGCTGCCGCTAGTCGGCGCGGGCGAACACGACTGGGAGCTGCTCTTCGGCCAGTGGGGCGTGCTCCAGCACGACCGCGCCATCGCCGGCGTCACTCGATCACTGGGCTGGCTCGGCATGATTGCCTCTATCGCCTGGCTGGTCTGGATGGCCCTTCGCGCTTGCCCGGCCGGCTCGCGGCTCGCCGCCTCAACAAAAGCCCCTTCCGCTCCCCGCCCCCTTTGCTAGAATCTAGCAGTGGTGCGCCCGCAGCTCAGCTTTATCGAGCCGGCGGTGGCTGGCTCGGTGGGCAAGAGGCCGTTCGCCTGTTGCGAACCTCTTCGGCCGATGGGCGAGTTCACAAGACTGTTTTTACTCTGCCACGACTGTTAGAATTGGCTTCAGCGTGCGCCCGTAGCTCAGTTGGAAAGAGCGTCTGCCTTCTAAGCAGAGGGTCGGGGGTTCGAATCCCTCCGGGCGCGCCATTCGTTTCAATGGTTCATGGCCATTCTCAGTTTTCCAGCAAACTGACTGTAGTCGATTTCATAGATAGTGATTCCCTCAGTGGAGTTCACTCCTGATGGAGCACTTCTCTGGATTCGTCGATCTTGGCGTAGACGACAATACCAACCCGGCTGACCTGCAGGTGTTCAAGAAGTTGGAGAGAGTGTTCAATTCTTGAGATTTGGTCAGAAGTATGGCTTCAGGAACGGTGGACGGACGTCAGCCCAACCTGGGGAAGTATTCCGAGGAGAGGTAGGGCAGGTAGAGAAGTGCGACGAAGGATTCTACGCGTGCCGGTTCGGGGGAATCATTGAAACCTTGCATCCGAACTGTCCCTGATCATCCGAAGGCTTTATTCCCCTGGCGCAGTGGGATCCAAAGTGCACTCGAGGCATAGCCTTCCCGCCGGCGCAAACCCTTCCTTCTTGAAAAAGGCCAGCAGCTCAAAATCATCCCAGGCCACTTCCGTGCGCAACGTGGTGATGCGCAGCGCGCCCAAGTTGAGCCGCAACTGCCGCATCAGCGCTCGGCCGACGTGCCGTCCTCGGTACTGAGGGTGCACGCCGATCGCTTCAATTGAGGCCGAGGGCTCGGTCACGCCATATTCGCCGTAATATAACGAAGCGATCAGGAAGCCCACCACCTGCTCGCCTAACTCTGCCACCAGAGAGATCTGCAAGCCTGCCTGCTTCACCGCGCGCTGAATCATCAGATCGAAATACCGGGGGCGCCGCCGGCCCGTGGCGCCCGCGTCGATCGACACCACCGCCTCAAGGTCCTCCTCGCGCATTGTGCGAACCAGCACCGCGTCGGTTTCCAGAATGCCCGGCTCTTCGGTGCGTTCGACCGCCATGTTGGTTCTCCTCTCCCGGCTCAGGTGCCGCCGAGGAACTGCCCTGCGTCCACGCGCAGAATCTGGCCGGTGATCCGGCTGCTGCCCGGCCCACACAGGAACAGAACCGTTGCGGCCACATCCGCCGGCTCGAGAAATGTGCCGAGCAGGCTTTCGGCCAGTGCGGCGTCCTTCACTTCTTTGGGCACGGCCTCAGTCAGCGGCGTCCGCACCCAGCCGGGTTCGACCACGTTCACCAGGATTCCGAAGCGAGCGGTCTCCCGCGCCACGCTCTTGGCCAGGCCGAGCAGACCGGCTTTGCTGGCCGAGTACGCCGAGGTGCCGAACTTTCCCCGCGAGCCGTTGATCGAACCAATCAACACAATCCGGCCGCCAGGCCCGAGGCGCAGCATTGGCACGGCGTGGCGAATCAGCAAGAACGCACCGCGCAGGTTTACGGCCTGCACGAGGTCCCAGTCGTCCACCGTCAGCTTCCACACCACAGCATCGCGAGAGACTCCCGCAGCGTGGATCACGAGGTCGAGCCGGCCGTATTCATTACGCACTTGTTCAATGGCGGCAGCCACCGAGCCGTCTTCGCGCATATCACACTTCACCCAGGGTTCACCGGCCCGGGCTGGCTCAGCCAGATCAAGCGAAACCGCGCGCGCGCCGGCTTCTTGAAGCGCAGCAATGATGGCGCTGCCAATGGCCCCCGAGCCGCCGGTGACCACCGCTACCTGCCCGGCCAATGCCTGCATGCCCGTCATGCAGAAGCCTCCGCGCGGCGCGCGAGCACTTGGTAGCGAAATCCGCCCCAGAGGGCTGCACCCAGCGCGCCGGCATAGATCGAATGCCGGTGGGTATGGATCTGCATGTTCAGTTTTTCTTCGTCCACCTTCTCTTGCAGAGCTTTCGCCAGGCCGACGTCGGCCGCCAGCCCCCCGCTGATGGCCACATGCCCCTCGGCGCCGATGGCGCGCAGCAGCTTGATGTAACGGCCCGCCATCGAAAGGTGGATGCCCTTCAGGATGTCCGCGGTGGAAATGCCCCGGCTGACCATGTTGATGACATCAGTTTCGGCCAGGACGGCGCAAATGCTGCTGACCAGTTGCGGGTTTGCGGCCCGGCAGGAAAGCGGCCCCACTTCTTCGAGCGCGATACCCAGGTAGCGGGCGACGTTTTCCAGAAACTGGCCGGAGCCGGAGGCGCACTGGCTGGTCATGCGGTAGGCGAGCACGCGGCTGCGCTCGTCAATGACGATGGCCCGGGCGTGCAGCGCCCCGACGTCGATCACCGCGCGGACCTGCGGCATCAGGAAGAGAGCGCCGCGGGCGTGCGTAGTCATGCCGTAGAAGTGGCCGCGACGGAAATCCACCAGCTCGCCCTCGCCGGTACTGGCCACATAAGCGACATCGCCCCGCGAGAGGCCGGCCTCTTCGAGCGCCACCTCATAGCCTTCGTGGATCACTTTGCGCAGGTCGCGCCGGCGGATACGATCGGTGCGGAGGGTCAGGACCTCGGCGTCGGAATCTCCTTTCATCCGCAGCAGGACGATTTTCACCGAGCTCGAGCCCACGTCCACGCCGGCAGTGATCAGCCCATGCGCGGTGGAGGGCTTCGCAAGGGAGGTTGTGGCCGTCATGCCGCAATCCTCTCCGCACGGCGTGCAAACAGCGCCGCACCCAGCGCACCGGTGTAGATGGACTCTGGCGAGATATTGAGCCTGCGCTCGCCGTAGTTCTCCTTCACCAGCTCGCGCAAAGCGGCCACCGCCGCCGGGTTGCGCGCCACTCCGCCGGTGAAGGTGAACTCGTCCGAGATGCCGCCCGAGCGCGCGAGCAGCGACATGGCGCGGAGGACCATGGCCCGGTGCAGGCCGGCCAGGATGTCCTCGCGGGCCTGGCCGAGCGAGAGCCGTTCGCGCAGCTCGGCACCGGCAAAGACGGTGCAGGTGCTATTGATCTTCACCCGGCACTGGCTCTGCTGGGCGAGCGGCCCTAGCTCGTGCAGGCCCAGGCTCATTTCGTCGGCGATGTAGCCGAGGTAGCGGCCGCAGCCGGCCGCGCAGCGGTCGTTCATCTGAAAACTGGTCACAATTCCGTTGGAATCTACTTGGATCGCTTTCGTATCTTGCCCGCCGATGTCGAGCACGGTGCGCGTGCCGGCGAACATTGCGTGGGCGCCCAGCCCGTGACACAGGATTTCGCTGCGGATTTGTTCCTTAGGGAATGGAAGACGCTGGCGGCCGTAGCCGGTGCCCACCGTGGCCACTTCCTTCAACTCCATGGCGCGCGCCGATTCGACCGCCGCCCGCAGCCGCGGCTCGTTCTGTTGCAGGGCCGGCCCTGCTGCGGCGAGCGTGCGGTCAAGTGCGCTGCCGATGTGGCCCTCAAAGGCCCCGTCGGCGGTGGAGTTCTCCACCACGAGGATGGCGCTGTCGAAGAGCCCGCAGAGAGTCTCAAACGTGATGCCCTTGGGGTCGGCGTGTTGCTCGGCGAGCTGCAAATAGTCTGCGGCGGCCAGGTCGCGGAAGAAATCACTCTTGCGCACGGCCAGTTCCCCGAAATGGGCAGTTGCGCGCTCGGCCATGGCGCCCACGATGCGTTCCAGGAGCTCGTCCAGCTCGCGCTGGTAGGCCCGGTGGCGCGGGGCCTCGGCGGTGCGGTGCAGGGTTTCGCGCAGCCGGACGAGTTGGTCAAGGTGATGTTCCAGGCGGAAATTGCGCGCCAGCGCGGGCAGAAACGACTTCTCCACGCCCGCGAGGGAAGTATCAGCGGTGAGCGCGTTGCGCGTGAGCGTAAACCGCGCGCGGACGAACGCTGCTTCGCGGGCCACCTGGCAGGCCACATCGTAGTTGCTCCGGCTGTTGGTGATGCCGCGGCCGAGTACCTGGTCTTCCGGGTCGAGGATCACCGCCTTGGTGGTGGTCGAACCTAGGTCGATGCCAACGTAGACCGGCGTCTCGCTCATGCCTGCACCCTGGCGGCGCGCTTCTGCTGGAGCATCTGGAGATAGCTTTCAATGCGATTCTTGATGTTTGCTGCGGAAAAG
The DNA here is from genome assembly GCA_964533185.1 of uncultured Acidobacteriaceae bacterium. Lineage (GTDB taxonomy): Bacteria > Acidobacteriota > Terriglobia > Acidiferrales > UBA7541 > CAZHLD01. The sequence continues at coordinate 8,980 of CAZHLD010000015.1, read as the reverse complement.
TAGCGGGGGTCCACGAGGTCGCTTTCGATAAAGCCGCCGGGAACGCCGGTGCGCTCCTCGAGCTGGCGCAGCATCAGGAGCTGGCCGACGCTAAACGAGTTGCAGCTTTTCACGCTGTTGATCATGAAGCCGTCGGCGCGGTAGTCGCGGATGTACTGCTCCAGCAGACCCACGCGCGTGGGCAAGCCCAGGTTGGTGTAGCAGCCCAGGCAGTAGTCGGCCAGGGATTCAAGCGGCCGGGCAGCGTCGTGACGGAAACCGCGGTCGTAAAGTCCTCCGACCTTGGTGTAGCTGCTGGCCACCACCACGGCACCTTCTTCATAGAACATCTTCCAGAACTCGCGGAAGCTGGTCCAGTTGGGCGGGCCTTCGACCACCAGGCGGTAGCGCTCCGTTCCGAGCGAGCCGTCCGGTGTGACCGGCCCGAGGCCCTGCCGCAGGCGCTCCTCGATCTCCTGGCGCAGCGTCTGGTAGTACTCGACGCCGGCCGCTGTGCCGCGAAACGCCGTGAACATCGGGCCAATGTAATACACGCCGCCGAAATACGCGTCGATCGGCGAAGGAACGTTTTTCGCGCTTTCGAGCACCCAGACCAAGTCGTCTTCGGCCTGGGCGGAAAGGCGCATCATTTCCCGCAGCCGGTCCTCGTCGTACCGCCGGCCGGTGACCTGCTCGAGCTTTGGGATCACTTCGGTGCGCAACTGCTCGAGGATGTAGTCGCGGTGGTGCTCGTGGATGTGGCCGTCGGACTGGTAGGGCACGTGGAGCATGGCCACCGGGCAGTCGTACTCCTGCCGCAGCAGCTCGAACCACTTCATGAACGTGAAGCAGCCGGTGTAGGAAAGCAGCAGCAGATCGGGCGGCGGCAGCTTTTTGCCGGTGGGGCCGATGTTGCCCTTCTTCAGCATGCCGATATCGCACTTGACGTAGGTGCAGACGTCTTCGCTGTGGCCCTGCTTTTCGGCTTCGGCGATGTAATCGCCGGAGAGCTTGCGCATGCCCGATTGCAGCGCGTTGATTTCCGGCAGGACCGGCAGCACGTCGAAGGCGCGCATCAGCTCGGTGAGGTTGCCGGGCACGAAGGTGTACACCACCTTGCGGCCGTCTTCGTGCGCTGTAGCCAGGGCGTCGTAGTGAGCGCCGATCATCTGCTTTTGCAGGAGCATGCTTTGCTCTTTCTGGGCCTGGTCCTGCGTGGAAGCGTCCTTGCGCGGCTCGCTGCTCATGCTTCGCTCCAGAGTCGGATCGAATCGGAAAACGTGCCGGCCTGCTCGCGGATCACCGCAAACTGGCCGGTGTCCTCGGAATACTTGAACTGCGTGTGCGGGATTCCTTCGCGCTCGAGCGCCCGCACCAGCATCGGCTGTTCGAGCAGCGCGGGGTCGCAGAAGCTCGGCGCGCAGAAGATCACGCCCTCGGCGCGGTTCTGCCGGACCGAATCGACCAGCCCGCGCCCGTGGTCGCCGTCGGGCAGATAGCGCGAGGCCGTCACCGCGCTGTGGTTGAGGTACGCCTCAACCAGGTTTTGCAGCGGATCGCCTTCGGTCGGAGTATCACAGGTGATCCAGCGCAGACCCAGCAGCAGGTCGTCGTCCACCACCCAGCAACCGGCCCGCTCCAGCGTGAGCAGCAGGCCCAGCGGCGGCTGCTCGCAGAACATGCCCACCAGCACGACCCGGCTCTGGTCCTGCTCGCAGCGGTCGGCTTCGAGCGGCGCCAGCTTCAGGTACTGCCGCAGCATGGCCGTGTGCTCCTCGGGCGGCAACAGGTTGCCCGCGCGCAAGAACAGGAACACCTCGGACGTGGGGTAAAACCACGGGTGCCGGCTGCGCGCCTCGTAGAGCTCGCGGATGGCGGCGCGGTTCTCGTTGTACACACCGATGCTGCGGCTCAGGTCGGCGTCGGACACCGGGTGCCCGGCCAGCCGGCCCAGTTCTTCGCGCAGGATGTCCAACTCCCGCCGCCAGTAGACGCCGCCCACGCCGCGCTCAAAGTTTTGCGGAACATCCACGTAGCGGACGTAGCGGTCGGGGAAAAGCATCGTCCACATGCCGGAGAGGTTGCGGATCACGTCGCAGATGGAAGGGAAGAGCATCCCGTCGAGCGCGTCGAGCCGGTGCGAAAGCGCCAGCTCGATCGTGCTGCGCGGGATGTGGCAGATGTAGCTCTGGAAAAAAGCGTCGCCGCGAATGATCTCCAGCCGGTCCCCGCCGCCGACGATTCCTACCGGCAGCATCCCCGCAGCATGGATCAGCTCGCGCGGCACGTAGATGGGCATGTGGCCGACCGCCTTGCGGCCCGGCGCGGCTTCTTTCCAGGCGCGCACCGCCTTGAGGTCCAGGTCGTCAAACAGTTCGCGCGCGCGGTTGGTCAGCTCTGCGAGTTTAGGTCTCACGCAGCCTCTCCTCTGCCGGTTCGGTTCATCTCCGCGCTTTCACCGGTTCGGCGACCCACGGAGCGATTTCGCGGATCAGGTCCTCGCTCCAACGGACACCCTCGGCCAGCCGCCGGCGCAGCAGGACGAAATCGACTTCACGATGGTCATGGGTGCCGTAGTGGAAGGCGCGGAAGCCGGCATTGGCCTCGGTCATCATGTTCAGCGATAGCCAAGCGCGGTTGGTTTCGCGGTTGCGGTCCCAGTGTTCGAGCTTATGCTTGCGCAGGCTTTCGATCGTCTTGGTCAGGCAGTCGGGCATGGTGTAGAGGAGCTTGGTGCACTGCTCCTCGACGGCCTGGTCGAGCAGCGAGAGATCCACCGTGCCGCGGGCCAGCAGGGCTTTGCCTTCGTCGCGGGCCGCGCCCGTCTTCCACTGGCCCAGCACCACGCGGCCGTATTCGTCCAGCAGGCGGTCGGTGACCACCAGCGGGTTGGCCACCCAATGGCCGTCCCCTTTCAACGCGGGGACGATCTGCGTCAGCCCGCCCAGCCAGTAAAAGCGATGCGCGCTCCACGGCTCGCAGAGCGTCCCGCTGATCATGGCGTTTTCCATGCCGACCATCAGCGGCAGGAAGTCGGTGCTGCCGCCGTCAGGCGCCGAGCCGTGCTTGGGGCCGGCCTGGCTAAAGACGGCCAGGTCGCTCGAGATCGAAAAGTCGCAGGCCATGCCGATTTCCTGGCCGCCGCCGACGCGCATGCCGTTGACGCGGCAAAGGACGGGTTTGTCGCACTGGAGCACGGCCGAAACCATGTCGTTAAACAACCGCATGTACTGCCGGTACTCCCCGGGGGCTCCGGCGTACTGCTCGGCGTACTCGCGCGTGTTGCCGCCGCTGCAGAACGCCCGCGTGCCGGCGCCGGTCAGCACCACGGACACGGCGGCGCGGTCGTGGCTGGCCTCCCGCAACGACAGGATGACCTCCTTGATCATATCCGTGGTGTAGGCGTTGAGCTCGCCGGGGTTGTTGAGCGTGATCCAGACGTTGTGGAGGCCGCTGACCTCCACGCCGGAGCGGTCGCGCGCGGGCCGCCGCTCGACAAGGATCTGGCGCGGGGTGAGCGTCTCGATCAGGTTGTGGTTCTTCATTGGCGTGCCTCCTCGTTCGCGGCTCGGCCATCGTTGTTCGGCGTCAGGATGACGCGGCGCCGGATGGCGTGCCTGGCCACAGCTTCAAGAATGGCCGGGGCCTCCTCCAGCGCGTGTGGTTCGACGTAAGGACCCAGCGCGATCTTGCCTTCGAGAACCAAAGCCAGTGCGGCGGGGTATTGATCGGGCGGGCAGCCCCAGTTGCCCTGCGCCGTTGCATCAAAAGCCATCAGGTTGGAAAGGCGCAGCTCCACGGGCTTGCTGGTGAAGCCGACCACGCCCAGATAGCCACCGTGGTCGAGCAGACCAAACGCCGTCGCCTGTCCCGCCGGCGTTCCGCTGGTTTCGAAAATCTTCAGCCCGATGCCGCGCCGGCCGCTTTCCTTCGCAAACGAGCGGACGGCAGCTTTCAGGGCCTTCGGGTCGGTCGAGCCGGCATCGAGCACCAGCGAAGCGCCGTGCTGCGCCGCAAGGTCGAGCCGGTCGCGGTCAATATCAATGGCCACCACGGCTGCGCCCAGCGCGGCCGCGATCTGCACGCCGAAGCCGCCCACTCCCCCGGCGCCGACAAACACAGCCACGTCCTCGGGGCCGAGCCGCGCGCGCCGGATGGCCTCGTAGGGAGTGGTGACGGCGTCGGCGACCACCGAGAGCATGGCCAGCGAAAGACCGGCGGGGAGTTTCTCCGGCACGGGGCACAATCCCCGTGACGGCACGCGCACGTGCGTGGCAAAGCCGCCGTCGCCGTCATTGCCCGGCATGAACTGTTGCCGGCAGATCGTTGGACGCCCCGCGGCACAAGCCGGGCACGCACCACAGGGAATCACCGCAGGAACAATCACGCTGCGGCCGAGCCACCCGGCGGCTTGCTGGCCCGCTGCGACGACCCGCCCGGCGATTTCGTGGCCCAGCACCAGGGGCAGCGGATGGCGCGTGGGGATTCCGTCGAAGGCAAATCCAAGATCGGTGTGGCAAACGCCGCAGCCGGCAACCTGTACGACTACTTCATCCGGGCCCGGCTCAAGCAGCGGAAGCTCGCGAAGCGCGAGCGGCTGCTGCGGTGCAGCCAGCGAATAGCCATGAGCTCCGTGGATGGCCGTCACTTCCCTATCTCCTGTCTGCCGTTTCTAGCTGCTCCGGCGCCGCCCTGCTTCGGCAAACCTCGCCGGTACCAGTTCAGGGGAATCTCCCTGCCGGGACGAATGCAGCACATCGGCTTCTGTCCGCTGCACCTGCGCGAGAGAGGCCAGCGTGGTTTCTTCCAGTAACTGTTGCATCGCGGCGCGCAACGGGTACCACTTCTGGTGCAACGGACATGGGTTCTTTTCGGAACAAGTCCGCAGACCCAGCACACACCATTCCGAGCGCGTCACGCCATCCATCGCCTGCACGATCGCCCATAGGCTGATCGCCTCCGGCGGGCGGCCCAACTCTAGTCCGCCACCGGGACCCCGAAATGCGCGCACCAGTCCCGCCCGGATCAGTCGCCCCATAATCTTGGCGAGGTAGGGGCCGGAGAGGTCCGTGGCGCGAGCGATCTCGCGAACGGGAGAGAGCTTGCCGGGAGGCTGGAGTGCGAGATAGAGAACGGCGCGGATGGCCAGTTCCGAGGTGTGGCTGTAGAGCACTCACCACCGCCTATTAACGAATTCTATCTCTTTTATTCCTTTATCCCACATCTGTCAAGGACTTTTTAATACCCCTTGGCGGGCAAGGCTACTTCGACCGCACCTCGGCGCAGCGCAGAACAAGCTTGACAGCGACGCCCGATTCGCGGAATCTAGAGTCCGGATTCCGTTATGCTCTATTCCACCCCCTGCGAATACGCGATTCGGGCCCTTGCCTACCTGGCGCGTTCCTCGGATCGGTCAACCGCCCAGGGCCGGGAGATCGCACGGGCGGAAAACCTACCTGCCCCCGTACTGGGTAAGGTCCTTCAGGAGTTGGTGCGGAAAGGGCTGCTTGACTCGCGCCGCGGCCCCGGCGGCGGGTTCCGCCTGGCTCGTCGCCCGGGGCTGATCACCCTGCGCGATGTCGTCGCCGCCATCGATGGCCTGGATCATTTCCTGGAATGTGCTGTGGGATTGGAGCGCTGCGCCGATGATGCCCCGTGCCCGCTCCACGACACGTGGAAGGGATTGCGCGCACAGGTCATGAACTATCTCGAAACCACCACGCTGGACGAAATGGCCCGTGCCGTTGCTCGCAAAAAAGAGCTCTTGCGCCAGCAGCGCGGCCGAAGACGCCAACGCTGAGGCCACTTTCTCGGAGCCTCAATCTGGGGTCCCGTCTGTGGGCGCTGGGGGAGAGACAGGCCTTCGAGAAGAAAAGACTCCCGCCTGGCTACTTGTCGATGACCTGACCCCCGAAGACTAGTCCAACGATAGTGTAGCTACCCGGGGGTATGAGGCGAGAGAAGAATCGTCTTGATGAAGTTAGCACAGTGACTGGCTGTGGATAATTCTGTAGATGGTGGGAGTTGCACTGCGCCCCTAATTTTGACCTGGCTATCGTCGGTCCCAATCGTGACGGCATCATCCGTTTCGATCGCAGTGGAATCTTCGCAGGCAGCTGCTATCTCAGTGGTCAAGGCGAGAGCCATGACCCCAAGAATTATTGATGCTCCCCAGGGTGCTGATCTGTTTGGTTGGCACCGGCCGGTGAACAGAAAACCCAAACTGTGGCGTGCCGAGGCTCGCTTGACCGCGGCCCGGTGCTGCTTGCCAGTCAGGGCTCCTGTCTAGCGACGGCCCGCCGTGTTTCCCGCCAGGAACAGGAGTAAGATGTGCTCAATGCAGGTTGGGTCTTCCATCCAGCGCGGCGCGTTCCACTGATGGATCGCGACAACCAAGAGCGACGTTGGTTCTGGGCGACGCTGATGTTATCCAGCGTCACCATTGTCGCCCTGGTGTTTGCAGCCTGGGAGTTGGTCGAAAGCCGCTTGTTCCGCCAAGTGGACTACGTCACTCTCCACTATCTGTACATTACGCGCGGCATTGCCTCTTCGTTGCTGCTGGCGTTTTGGGCGGCTTGGTACGTGCTCCGGCAGCGGCGGCGCAGCGAGCAGGAGCTGCGCCGCTCCTGGGAGCGCTACCGGGGACTGCTCGAGGCTTCGCCCGGTGCGGTCGCTCTCTACGACCGCTCGCTGCGCGTCAGCGAGTGGAACGCCACCGCGGAGCAACTCTACGGCTTCAGCAAGGCGCAGGTGATCGGCAATCTTCTGCCCACGGTGCCGCCGGGCAAGGAACCGGAGTTGCTCGCCCTGCTGGACCAGGTTGAGGCGGGCCGGCCTGTCCTGGACGTCGAGACGCTGCGGCGCGACAACAACGACACCACCTTCGAGGTTCAACTCAGCCTGCTCCCATTTCACGAGCGCACGGGCGAGAATTACTTTCTAGAAGTTACCGCTGATATCCGCGAACGCGTGCGGCTGCGCCAGACGTGGCTGGAAATTGAGAAGCTCACCTCAATGGGCAAGATGGCAGCGGGCACGGCCCATCACCTGAACACCCCGCTGGCCGCCATGCTGCTGCGCCTGCAAATGATGCGCGGACGCACCCACCACGAGTCGTCGGCCGCAGACCTGGAGCATCTCGAAGCCGGAATGCGCTTCTGCCAGCAGTTTGTGCAGCGCCTGCTCGAGTTCAGCCGGCGGGCTCCCGTGCAGAAGCAGCCGGAGGAGGTGGCCCGCACCATCGAATCGGTGGTCAATTTCCTTTCCCCGCCGCTGGCAGCCAAGCGCGCGCACGTGTCGTTAGACCTGGAAGCGGTTAACGGGGAACAAATCCTCGCCGACGGCAACCAGATGGAGGCGCTATTTTCCATTCTCCTGAGCAACTCGCTAGAAGCCATCCCACCGTTGGGTACGGTCAGCATCGCGTGCTGCCGGCCTTCCGCGGACTGGATGGAGATCCAGGTCTCAGACAATGGCTGCGGGATCGGCCCCGCGGATCTGCCGCACGTTTTCGAGCCGTTCTTCACCACCAAGGGCCCGGGCAAAGGCACGGGCCTGGGGCTGGCCATCGCCCGCAATATTGTCCTCGATCACGGCGGCACGATCCGTCTGGAGAGCACCCCACAGCAAGGCACCACCGTCTTTGTCACTCTGCCCCTTTACCGGTCTGCTGCGGCACCTCCGGGGGAACAGTCATGAAGCCATCTACCGCGCTGCCCGCCTGTGGCATCCTCGTTGTGGATGACGATGCCCGGCTCGCCAGCACGCTGCAGGAGTTCTTGCAGCAGGAAGGCTATGCGGTCGAGGTGGCGCTTTCGGCAGCCGAGGCGCTTGCCGCGCAGCAGCGCAACCCCCGGCTGCTGGTCGCGCTGGTGGACCTGATCATGGCTCCGGTGGACGGCATCGCTCTAATGGAGGAGCTTCGCCGCCGGAACCCCGACTTGGCCGTGATCATCATGACTGGTTACGGCACGATCGAGACCGCCGTGGAGGCGATCAAGCGGGGCGCCGAGGACTATCTGACCAAGCCGTTTGACCGCGAAGCAGTGCTCAAGAAGATCGCCCGACTGATGGAGGTCTTCGAATTGCGGGAGCGCGTGGCGCAGCTTGAGGCCAACCTGGAGCGCAATGCGCCTTTTGACCGCCTCGTGGTCGTTTCGTCCATAATGCAACGGGTGCTCGACCGGGCGCGCACCGCTGCGGCCACGGATGCCCCGATCCTGTTGCTCGGGGAGACAGGTACCGGCAAGGAGATGCTGGCGCGGGCCATCCACTCTGCCAGCCCCCGCGCCGGCCGGCCTTTCGTGCCGATCAACTGCGGCGCGCTCCCTCACGAGCTGGTGGAAAGCGAATTGTTCGGCTTCCGCCGCGGCGCCTTCACCGGCGCCTATGCGGACACCGCCGGCATCTTTGCTGCCGCCACCGGCGGGACTGTCTTCCTGGACGAGATCGGCGAAATGCCCAAGGATGTGCAGGTCAAGCTGCTGCGTGTCCTGCAAGAAGGGGAGCTGCGGCCGGTGGGGAGCCCTACCCCCATCCGGGTGGATGTGCGCATCGTCACTGCCTCAAACCGGCCTCTGTCGACGCTGCGCGCCGAGCACCTGCGGGACGACCTCTATTTCCGCATTGCCACGGTGGTCGTTGAAATCCCCCCGTTACGGGCCCGCTCGGAAGACATCGTCGTTCTGGCCCAGTATTTCACCGGCAGGCTGGCGCGCCGGTATGGACGCCAGATTCGCTTGAACGCCTCAGCCCTGGAGGTGCTCCTCAGCCACTCCTTCCCCGGCAACGTGCGCGAACTGGAGAATGTCCTAGAAAGCGCAGCGGCGCTTTCGCTCGACGATCCGCAGACCATTTCCGGTATGGACTTGAAACCGCTGCTCAGCGAAGTCGTCGCCCCTCGAAACCCGGGCGATCTGCCTGAGCAGCCGCTTTCCATGGAGCGTTGGGAACGCTTCGCGATCCAGCAGGCCCTCCGGCTCTGCGGCGGGAACCGGACCAA
>CAZHLD010000014.1:41558-50300 GCA_964533185.1 uncultured Acidobacteriaceae bacterium | reverse complement strand
AGCCGGTCCACATCCGCCCGGTTGTTGAAGAAATGGCACGACACCCGCACCCCGCCCACCCCGCTCGTATATCGCACAGCCACCAGCACGCCCGCCTCCCCCAGCCGTTCTGCCAACGCGACGTTCTCCTCCGCCGTTCCGACACTGAACGTCACAATCCCGCTCCGGTTCTCCCGCGTCCGCACCGTCACCACCTCCACGCCAACTCCGTACAGCCCTTCCAGCAAATAATCCGTCAGCTCCCCGATGTACTCCCCAATCCGCCTCGGCCCCACCTCCCGGATCATCCCAACCGACGCTCCCAGCCCCGCCGCGCCCGGGTAGTTCCCCGTACCTCCCACCTCAAACGCCTTCGCCTCTTCCACCGCCTTGAACTCCCCCAGCGGCGAAATCGTCGGCGTCTCGAAATACTTCCCCCAGCCTCCCGCCGGCGTCTCCAAACTTAAATACCCCGCCAGCGGCCGTCGCAGCGCCGCCTGCACCTCCCGCTTCACGTACAGGAACCCGCACCCAAACGGCGCATTCAGCCACTTGTGCCCGCCGCAGGCCAGAAAATCCACTGGCGTCGCCGCAACATCAATCGGCATCGCCCCCAACTGCTGGATCGCGTCCACCACCAGCCAGACCCTCCGCTCTCGGCACAGTGCCCCGAGCGCCCCCAAATCCACTCGGTACCCGTTCGACCACTGCACCGAGCTAATCGCCAGCACTCGCGTCCGCTGCCCGATCCGTTCCGCGATGTCCTCGATCCGTACTTCCCCGCCGCGGTTCGGCACCGGGTCCACCTCGATACCAACACTCTTCTGCTTCTGCAACCATGGCAGCGCCACCTGCAAAAACTCCAAATCCGGCACCAGCACCCGGTCACCCCGCACCAGCGGCAGCGCCTCCGCCGCAATCGTAAGCCCCTGCGTCGTACTCTCCACCAGCGCAATCTCGTCCTCGCCCGCACTGATGAGCCCGGCCAACTCGCGTCGCGTCGCCGCCCGCATCGCATCCATGGCAATGTGATTCAGAGTCGCCGATTTCTCCGGACACTCCTCCGCCCGCCTCAAAAACTCCGTGATCGCCTCCGTCGCCCGCCGCGGCGCCAGACTCACGCACGCCGCATCCAAAAACACCCTGCCCTCCAGCCCCCGAAACTCCCTCCGTGCCTCGGAGAAGGACAACGGCATGTCAGAGTGCGACCAGGCCGAGGGTGATCCGAACCTTTTCTTCAATACTCTGCAACAACGAGGAAGGTAGTCTGCCTAGGGGCGGATAGATGAGGTCTTTCTTGGGGATAGTCGTCACCTGGTCGCACTTGGCCCATGAGTCTTTCCTTGTGCCGCCAGCGCCAGCCGCGATTGCCACTCGCAAGGAGAGATTCGGTCGATTCACGGTTGTCAGCGCGACCATACAAACATCCCGCGCATGGCGGTTCAGCCCATCAATTGAAAGCACGACCACGGGCCGCACCTTGTCCATCGCGACCAGATAGATCTCTCCTCTTCGGGGAAACCAGCCGGCAGGGGGATGGGGAGCCATCGTCTTAGTCCCGAGCCAGGGACCGTAACGTGGCCTTCCGGAAGGCCCTGCGCTCTCGGCGCTCGGCAGTGCTTTCCGTTGAAAAAAACTCCGCCGCCTCACGCTCCACTCGATCGTATTCCTCCTGTACGATCGCGCGGCGCAGTAATTCGTTCACTCGCTCACTGACGGATCCGCGACCCCGGCTTCGGACTACATATGTCAGTACGTCCCGATCGACCGTAAAACTCTTAGCAGTTCGCGTAGCTTTTCTCATACGAAATATCATACTCAAGCGAATATTGGACTGTCAACTCCCCGCCCACGCACACCCCTCACTCCCCAGCCTCACTGTCAAAAACCCCTCCGCCGGCAGCACATCCACCGGCAGCCCTCCCTGCCACAGCGCCACGCCCAGTTCCAGCGTCGTCCGCCCTGCCAGCGCCACCACCGGCCTCGCAATGGCCACCTCCAGCACCCGGTCGTACGCCACCTCGACCATCTCGTCCGGCCCCAGCAGGCAAAAGTCGCGCGACTCCAGTAGGTATCCCGCCAGTTCCCCTCCCTCGATTCGCACCACCACGCGCAACTCTTCCCTCGCCCGCAGCGTCACCCGAAACTCGAAGTCCCCCAGCCCCGCCAGTCGTTCGCCAAAAGCGTCCACGCGCAAATACAGAAACTTCTCGTCGAACCCGTAGTGCAGCTCGTGCAGCGTATGTGCACGCCCGTGCATTGCCCCGCTCCGCCGATCGGCCGAGTACAGCCCCGCCCCCAGCCACTCAAAGTACGAGCTCTCCCGCCCGTCCACCTTCACCTTCAGGTACGCCGTTGGCTCCGCCACCACCGCGCGTTCCGGCTTGCGTTTGATCGGCTCGGCCAGCGCATCGGGAGCGTTCCCGCCCAGCGCCAGATAGACCTCGGTCAGCAGCTTCCGGTAGAACGCATCGTACTCCTCGTCATTCGCCGAGCTGTGCTCCGGCCCGTACCACCAGTTCCAGTCGCTCCCTTCCGCGGCCAGCAGCGCTTCGTAGGCCGTTTCGAGCTGTTCCTTGGTCACCGCACCCGGCACCCGCTTCCGATGCTGTCGTTCCGCTTCGCTATAGAAATCCCGCGCATCCCTCAAGAAATTCCACGCCGCCACATCCTCGCTGTGTCCGATCCACACATCGAAGTTCGCATTGATCCACGACCCTGGAAAAACCCCACCGCACTCCGGGATCTCTTCCGCCGCTGCAATCGCCTCGCTGACGGTCAGCGCCTTTATATCGGGGTCATTCTCAATTCGCCGGTAGAATTGCCTCAAAAAATCCCGTCCGTTTCCCGGGAAATATTCCCACGCATTCTCTCCATCCAAAATGATCGACACCGTCACCGGCCGCCCGGTTTCGACTCGTTCGCCGATGGCCCGCAGCCGCCGGTGCAGGTCTTCCGCCGCCGCCGTCGCATCCATCCGGCTGTACACAAACCCGATCAAGTCCGACAAATAGTGGTCGCGGAAAAATCCCACAATCTGTCGCTCGACCAGGTTCACCCGCAGCGGCGAATAGAGCTGCTCGGCGTTCGACGGCACCCCCGCCGCGTCCCGCCCAAAACCAATATTGAGCGTCCGTCCCAGCACGCCCTCATCGCTCGCAAACCACCGGAAGCCCATCTCCGCCGCCAGCCCCAGCGCCGCATCCGACACCGATCCCTCCGACGGCCACAGCCCCGCCGGCTCCTGCCCGAACACCCGCTCGTGGTACTTTTTGGCTCGCAGCAACTGCTCCCGCGCATCCTCCGGGTGACGAAACGCTGGCACCGGCAGTGGCGTGAACGGATTTGCAACGCGTGCATTGTCCGTATCGCACACCAGCGGCAGAATCGGGTGGTAAAACGGCGTCGTCGATAGCTCCACCTGCCCGCTTGCCGCCGCCTTCCTGTATTCCGGCAGCACTCGCCCCAATAGCTCGAGCTGCTTGGCCTTCAGCGCCTGCTTGTCTTCTTCGCTGAAGTTGGCGCCCTTCTTCGACAGCGCCGCCACCACCTCGTCCGTCGCCAGATACTCCTCGTCCATCCACGCCAGTTGCGACAGCAGTTGCAAGTCCCGCCAGTCCCGCAGCGCAAAGCTCTGCACCGCGTGCTCGGCTCCGGACTGCTCGAAGCGTTCAAACAGCTTCGTAAATCGCGGCCAGCGTCGCAGCAGGGTTTCCCGGTTCATCTGGAACGCTCGCACCAGCACTTCGTTCTTGTCTTCGGCGGTCAACTCCTCGGCGGCCTTGAACGCCAGATCAAACCACGGCTCATCAAATTTCCCGCTGGCGTACTCCTCCAGTTGCGCCCCCAGCGACGGCACCATGTTGAACGTCGCGTGCACCCCGGGAAACTCCTCAATCACCCGCATCATTCCCCAGTAGTCCTTCAGCGCATGCAGACGCGTCCACGGCAGCTCGTACCGCCCCGTCGCCGGGTCGCGGTATTGCGGCTGGTGCATGTGCCATAGCAGGACCAGGTGCACCCGGTTCATCCGCCCGCACTCCCCCATCGCCCATCCAACTGCGTGCTAGAATGCACGCGGCGATGCGCCGACTCGATCGCTATATTGCCCGCGAAATTCTCTCCCACGCCCTGCTGGGACTGGCCGTCTTCAGCTTTGTCTTCTTTGTGCCCCAGTTGGTTCGCCTGATGGAGCTGGTCGTCCGTCACAATACATCCCTTCCGGACGTGCTCATCCTCTTCTTCTCCATCCTGCCCGCCATCCTCACCTTCACTCTGCCCATCGCCGTTCTGATCGGCGTCCTGATTGGACTCGGCCGTCTCTCCGCCGACAGCGAACTCATCGCCATGAACGCCGTCGGTCTCAGCCTTCGCCGCCTGCTTCTGCCCGTTGGCGTACTCGCCCTCAGCGCCGCCTTGCTCACTCTGCTCTTTACCGTCCTCCTCGGCCCGCTCTCGCTGCGCACCTTCCGCTCCCTCGAAAACGACCTGCGCGCCTCGCAGGCTACCTTTCAGGTGCAGCCGCGCGTCTTCGACGAGCGCTTCCCTCCCCTGGTTCTTTATGTTCAGGATGTTGCGGCAGCGGCCACGCAATGGCGCGGCGTCTTTCTGGCGGATTCGAGCGCGGCAAACGGTTCACGTCTCACGCTGGCGGTGGACGCCATTGTAATGGCCGACCGCTCCAGCGGCAAGCTGGACTTTCACCTCGGCCGCGGCACCACCCACGAATTCTCCCGCCGCGACCCCAACCGCTACCACGTCACCACCTTTGGCGAATCCGACCTCAGCCTCACTGTCGCCGACGTCGCCGCGCCACGCTCCTCCCCGCCCTCCGACGCCGAGCTTTCTCTCCGCCAACTCGCTTCCATCTCCGGCCCGCGCGCTCGCGACGCCCGCATCGAATTCCATCGCCGCTTCGCCTTCCCCGCCGCTTGCCTCGTCTTTGCTCTCATCGCCGTACCCCTCGGCGCCCGCCCGCGCCGCGGCGGCCGCGCCGCCGGCTTCCTGATCACCCTGCTGCTCATCAGCGGCTATTACCTCGTCTTCCTTATCGGTGCCGCACTGGCACGTCAGGGCGCGCTCTCCCCCGGCTTCGGCATTTGGGCCGCCAACCTCCTCACCGCCGGCCTCGGTCTTCTCCTTCTCCCGCGCATCGAGCGCACTCACGGCGAAGGTCTTCTTTTCCGCTGGACCGACGCCCTCGTGCTCCGCTTTCGCGCTGTCACGCACCGCGCCCCGCAGCCTGCCGCCCTCCAGAACGGCCCCGTCGAGCGCCACCGCCCCGCTGCGCGTCCTCGTGCCGTCCGCACCGGCGGCTTCGCGCAGCTCCTCGACCTCTATCTCCTCCGTCGCTTCACCTATTACTTCGTTCTCATACTCGCCGGTTTCATTCTTCTCTTTGAAGCCTTCACCCTCTTCGAACTCCTCAGCGACATCGCCCGCAACCGCAGCCCCTTTCTTCTCGTCCTCAACTACTTCCGTTATTTCGCCCTGTACCTCGCCTACCAGCTCGCGCCCCTGGCCGCACTCATCGCCGTCCTGGTCACTCTTGGCGTCATGGCCAAGAACAACGAGCTGGTCGCCTGCAAAGCCTCCGGCGTTAGCGTGTACCGCCTCTCCGTACCCTTGCTCCTCGCCTCCGTTCTCTTGGCCGTCGGCCTCTTCCTGCTCGACGCCACCGTTCTCCCCTACGCCAACCAGCGCCAGGACGCCCTCCGCAATCAAATCAAGGGCCGTCCCGCTCAGACCTTTTACCAGCCCCGCCGCCAGTGGATCTTCGGCGAAAACACCAGGGTCTATAACTACGATTTCTTCGACCCCGACCACAGTCTCTTCGGCGGCCTCCAAGTTTTTGAGCTCGACCCCGCTACCTTCCAGATGCGCCGCCGCGTCTTCGCTTCTCGCGCAGTGTGGGAAATCCCCACGCAGACCTGGCGCCTCGAGTCCGGCTGGGTCCGCGACTTCAATGGCAGTGAAATTGTCGGCTTCACTCCCTTCCAGACTATGCGCCTCTCCGAGCTCAACGAGCCTCCCGGCTACTTCAACCGCGAAGTCCGCCAGTCTTATCAAATGGACGCCGCCGAGTTCCGCAACTACATCCGCGAGCTCCAGCAGGCTGGCTTCGACGTTGCCCGCCTTTCCGTCCAGTGGCACCGCAAGTTCGCCTTCCCGCTCATCGCCCCGATCAGCGTCCTGCTCGGCATTCCATTCGCTCTTCTGGTCGGCACCCGCGGACGCGTCAGCGGGATCGCTCTCGGCGTCGGCATCGCCATCGTTTACTGGGCCATCTCAGCACTGCTTGAAGCCATGGGCGCTGTTGGCCAGTTGCCCCCGCTCATGGCCGGCTGGGCTCCCGACGCCATTTTCGCCTTCCTCGGTGTCCACTTCTTCCTCAAAATGCCCACCTAGCCGATTGACTTGCTCTCCCCTGCGTCGTAGCATGGCCGCTCGCGTCCTTCGCCCATGATCGGCCAAACCGTCTCTCATTATCGCATCCTTGAAAAACTCGGCGGTGGCGGCATGGGCATTGTGTTCCGTGCCGAAGACGTCCGCCTGCACCGCAACGTCGCCCTGAAGTTTCTCCCCGACGACCTCTCCCACGACCGTTCCGCTCTCGAGCGTTTTCAGCGCGAGGCCCGCGCCGCCTCCGCCCTCAATCATCCCAACATCTGCACCATTTACGAAATCGATGAGCACGAAGGCAAACCCTTCATCGCCATGGAGCTTCTCGAAGGCCAGACCCTCAAGCACCGCATTGCCGGCCGCCCGCTTGAGACCGACGAGCTGCTCGACCTCGCCACCCAAATCGCCGATGCCCTCGACGCCGCCCACACCCGCGGCATCACTCATCGCGACATCAAGCCCGCCAACCTCTTCGTCACCCCGCGCGGCCAGGCCAAAATCCTCGACTTCGGCCTCGCCAAGCTCGCTCCGCAGCGCCAGAAAGTCGGCGAAGCCGTCGGCGTCACCGACGCGGGCACGCTGCTCACTGTCGAAGACCAGCTCACCGGCTCCGGCGTTGCTCTCGGCACCGCCTCCTACATGTCGCCCGAGCAGGCCCGCGGCGAAGACGTCGATGCCCGCACCGACATCTTCTCCCTGGGCGTCGTCCTCTACGAGATGGCCACCGGCCGCCAGGCCTTCGTCGGCAACACCTCGGCCGTCATCTTCGACGCCATTCTCAATCGCACCCCCACCCCGGCCATGCTCCTGAACCGCAATATCCCGGAAGAGCTTCAGCAGATCATCACGCGCACCCTCGAAAAAGATCGTAGCGCTCGTTACGCTTCGGCCGCCAAACTCCGCGCCGACCTCCAGCGTCTCAAGCACGACTCCGACTCTGGCCGCGGCGCCACCGCCGGCGCCCATCAGGTCAAGTCCGTAGCCGTCCTCTACTTCGAAAACCTGAGCGGCGCTAAAGAAGACGAATACTTCCGCGACGGCATGACCGAGGACGTCATCACCGAGCTCTCCAAAATCAAAGAGCTGCGCGTCTTCCCCCGCGCCGCCGTTTTGGCCTTCCGCGACCGCCCCGTCACCGGCCCCCAGGTCGGCCAGGATCTCAACGCCCTCTACGTCCTCACCGGCAGCCTGCGCCGCGCCGGCAATCGCCTGCGCATCACCGCCCAGCTTGTCGAGACTCGCTCCGGCCATTCCGTCTGGGCCGAGCGCTACGACCGCGAGCTTCGCGACGTCTTCGAAGTCCAGGACGAAATCGCCCGCAGCATCACCCAGGCCCTGCGCATCACCCTCTCCCCGCAGGAAGAAAAGGCCCTGGCCCGCAAGCCCACCGAGAATCCCCAGGCCTACGACATGTATCTCCGAGCCCGAAGCTTCGCCCGCCGCGAGACCAAACCCGACCTCTCCTTCGCCATCCAGATGTACGAGCAGGCCATCTTGCTCGACTCCCGCTTTGCCCTCGCCCACGCTGGCATCGCCAACTCCTGCGGTGTCATGTACGAATGGCACGACCACGACAATCACTGGATCGAGCGCGGCCTGGCCGCCTGCGAGCGCGCTCTGGCCCTCGAGCCCAATCTGCCCGAAGCCCTGGTCGCCCGCGCCCGCATCCGCTATGAGTTGAAAAACTTCGAGGAGTCCATCAACGACGTCCAGCGCGCCCTCGAACGCAAACCCGATTGCGAAGGGGCTTACAACATCCTCGGCCGCACCTACTTCAGCTCCGACCGCTTCGAAGAAGCCGCCGCCCTGGCCAACCGCGCCGTCGAGGCCAACGGCAACGACTACAATATGTACATCGCCTTCATGAACTCCCTGGAATCCTTGGGCCGCAGCGAGGAGGCGCGCCGGCTTCGCGACCTTGAGATGAGAGTCCTCGAACAACAGCTCGAGCAGGTTCCCGAAGACGTTCGCGCTCGCATTCTTCTCGCCGCCAATTATGCCTGGTATGGTAGGCACGACGACGCCATCCGCGAGCTTCAGAAGGCCGTCGCCCTCCGCCCCAACGACTCCAACATCCTCTACAACGCCGCCTGCACCTATGGCGTCATGTGCAAAAAGCCCGAAGCCTTGGACCTGCTCAAACGCGCCGAGCTAAGCGGTTACACCAACCTCGATTGGGCCGTCCGCGATCCCGACCTCGCCTGCCTGCACCACGACCCCGATTTCCTCCGCCTCATCGCCGACGCCCGCAAACACTAGCCCCTGTAGCGCCGGCTTCCAGCCGGCCGGGGCGCGGGACAGAGCCCCGCTGTAGCGCCGGGTCGCAGACCCGGCACTCTTCTGGTTGTGGATGCACTATGG
>CAZHLD010000014.1:0-41458 GCA_964533185.1 uncultured Acidobacteriaceae bacterium | reverse complement strand
TAGTGGTCCTGCTGCAGCACCACCACGCTCTCTTCCGACAGCGCCGAGATAATCCGGTCGGTGATCGTTGTCTTCCCCGACCCCGTCCCCCCGCTTATCCCTATCACCAGCGCCCTCATCCCCGCCTCTTCCCCTACCACCTAACCCCTCTTTTTCTTTCGCCTTTCCTCAATCACCGCCTGCGCCGCCGCCAGCCGCGCGATCGGCACACGGAACGGCGACGCGCTCACGTAATTCATCCCCACCTGGTGGCAGAACTTCACGCTCTGCGCGTCCCCGCCATGCTCACCGCAAATCCCGATCTTTAACTTCGGATTCGTCTTCCGTCCTCGCTCAATCGCCCAGCGCATCAGCAGCCCCACCCCGGCCACATCCAGCGTCTGAAAAGGGTCGTCCTCAAAAATCGCTGCCTTTTTCTCGTCTACGTAGTCGGGCAGGAACCTCCCTGCGTCGTCCCGTGACAGCCCCATCACCGTCTGCGTCAGGTCGTTCGTCCCGAAACTGAAAAACTCCGCCACCTCGGCCACCTGGTCGGCCAGCAGCGCCGCCCGCGGCAGCTCGATCATCGTTCCCACCAAATAGTCGAGCTTCACCCCCGCCGCGCGGATCACTTCTTCAGCCACCCGTCGCGTCGCATCAGTCAGGATTTGCAACTCCTTTCTGTCCAGCACCAGCGGAATCATTATCTCAGGTAATACTTTAACTTTCTGCGCCTGGCATTCGATCGCCGCCTCAATGATGGCCCGCACCTGCATCTCAAGTATTTCCGGATACGTGATCGCCAGCCTGCACCCGCGGTGCCCCAGCATCGGATTGGCCTCGCGCAACTGCTCCACGCGCCGGGCCACCACCTCCACTTCCACGCCAATCTTCCTCGCCAGCTCCTCTTGCTGTTCCCTCTCGTGCGGCACAAACTCATGCAGCGGCGGGTCGATCAGCCGAATTGTCACCGGGTAGCCGTCCATCGCCTTGAAAATCCCCACGAAGTCGCGCCGCTGGAACGGCAGCAGCTTTGCCAACGCGTTCTCCCGTGCCTCGCGACCTTCCGCGACGATCATCTCCTGTATGGCCAACTGCCGCTCCACGCTTCTCTGCGGCTGCTCGAAATCTTTGAAGAACATGTGCTCCGTGCGGCACAGCCCGATGCCCTCCGCACCCATCTCCCGCGCCTTCCGCGCATCCTGTGGAGTATCAGCATTGGTCCGCACGCCCAGCCGCCGCACTTCATCGGTCCATTTCATGAACTCAAAATACGCCGGTGGCGGCTCCGGCTTTACCAACGGAAATTCCTTGTCGTACACCAAGCCCCCGCTGCCATCGAGAGTGATCCAGTCCCCCTGTCTCACCACGCGCCCGTTCACCCGCATCATTTGCTTCCCGTAGTCAATGTCCAGTTGCTCGGCGCCCACCACACAGCACTTCCCCCATCCGCGCGCCACCACCGCCGCGTGCGACGTCTTCCCACCCGTCGCTGTCAGGATTCCTTGCGCCACAAACATCCCGCCCACGTCCTCCGGACTCGTTTCCCGACGCACCAAAATCACCTTCTGCCCATCCCGCGCCCATTCTTCGGCCTCGTGCGCAGTGAATACTGCTTTCCCTACCGCCGCTCCGGGTACGGCGTTGATCCCGCTGCCCAGCTTGTGCCTCGACAGTTCGCCCTTCTCAACCTTGGGGTCAATCACCGGGTAGAACAACCGCTCAATGTCTTCCGCCTTGATTCGCTCGATCGCCTGCTCCTTCGTGATCAGTTTTTCCTTCACCATGTCCACGGCAATGCGGAAAGCCGCAGCGGGCGCTCGCTTCCCCACCCGCGTCTGTAGCATGTACAGCTTCCCTTCCTCTACCGTAAACTCCATGTCCTGCATGTCCCGGTAATGCGTTTCCAGTAGCTTCCGAAATTTCTCAAGTTGTTTGTAAACTTTCGGCAGCAGTCGGGCCATATCGGTCAGGTGCAACGGCGTGCGGATTCCCGCCACCACGTCCTCACCCTGCGCATTCACCAGGTAGTCGCCGAAAAAACTGTCCTCGCCCGTGTTCGGGTCGCGCGTGAAGCACACGCCAGTCCCCGACTTCTCCCCCGTGTTCCCAAACACCATCTGCACCACGCTCACTGCCGTCCCCAGCAGACCGGTGATCTTCTCCACCCGCCGGTACGTCACCGCCTTCTCCGCCATCCACGATTCAAACACCGCTCCAATCGCTCCCCATAGTTGCTCCTGCGGGTCCTCGGGAAAACTCTTCCCCGTCTTCTCCTTAAAGTAAGACTTGTACTCTTCCACCAACTCCCGCCAGCCCGCCGCATCCACCGCCGTATCTTCTTTCACCTTGCACCGCGCCTTCATTGCCCGCAGCTTGTGCTCCAGTTCTTCCTTTGGTAGCCCAATGACCACGCTCGAATACATCTGCACCAACCGCCGGTACGCATCCCACGCAAACCGCTGATTCCCTGTCGCCCGCGCCAGCCCCTCTACCGACTGCTCATTCAGCCCCAGGTTCAGAATCGTCTCCATCATCCCGGGCATCGACCTCGCCGACCCCGACCGCACGCTCACCAATAGCGGATTCTTCGGATCACCCAGCTTCTTCTTCGTTACGCGTTCGAGCCGCGCCACGCTCTTCTTCACCTGCGCCGGCAATTCCTTCGGGTATTTCCGCCCATTCTTGAAAAAGTGGTCGCACGCCTCGGTCGTAATCGTGAACCCGGCCGGCACCGGCAGCCCGATCCGCGTCATCCCCGCGAGGCCCGCTCCCTTCCCGCCCAGCAGGTCCTTCATGTCTCCGCGCCCTTCCGCTCGCCCCGCCCCGAAAAAATAAACGTATCTCTTCACGCTCTTTCTCCTGACTCTTCGCTTACTCGAGATCTTGAAAACTCACAACGCTTCTCCGCCGCCGCGGTTGCCCTTCACTTCTCTTTTCCAATTTCTGCCTTGGTGTCGGCCCGCCGACAAGCTCTCTTATCTCGCCATTTCGCACACTATAAATATCTCATGTAACACTTGAAGTTAAATCTTGTCTCTTCTCTCCTTCTAATCCTTCTTTCTTTGCTCTGCGCCTCTGTGCCGGCGCCTGCCCCGACCCTGTCGGGGTGGCTAATTCCTCTTCTCCTCCGCCGCGATCTCCGCGAAATCCGCTATCGTCGAAAACTCCCTCAGCAACTCCGCCAACAGCGTCAGCCGGTTCTTCCTCACGTTCTCTTCCTCGGCCATCACCATCACGTCTACAAAAAACCGGTCCACCTCAGGCCGCATCCCGGCAATCACCTCGAGGGCCTCTTTATACTTCCCTGCCCGCTTGTACGCTTCGGCCTGCTCCGCCACCTTCCGCGCGGAGTTGTGCAGCACCTTCTCTGCCTCTACCACAAACATCTCCGGCTGCACCGCCTTCAACCTCCACTCCGACTCCTTCCCCGCCTTCTCCAGAATCTTCCGGATGCGCTTGAACGATACTGCCAGCGGCTCAAAGTTCTTCGACCGCCGGATCGCCCGGATCGCCTCAATCCGCTTCACCGCATCCACCAGATCGTCCGCCCCTGCCGCCAGCGCCGCGTTCACTTCGTCATACGCAAAGCCCATTTTCTCGCGAAGCACAAACTTCGCCCGGTCCACAATAAACTCCAACACCTGGCTTTCGGTCTTCGTCGTCAGCGTGATCTTCGGCGCATGCTGAGCAAGCGCCTTCCCTACCGCCGCTACCGTCGCTCCCAGCGACACCGGCAGCTTCCGTTCAAGGATAATCTTCACCACGCCCAGTGCCGCCCGTCGCAGCGCAAACGGGTCGCTCGATCCTGTTGGCACCATCCCTACCGCAAAGCATCCCACCAGCGCGTCGAGCTTATCCGCCAGCGCCACCGCACAACCCGTCAGGTTCCGCGGTATCGGATCATCCAGCCCCACCGGACGGTAGTGGTCGTACACCGCCCACGCCACTTCTTCAGGTTCTCCTTGAGCTTTTGCGTACAGCCCTCCAACAATTCCTTGCAGCTCGGTGAACTCCCGCACCATTTCCGTGGCCAGGTCGCACTTGGCCAGCTCCGCCGCCCGGTCCACCTCGGGCACATGCCTTTGCGGAATGCCCCGCGCGATCCACTGTTCCGCCAGCCAGCGTCCAAGCCAGCGCATCCGTTCGACCTTGTCCCCATAACTCCCCAGCCGCGACTCGTAGGTGACATGTGCTAGCTTCGGCAGATAGTCGGCCAGCCGACATTTCTGGTCCGTCTCCCAGAAGAACCTGGCATCCACAAATCGCGCCTTCAGCACCCGCTCGTGCCCCGCCCGCACCATTCCCTTGCGATCCCTATCCAGATTGGTCACCGCCAGAAAGTGCGGCGCCAGCCCTCCGTCTCTCTTCTCCAGCGCAAAGTATTTCTGGTGGTCGCGCATCACCGTAATCAGAATCTCCTGCGGCAGGTCCAGAAACCCCGCATCAAAATCCCCCATAATCACCGACGGATACTCATTCAAATAAACCACCAACCCCGCCAGGCCCGCGTCCTCATGCACGCGCAAACCCTTCCTCCCCGCCAGCGTCTTCAACTCTTTCTCAATCTTCTTCCGCCGCTCCTCCGGCCGCACCAGCACAAAGTTTTTCTTTAACTTCTGCTCGAAGTCCTTCGGCCCCGTCACCCCAATTCGCGCACTCCCCAGAAACCGGTGCCCGGACGTAAACCGATCCGCCTTCACGCCGCCCAGCGCAAACCGCACCACCTTCCCGTCCAGCAGCGCCACCACCCAGCGGATCGGCCGGATGAACCGCATCCCATCCATCCCCGTCCAGTACATACTTCTCGGCCACGGGATCCCCTGCACCGCGCGCGGCACCACCTCGGCCAGAATCTCTCCCGCGCTCCTTCCCTTCACCACCTGTTTTGCCGCGATGTACTCGCCCTTCGCCGTCGTCACCAGATAAATCTTCCCCACCGGCACGCCTTGCTTCGACGCAAAACTCTCCGCCGCACGGGTCGGCCGGCCGACATCGTCATACGCCACCGACTTTGGTGGCCCGGTCACCTCGCGCGTCACATCCTCCTGCTTCAGCTTCACTCCACGCGCAATCGCCACCAGCCGCCGCGGCGTGCCAAAGGCCTCTACGCTTCCGCTCTCAATCAGGTTCTTCGTCGTCAGGATTTTCTCAAGCGTTACTTGAAGTTCTTCCGCCGCCCGCGCAATCATCCCCGCGGGGATCTCCTCGCACCCCACCTCGAGCAGGAAGTCCGTCCTCTCCTTCATGCGGACTCCTTATCGCGCAGCTCTTGCTCCGGCCCCTGCTGCTCAAGATAAAGCTGAGCTGTTTTGCATGCCACCTGTCGCACCCGCCCGATCAGCGCCGCCCGCTCCGTCACCGAGATCACGCCTCGCGCATCCATCAGATTGAACAGGTGCGAACACTTCAGACACAGCTCATACACCGCCAGCAACGGATACCTTTTCCTCTCAAGTCCCGTCTTCCCTCGAAACCCTGCCAGCAGCCGTTCCGCTTCTTTCTCCGCCAGCTCAAACTGCTTCCTCAAGCTCGCCGCCTCGGCCAGCTCAAAGCTATACACCGAGAGCTGTTGCTCCTCCGCCAGCCGCACCTGCCCGTACGTTCTATCCGCACTCCAGCGCACGTCAAACACGTTGTCCACGCCTTGCAGAAACGCCGCAATTCTCTCGACGCCATACGTCAGTTCCACCGACACCGGGTCCAAATCTATCCCCCCGCACTGCTGGAAGTAAGTGAACTGCGTAATCTCCAGCCCATCCAGCAGCACTTGCCAGCCGATTCCCCACGCCCCCAGCGTGGGCGACTCCCAGTTGTCCTCCTCAAACCGTATATCATGTTCGCGCAGGTCAATCCCGATGGCCCGCAAGCTTGCCAGGTACACTTCCTGCACGTCCGCCGGTGTCGGCTTCAGGATCACCTGAAGCTGCGTGTGCTTGTACAGCCGGTTCGGGTTCTCGCCATAGCGACCGTCGGCGGGCCGACGTGACGGCTGTATGTACGCCACCCGATACGGCTCTCGACCGAGCACCCTGAGGAACGTCTCCGGATGCATTGTCCCCGCGCCCACCTCCACGTCAAACGGCTGCTGCAGCACGCAACCCCGGTCGGCCCAGAAATGTGTCAGCTTAAAGATGAGGTCTTGAAACGTCGGCCCTTGCAGCTTCGCTCTCTTCGCTTCTTCATGTGTCACTTTAACTGTCATAGGTTCCCTTCTCGCATCCGTCGGGTGGTCAGTTTCTTCTCGATCTGATGCTCGATCAGGTCCATGAAGTATTGGTTTAACTCCGCTCCGGCTGCCGCCGGCCAATCCTTTTCACTCAAACTCTCCAGCTTCTCTCGAAGCATCGCCTGCGCCAGCTCAAGCCCCCGCGCCGAAATCCCCCGCGCTCCGGGCAGCCGGCATCCCGCGCACTGCAACCCCGGACGCGCCACCGCCCCGTACACCGCCTGGCCCTTCACTTCCCTGCCGCACCTCGAGCAGCGCTCCAGCCCGGGCAGCCATCCGCCCAGCCGCACCGTCCACAAGTTAAAGTACGCCAGCGGCAGTTCCCCGCTCTTTCGCTCGGCAATCGCCCGCGCTGTCAGCAGCACCAGACGAAACATCGCGTCCGACGCCTCGCGCTCCGGCAGCACCGCCTCGGTCACTTCGCTCACCAGCGCCAGCGCCAATCCCACCTCGTACTCCCGCTGCGCCTCAAGGAACGACTCCATCAACTCGCACTGACTGATCCGCACCAGCTCCCGCGTCTCCCGCTCATAAAACCAGATGCGGATATGCGACAGCGTCTCCAGCGTCGACCCAAACCGGCTCTTCGTCCGCCGCGCCCCCCGCGCCACCCCGCGCAGCCGCCCGGTCGTCCGCCCCAGGAAGCTCACCAGCCGGTCCGCCTCGCCCAGCGGAAAACTCCGCAGGACAATCGCCTCCGTCTCCTTCAGCGGCATCCGTCTGTCGGCGCGCCGACGGGCTCAACCTTGGCCCTCGCGCGCACCGCGCTTCCCCTCGTACTTTCCTCACTCCAACTCAAACAAAGTCTCTTACCACACCACCGCTCTTCCCGCAATTCCTAAACGTTCACTGTCTCACTTCTCTGATCTTTTTCACCCTTCGACGGCTACGGGAAAATGTCGCCCCATCAGACAAGTCGCATTCACCTCCCTGCAAGAATTCTAAACTCGCTCCCCCGCCCCATGTCTTCCATCTCCGCCCCTTTCAACCATTCCCGCACCTCCAAATATTATGTTAACTCCCCTCCTCACCCTGCTTTGTTATCAGACCCTCTCTCCCCTTCCCCGCCCGTGGCCACGTGCAGCGCGAAATGCTGTCATCCTGAGCCCCGACGCATTTGGTCGGGGCGATCGAAGATTCCGGCCCTGCCGGAAAGGATCTCTCCTTCCTGTGCTTACTGAGGCGTTCACCGCCTCATAATCTTCACTCGCCACTCGCCACTTTCTTTATGCCCCTTGCTTTTCTCCCCCACTCCTTTACATTCCTCCCATGCCCGACCCTCATCCCCTCGTCGATGTCGCCGGCGTCGGCCTCAACGCCACAGACACCCTCATCCGCCTCCCCCGCTTCCCTGCCCTCGACTCCAAAATGGAAATCCTCTCCGCTGACGTCCTCCCCGGCGGACAGGTGGCCAGCGCCCTCGTGGCCTGCCAGTCCTGGGGGCTTCGCACCCGCTACGTCGGCAAAGTCGGCACCAACCCTGCCGCTGATCTCCAGCGCTCCGAGTTCGCCTGCGCCGGCGTCGAAGCCCATCTCCTCACCGTCCCTGACTGCCCCAGCCAGCTCGCCTACATCCTTGTTGACGGCCCCTCCGGCGAGCGCACCATTCTCTGGAGCCGCGACCCTCGCCTCACCCTCGACCCCGCCGAGCTGCGCCGCGAGTGGGTCACGCGCGCCCGTGCTCTTCTCCTCGATGGGCACGACACCGCAGCCGCCTCCCTCGCTGCCCGTTGGGCCCGCGAAGGGTCCATCCCTGTCGTCGCCGACCTGGACAATCTCTATCCCGGAGTTGAAGCATTACTTGAAAACGTTGACTACCTCATCGCCTCCCGCGACTTCCCGGCCCGCCTCACCGGCCAGACCGACCTCACCAAGTCCCTGCGCGCCCTTCAGCTCCGCTTCGGCTGCCGCGTCGTCGGTGTCACGCTCGGCGCAGGCGGCGCTCTTGCCTGGGACGGCTCGCGCTCCCACTACGCCCCGGCCTTTCGCGTCAATACGCTCGACACTACCGGCGCCGGGGACATCTTCCACGGCGCATTTGTTTACGCATTACTTCAGGGTTGGCCGCTCTCCCGCCAACTCGAGTTCTCCTGCGCCGCCGCTGCTCTCAACTGCACCGCCCTCGGCGCCCGCGGCGGCATCCGGCCGCTCTCCGAAATCGATGCCCTCATCCGCACCGGCCCCCGCCACCCTCCCGCTTTCCCTCTATGAACCCGCGCGCCGTCAGACTAGAATCCTGTTGCGGCCTGCCGCGATGATTCCCCTCCGCGACCACAACCCGCGCGCCACCTTTCCCCTCCTCACCCTGCTCCTCATCCTCGCCAACGTCCTCATCTTCTTCTACGAGCTTTCCCTCTCCGCTCCCGCTTCCGAGCGGCTTCTTTTCCGCTACGGCATGATCCCCGCCCGAGTGGACCTGCTCTTCGACGACGCCGGCGTCACCCTGCGCCAAGCCTTCGCCCCGCTCTTGACCAGCATCTTCCTCCACGCCGGCTGGCTGCATCTCATCGGCAACATGTGGTTCCTCTGGGTTTTCGGCGACAACATTGAAGACCGCTTCGGCCACTTGAAATTTCTCTTCTTCTACCTCTGCTGCGGAGTGGGCGCCGGCGTCATTCACACCCTGGCCAACGTCGGCTCCACCATTCCCGCTGTCGGGGCCAGCGGCGCCATCTCCGGCATCCTCGGCGCCTACATCGTCCTCTACCCGGGTGCGCGCATCCTCACGCTTATTCCGCTGGGCTTTCTCTTCTTCACCGCGCGGCTGCCCGCCATTGTCATGTTGGGGTTCTGGTTCGTCGTTCAGTTCATCAGCGGCGTGTCACTCATTGGTCAGGAATCTTCGGGTGGCGTCGCCTGGTGGGCTCACATCGGTGGGTTCGCGCTGGGCGTCGGCGTCGGCCTCCTCTCCCGCTCCCAATCTTCAGGTTCTTCCTAATCTTCAATCGCCAATGACTCAATGGATCAATTCCTCAGCACACCCTAACCCCTGCTCCCTACTCTCTGTGCAACCCACTCCCCGCACCCCCTCGTCCCCAGCTTCCCTCCCAACTCTTGCGTTACCTGCCCTTCCCTCACTGCCGCTCGCACGGCCGCGTCAATCGCCTTCGCCTCGTTCGTCCATCCCAGGTACTCAAACATCATCGCCCCCGCCAGGATAGCCGCCAGCGGGTTGGCAATCCCCTTCCCCGCAATTTTCGGCGCCGACCCATGCACTGGCTCGAACATGGACACCTGTCCCGGGTGTATGTTCCCCGACGGCGCCAGCCCCAGCCCGCCGGCCAGTTGTGCCCCCAGGTCGCTTATGATGTCGCCAAACAGGTTGCAGGTCACAATTACGTCAAACTGCCGCGGGTCGCGCACCAGCTCCATCGCCAGCGTGTCGATGTACAAATGGCTCGACTCAATCTCCGCGTACTCCTTCCGCACCTCCGCCCACACACGCTGCCACAGTCCGTGCCCATAGCTCAGCGCATTCGACTTATCGCTCATGCACACGCGCTTCAGCCCCCGCGCCCGCGCGTATTCAAACGCATACCGCAGGATCCTCTCCACGCCCCTCCACGTGTTCAAGTCCTCCTGGATTGCTACTTCATCCTTCGTGCCTTTCTTGAAGTTTCCACCCATGCCCACATACGCGCCTTCGCTGTTCTCGCGAATCACCACAAACCGCACGTCCGCCTCCGCGCGGTCTTTGAGCGGCGTCAGCCGCTTGTCGTACAGCTCCACCGGCCGCACATTCGCATACAAGTCCAGCTTGAACCTCATCCCCAGCAAAATATCCATGGCGGGCTGGTTCGACGGCACCCGCGGGTCGCCCATCGCCCCCAGCAGAATGGCGTCAAACTCCCGCCGCAACATCTCCTCCGCTCCCGCCGGCAGCGACACGCCCTCGCGCAGGTACTTCTCCGCGCCCCAGTCAAACTCCACCATCTCGAGTTGCCGCCCGCCCGCCGCAGCCGCCGCCCTCAACACCTTCACGGCCTCGGCCGTCACCTCTACACCGATCCCATCCCCCGGAATCACCGCCACTCTCTTCTTTTCTCCTCCGCTCATCCTTCCCGCCTCTCCATCAACTGATTCGGGCTCGGGCCCGGCCTCTCTCTTTCATCTCTAACTTTCAACTTTCGACTCTTCACTCTGAACTCGCAACCCTCAACTATTAACTTATAGTAAATATACATCACTCATTATTTTCTCCCGGCTTCACTCCCCGCCGGTGCGCCTCGGTCAAGTACACCCCCAGCAGCACCAGCGCTCCCCCGCCCAGCAGGTGTCCCGTCACGCGCTCTCCGGGCAGCAGCAGGATCCCCAGACACGTGGCCAGCACCGGCTGCAGATACGCAAACGCCGCCAGCCGCGACGCCGCCATGTGCCGCAGCGCCCAGTAGTAAATCAGGTACGCCGCCACCGACGCAAACGCCGCCATATACACCACTGCCATCCACCCCTTCCAACCCACCGCCGCCCAGCTTCCCTCCCGGGTCATCTTCACCGCCTGCCACACCGCCAGGGGCAGCACCAGGATTGCTCCGGCAAAGTGGTTGTACGCGTTCATCTCCACCGTGCCGTACTTCCCCGCCACCTTCTTGCCCCACACCACATAACACGCAAATCCCACTGAACCCGCCAGGATGATCAGGTCGCCTCGCAGCGTCCCGCTTTGCAGGCTGATCCCCTGCTCCGCCGCCAGGATGGCCACGCCCGCAAACGACAGCGCCATGCCCGTCACCTTCAGCACCGTCAGGCGTTCGAGCCCCTGCCACCTCGCCAGCAGCAGCACCAGGATCGGCGCGATCCCGATAATCACCGACGAGTGCCCCACGGTTGTGTAGTTCAGCCCCACGGTGAAGCACATCTGGTTCACCGCCACCATGAAAAATCCCAGGTAGCCAAACGTCCACAGGTCTCCCCATGTAAGGCGTGTGGGGGCCGGCCTTAGCCGGCCCTCTTCCCGGCCTTTGCCCCTTCGTGTCGCCAGCACCAACACGCCCAGGATCACCGCCGCCAGCTCCACGCGGAACGCCGCCAGCGCATAGGCGTCCAGGTACTTCAGCCCCACTTTCGCGACAATAAAATTGACCGCCCACATCACCACCATCAGCGCGATCAGCACCCCCAGCGTCACCCCCGAGGGCCGCCGCGCCCCGCTCGACACCGCTTCGCTTTGCGCCACCTCGCTCACGGCCTACTCGAGCACCTCGCGGTTCACCGTGAGCTTCTCGATCCGCTCCCTCACCGGCTCAAACCCAATCCCTGGCCCTGCCGGCGCGCGGATCGTCCCCTGCCGGCTCACTTCCACCTCCGGCTCGATCACGTCTCGCTCCCAGTACCTCCGGCTCGCCGACACATCCCCCGGCAGCGTGAAATTCGGCAGGGTCGAAAGCGCGATGTTGTGCGCCCGCCCGATTCCGCTCTCCAGCATTCCGCCGCACCACACCGGCACGCTGCGCTCCTGGCACAGGTCGTGGATTCGCCGCGCCGGCGTGTACCCGCCCACGCGTCCCAGCTTGATGTTGATGATCCGGCACGCGCCCAGCTCGATCGCCGCCCGCGCCTGCTCCTCCGTGTGGATGCACTCATCGAGGCAGATCGGCGTATCCAACTTCTTCTGCAGCTCCGCGTGCGAATAGAGGTCGTCCCAGCCCAGCGGCTGCTCGATCATCATCAGGTAGTAGGCTTCCAGCCGCTTCAGCGTGGGGAGGTCCTCCATCCGGTACGCCGAGTTCGCGTCCACCATCAGCCGGATCCGCGGATACTTCTCCCGCAGCCGCGCCACCGGCTGCACATCCCACCCCGGTTTGATCTTAATCTTGATCCGCTGGTAGCCCGCCTCGAGCTCCTGCCCCACCGTGGTGATCAGCTCCTCGACAAATGGCTTAATCCCGATGGACACCCCGCATGGAATCTCCTCTCGCACCCCGCCCAGCAGCTTCCACAGCGGCTGGCCCTTCATCCGCGCCTCAGCGTCCCACACCGCCGCCTCCACGCCGCCCTTGGCCATGTTGTGGCCCCGTATCCGCCGCAACAGCCCCCACACCTCCGCCGCCGACTGAAACTCCTTGCCCTTCAGCATCGGCCAGATAAACGCCCGTGTGACGTGCCACGCCGTCTCCACCGTCTCCGGCGCGTAAAACGGCGTCTCTCCCGCCACTGTCTCCCCCCAGCCCGACGCGCCTTCCACCTCCGCCTCCACCAGCAATATCCGCCGCTCGTGCGACACCCCAAAGCTCGCCTCAAACGGCTTCACCAGCTTCATCCCCACTTCCCTCAATGTCATCCGCCGAATCTTCACCCTTCCCGCCCCATGGTTCTTCTCTGCGATCTCTGCACTTCCTCTGCGTCCTCTGCGATAAATCTCTTTTCTATTTTCTCCTCTCTTTTCTGTCTTCCTTGCCCAGCCCGGCAAACGCCCCTTGGCCTACGCTCACGGCTCCAGGATATAGCGCCCGCCCTCAGGCCTCAGCTCGAACCCCACCGCCGCATACCCCTGCGCGAACAACTTCTGAAACTGCTCGCCGATCTCCCGCTGCACCTTCGCCGCCCGCCCCGGCTCTTGTTCGCGCAATCGCGCAATCTCCGCTGGCACCGCAATTTGCGCAACCTCTACCGCTGCCGTCTCCTTGCTGACGGCTGGAGGCTGAAGGCTGACAGCTTCTTTCACCCGCGCACTCTCCACCCACCACTCCGCCATCAACCGATCCGTCGGCAGCCCCGCATGTAGCGGGCTCGACGTAATCCCGTAGCAATTCGGAATGTACCGCCGCGCAATCGCGCCCAGCCGCACCAAATTGAAATGCGCGTTCTTGATCTCCAGCGGATCAAACGTCCACTCCACCAGTTCGATCCCCCGCGCCAACGCATCCTCCCGCTGCAACAGTTTCAGTTTCTTCCCCACGCCCCGGTCGCGGAACTCCTCGAGCACCGCCGTCATGTGCGAGTGCAAGATCGGCCGCCCCGCTCGCACCCCCGCCACCGCCATCGTGAACCCGATCATCCGCTCGCCCGCAAACGCCCCCAGCACCTGCCCGCCCGTCTCCTCCGCCACCACGTAAATTGGCAGCGGCACATGCAAGTCCGAGTCGCCCCACACCGCCAGCTCAATCCCCATGCACGCCTCAAACTCCGCCAGCCCCCGGCAATGCCTCACAACAATTGTTCCCGGCGTTGCGCTGGGCCCGCTCGCACTCATCTCCGCCTCACCCACCATTCTCCTCGCCTTCATCTGTGTTCATCTTTTTCCTCTTCGCTTCTCCCAATCATTCTCTCCTTTTATCTGTGTTCCCTCCCATTTTCTTCGCCGCCTGCCACAACTCCTCCATCTCCTCAATCTTCATCTCCGACAGCTTCCTCCCCTGCCTCCCAGCCCTTCGCTCCATCTCCCGGAACCGCCCCGCAAACTTCCGGTTCGCCTTCTTCAACGCAATCTCCGGGTCCGCTCCCAGAAACCGCGCCACATTCACCGCCACAAACAGCAAGTCCCCAATCTCCTCTTCAATTCCTCTCTGCGTTATCTGTGCCTCTGCGCTCTCTGCGTTAGTGTTTTTCTCTTTGAGCCGCGCCCGCAGCTCCTCAGTCTCCTCCATCATCTTCTCCAGCACGCCCTCAATACTCTCCCAATCAAATCCCACATTCGCCGCACGCCGCGTCAACTGGTACGCCTCCAGCAGCGCCGGCAACGTCCTCGGCACTCCATCCAGCACGGACGCCTCTCCGCCCTCGCCGGTGCTGTCATTCTGAGGCCCGGCGCTTTTTGCCGGGCCGAAGAATCCCTCTGTGTCCCTCTTTCCCCTGTTCTCCGCTTGTCTTTCTTCCTTCTTCAACTGCTCCCAGTTCTTCAGCACCTGCGCCGCGGTTTTCGCCTCGGCCGCGCCAAACACGTGCGGGTGCCTCCGCACCAGCTTCGTATGGATCCGCTCGATCACTTCGGTAATGTCGAACCGCCCCGCCTCCCGCGCCAGTTGCGCGTGAAAAACGATTTGCAGCAACAGGTCGCCCAGCTCCCCGGCAATCTTCGCGTCGTCGCCCGAGTCCAGTGCCTCCAGCACTTCGTACGTCTCTTCCACCAGGTACGTCCTCAGCGACTCATGCGTCTGCTCGCGGTCCCACGGACACCCATCGGCCCCTCGCAGCCGCGCCTGCAGCTCCACCAGCCGCTCAAACCACTCCCCCGCCCTCCCATTCCCGCCGCCCGCTCCCCTCAGCGCGTTCTCCGCCACCCTCCCCTGCGCCGCACCCCCGCGCCCTGTCATTCTGAGCTCCGGCACCAGCTTGCGCGGTTTCTGCGCCCCGGACGGGCTTGCGGGGCGATGCCGGAGCGATCGAAGATTCCGGCCCTGCCGGAAAGAATCCCTCCGCCTGCTCTTTCCCGGCGCCTTCCCGGCACGACGATTCTTCGTGCCCCCACCTCTTCTCACTTTTTTTCTCGTTTTTTCCCCGCCCCGCATCTCTTCCTCATTTCTACTCATCCTCTAGCCGCCGTACACTCTACGTTTCACCACTTCAATTGACAAGCCTGCCGCACCTCTTCTGCATTACCTGAATCTTCTCTGAATCATCGAACCACAAATCCGAAGTTTCTTCCCCCACTCCCGACTCCCCTCCCTTGTCCCTCTCCCATCCGAATGTTAAACTCCCCATCTCAGCGGCCACCATTCAGGCGCACAGAGGAACACTCTTGTCCGACGAAAAGCGCGACGATTCCTTCAAGGTTGTTGACCGCCGCCTCTTCACTCCCGAGGGCGAGCTCCGCCCCGACGCCATCTCCAACGAGCGTCGCGAGCAGGAAGTAGCCGCCGCCATCAAAGCCGCCACTCCCTCCCCAGCGCTATCTCCCACCACCTCCGGCGTCGCCCCGGCCCTTGCCGCCGACGCCCCCCAGCCCTCCCACAGCTTCCAACTCCTCGTGGACTTCGTCGCTCGCAACGCTGCCGTTCTTCTCGGCGGTTACGCCGACCCGCAAACCGGCCAGGCCATTCTCGACCTTGAAGGCGCCCGCGAGATGATCGACATGCTCGACGCACTCCGCGAAAAAACCCGTGGCAATCTCGCCCCCGAAGAAGAAAGCCTCCTCCTCGAGCTCCTCGGCAGCCTCAAGATGAGCTTCCTGGAAATGAACAAGGCCGCCGCTCAGGCCATGAAAGAGAAGGCCAAGGGCAAGGCCTGACCGCCATGCCCGCCCCGTCCGCTCCCGCAAACTCTCTCCGCCTCACCGTTCTCGGCTCCGGCACTTCGATGGGCGTGCCTTCGCTCGGCTGCGAATGTCGCGTCTGCTGCTCCTCCGACCCACGCGACAACCGCACCCGCGCCTCCATCCTGCTCTCCCAAGCCGGCCGCAACGTCGTCATTGACACCACGCCCGACTTCCGCCACCAGGCCCTTCGCGCTGGCCTCAAGCGCCTTGACGCTCTCGTCTTCACCCATGCCCACGCCGACCACATCCTCGGCTTCGACGACATCCGTCCCTTCAACATGCGCCAGAAATCCTCCATCCCCGTCTTCGCCTCCGCCGACACTCAAGTCGTCCTCCAGCGCACCTTCTCCTACGTCTTCGACGGTGTCCCTGCTCTCAGCACCATTCCTCAGATCACCCTCCACACCATCACCGGCCCCTTTGACCCCCTCGCCTCAGACTCGGCCGAAACCAACTTCATCCCCATCCCCCTCATCCACGGCGACACCAACGTCCTCGGCTTCCGCGTCGGCGGCGCCGCCTATCTCACCGACTTCTCCAGCCTCCCCGACTCCTCAAAGCCCCTTCTCCGCGATCTCGACGATCTCATCCTCGACGCCCTCCGCGACACGCCCCATCCCATGCACCTCACCGTCGAGCAGGCCCTCGCCATCGTCTCCGACCTCTCCCCGCGCCGTGCCTGGTTCACCCACATTGCCCACGACCTCCCCCATGAAGAGACCAACGCGCGTCTTGCCCGCCAGGGCTTCCCTCACGTCCAGCTCGCCTACGACGGCCTGAGCTTCGAGGTCGCCCGCTGATGCCTCTCGCCGTCCTTCACTCTCCCGGCGAATGGCGCGCGCGCTTCGGCGCCACTCCTGCCGCCGCCACGCTTACGGTCGGCAATTTCGACGGCGTCCACCTCGGTCACCAGAAAATCCTCCGCTCTGTCCTCGAACACGCCCGCGCCACCTCAACCGTCGCCGCCGCCGTCACCTTCGACCCGTTACCCCTCAAAGTCCTCCGCCCCGCCGACGCCCCGCCGCAAATCTGCACCCTCCCTCAGCGCCTCGCCCAACTCGACCGCGCCGGCCTCGACGCCGTCCTCGTCCTCCGCTTCGACCTCGAGCTCTCCCGCCTCTCTCCCGAAGATTTTCTCCGCATCCTCCTCAACCAGCTCTCCATGCGCGCCATCCTTGTCGGCGAAAATTTCCGCTTCGGCCATCGCCACGCCGGCGACGTCCAACTCCTCTCCCGACTCGCCCGCCAGCACGGCTTCCACGTCGGCATCGTTCCGCCGGTCGTCTGCCGCAAGGAGATCGTCTCCAGCACGGCCATCCGCACGCACGTTCGCGCCGGACGCGTTGCCCGCGCCGCTCGACTCCTCGGCCGCCCCTTCGTCCTCTCCGGCCACGTCCGCCCGGGCGCTGGCGCCGGCGCCAAGCTCGTTTTCCCCACTCTGAACCTCGCCCCCGAACAGGAGCTTCTTCCCGCCATCGGCGTGTACGCCACCGAAACCCGCCTCGGCGAACGCACCTATCGCTCCGCCACCAACGTCGGTGTCCGCCCCACCTTCGACGGCCACTCCCTCGGCGTTGAATCCTACCTCTTCGATTTTTCAGAAATTGTTACCGCAGGACCAATGGAAGTTCACTTCTGGGAGCGTCTCCGCGACGAACGCAAATTCCCCTCGCCTGACGCCCTCCGCACCCAAATCTCCCGCGACCTCTCCCGCGCCCGCCGCTTCTTCTCCCGCCTTGCCCCCGCACATCGGTAGGACAGGCTTCAGCCTGTCCTCCGCTTCTAGCAACCCTCTGTCCGAGTACTTTTGACTCTCGACTTTCAACCATTGATCTTGCCTCTCAACGGAAAACAGATAACGCACAACGAAAGTCTTCTCGCTGATGGCTGACGGCTGAAAGCTATTTCCCCGGCACAAAATAAAACGCAATCCCCAATATCAAATACACCGCAATCAACTGCACGCCCTCAAACCAGTTCGTCTCCCCATCCAGCGACACCAGCGCCACCACGAGCACCGACAGAACCAGCGCCGCAATCTCGAATCCGTTGAACACCAGCGACATCGGATGCCCGGCTGCGTGGCTGGCAAACACCAGCACCGGGGCCACCAGCAACGCGATCTGCACGCTCGACCCCACCGCAATCGTCAGCGACAGATCCATCTTGTTCCGCCGCGCCGCCACCACCGCCGCCGAATGTTCGGCCGCGTTCCCCACCACCGCCACCACAATCACGCCTACAAAAAACTTCGTCATCCCCAGCGCCTGCGTCGCCGGCTCGATCTGCGCCACCAGCACCTCGCTCGCCCACACGATCAGCCCCGTCGCCACTACCAGCAACGTAATCGCCGTCCGCCGGCTCATCCCGGCGTGGTGACGTTCTTCCGCTGTGAACAGGTGCCTGTGCGTCTTGAACGAAAACACAAAGCTCGCCAGGTATGTCGCCAGCAGCACCGCCGCCGTCCACAGGCTCAACTGTTGCAGCACCGGCGTGTCGCGCTCGAGCGACCCGTACACCACCAGGTCAAACACCGCCGGCATCACCAGCCCGCACACCGCCAGCATCAGCATCGACGTATTGGCGCTCTGGTGCGTCCGCTCAAACACCTGCTTCTCCCGCCCCCATCCTCCCGCCAGCACCGATAGTCCAAAGATCAGCAGCAGGTTCCCCAGTATGCTGCCCGTGATCGACGCCTTCACCACCTCAATCTCGCCCGCCCGCACCGCCAGCAACGCAATGATTAGCTCGGTGGCGTTCCCCAGTGTCCCGCTCAGCAGACCGCCCGCCGCCGGACCCATTCGTCCGGCCATCTCCTCGGTCGCATCTCCCAGCACGCCCGCCAGCGGCACAATCGCCATCGCTGCGCACGCAAACAGCCACACCCCTCCCACATGCAGTACTTCCAGGATTAGCACCACAGGCAGGAACACCAGCAGCAGGTTCAGCCACCGCGACAGCAGATATCTTCTCAGCTCAGCCCACATCTCTGCCCACATGGGCTGCTATCTTTACGTTGTCCGCCGCCCCAACGCAAGCCCCCTCACGCTGCATGTAATGTAATGGCACGTTGTCATTCTGAGCTCCGGCCTGCCGCGGCGGGCGATGCCGGAGCGAAGAATCCCTCTTCTGCCTGCCCTTCACTAAAATCGGTACACATAGCTCACCTGCACCCCTCGCCCCGCCACATCCACTCCCGACCCATGCAGCCTATAGTTCTTATCCAGCACGTTCTCAAGAATCCAGATGAACTCCGACCTCTCTCCCACGCGATACCCGCCGCGCAAATTCAGTGTCGCAAACCCCGCCGTCCCGCTGAACAGCGCCGCGCTCGTCACACCGACGCCCAGCACCCGGTTCTGCACCTGCGCCAGCGTCTCTCCCGTCGCCAGCAGCACCCCTCCCGCCACCAGCCCTCGCGCCACCGCTCCGTTGTTGAAGAACGACGCAATCGAACTCCTCGTCCGCACCGCGCCAATTCTCTGGTCCGCCAGCTCCAGCGACGACAGCCGGTCCTGCTTATCCGACCACAGCGTATAGCTCTCCACCCACCACGCTCGCCCGCTCGGCTGCCAGCGCACCGCCGCCATCCCGTGCACCGGCGGCAGCCCGCCTTCAATATCCGGCACGCCGCCGGTTTCCATGTCCCGCCCGCGCAGGTACGAAACATTCCCGCGCACCGACCACGCCGTCGTCACCCGCAGCCGCGCCTCTCCCTCGAATCCCCGGATGCGCACCCGCCCCACGTTTGCCCGCGTGATCACCGCCCGCGGATCCGTCGCCGTGATCACCGCCCCCGACGCCAGTTGCTGCGTAATCGTCGCCCCTGCAATCGTCTGCCCCACCGCGCCCGCCGGCAGGATCAGCGTCCGCTTGGTGATGAAGTCCGTCAGGTTGTACTGGAACAGGCTCACCGACCCCGAAACTCTCCCTGCGTTCAGCCGCAGCCCGCCTTCATAGTCGAGCAGTTTCTCCGGCTCCAGTTGCCCCGCCGACCGGCCCGTCGAGACCGCCGTATTCGAAGCTGTCGTCCCAATGAACCCGCCCGCGCGCGCCGCCACCTCCGGCGACACCTCAAATCCATTCGACGTCAGCCCCACCGACGAAAAATCCGTCGTGTTCGGCGCGCGGAAGCCCTGCGCCATCGACGCGAACGCGCTCAGCCCGCCCACCAGCCGCAGCGTGAACCCGCCCTGCAGCGTCACGTTATGGAAGTTCGCCGAAAAATCCGGCACCGTCCCGGCCGGGTTCTTCGCCGCAAATGTCTCAAAGTGGATCCCGCTCACCCGCACTCCCGCCTGCGTTCGCAGCCGCGCCGCCAACCACTCCGAGCTGTGCTGCCCGAAGAAGCCGTAGCTCCGGTAGCGCGTCCCGTCCGGATACCGTCCCCGCACCGCCGTCGTCGCGCCCGTTGCCGGGTTCAGGTTCTGTGCCGACGAGCCGATGTATTCGTCATACAATTCGCCGCCAAACAAAATCACCTGCCGCGCCCCGATGTGCGTCGCTGCCTGTGCCTGGTAGCCATATACCGTGGCCACGTTTCCTTCACTCGTAATCGTCGCCAACGGGTTCCCGCTCCCGCCCTGGAACCTCCGGTCGTCCCTCTGCCGGTTCACCGAAAACACGCCCGACACCGAATCCAGCCACCCCAGCCGCTGCTTCTCATACCGCGCATAAAAAAAATCCAACCGCTGCGGGTCAAACGCATTGATCAGGTTCCCGTTCCCGCCGTTCAATTGGTCATACCGTCGCCCGCCCCGCTGTTCGCCGTGGTGGTAGGTCAGGCTCAGCGTCTGGTCCGGCCGCACATTCACAAAAAACCGCGCGTAGCTTCCCCACTGGCTGTACGCCGTATCCTGCAAACGCTCGCCCAGCACCCTCGACGGCAGCCCCAGGAAACGCGTCACCGCCGCGTGCGAGTCCCCGCCCTGCCCCGCCCGCAGGTCCTGCGCGCGGCGAAACGATCCCCCGCCCAGCAAATTCCATTTGTCCGTCCCGGACGAAAGTTTCAGCGATGACCCGCCCGCCAAATCCGCGCTCCGGAACACCGGCGCCAACTCCCCGTGGAACTTCTGCGGCCCCGGCCCCGCCAGCGGCCGCGCCGGCAGCAGGTTCAGCGTCCCTCCCAGGCTGTCGCTACCGTACTGCGTCGAGTTCGGCCCCCGCGACACCTCCATCTGTTCGATAAAGCTCGTGTCCACCGTCGCCAAATACTGGTTCGGCCCGGGACGAAACGTCGAATTGTTGTAGCGCACCCCGTCAATCAGGTGCAGCACCTGCTGACCTGTCAGCCCGCGCACAAGTACCGCGCCCTGGTGCCCGCTCGTCTGCTGCAGTTGCACCCCCGGCTCTTCCCGCAGCAGTTGCGGCAGGATCGCGCCCGGCCGCGTCAGCATCTCCGCCGGTGTCACCACGCTGATGCCGTTCGGCACCGCCGCCACGTCTTCCGGCAACCCGCGCCACGCCGTCACCGTCACCGTGCTCGACGCCGGCCCGATCCGCAGCACGAGCTTCACCTCCTTGGCATCTCCCTCCGTCGCCTCCACCGTCGTCGAGCTCGATAGAAAACCCTCCCCGCTCGCAGTCAATTCGTACCGGCCCCGCGCCACCCCGCTCAGCGCAAACGCTCCCTCCGCATCCGCCGTCGCCCACGCCACCGGCGCACCCCCGGGCCGGTACAGCGTCACGGTTGCTTTCGCCACCGCCGCGCCCAACTCATCCACCACTCTCCCCCTCAACGTCCCCGTCGGCTCTGCCGCCGCTCCCGCCGCAAACACAATCGTCAGCAGCATTGCCAGCCTCGCGGCCAGCATGACCGCCCTGTATGCCTTTCCCCTGAGAACGCCCATCTCCTATTCCTTTCCGCTTCTTCCGCTCAACCCCGCACTCAACATTACTGCTCACCTGCAAACGCAAACTCCAAAGCCTCCCCGCTGGCCGCCCTCGCCTTCTCCCACTTGCAACTAAGTTGCATGAACCGCCCCTCAAAAACGGCCCGCCACCGGGCCGCTCTTCCTGCAAACCATTTGCAACTACAACCTAACCCTATCCTCCCCTCCCCGCCTCCGTCAACCCCTCTCCGCATTTTCTGTTGCAACTACTTTGCAACAAACCCTTCCCCCTCCCTGCCCCGCCACCTGCACTTGATTTCTGCCCGGTCCCGATTGATGGGGAACCTTGCCTTGTCCCGCCTGGTGCAGCCCCCGCTCTTTTCTACGCACGCTCCTCCTGCCCCCGGATGCTTTCTCGCTCACCTCGTTCAGGTAGACACTCCCCTTCCCCAACCGTTATCCGCCCGCGAAACATCCCTTCCACGACCGAACGGTCTGCCTTCTGGCTGTCTCTCGCAGGAAATCTTTTCGGGTTTAATAGGTCAGAAAGGCCCAACGACGGAGAGCGAATAACGAATTACGAATTACGAGTTACGAATTACGGACGACGCCCTACTGCCGGCAATGCTCGCAGTACCCGCCCACCTCGGTTCGCGTCACGGTTATCTTAATGTGCAGGTCCTGCTCGATCTGGCGTTTGAGCTGCTCGAACAGGTGGCTTTCAAACTCGCGTACCTTGCCGCAGCGCAGGCAGGCGATGTGGATGTGGTCGCGCGGGCCGTGGCTTTCGTAGTAGTGACCCTCGCCGCGGATGTGCAGCAGGTCCAGCTCGTCGATCAGGCCGTGCCGTTTCAGCAGGTCAATCGTGCGGTAGATGGTCACCCGGTGCACTCCCGGGTCAATCTTCTTCGCTCGCCGCAGGATTTGCGCCGCGTCCAGATGCCGCTGCGCGCCTTCCATCACCTGCAGGATCACCCGCCGCTGCCGGGTCAGCCGGATGCCGCGCTGCAGCAGTTCGCCCTCCAGCCGCCCGGGCCGTTCGTTCGCATTGATCCGTTCGCCTGTGGAGACCCGCCGCGCCGCTGCTGTCGTGGGCATTCCGTCCTCAACCCTTACTTGCTGGGGAAAAATCGCAGTACGTCATTGTACATCACGATCGCCAGGATGACCAAAAGGAACACCAGCCCCACCTGCACGAACCGCTCTTTCACCCTCACGCTCAGGTCCCGCCGGATCACCCCTTCAACCGAAAGCATCAGGATGTGCCCGCCGTCCAGAATCGGGATGGGCAGCAGGTTCAGGATCCCCAGGTTCAGGCTGATCACTGCCATCAGGTTCACAAAGTCCACCGGCCCGCGCTTCACCGCCTGCCCGGCCTCTCGCGTGATCCCTATCACCCCCTGCAGTTGCCGGATCGACACGCTGCCGGTGAACAACTGCCCCACAATCCCCACAATTTGCCGTCCCAGTCCCCAACTGTTCAGCGCGCCATACTCCACCGAGTCCACTACACCCAGCCGCCGGTAAATCCTCTCTCCACGGTTCAGCATCCCAATCTGCCAGACCATCTCCCCGCCGCGGCCCTGCACTTGCACGGCCTTCGCTTGCAGATGCAGTTGTCTGTCGCCCCGCTGCACCACGAATTGCAGCGGCTGCCCGCCGGAGCCACGAATCGCCTCAGACACCTGGTGCCACGTCTGCACCGTTTGTCCGTTCACCTCGAGGATCTGGTCGCCCGCCTGCAAGCCCGCTCGCTCGGCCGGCATTCCCAGTTGTACCTGGTCCACGATCGCCGGCATCTTCGGGTACCCCAGCACGCCTTCAATTTGCCGCGGGTCATTCACCGGAACGTTTACCGCCAAACTTTCCCCGCCTCGTTCCACCTGCAAGCGCAGCTCGCTTCCCGCCGCCTGCCGCACCAGCAGCGAGTGCGCCTGCTCCCAGGTCGGGTTCCGCAGCTCATTAATCCCCACGATCCGGTCGCCCGCCTGCAGTCCCGCCGCCGCAGCAGGCGAATTCTTCAGCACCCCGGCCAGCTCTACCGGACGCAGCATGTACGCATCCATCGGCAGCCCGGCGAAGTAGAAAATCCCCGCATACAAAAGCACCGTCGTCAGCAGGTTCATCGTCGGCCCGGCCAGCACGATCAGCGCCCGCTGCCACCGCGGCCTCGACAGAAACTCATCCGGTTCCCCGGCGCGTTCCTCCGACGGATTGTCCCCGGCCATCTTCACGTACCCGCCCAGCGGCAGCGCGCTCAACCGGTAATCGGTCGCCCCGCGCTTCCTGCCCCACAGCCGCGGACCGAACCCGAACGAGAAAATCTCCACCCGCACGCCGCACAGCCGGGCCACAATAAAGTGCCCCCATTCGTGCACCAGGATCATAATCCCGAGCACGATCACCACCGCAATCAAGCTGGTCAATACGTTTGTCATCGCCTGTCTCTTTTCTTCCCTTCCCCTTTGGCCTTCTGCGTCGTCATCCTTCTTCCAACCTTCAATGAGTCAATAATCCAATGAATTAATTTTTCCCCTGCTCCCTACTGCCCTGCCTTTTGGCTCTCCGCCTTCCCCGCCAGTTTCTCCACTTCCTCCCGCGCCAGCCGTCGCGCCTCGCCGTCCGCCGCCAGCACATCTTCGATCGACCCCGGACGCTTCCTGGGCATCCGCCCCAGCACCTCTTCGATCACACGCGCAATTCCCGTGAACGCCAGCCGCCCTTCGAGGAACGCGCCCACCACCACCTCGTCCGCTGCATTGAACGCGCAGGGCAGCGCCCCGCCCCGTCGCAGCGCCTCTCGCGCCAGCTTCAAGCACGGGAATCGCCGCGTGGACACCTTTTCAAAATCCAGCCGCCGCAGCGCCTTCCAGTCCAGCCGACACTCGTTCGATGCCACCCGCTCCGGATAGGTTAACGCATATTGGATGGGCATGCGCATATCCGTCGGCCCCAGTTGTGCCACAACCGAACCATCCACATACTCCACCAT
The DNA here is from genome assembly GCA_964533185.1 of uncultured Acidobacteriaceae bacterium. Lineage (GTDB taxonomy): Bacteria > Acidobacteriota > Terriglobia > Acidiferrales > UBA7541 > CAZHLD01. The sequence continues at coordinate 17,234 of CAZHLD010000014.1, read as the reverse complement.
CGAATGCACCGTGGACTGCGGGTGAATCACCACCTCAATCTGCTCGAGGCCAAACCCGAACAGCCAGTGCGCCTCGATCACCTCGAATCCCTTGTTCACCAGCGTCGCCGAATCCACCGTAATCCGCTGGCCCATCTTCCAGTTGGGATGATTCAGCGCCTGCTCCGGCGTCACCTTCTCCAACTCCGCCAGCGGCGTCTTCCGGAACGGCCCGCCCGACGCCGTCAGCACCAGCTTCTTCACTTCACCCCGCTGCCCCGCGCGCAGGCACTGGTGGATCGCGTTGTGCTCGCTGTCCACCGGCAGCAGCTCCACGCCCGACTTCTTCGCCGCCGCCATTACCAGTTCGCCCGCCGCCACCAGCACTTCTTTATTCGAGAGCGCCACCTGCTTTCCCGCGCTCACCGCCGCGTACGTTGCCTCCAGCCCCACCACGCCCACCGCCGCCGACACTACAATGTCCGCCTCTGCGTGCGTCGCTACCGCCTTCAGTCCCGCCGCGCCCCACTGTATCTCCGGCAGTGGCGCAATTCCCTTCTCCCGCAACCGCCCAGCGATCTCGTCCGCCCGCTTCTCATCCGCCACCGACACCAATTGCGGTCGGTGCCTCTCCACCTGCCCCGCCAATTCCTCGACGTTTCCTCCCGCCGCCAGCGCCACCACACGAAACCTCTCCGGCAGCGACTCCACCACTTGCAGGCTCTGCCGCCCAATCGACCCCGTACTCCCGAGTATCGCAATCCCCTTCATGTCTTCTCTTCTCTGTGGCTCTGTGGCTAGCTTCGCACCACCAATGTCAGATAGTACCAGACCACCGGCGCCGTCAGAATCAGCGCATCAATCCTATCCAGCACTCCTCCATGTCCCGGCAACAGCCCACCCGAATCTTTCACTCCCGCCGACCTCTTATACGCCGACTCCAGCAAATCCCCCGCCTGCCCGGCCACATTCCCCAACACCGCCATCGCCAGCACGTGCCGCGGCTCGATCGGCAGCCATCGCGTAAAGAGCCATCCCACCAGCATCGCCCCCAGCAGGTTCGCCGCTGCTCCCTCCCAAGTTTTCTTCGGACTAATCGCCGCCGCCATCGGCGTTCGCCCCATCATCCGCCCCACAAAATACGCCAGCGTGTCTCCCACCCACGTCATCACCAACACAAACAGCAGCAGCACCCGCCCAAAACCCTCCACTCCGTAGATCGGCACCAGATACGTCAGTGGCAGCGCCACAACCAGCAGCCCCGCCGCGCTCATTCCCACTGACGGCAGCATTTCTCCCAGCGGCCTCCGACTCCCCAGCGCCACCACCGCCACTCCCACCACAAACACGCTCAGCACCAACTCTACCGGCACGTAAAATGGCGTCCTCACGCCCGAGCCACGCGTCAGGAAGAACCCCGCCCCGCCGCCAAGAGTCCAACTCTCAAACCCCACCACGGTCCACTGCGCAAACAACACTCCAATCGCGCACAGCCCCGTCCACGTCCGGTACGCCCGCATCCCCATCCGCTCGCCCAGCCCGAAAAACTCCACCAGCGCCAGTAGCATTACCAACCCCGTCAGCGCCGCCACCAGCCCGGTTGACCCCAGCCACACCACTCCTACCACCACCGGGATCAGCACCGCCGCCGTCAACACCCGCTTCCACGTCATTTCGCACTCGGTGGCACTGCCACTCCTGGCTGTGCGCTCAGGGAGAAAACAACTTCTTGTTCAACATGTCTGTTGGGAATGGAAGGATTTCTCTTCATGTAGCGGCCGGCTTCAGCCGGCCATCTCACTGCCTGCTTCGACCCTTAAACTCTTCAACTCTTTAACGCTTCTCTTCTATCCTCTCCCGCCCCTTGCCGCCGCCGCGCTCTTCTCCGCCTCCCGCCTACTTAACCCGCCGTACCTCCGTTCCCGCTTCTCAAAATCAATCAACGCCTCCAGCAGATGCGCCCGCGTAAAGTCCGGCCACAGCGTCTCGGTCACATAAATCTCGGCGTAGGCGATCTGCCACAGCAGGAAATTGCTCACCCGCATCTCTCCGCTGGTGCGGACCAGCAAATCCGGGTCCGGCAGCCCGGCGGTGTAGAGATGTTCGGCAATCGTATCCTCATCCACGCGAAACCCCGGCCCCGCTCCGTTCCCCTGCACCTGCTTCTTGTACCTCTCGAGGATCGCCTTGAACGCGTCCACCAGTTCGGCCCGCCCGCCGTAGTTCAGCGCCACCGCCAATTTCATTCCCGTGTTCTCGGCCGTCTGCTGCATCGCCCGCGCAACGTCCCGCTGCACCTCCGACGGCAACTGCTCCGGCCGCCCAATCACCAGCAGCCGAATGTTGTTCCGCTGGATGACGGGCAGCTCTTTCCGCAGGTAGTCCCGCAGCAGCCGCATCAGGAAGTCGATCTCCGCTTTCGGACGCCGCCAGTTCTCCAGCGAAAACGCATACAGCGTCAGCGCCTGGATTTTCAGCCTTGCGCAGGTCTCGATCACCTCCCGCGCCGACTTTACTCCGGCACGATGCCCGGCCACCCGCGGCAGGTGACGCCGCTCGGCCCACCGACCGTTCCCGTCCATGATGATGGCGATATGTTTGGGCAGACGTCGCGGGTCGAGCTGCTCGAGCAGGCTCGCCTCCTCGCGGTTTGCCGTTCTTAGCAGGTTGGGGAACTTCATCGCCATCCGAACGCCTCGCGCCTCGCTGCCGGATTCCTTCGGCGGGTATCTTTACCGCGCAAAGCTAACACACGCCCGCCCTTCCCTCAAACTCCAATTCACCCCCGGATCGCCGTATACACCAGCACCAGGGTCAGCGCGATCAGCGCCACGCTGGTCACCCATGCCACGGCGTTAAACGTCCGGCTGTTCACCTGTTCGCCCATCAAATCCCGCCGGTTGGCCAGCATCAACACAAAGATCAGCACAAACGGCAGCAGGATCCCGTTGGCCACCTGCGAGAGCACCGCAATCCGCACCAGCGGCGCTCCCGGGATCAGGATCGACAACGCTCCCACCACGATCAGCCCGGTGTACAGCCAGTAAAAAATCGGCGCCTCGCGAAACTTTCGGTCCACGCCGGACTCAAACCCCAGCCCCTCGCAAATCGCATAGCACGTCGACAGCGGCAGGATCGACGCCGCAAACAGCGACGCATTCAGCAGCCCCAGCCCGAACAGCAGACTCGCCCAGCGCCCCGCCAGCGGCTCCAGCGCCTTGGCCGCATCGCCTGCATCGGCGATGTTCCGCTGCCCGGCCACGTGCAGCGTCGCCGCCGTGCACACAATAATGAAAAAGACGATCACCGACGCCGTTATGCTTCCCACCATCACATCGGTCCGCGTCTGTCTCCACTGCCGCGGCCCCACGCGCTTCTCCACCACCGCCGCCTGCAGGTAGAAATGCTGCCACGGCGCAATCGTTGCTCCCAGCAGCCCGGCGACGATCAGCAGGTACGCCGTGGATAGCTCCGGCGGCTTCACCCACGGCTTCAGTTGCGGGATCCAGTACAGCACTGGCGTCGGCAGCAGGTTCAGCACCGCCACCAGCCACTGCGGCTTGGCCAGCACCGCCGACGCAATGTAGGTCAGGTACACCAGGCACACGGCCATGAAGATCTTCTCCAGCCATCGCGACGTCCCCTGCAGCACCAGCACCCACACCAGCACCGCCGCCACCGGCACCGAGATGTACTTGCTCACCCCCCACAGCTCCATCGCCGACGCCACTCCGGCAAACTCCGCCAGCACGTTCCCGAAGTTCACCACCAGCAGCGCCGCCATCAGAAAAAACGTCACCCGAAAGCCGAACTCCTCGCGGATCAGGTCCGAGAGCCCCTTGCCCGTCACCGTTCCCATCCGCGCGCACATCTCTTCGGTCACGTACAGCGCAATCCCCATTGGGATCAGGATCCACAGCACGGCGTAGCCGAACTGCGCCCCGGCCAGCGAGTACGTGTAAATCCCGCCCGACTCGTTGTTCGCGTTCGACGTGATCACCCCCGGCCCCACCACTGCCAGGAACAGCACCAGCCGCCGCCGCATCCGCCGCAGCCGTTGCCGCCACGCACTGCTGCGTTTGCTGATTCGCTGCATCCGCGCCGCTATCGCCGTCCAGTTCATCCCGCCTCAGGAACTCATCAGTCCATGTCTTTCCGAGATTACGATCTCAGCCCTTGTTCGCGATCAATCCTGCAATGACTCAATGAATCCATCTTCAATTCCTCTTGCACAGCCTGGTCACCACGTCGTCCACCGTGATCGACCCCATTGGCCGCCCATGTTCATCCACCACGCTCAGGCTGCGCAGGTTGTACTTGTCGAACAGCTCAAACACTTCCTTCTCCTCCGCGTCCGCGCGCACCGACACGAGCGCCTCCGACTTCAGCTCGGCCAGCGCTTGCTCTCCCGACGCCAGCAGCAGCCGCGCCACCGCCACCACGCCGGAAAGCCTCGCCTGCCCATCAATCACAATCACCGTATCGAGCTGCTCCAGGTTGACGTCCCTGCCGCGGACCCATTCCACCACCTCGTCCCGTGTCGCCGCCTCTCCCACCAACACGAAATCCGAGTTCATCATCCCGCCCGCCGTACTCTCATCAAACTCCAGCAGCTCCCTCACCTCCTGCGCTTCCTCCCGCGGCATTTCCGAAAGCACTTCCTGCGACGCCTCCGGCGTCAACCCGGCCAGCACGTCCGCCGCCGCGTCCGGTTCCATCTCCTCGATGATGTCGGCCGCCTTCTCCGGGTCCATCTTCTCCACGATCTGCGCCGTCAGCCGCGCGTCCAGCTCAGCCAGCGCCTCGGCCGCCGTCTCATCGTCCACCGACGCAATAATCGACTCCCGCTCGGCCGGCGAAAGCTCTTCCATGATGTCGGCCAGGTCGGCCGGGTGCAGACGCTCGAGCTTCTGGTGCGTGATGCGCAGCTTCACACGCCGCAGCGGGTCCGGCTCGATCAGGTTCACAAACTCCCATTGGATCTGTTTCGTCGGCAGCTTCTGCTGGATCCGTCGGATCACCGACGGCGGCGCCAGCCCCTGCAGCAGCCGCCGCACCGCCCCGGTCAGCCCCACATCCACCAGCGTCACCCGCAGCTCCACCGTCCCGTTGGTCCGCTGCTCGGCCAAATCAATGTCGTTCACCCGCACGACTTTTCGCCCGTTCGTGTCAATGATCTGCTGGTCGAGCAAATCCTTCTGCACCGCCAGCCAGGCCTCATTCGGACGGTAGTGTTCGAGCTGCCCTTCCTCTACGATCAGCCGCACCGTTCCCGGCGCAACGAATCCCACCTGGTCGTACCTCACCACCAGCGGCTGGTACTTCTCCCGTCCCAGCAGCAGCCGCGCCACGCGGTTGGGCTGATCGGCCGGCTCGATGAAAAGCTCCGTCACCCGCCCGACGAAGATCCCCTGCGCGTCGTACGCCTCCGCACCCAGCAATTCCGTCGCATGAAGCATCTCAACCTCCCTACCTTTCCCACCTCTTTGCTTCTCCCTCTGCCTCTTTCTTTCTCTTTCTTCTATTACGCTCTGTGGTCCCGCATCCTCTTCGCCCTTCCCGTTTTCTCTTGCCGGGAATCTTCACTTGTTTTTCTTTCCGTCTTTCTTTTCCTCCGTGTCTCAGTGTCGGCGCCTGCCCCGGCCCGGCCGGGGTGGCGAATCAAAAACAAAACGCCCGCGGCCGAGGGCTCTCCCCGACCACGGGCCACCTCCAAACGCAATGGCTCCTACCCCTGGTCAGGTCTCACCATGCTTCCCCGCCCCGCGACGCCAGCCACCGGGCGAACCATTCTGGAACGCGGCTCTCCTTCCGCTGAATCACTCATAAAAAGGCTTTTCCCTTCTATTTTAGTAGTTAATCGCAGTGCGCAGCTTTGTCAAGGAAATAGCAGCCCATCGCTCAACTTTTTTTTCACCGCACGTTACGTAGTAACTCCCGCCGGTTCCCCTTATGCTTGATCTTTACCCTTCTCGATGAGGTGCCCGCTTCTCTTGACTCTGAATTCTGAACTCTGAACTCTGAACTCTGAACTCTCCGCCCTATACCCTACCCCTTTCTCCTCCGCTCGGCCCCAAACACCATCTCCTTCGGCTCCATTCCCCTCCCCCGGCAATCATCCAAATACAGCGCCAGGTAGCTCTTCGTAATGTAGTCCCCGCGGTCAAAGCCCAGAACCTCCGCCGCCCGGTCAATCGCTTCCCTCGGCCCCTCCAGTTCCAAGAAACTCCCAATCGGCGTTTCATCCATCATCACCTGGAGCCCTGCCGCCCATCGCTGGCTCCTCGGGAAAGCGTAGGTCGTCCGGTATTTCTCATACCGGAACCACCCCCGCAGCCCCAGCGCCTCCAGGATCTGCTTCAGTCCCTCCGGGTCGCTCAGCGCCACCTCGCGTTCCTCACGGATCTTGTACCGCTCATGCGCTCCCGAAATCGCGCCGGGTACGATTCCCTCCGCCGGCCCCTTAAACGTCAGCACCGCCCTCGGCCCTTCTTTTCCTCTACCTCCTCTACCTCCTTTCCTTCCTTTACCTCCTTTGACCACCCGAATCCTTAGCAACTGCCCATGCTTCGCCAGCCCTCCCTGCTGCGTATCAAACACCGTATTCATCTCATGGACGCGCCCGCTGGCTCCCGTCTTCGCCCCGACCTTCGCCAGCTTCCTCCGCAGCGCCGCCGCGTCCGTCACGCGCAGCTTGACCTCGACTTCTCTGTGGATGCTCATTGCTTCACGATTTGCTAGTATAGCCCACGCGCGGCACGGCCGGTCGCCGCCTGATTCTGGAAACAGCCCGGGAGGAACGCATGAAGAAGCTGCCCCTGCTTGTTACACTTTCCATTCTGCTCATGATCACCGACGCGCCCTTTGCGGCGCCGCAAGCCGCTGGCGACGCCGCTCTCCCGCAGCCTCCCGTCGCCAAGAAACTCCCCAAGGTGGACGTCCTCCACGGCGACCGCCGCGTGGACGACTACTACTGGCTCCGCGAAAAGTCCAACCCCGAAGTCATCTCCTACCTCGAGGCCGAAAACGCTTTCACCGCCGCGGTCTTGAAGCCCACCGAGGCCTTCCAGGAATCTCTCTACAAGGAAATGCTCGCCCGCATCAAGCAGACCGACCTCTCCGTCCCCGTCCGCGACCACGGCTTCCTCTACTACTCCCGCACCGTTGAGGGCAAGCAGTACCCCATCCACTGCCGCAAGACCCTCGCCCCCGACGCCCCCGAGCAAATCCTCCTCGACCTCAACGACCTCGCCATCGGCGAAAAGTTCATGGCCCTCGGCGCTTACACCGTCAGCAACGACGGCCAGCTCCTCGCCTACTCCACCGACAACACCGGCTTCCGCCAGTACACTCTCCGCGTCAAAGACCTCCGCACGGGGATGCTCCTCCCCGAGCGCGTCGAAAAGACTGTCTCCGTCGCCTGGGCCGCCGACAACAAAACGCTCTTCTACACCGTCGAAGACCACGCCAAACGCTCCTATCGCCTCTATCGCCACTCCCTTGGTTCCACTGCTCCCGACGCTCTCATCTATGAAGAAAAGGACGAAAAGTTCAACCTCGACCTCGAGCGCTCCCGCAGCCGTGCTTATCTCTTCCTCGCCTCCGAAAGCCTCACCGCCTCAGAAGTCCGCTTCCTCCCCGCCGCCACTCCCGACGCTGCCTGGAAACTCATCGCCCCGCGCGAAAAAGACCACGAGTACGACGTCGATCATCACAGCGACCGCTTCTTCATCCGCACCAATTCCGGCGGCCGCAATTTCCGCCTGGTTTCCGCGCCCGCAAGTGATCCGCAGCGGAAAAACTGGAAGGAGATGATTCCGCACAATCCAGATATCATGATCGTGAGCGTGGCGTTCTTCGCGCGTCACTTCGTCTTGTACACGCGCGAAAACGGTCTGCCACAATTGCACGTAATGGTGGTTGGTCCCGGACCTGTGCACACGGCGCAGCGCATTGAGTTTCCGGAGCCGGTTTATTCCGCCTCACCCGGCAACAACCCCGAGTTCGACACCAAAACGTTCCGCTTCAACTACCAGTCCTTCATCACCCCCTCCTCCGTCTTCGACTACGACACGGAGAAGCGCACCCGCACCCTCCTCAAGCAGACTGAAGTCCTCGGCGGCTACGACTCTTCGCAGTATCAGTCCGAGCGCCTCTGGGCCACCGCCTCTGACGGCACGCGCGTCCCCATCTCCATCGTTTATCGCAAGGGCCTCAGGCGCGACGGTTCCGCTCCCCTGCTCCTCTACGGCTACGGCTCCTACGGCATCTCCACGTCCGCCACCTTCTCCTCCAACGGCCTCAGCCTCCTCGACCGTGGCGTCACCTTCGCTATCGCCCACATTCGCGGCGGCGGCGAGCTCGGCAAGCCCTGGCACGACCAGGGCCGCATGATGCACAAGCGCAACACCTTCACCGACTTCATCGCTTCCGCCGAATTCCTCATCGCCCAAAAATTCACCGCCAAAGACCGCTTGGCCATCATGGGCGGCTCGGCCGGCGGCCTGCTCATGGGCGCTGTCACCAACATGCGCCCCGACCTCTTCAAAGCCGTCGTCTCTCTGGTCCCCTTCGTCGACGTCCTCAACACCATGGCCGATTCCTCTCTCCCCCTCACCGTCGCCGAGTTCGAGGAATGGGGCAACTCGGCCAACAAAGCCGAGTACGACTACATGAAGACCTACTGCCCTTACACCAACCTCGAAAAGAAACCCTACCCGGCCATCCTCGTCCGCACCTCCCTGAACGACAGCCAGGTGATGTACTGGGAGCCTGCCAAATACGTCGCCAAACTCCGCTCTCTCAAGACCGACTCCAATCCGCTCCTCTTCAAAACCAACATGGCCGCTGGCCACGGCGGCTCCTCCGGCCGCTACGACTACCTCCGCGAAGTCGCCTTCGACTACTCCTTCCTCCTCTCTCAGTTCGGCCTCACCAAGTAGGACAGGCTTTAGCCTGTCCTCTTCTCCGGGTGTCCCGGGCACCCTTGCCTGAGCTGCGGTGACGCCATCGCGCAATAGGTGTCACAGGCCCTCTTGCCTGTGAATCCGTGGCGCGGCCACTCCTGCCTGCGTCCATTCTCCCTTTCTTCACACCCAAAACCCTAAACCCTACTCCCCACTCCCGACTCCCTACTCCCGACTCCCTACTCCCCCTCCCCTCCTCCTGTGCTATAACGCTACTTTCCGATGTCTGAATCCACCACACCCTTGATGCGCCAGTACCACGCGATCAAGTCGCGCTATCCCCAGGCGCTTCTTCTTTTCCGGCTCGGCGATTTCTACGAGCTGTTCTACGAAGACGCCATCGTCGCCTCCCGCGAGTTGCAAATCACGCTCACCGCCCGCAACAAGGAAAAGGGCCAGCCCGTCCCCATGTGCGGCGTCCCCTACCATGCCGCCGAGTCCTACATTGCCCGGCTGCTCCGCGCCGGCTACAAAATCGCCGTCTGCGACCAGATGGAGCAGCCCAGCCCGGGCAAGAAACTCGTTCGCCGCGAAGTCGTCCGCGTCATCACACCCGGCACCGCCACCGACCTCCATCTCCTCGAGCCCCGCGAAAACAATTTCCTTGCCGCCCTGGTGCGCCCGCCCGCAGGCTCACCCATCGGCCTCGCCTACGTGGACATCTCCACCGGCGAATTCCGCGCCACCGAGTTCGCCGCGCCCGAAGCCGAAGAAAAACTGCGCGACGCTCTGGCCCTCCTCCGCCCGCGCGAGATTCTTCTCCCTCGCCCCGCCTCTCTCTTCCCCGCCGCCACGCCCGCCGAGCTTGATGGCACCGGGGGCGTCGAAACGCGCCTCGAAGAATGGGTCTTCGAGCAAAGTTTCGCCGAGCGCCTCCTCGCCGAGCAGTTCAGCGTCCTCGGCCTTGAAGGCTTTGGCCTCGCCGACCACCCCCAGGCCGCCGCCGCCGCCGGCGCCATTGTTCACTATCTGCGCGAGACCTCCGCCTGCGGCAACGGCAGCTCCGCCCAGCTCGCCCATCTCGACCGCGTCCGCTACTTCGAGCAGCAAGACTCCCTCGCCCTCGACAACGTTTCCGTCCGCAATCTCGAGCTGGTCGCCCCTCTCTTCTCCGACGACTCCGCCCGCAGCGCCCCCGCCACCCTTCTCGCCGCTCTCGACGAAACCTCCACCAGCATGGGCGCGCGTCTGCTCCGCTCCTGGATTCTCCGCCCTTCGCTCGACCGCGCCGAAATCGAAGCTCGCCTCGATGCCCTCGCCGAGCTACGCGTCAACACCGTTCTCCGCGAAGAAATTCGCAACGACCTCGCCGGCGTCCTCGACCTCGAGCGCCTGGCCTCTCGCGTCACTCTCGCTCTCGCCTCCCCGCGCGAACTCGTCGCCCTTCGCCAGTCGCTCACCCATCTCCCTCTTCTGCGCGGCTTCCTCGCCCACGGCAAGTCCGCGCGCCTCGCCGCTCTCCACGCCCAGCTTGACGAGCTCGCCGACGTCCGTCAGCGCCTCGAACGCACCCTCGCCGACGATCCGCCCGCCCAGGCCTCCGATCCCGGCGTCATTCGCCGCGGCGTCAGCCGCGATCTCGACGAACTCCGCGACCTCAGCCACAAATCCCGCCAGACCATCGCCTCCATGGAAGAGCGCGAGCGCCGCCGCACCGGCATCGCCTCTCTCAAGATTCGCTTCAATCACGTCTTCGGCTACTACCTCGAAATCTCCAAGTCCAATCTCCATCTCGCCCCGCCCGATTTCGAGCGCAAACAAACCCTCGCCAACGCCGAGCGCTTCACCACTCCCGAGCTGAAAGACTACGAGCGCCGCGTCCTCGACGCCGATCAGCGCATCACTGAAATCGAGCGCCGCCTCTTCACCGAACTCTGCTCTGCCATCGCCGCCGAAGCTCCGCGCATCCGCGCCTCAGCCGCCGCCGTCGCCCAGCTTGACGTGCTGGTCAATTTCGCCCGCCTGGCCGCCCTGCGCAAATACTCGCGCCCCTCCTTCACCGACGATGGCCGCCTGCTCATCGTCGCTGGCCGCCACGCCGTCATCGAACGCCTGCTCGAGCAGCGCGGCGAGCGCTTCGTCCCCAACGACCTCTACCTCGACGACTCCGCCCAGCAAATCCTCCTCATCACCGGCCCCAACATGGGCGGCAAGTCCACCTATCTCCGCCAGGCCGCGCTGATCGTCCTCATGGCCCAGATGGGCTGCTTCGTTCCCGCCGTCGAAGCGCGCCTCCCCATCATCGACCGCATCTTCACCCGCATCGGCGCTTCGGATAACCTCGCCCGCGGCCGCTCCACGTTCCTCGTCGAAATGTCCGAGGTCGCCGCCATCCTCAACACCGCCACGCCCGCCAGCCTGGTCCTGCTCGACGAAGTCGGCCGCGGTACCGCCACCTTCGACGGCCTCTCCATCGCCTGGGCCGTCGTCGAACATCTCCACGCCTTCACGCGCGCCCGCACGCTCTTCGCCACGCACTATCACGAGCTCACCGAGCTGGCCGACCTGCTCCCTGGCGTTAAAAACGTTCACGTCTCGGTCAAAGAAGTCGGACACGACATCGTCTTCCTCCGCCGCGTCGAGCCGGGCTCAGCCGACAAGTCCTACGGCATCGAAGTCGCGCGCCTCGCCGGCCTGCCCCGCTCCGTCATCGAGCGCGCCCGCGAAGTTCTTCTCCGCCACGAACAGTCCGAGCACCAGCTCACCGAAAAACTCTCCCCCGGCGCCCTCTCTCCCGCCGATCCCTCCTCCTCCAACGGCTCCGGCGATTCTTCCTCTGTGGGGGCGAGCGGCGCTCGCCCTCTCCCCCACCAGGAAGTCCTCTTCACTCCCCTCGACCGCGCCGTCCTCGACGCCCTCCGCTCCGCCGACCTCGACAACCTCAAACCCCTCGACGCCCTCAACCTCCTCGCCCAGCTCAAAAAACAAATCTCATGACCTCTCCTCTCCCTCTTCTCTGTGCTACTAACCCCCAAATTCTTTCCTTCCCGCTAGGAATATCTCCCGTGCGCCCCTCCGTCTTTTTTCTGAAATTTCAAATTTCAAATTCTTCATGCCCTTTCCATGCGTCGCTAGGCTGCGCAGGCTGTCTTTTGGTTGCGGCTCCGCCGCGCTGGGCCCTCTGCGTTGAAATCTTTCTTTTTCCACTCGTCACTCACCACTCGCCACTCCCCACTTCCCCATGCTAGTCCTCGGCCTCATGTCCGGCACTTCCGCCGACGGCATCAACGTCGCCCTCGCCCGCATCGGAGCTCGCCCTGACCGAAGCCGAAGGGGCCACCCGCCACGCATCAACGCAAAGCTCTTGCACCACACCTCGTTCCCCTTCCCCCGCGATGTTCGCGCCGCTCTCCTCCATCTCGCCGAAGGCCGCCCCACCACCACCCGCGGCCTCAGCCAGTTCAACTTCCTTCTCGGCGAACTCTTCGCCCGCGCCGCGCTCGACGCCTGCCGCCGCTTTCGCATCGCTCCTCGACACATCGCCCTCATCGGCTCCCACGGCCAGACCGTCTTCCACCAGGGCGCGCCCATCAAAGCTCTCGCCGGCATTCGCACCGGCTCTACGCTTCAACTCGGCGAACCCTCCATCATCGCCGCCCGCACCGGCATCATCACCGTTGCCGATTTTCGCCCTGCCGACATGGCCGTCGGCGGCCACGGGGCCCCTCTCGTCCCTTACGTGGATTACCTCCTCTACCGCCACCCGCGTTTCGGCCGCGTCGCGCTCAACATCGGCGGCATCGCCAACGTCACCGTCATCCCTCGCGCCGCGCGTCCCGCCGACGTCTTCGCCTTTGACACCGGCCCCGGCAACATGCTCATCGACGCCCTCGTCCGCCATTTCTCCCGCGGCCGCGCCTCCTTCGACCGCGACGCCCGCATCGCCCGCCGCGGCCGCCTGCTCCCGCAGTTGCTCAACGAACTTCTCTCCGACCCTTACTTCACCCTTAAACCGCCCAAGACCGCCGGCCGCGAACAATACGGCGAAGCCTTCGTCGCTCGCATCCTCAAATGGGGCCGCCAGCATCGCGCCCGCCCCGCAGACCTCGTCCGCACCGCTACCGTCCTCACCGCGCTCTCCATCGTGGACGCCTTCCATCGTCACATTCTTCCCCGCACGCGCGGCAGCATCTCGCAGCTCATCGTCTCCGGCGGCGGCGCCCACAACCCGCTCCTCATGGCCCAGCTCGCCGCCGGCCTTTCCGGCATTGAAGTCCTCACCTCCGCCGACCTCGGCCTTCCCGCCGACGCCAAGGAAGCCTTCGCCTTCGCCATCCTCGCCTACGAAACTTTTCACCGCCGCCCCGCCAATCTTCCAAGCGCCACCGGCGCGCGTCATCCCGCCATCCTCGGCAAGGTCTGCTATGCCTCCCGCTAACTCAGCAACGGAATGGCAGGACTTCGAGCCCGCCGCAATGCGACTCAAACAAACAAGGGTCACAATCCCTGCGCTGCGCAGGCATCCACACCCGCTTTCACGCTTTTACTTTCGACTTTCGACTTTTTTTGCTTATCTGTGTTTATCGGTGTTCATCTGTGTTCCGCTTTTTCTTTCCGGCTGCTCCCGCGCACCTACCTCCGACCCCGCCACCATTGTCTTCCTCATCGAAACCATGCCCGCCAATCTCGACCCTCGCGTCGGCACCGACGCCCAGTCCCAGCGTCTGCACAGCCTCATCTTCAGCAGCCTGCTCGAGCGCGACACGCAGATGAACCTCCGCGGCGACCTCGCCATTCAATGGGAGTCCCCCAATCCGCTCACTTGGGTCTTCCACCTTCGCCCCGGCATTCGTTTTCACGACGGCCGCCCACTTACCTCCGCCGACGTCAAGTTCACCTTCGACTCCATCCTTTCCGGCGCCATCCGCACGCCCAAGCGCAGCGCCTTCCGCATGGTCGCCGCCGTCGAAGCTCCCGACCCGCACACGGTCGTCTTCCGGTTAAGCGAACCCTACGCCTCTTTTTTGTGGAATCTCGCGCGTCCTTCGGTAGGCATCATCCCCGCAGGCTCGGGGTCCGACTTCGCCACGCATCCCATCGGCAGTGGCCCGTTTCGCTTCGTCTCCGCCGCACAGGACGACTCTGTCGTCCTAGAGCGAAACCTGAATTACTTCACGACAGTCTACGAAAGCAAGAACTGGGGCACTCCAGAAATGATCGAGGAGCGTCGTCGTACAAAATGGGTCGCTCGCGTCCGCTTCCGCATCGTCCCCGACGCCGTTGTCCGCGCCCTCGAACTCCGCAAAGGCGCCGCCGACATCCAGCTCAACTCTCTCACACCGGACATGGTTCCTGTGCTTGCCCAGGACTCAAACCTTTCCGTTACTCAGCAGCCCGGCACCATTTACTCCTACATTGGCATCAATTGCGAAGACTCGGCTCTCTCTCGCCGCGAAGTCCGCCAGGCCCTCGCCTACGCCACCGACCGCGACGCCCTCGTCAAATATCTCCTCCGCGGCCAGGCCCGCGTCGCCGATGGTCTGCTCCCTCCCAACAACTGGGCCTATTCGCCCGACGTCACGCGCTACTCCTTCAACCCCCCTCGCGCCGAGCAACTCCTCAACGCCGCAGGCTTCCCCCGCGGCCCTGACGGCATCCGTCTCCATCTGGTTCTGAAAACGTCCACTGAAGAGCTCTCCCGCCTTATCGGCGCCGTCCTACAGGACCAGTGGCGCCGCGTCGGCATCGCTCTCGAGCTGCGCCCGCTCGAATTCGCCACGCTTCTCTCCGACGCCATCGCCGGCAATTTCCAGCTCACTCTGCTTCGCTGGGTCGGCGCCAATAACGACCCGGACATTTTCGAGTTTGTTTTCAGCTCCCGCCGCATTCCGCCCAACGGTGCCAACCGCGGCCGCTATCGCAACCCTCGCCTTGACGCCCTGCTCGACCAGGCCCGCGTCGAATCGAATCTCGAGCGCCGCAAACAGCTCTTCGGCGAAGTCCAGCGCATCGTCTCGACCGACCTGCCCTACCTCAGCCTCTGGTTTGCCGACAACGTCGCCGTCTATCGCCGCCGCCTCTCCAACATCTTTCTGACCCCTTCCGGCGACTACGACTTCCTCACCTCCGTCTCGGTACGCTGAAACAAGTACACGGTCAACTCAGTTTCAGCCTGCGGTCATCGATATTCAGTTCTGGCTCTATTTGGTGGGATAATTCTGGATCGGAAATTGCAAACGAAGGGTTTGCTGAATGCTGACTGCTGAAAGCTCCCCACTGACAACTGAAAACTGATAACTGACGACTATTCTCCCAGCGCCGCGCGTATGTCCTGTTCCGTGACCGTCCCCTCCCGCAGGATTCTCCACGCCTCGCCTTGCAGGTCCACAATCGTGGACGCCAGCAGCGCGCCCGTATCGCCCGCATCAATCAGCAGCGGCAAGCGGTCACCCATCTGCTTGACCACCTGCTCGGCGCTCGAGCACGCTGGAAAACCCGAGAGGTTCGCGCTCGTACCGGTAATCGGCCCCTCGCAGACCTCAATCAGCGCGCACGCCACCTTCGAGTTCGGCCAGCGCAGCGCAACCCGCCCCGTGTTGGCCGTCACTTTAAGCGGGATGTGGTGCGACGCATCCACCAGCAGCGTCAGCGCCCCCGGCCAGAATTTCTCCGCCAGCTTCAGAAAACTTTCCGGCAGCTCGCGCGCCAACTCCACTGCCTGCTCGATTGAGCTCACCAGGATCGGCAGCGCGCGCGCCTCCGGCCTCCCCTTCGCCCGGTAAATTTGTTCCACTGCCGCCAGGTTGAAGGGGTCTGCCGCCAGTCCGTAAAAAGTGTCGGTTGGGACGCCCACCACGCGACCCCGCCCGATCAGGTCGGCGGCATAGCGCAGCACGCTCGCCTCGGGGTTTTCGGGCGAGACTTTGAGGATTTCCACCGGCAAGTTGTTCGCGCCTCTCGTTCCCCGACGGGCTTGCGGAACGCATTCTCTGCGTCCCGGAAGCCTCTGCGGGGCGCATTCTCTTGATGGCTTCGCCGCAGGATGACTTCTGCCCGGAAACACTCCTTGGCACGCAGCGGGTGCGACTCTGCGACGGCGGCAACCTACCATAGCCCTCATCACCACGCAAGAAGCGCGCCGGGCCGAATCAGCCTCCCGCCTTCAGGGAGCGGCCTTCCGTTATCTGTGTTCGGCTTCCTTCTATTGCGATCCCCTCCATCTTCATTCCGGTCGTCGCCTCTTCCCGTTTTCACTCTCACCTATCACCTGTCCCTCTTTTCCTCTTCTACTCTTTTACTCTTCGACTTTTCATCCGTGTTCATCTGTGTTCCAAAACACTTTTCCCTTCCTCAGCCGCCGCTTGTCACGCTCGGCCCTCCTTGCTAGGCTGCCTGCATGGCCCCGTCTCAAATGCGCGCACACACGCCGCGCATCGAGACCATCACCAGCCGCAATAATCGCTGGCTGGCCCGCTTCCGCGCCGCCCTTCGCCGCGGCCCGCTCGACGACGGCTCCGTCGGCCTCGAGGGTTTCCATCTCGTCGAAGAAGCCCTCCGCTCCCAACTCCCCGTCGAAGCCATTCTCATTAGCCAATCCGGCGCTCACTATTTCGACCGCCTCGCGTCGCAGCTCGATTCTTCCACTCGTCTCCTGCGCACCTCCGACCGTCTCTTCTCCGCAGTCGCCGCCACCGAAACGCCGCAAGGCATTGCCGCGCTCGTCCACCCCCGCATCGCCAGCTTCGACGACCTCGTCCGCGGCCTCCCTCTTGTCCTCGTCCTCGTCGGCCTTCAGGACCCGGGCAACGTCGGCGCCATCCTTCGTTCCGCCGAAGCCTTTGGCGCTACCGGCGTCATCACCTCCTCCGCCGGCTCGCTCGGCACCGCTCATCCCTACTCGCCCAAAGCCCTCCGCGCCTCAGCCGGCTCGGCCCTTCGCCTGCTTCTTCTTCCCTGCCTTTCCATCTCAATTGCTCTCGCCCAACTCCGTGTCGCCGGCCTCCGTCTCTTCGCCGCTTCAGTTTCCGAAGGCACTTCGCCCGCCACCGCCGACCTCCGCAGTCCCGCTGCCCTTCTCATCGGCAACGAAGGCGCGGGCCTCCCGCCGGAAGTCGAGCGTTCCTGTGACTCCCTCATCCGCATCTCCCTCGCCGCGGGCGTTGACTCCCTCAACGCCGCCGTCGCTGCCTCCGTCCTCCTCTACGAAGCCGCCCGCCAGCGCGCCGCCTCCCCGTAGGGGCACGCTACTGCGTGCCCTCCCTGTAGCGCCGGCTTCCAGCCGGCCCTGGTTGGCGCTGTCATCCGCCGTGGCGGGCCGAACCGCCGAGTGCCGTCTGTGTGCGTCGCTCG
>CAZHLD010000013.1:26666-51639 GCA_964533185.1 uncultured Acidobacteriaceae bacterium | reverse complement strand
GAAGGACCTGGCCGGGCTCTCCACCCGCGGGAAACATCTTGTAGTGAAAGACAGCAAGCACTGGATCCATCTCGACCAGCCGGAGCTGGTCGCCTGGGCCGTCCGCGAAGTGATCGAAGCCGTGCGCCAAGGTCAGATGAAGGTCTGGGTAAATTGAACGTGGCCATTGACGAGTTTGGGACGGCGGCTATAAACGCCCGCCAGCAAGTGATACATTGAGCGTGCCGCACCACGAGTTTTACCCGCCTGCGAATGAGCGATTTAACGCCGGGCGAGCCCACCCGTTTGCCGGGGCGTTCGCTGGCGCCTCTCGCGGGGTTCATCCAAGGAGAATCCCCATGGAAAAGAAACACGAGCCCAAAAAGCCGCGCGAGCACTACCGCCTGCGCACGCGCCTGATCCACGGCAGCTTCGCCACCGGTCGCTGGGATTACGACCACCACGTGGTGCCGCCGCAATCGAGCTCGGCGACGTTCCGCCTGAAGAGCGTGCAACGCGGCGCCGAAGGTTTCGTCGAGTTCGGCTCCGAGACGGCGCAGCGCGCGCCCATTTACATCTATGATCGCCTCGACGAGCCGACGCGCGGCATGCTCGAGGAAAACCTGGCGGCGGCCGAGGGTGGAGAGATGGCGGTCACCTTTTCGACCGGCATGGCGGCCATAAGCGCGGCGATAGGCATCCTGATGATGAGCGGCGACCAGGTGGTGGCCCACCGCGTCATCTACGGCTGCACACATTCCCTGCTCACCAACTGGCTGCCGCGCTACCAGATCCGCGCCGACTTCTGCGACCTGACCGACCTGGAATCGATCGCGAAGGTGGCCACAGATCGATGCCGGATCGTCTATTTCGAAACGCCGGTGAATCCGACCATGGAGCTGATTGACATCGCCGCGGTACGCCGCGTGGTGGACAAACTCAACGTGGGGCGACGCGAGCAGGACCGCATCCGCATCGTGGTGGACAACACCTTCGCCACGCCGTACTGCCAGCGGCCGCTCGAGCTGGGCTGCGACCTCGTCGTGCACAGCCTCACCAAAGACATCGGCGGCTTCGGCACGGACATGGGCGGGGCGGTGATCGGTTCGAACCGCTACTACAACCTGCTGATGCTCTACCGCAAGGATTTTGGCGGGGTGCTTTCGCCGAAGAACGCATGGTCCATCCTGGTGTACGGTCTGCCGACGCTGGCCACGCGCATGGTCAACCAGCAGAAGGCAGCGATGAAGGTGGCCGAGTTCCTGCTGAAACAGCCCAAGGTGGCGCGGGTGGTCTACCCGGGCCTTTCGTGCTACCCGCAAAGCGAGTTGGCGCGGCGACAGATGGTCAGCTTCGACGGCAAGTTTGCGCCCGGGAGCATGCTTTACTTTGAGCTGAAGAAAGACCTGCCGGGCGGTGCGGCGGCAGCGTCCGAGCGGATGGTGGACTTCGTCGCCGATCACGCCTATACGATCACGCTGGCCGTCAGCCTGGGGCAGATCAAGACGCTCATCGAAAACCCCTATTCCATGACCCATGCCGGCGTGCCGGAGGAGGAGAAGACTCGCAGCGGTTTGCTGCCGGGTGGCATCCGGCTCTCGCTGGGACTGGAGGACTGGCACGACATCATCGCCGACCTTGAAGCGGCGCTGGCCGTGGCGTGAACTGCCAGGGGGCCTTCCCACCGCGTAGCAGATACGTGCCTGATTGGACAGGTAGGATGGTATTCGCCCGTTGAAGGCGCTTAGAATCGGATTCAGCCCTCGACGGAGACCATGGCAGGCTCGTGCAGCAGTCCCGGGTGCAAGCTGTCCGTGCCCTCGCAGTTAGAAAGCGAGCGGCTTTGCGTGCTCCATTTCACCCTGCGTGTCGAACAGCAGTGCGCCGAGATGCGCCGCGAGACCGCGCTCGGCAATGCGCCGCATGCGCGGCAGGTGGAGATCATCCGCTGGATCGCGGAACACGGTGAGATGCTGGCGCGGGTGGCCACCTGCGGGCTGCAGATGGAAAACGAGATGAAGGCGCGCATCCTGAGCACGTTCCTCACGCTGATGAACCTGCGCGAGAACCTCGACCGCGCCGCACTGCGCGCGCCCACCACGCGCGTCGCGCGATAATCGTTCCTTCCCTTTCCGAGTTCACGAGTCCAAGCAACACTTTCGCTGCTAGAATCGTCTGGATATTCATGCACCTTACGCCACGCCACGTCACCTGGAGAGTCCCCCTGCGATTTGCCTTGTGGGCTGCGGCCGTCTGCCTGCTTATTGCAGCGGGCGAAGCCGTCCGGGCCCAGCGCAAGGGGCCGGCCGCTCGCCCCAACACAGCAGCTCTGCCCACCGTGCAGGACGTTCTGAAAAAAGCCATCGAGCGGGCGAAATGGTCAGACGAGCAGAAGTTTGAAGGCAAGTATGCCTGGACGCGCCACCAGATCACCGAGCAGTACGACTCGAAGGGCAATGTGAAGAAGCGCGAGGATAAGGTCTATCAGGTTTTTCCGATCGATGGGGAGTCGTATTCGCGGTTGGTTCGGAAGGACGGCAAGTCGCTCGCGGGCAAGGAGCTGCGGCAGGAACAGGACAGCGAACGGAAGTTCCGGGAAACTGTAGCGAAGAAGAAGAGACAGCCGCAGTCAGCCCACAGGAAAAAGGACTACGTCGATGACCTGAAGTTCGACGCCGTGTTGATCGCGCGCTACCAGTGGGACGTGACCGGGCACGAGGCGGTGAACGGGCGGCCGGCCTACATCCTGAGTTTCCAGCCGCGCCCCAACTGGCCGGTGAAGCGGATCATTGACCGGCTGTTGAACCGCGCGGCGGGGCGCCTGTGGGTGGACGAGAAGGACTTTGAGATCGCGCGCGTGGACCTGCACCTGCCGGAGAATGTCTCGGCCTGGGGCGGGATATTGGCTTCAGTGAAGAAATTCGTCCTGCGCTTTGAGCAAACCAAGGTGGACCAGACGGCCTGGCTGCCGAGCTACATTGACGGCTACCTGGACGGCCGCATCCTGATTAAAACGCTGCGCGTGAAAGTACTGGAGCAGCACAGCGAGTTCCGGCCGGCGACCGTGGCCGCGGCGCAGCCGACGCCCACGAAGAAATGAAACCCCTCCGCTTGCATGAGAAGAAAGTCCGTACTGGGAGCTGGACACTGTGAAGCGCCACGTCGCACTCCACCCGCTCAGCCAGCACCACCACGTTGCGTTGATGGAAGCACTCTTCATCCGCCGCGCACTGAAAGAGCCGGCGGCCGGGCGGAAGAAGACGCTCGAGAGAGTAGTGCGCCAGTTCCTGCGCTTCTGGAAGAAGGCGGGGCAACAGCACTTCCGCGAGGAAGAAGAGGTACTGCTGCCAGCCTGGTTAAAGCACGGCCGGCTGCACAAAGAGCCGCTGATCATGCGGTTGGTGGCCGACCACGCCGCCATCCGTGCGCAGATTGCCGACCTGGAGGCAGCGCTGAAGGCGGGTCAACCGGTCGAGGAGCTATCCGCGGAGCTGGCACGATTGTTACACGACCACATCCGCTTTGAAGAAAACGAGGTCTTTCCCCGCGCCGAGCGGCTGCTGGATGAGAAGGAACTCGCCGCTCTCGGCCGCCGCCTCTCCTGGCTCCATCCGAAACGCTCCTGCGAGATTTGAAATGTTACGAGCCGATGTAACGGGCGTAGAGGGAGCGGGCGACGGCGGGGTCGCGTGTGCCTTTGATTATGGCGCGGCCATCAGCGAAAACGGTCATCTCGAAGCCCGTGGCCTGACCTGGGACCTGCGGCGGCACGCGGAAGCGGAGGAGAAAATCGTTGTTGCGGACTTCGGCGACGCTGGGGGCAAGGCGTCGGCGAAGCTCATTCAAGTCGAGGCGGCGGCTGCGCTCGTGGATTTGTACCGAGTCGCGGCCGCACATGGTGAGGTGCGGCTGAGCATCGCCCTCGAGATAAGTGAACTCGCGGCGGACGCAGGCGCGGCATTCAGAATTGCGCGCGACGCGGATGGCTTGCCAGTGCCCGCTCCAGACGTCCACCGAGATGAGCCGGCCGTGCAATGCTTCGCGCTGGCCGATGAGCAGCTTCATGGCTTCGGCGGCTTCGAGCGAGGCAATCACGCCTACGGCGGCGCCGAGCACGCCGACGGTGTCGCAAGTTTCTTCCATGCCTGCGCCGTTGCCGCCCTGCGATTGGAGCAGGCAGGCCAGGCACGCGGTTTCGCCGGGCAGGATCGTCATGGTCAGGCCGTAGCTCGCCACCGCGGCGGCGTAGATCCACGGACTGCCGAGATGGATGGCGGCGTCGTTCACCAGAAAACGCGTCTCGAAGTTATCGGTGCCGTCGAGGATGAGCGGGAAGCCGCCCAGCATTTCTTCTGCGTTTTTGGGAGTGAGGTCGGCGACGATACCTTCGACTGTGACGCCGGAGTTGATGGCGCGCAGCTTGCGCTCGGCGGCGACGGCTTTGGGAAGCGCGTCGCGGGCGTCGGCTTCGTCGTAGAGCGTCTGGCGCTGGAGGTTGGACGGCTCGACGAAGTCGCGGTCGATGATGCGCAGCCGGCCCAGGCCGGCGCGGACCAGCAGGTTGGCAACGGCGGTGCCCAGCGCGCCGCAGCCGACCAGCACAGCGCTCGATTCGAGCAGGCGCTGCTGGCCGGCCTCGCCGATCCCGGCGAACAAGATCTGGCGGGAGTATTTCTCGTAGAGCTTGGGGTCCACCTTTGCCTCCGCTCAACATCTTAACGCCATTTCAGGCGGCTCGCGCGGCGTGCAATCGAGGAACAGCCCTGCTTCAGCGCGAAAGAAACAGCCAAAGCAGGCAACGGGGCTGTGCTAACCTTTCGTCTCACTTTGGGTGATGAGGACACGCCAGCTTCGCGCTTTGGGACGACTCGCTGCCAGCGTGCCGGTGGTCTGGCTGAGCCTAGCCCTTCTCTCTAGCCCAGTCGCGGCGCAGTTGCAAGCAACGAATCCCGCTCCACAACAGGCCCCGTTGGCTGTACAAAACTCTCCCGACGGACAAACCGTTGTTTCGGTGAGGATCGTAACCGAAGCCGGACAGATCCTTGAAGAGAACCCTGCACTGGCAGCGCAGGCGGGCACACCGTTTGATTCGGAGGCCGTGCGCGAGAGCCTGAAGCAGCTCCACCGCACCGGCCTTTACGCCAATGTGCAGGCCCAGACGACGACAGTGCCCGGTGGCGTGCGGCTGGACTTCGTCGTGAAGCGGAACTTTTATGTCAACCTGGTACGCGTTGAGGGTCTGCGCGAGCCGCCGGGGCAGGGCGTGGCCCTGGCCGCGCTGCGGCTGAAGCTGGGCGTGGCGTTCCGAGAAGGACAGCTGGAGGAAGGGCTCAAGCGGTTGATGGAGGTGCTGCGCGAAGACGGCTTCTATCAAGCGCAAGTGGCGCACGAGCTGACGCCTCATCCCGAGACGCGACAGATGGATATTGTCGTGCGCGTGACGCCGGGCCCGCGCGCAAAACAGGGCGTCATTACTGTGCACAACCAGACCCAGTTCCCAGACGCGGAACTCCTGAAACGCTCGCGGCTGAAGCCCGGACGTCCGGTTACTTTGCGGCGATTGAGCAATGGCGCGGAGCGCATCCGGACGTTTCTCACCAAGAAGGATCATCTCAGCGCGCGCGTGGAGGTGCGCCGCGGGGAATACGACGCGAAGTCCGTTACCGTTCCACTGACGGTGGAGATTCTAGCCGGGCCGGTGGTGCGACTGGAAGCGACCGGAGAAAAGTTCTCGTCCAAAGAGCTGCGCAAGTTGGTCCCCATCTATCAGGAAGGGACTGTGGACGAAGACCTGCTCCAGGAGGGGCGCCGCCAGATTCGCGACTTTCTTGAGCGGGAGGGACACTTCCAGGCCCGTGTGGGTACTCCCATCGTCCACGAAGCGGGCGAGACCGGCACTGGCAAGAAGCAGCCCGCGACGCTCATCTCCTACCCGATCCAGCGCGGGCCGCGCCAGCGGCTGGTGGGCGTTTCGATCGAGGGCAATCGGTATTTCGGCGACGAACTGCTGCTCGGCCGCCTGCAGATTCGGCCGGCCGGATTTGCTGACCGCGGACGGTTCAGCCAGCGTCTGCTGGCCGGTGATGTTGATTCGATGCGCGACCTCTACATTGCTAACGGCTTCCGCAATGCGCAGGTGGCGACTTCGCTGGAGCAAGACTACCGTGGCAAGGAGGGCGATCTCTTTGTCCGCTTCCAGGTGCAGGAAGGTCCGCAAACCCGCGTGGCCGAGCTGACCATCGAGGGCAGCAGCGCTTTGAGCGCCGACCGGCTGCTCGACGTGGTCGGCTCGATGGCAGGGCAGCCCTACTCCGACTTCAACGTCTCCAGCGACCGCGACAATATCCTGGCGCTCTACTACAACCGAGGATTCCCCGACGCGCGGTTTTCGGCGACGGCCGAGGAAGTGACCGCGCTGGCATCGCCTCCGGCGGAGAAACCGGGCGGCAGCTCGCCGAGTTCCGAGAAGCAGGCCGGCACGAACGGACCGCAGGTGCGGCTTACCTACCGAATCGCCGAGGGCCGGCAACTGCGCATCAAGGAAGTCCTCCTCAGTGGCTACGAGCATACGCGCCGAAACGTGATGGAACGCGAGGTCAAGCTGCGGCCGGGAGAGGCGGTGAGCGAGGGCGCTGTTGTTCAAAGCCAGCACTCGCTCTATGACCTGGGCGTCTTCAGCCGTGTGGACATTGCGCCGCAGAACCCGGACGGCACCGCCACCGAAAAGACCCTGGTTGTGCTGGTTGAGGAAGCGAAGCGTTACTCGATGGCCTACGGTTTTGGCCTGGAAGCGCAGCGCCTGGGCGGCAGCACCACCGATCCCGCGGCCAGCCAGTTTCGCCTCGGCCCGCGGGGCCTCTTTGAGATTGCCAAGTCCAACCTGACCGGCCGCGCCGATACGCTGGGCTTCAAGCTGCGGGGCGGCACTCTGCAGAGCCGCGGGCTGATCAGCTACACGGCGCCGAACTTCTTTGGCTGGCCGGCGCTCAGTCTGCAACTGACGGCGCTGGCCGACCGCGCCCGCGACGTGCGCACGTTCACCTCCACGAAATATGAAGGAGCCCTGCAACTGGCCCAGCGGGTTACGCCGGCGACTTCGATGCTCTACCGCTACATTTTCCGGCGCGTGACGGTGAACGACCTGCGGATCTCCGCGGGTCAGATCCCGCTGTTTAATCAGCCCACGCTGGTCTCCGGGTTCGCGGCCAGCTGGGTCCGCGACCGGCGCGACCCGCCCACCAATCCCACGCAGGGCAACTTCAACACGGTCGACGTGGCCTTCAACGCCCGGGCGCTGGGTTCGAGCGCAAGCTTTTTCCGCTTTTTCGCGCAGAACTCCACCTACCACCGGCTCAGCCAGCGCCTGGCGTTTGTGCGCTCAACGCGCTTCGGTGTGGAAGAGCCGGTTGGCAGCAGCCTCAGCTCGAACATCCCGCTGCCGGAGCGGTTCTTTGCCGGCGGCGGGACCTCTTTACGCGGCTACGGGCTCAACCAGGCCGGCCCGCGCGACCCGATCACCGGCTTCCCCATCGGCGGCCGGGCTGAGTTGATCTTCAACCAGGAGCTGCGCTTTCCGATGCGCCTGCCGTGGGTGGGCAACCGCCTGGGCGGCGCGGTGTTTTATGATGCGGGCAACGTCTTCGCAAGCGCCGACCGGATCACGCTGCGGCCCTCGCCCACGCAGGCATCCATCACCAACGGCGAGTTGAGCTACTTTTCACACACGGTTGGCTTCAGCCTTCTGTACAGCACGGCGGTGGTGCCGATCCGCGTGGACCTGGGACTACTCCTCAACCCGGCGAAGTTCCAGTTCTGTTCGCCAGCGACGTCCGGCAGCAGTCCGGTCTGCCCCACGGGACAAGTCCTGAGGACGGAGCGGCTTCCGCGGTTCCAGATTTTCTTCAACCTTGGGGCGGTGTTCTGATGCAACGCAGGGTGGCAGCATTGGTCCTGGCGATTGTGATTCTGAGTGCGTATATGCCCGGTGTGGGGGCGCAGCAGGTGGTGGACCGCATCGTCGCGCGAATCAACGGCGACGTCCTAACGCTGAGCGAAATGCGCGAGCTGGCCGGCTTCCAGCAATTGACCGGCGCAAAGCCGGCCAGCGACCACGAGCTGGTCCGGCAGTTGGTGGACCAGTGGATCGTCAGCACCGAGGCCCGCGCGGAGCAGTTCCCGAGGCCGTCAGTGGCGGCGGTTGGACAAGCGATGGAGAAACTGGAAAAACAATTTGCCTCGCCGGAGGTGTTTCGCAGCCGTCTGCGCGAAGCTGGACTCACTGTTGGTGCGGCACGGCGACTGCTCGAGCGGCAAATCCACCTGTTGCAGTTCCTCGACCAGAAATTCCGCGCTGCGGCGCAGGTGGAGCCTGCCCAGATCGACACGTACTACCGCCAGGAGCTCCTGCCGCAACTGGCCGCGCGCGGCCAGCAGGCACCGCCGCTCGAATCCGTGCAGGAGCAGATCCGCGAGCTGCTCGTCCAGCGGGAGATCAGCCGGTTGGCCGCGCGATGGATCGGAGAATCGCGCGCCAATGTGAAGGTGGAAATCCTGACGGCAAATGGCGGGCCATGAAGCTAATGGGAGAGGTAAGAAGCAAGCGATGAAGGCGACAACGAAAAAACGACTGAGACGCGCGCTGGTGATTCTCGCGCTGTTTGTGGTGATCATCGGTCTGGGGCTGGCAGCCATTGTGTGGACCGGCCTCTCGGACCGCTGGGTGCGTGACGCCGTCGTGAACCAGATTGAACAGGCGACGGGCGGGCGCGTGGAATTGAAGGCTTTCCGGCTTCAGTGGATGAGCTTACGCGCCGAGATCGAGCAGCTCACCGTCCATGGCACGGAGCCGGAAGGTACGCCGCCGCTCTTCCACGTGGAGCGCATGGTCGTTGATCTCCGCGTTGTCTCCATCTTCGGGCGCAAAATCGCGCTCGATGAATTGAAGATGGATCGCCCGGAAGTGTTCGTGCGCGTCGATGCCGACGGCCGCACCAACTTCCCCGGTCCGAAAGTGCAGCGCGCACCGGGCAAGCCGTGGCAGGAGCGCGTGTTCGACTTGACGGCCCGCCAGTTGCGACTGAGCGATGGCTCGATCGCGTTCAACGATGTGCGCGTGCCGTTGGCGGCAGAAGGCGGCGCGTTCAGCTTCGCCGTGGACTTCCACGCGCCCGCACCGGGCCAAGAATTCTACACGGGACAGATGACCTGGCAGGGAATGAAAATCGCCGCGCGACGCTACCAGCCATTTCAATCCGACTTCCACGCGAAATTCACGCTCGAGCGCGACGCCTTCTCGCTGGAACAACTACTCTGGATATTGCCCGGTTCCAACCTGGACGCCACTGCCCGGGTCTCCGGCTTTGCCAATCCGAAGTGGAACTTCCGGTATCGCGGACGGCTCGCATTGGACGACCTCCGCACGATCCTGCGCAAGCCGACTGCTCCCGCAGGCCGCGTGGACTTCACCGGCGAGGGGAACTACACCAATCGCAAGGTCAGCGTCTCCGGGCGGTATTCGGCGCAGGCGATTGATACGCGCTGGGAATGGTTCGACAGCGCAGACATCGCCATCCGCGGCAGCTATCGCGCCGACAACCGCGCGCTCACCGTCCCCGACCTGGAGCTACAACTTCTGGGCGGCCGCGTGCAGGGGCAACTGAACCTGGTCTTTGACGGCCTGAAGTTCCGCGTAGACTCCCGCGCGCGGGGGATGAGTCTCGCCCGGCTGCTCGACGCCGTGGGTCACACGGGCTTTCCGATCGAGTCGCTGCACTGGAATGCCGACGTGGACGTGGAGGCGGTCACCACGTGGAGCGAGGATTTCAAAGCAGTGGAGTCGCGCGGCGTTATGCTCTGGTCGCCGCCGGTGACGCCCCAGACCGGCGATGTCCCCGCGGCCGCACGCCTGCCGTTTGATTACTCGATGGTGCGCAGGAGCGTACGCATCGCCTCCGGCGAAATTTCGACGCCCTCCTCGCGCCTGAAGATCAACGGAACGCTGGGCGCGCGGGACTCGTCGCTTGAAGCAATGCTCGCCATAGATGACCTTCTCCCGTGGAACGACTTCATCAACCAGATTCGCGGGGCCAGGGCCGAGCCGCAGCGCGTGAGCGGTAAGGCCACCTGGCAGGGCCGGGTCACCGGGCGGCTCGAGGCCCCGGCGTTTTCCGGGCGGACAAAGCTCGCTCAGTTTGCCTACGACCGCTACAGCGCGGATGAGTTGGAAGGCGAGATGAGCTATTCGCCTGCCGCGTTTCGCTTGATGCGGACGCGGATGAGGCGGGGCAGCGCCACTGCACAGGTTGAGCTGGCGCTCCATTTCGATGACTGGAGCTTCTGCCCGGCGTGCGCGTGGAGCCTGGAGACAACGCTCGAACGCGCGCCCACCGACGACTTGCAGGCGCTTGTTGGGTGGAACTACCCGGCGCGCGGGCTGCTGACCGGGCACTTCCGCGCCGGAGGCACGCGCCAGGCCCCGGAGCTTTCCGGTTCGTTTGATCTGGCGCAGGTGGAAGCCTGGGGAATTTCGCTTGAGAGCGCGCGCGGCCAGCTCAGCCTGCGTCAAAACGAAATCCGCATATCGAATGCGGAGCTGCGCGCGGCATCACGCGGCAACAGCGGTCGCCCGGCGGGAGTCATTACAGGCAACTTTGAATATCACCCGGTGGAGCAGACCGTTGCCTTTGACCTGACCGGCGCAGTGATCCCGCTCGAAGACATCACGCGAATTCAGAGCGAGCGGCTGCCCTTGGGCGGCCAGTTGAGTTTCCAGGTGAGCGGACAGGGGCCGCTCACGGCACCGATCGCGCGTGGCTCGCTGCGGCTGGTCAACCTGCGCGTGGGCGACGAGGTGCTGGGCAGTCTGGAGAGCAAGCTCGATTCCGACGGCCGCCGGCTGCACTTTGAAGTCGGCTCGGCGATGATCGCCGGACACTTTCAAGGTAAACTCGAGCTGGGGCTGAGCGGCGATTACCGCCTTCAGGGCGACCTCAACGTGGCTGGAGTGGACCTCGCCCCCTTCTTGCGGACGGCGCTTCGTCTCGAAGCCCTCAGCGGGCGAAGCAGCGTGGATGGCCGCTTCCGGCTCAGCGGTGCGCTGCGGCGCCCGGAAACACTGGCTTTGGATGCAGAGCTTACGCGGCTGGCCTTTGGCTATCGGCAGGTGAAGCTCGAAAACGTCGGCCCGATTAGGCTCACCTATCGCCGCGACGAGGTGCGTATCGAGCAGGCCGCCCTGCGCGGTGCGGACACCGACTTCCAGATTGCCGGCTCGGCGCGCTTCACCGGCGACCGCCGGCTGAACATGAACGTCGCCGGCACGGTCAACCTGCAGTTGGCCGATGGCTTTCTGCCCGGCATCGAAGCGCGCGGCCCGGCGCAGGTCAACGCATCCATAGCCGGTACACTGAGCAGCCCGCGGATCAACGGAAAAGTAAGCCTCAAGGAAGCCTCCGCCACGTATGGCGAATTCCCCACCGGGTTGAGCCGCATTACCGGCGAATTCAATTTCGACAGCAGCCGGCTGAATTTTGAAAACGTCTCCGCCGAAGCGGGCGGCGGCAGAATGCTGCTCAGCGGAACGCTGGCGTATGGCGAGGGACCGCTCCACTACGACCTGACCGCGCGCGCCTATCGCGTGCGCGTCCGCTATCCGGTGGGCATGAGCTGGCTGGCCGGCGGGACACTGCGGATGGTGGGCTCCACGCGCGCGGCGGTTCTCTCCGGTCAGGTGGTGGTCGAACGGCTGCTCATGACCCAGGGTTTCGACCTCGCGTCATTCTTCAATGCCTCCAAGGATGCGGCGAGCGCTCCCACCACCGGCTCGCCCTTCCTGCGCAACCTCCAGTTCGATATCCACGCCGTCTCCAGTCCCGATTCCCGGCTGGAATGGGCCGGATCGCGTTTCGACACCGAAGCCGACCTGCGCGTCCGGGGCACCTGGGAGCACCCCATCTTGCTCGGGCAGATTCGGCTGCTGAGCGGCGAGATGAACTTCCGCGGCAGCCGCTACCGCCTGACGCGCGGTGAAATTTCGTTTTCCAATCCCTTCCGGCTGGACCCGGTGCTGAACCTGGAGGCGGTCACCACCGTGCAGCAGTACGAGGTCACACTGGCCATCAGCGGTCCGGCCAGTAAATTGGCACTTTCCTACCGGTCGGACCCGCCGCTGCCTTCGGGCGACGTCATTACGCTGCTGGCGCTGGGCCGCACCGGCGAAGAAAGCCAGTTGCGCTCGGCCGCGCCGGGGCAGACGTCTGAACTGGGCGCCGGCACGCTCATCTCCGAAGCGATTTCGAGCCAGCTCGGCGGACGGCTCGAGCGGCTGTTTGGCATCAGCCGCTTCCGCGTGGACCCGTTCGTCCCTGCCACCGGCGGCGAGCAGAACGCCGGCGCGCGCATCACCATCGAGCAGCAGGTGCGGCGCAACCTGGTGATCACTTACAGTACCAACGTGACTTCGTCGCAGCAGCAGGTGATCCAGGTGGAATACAACGTCAGCCGCGATATCTCCATCGTCGCCCTGCGCGACCAGAACGGCACCTTCGGCATCGACGTCAAATTCAAAAAGCGGTTCAAGTAGCCGCCAGCAGGGCGCGCGACCCTGTTGGATTGGCCGACGCCTGCGCGGGTGTGCTAAGTTGAGGCGCAGAGAGGAGCGCACGGCTGCGGAGGGCCCGCGGCCATGAGCGCGCACCAATCACAGATGCCATGAAGCTCTCGATCCGCCACACGATGCAAGACTTTGCCGAGCAGCGGCGGGAGATGGTCGAGCGGCAGATCCGCCGCCGCGGGGTGCGGTCGGAGCGGGTGCTGGCGGCGATGTTGGCGGTGCCGCGACACGAGTTCGTACCGCTCGACTTCCTCGATGTGGCCTACACGGATAAGCCGCTGCCCATCGGCGAAGGGCAAACCATTTCGCAGCCGTACATGGTGGCAGTGATGAGCGAAGCGCTCGAGCTGACCGGCGGGGAGCGCGTGCTCGAAGTGGGCACCGGCTGCGGTTACCAGGCCGCGGTGCTATCGCTGCTGGCGCGCGAGGTGTACTCGGTGGAGACCCACGCGCCGTTGGCGCTGGGCGCGGAGGAGCGGCTGGCGCGGCTGGGCTACGCCAACGTCCACGTGCACACCGGCGACGGCACGCTGGGACTGCCGGAGCTTTCGCCCTTTGACGGCATCGTGGTCACCGCGGCTGCGCCTGAGGTGCCTCCTCCGCTTTTGGAACAATTGGCCGATGGCGGGCGATTGGTGATTCCCGTCGGCGCGGCCGACCAGCAGGAGCTGCTCGCAGTGCGTCGCGAAGGAGAAAAGACCTCCTCGCACGTGGTGAACTACTGCCGGTTTGTCCCGCTGGTGGGCCGCTACGGCTGGCGGAGCTGACCCCGGCGATGAGCAGCGCTCCCTCCCGCAAGCCCGACCGGGACGCACAAACCGCGCCGGAATTGTCTATTGTCATTCCCGCGTACAACGAAGAGCGGCGCCTGCCGGAGACGCTGCGGCGCATCCGCGCGTACCTGGACGCCAAGCGCGCCGACGCCGAAGTGATCGTCGTTGATGATGGCTCGACCGATCGCACGGCTGCGATCGCGATGGAAGCACGCGCGGGCTGGCCGGCGCTGCGGCTGGTGTGCAACGAAAAAAACACGGGCAAAGGGTACGCGGTGCGACACGGCGTACTCGAGGCGCGCGGGCGGATGGTGCTCTTCACCGATGCCGATCTCTCCGCGCCGATTGAAGAGGCCGATAAGCTGCTGGCTGTGTTGGGTCCGTATGAGATTGCGATTGGGTCGCGCGCAGTGGACCGCAGCCTGATCGAAGTCCACCAGTCGCGCTTCCGCGAGCTGGCGGGGATCATCTTCAATAAAATTGTGCGAGCGGTGACGGGCGTGGCGTTTGAGGATACGCAGTGCGGGTTCAAGGCTTTCCTGCGAGCGCCGACGCGGATTGTGTTTGAGCAGCAAAGGATGTCGTGGTTCGGCTTCGACCCGGAGATTCTCTTCCTCGCCAAGCGCCACGGGCTGCGCGTGGCAGAAATTCCCGTCCGCTGGGCGCATAACCCGGAGTCTAAGGTGCGTATGTTCAGCGATAGCCTGCGGATGTTTGGCGAAGTGCTGAAGATTCGGTGGAATTGGGTGTTGGGCCGATATCCAAAGTTCCATGGCTAGGTCCTGAGCGCAGGCGAAGGGTGCCCGCCTTCTCCTCCGCGCTCCCCGCCGTCGTTCCGACGAGGAATCTTAGCGTTTAGCCGCCGTACGGCCTGCGCGTCACGGCGGGCGCTTGTGAGGAGCAAGCGCAGGATGTGCGCCATGATCTCCGCTTGGCGCAGTGGGATGTGTTCATCGGCGACAGCACGGGCCAGACGGCGCAAAGCTCGGCGGACGCTGGTTGGCGAGTCGAGTGCATCGCAAGTGGCCAGGGGCGGCAGGCTGGGAGGAGCGGCGCTCTCATCTTGCTTGCGGCGAGCGTGGTCGGGACACAGGGCGGGATGGTCCGGCGAGCGGAGCATGCGGCAGCGGCGTCCGTCACGAAAGGTGAAGGAGCAGCGGGGGTCTGGAGGAGAGAGGTCGGAAGTAGGAGGTTGGAGGTCGGAAGTGGGATGTCGGAGGTAGGAATCAGAGGTCTTCAAGGGTGCCTCCTGGGGGGTACCCCCCCTCCCCCTGTGTAAGGCGTTGAAAAGAGAGGCGGATTAAGTCCAACAAACCCGTAAGTGCGGATTTGGCAGGAGTTATTCCGTCCAGCAGCGGAAGTATTGATTTGAGGAGAGATGGCTGGCGGAGGCGAGGATTCGTGGGCGGGACATGT
Organism: uncultured Acidobacteriaceae bacterium; assembly: GCA_964533185.1. Classification (GTDB taxonomy): domain Bacteria; phylum Acidobacteriota; class Terriglobia; order Acidiferrales; family UBA7541; genus CAZHLD01. The sequence goes on along the minus strand of CAZHLD010000013.1, from coordinate 36,861 downwards.
GCAATGCTTATTGAAAATCATATTTCATATACATTATCTACAAGCTATTTTGCAATGTCAAGAAAACTCGTACGGCGACGAAAGGCTCGTAGCCTCTGTGCTGAGACACCCACCGCCGCCGTTCGCGGCACGAGCTACGCGTGGCGGAGATTCCCGTGCGCTGGGCACACAACGCGGATACCAAGGTGAAAATGTTCAGCGATAGCCTGCGGATGTTTGGAGAAGTGCTGAAAATTCGCTGGAACTGGCTATTAGAAAGATATCCGAGATGAGTAAAGTTCTTGACTGGTTGTCCTAATCACTCGGCTCAGGCGGGAACAAACACTCTCCGAGAATCTCTCTAAATTCGGAGTTGATTTCATATGGTCCTTGATAACCGAAGTGTAATTCGGTTTTGTCGAATGGCCACAATCGCCGAACGAAACCGGTTTCAGAGCTAATCCTCGTAAAGATCGTAGTGGGGTTATCTGCAAGCAGGCTTTTTGCCCGGACTAGTTCGATTGCCCGACGGTCGGTAATCTGACCCTCCAAGTACAAGTGCCGAAGAGCTTCTTTCTCTCCTTCGTTCAACTTTCTTAATCCTTCCGCGACTTTGCCCCGTAACTTCTCTGAGTGTGGAGATTGGGTCTTGCGTCTGTCACGCTCCTCTGCTCTGATGTCGAGCCTTAATAGATGTCCGGAAATCTCTCCATAATCTAGGTTAGGAGCTGATCCGTTCAATTCTTTTCCAATCTCTGAAAGTAAGATTTTCAAGTCCTGTTCTTCATCAATGTTCACCTGCTGGTAGATAGAAAAAGGAGCTGGCAAGCTACCTTTTCGAAGCTTCCCCAAACAGCATGGAATGATCTTATGGCTTTGTCCCCACTCTGCCCCCAGCTCGAACCAAACCCACCGGCGGCTAATTCCACGTCCAGAAGCCAGGACCAACAATAATCTGGCAGCCCTGAGGTTTTGGAGAATTGTTTCGACCCATGGATCACCAGGTGGCAAATCCTCAGGGTCAGTTGACACAAAGACTTTAACGCCGGAAAAGGCTTTCTCGACTATCTCCTTCAAATATTTTGCAATCTCTTCGTCAATTGCAGCGTGACTCAAGAATACGAGCATAAGCCTGGATTGTCCTCTACTTCAGAACCGGGAGAGGACTGCTAGTACGGCGGGGGTACCTAGTCGAGACATAATCGTCAATCAACTTGCGGAATGCAGCGTCGAGCTCGGCGTAGGTGCCGTGGAGGGTGACGAACTTCTGGCCGTCAATATAGACGGGACAGGAGGGAGCTTCGCCGGTGCCGGGGAGCGAGATGCCGATGTTGGCGGCTTTGGATTCGCCCGGGCCGTTGACGATGCAGCCCATGACGGCGACGGTCATGGCCTCGACGCCTTCGTACTGCGTTTTCCACTCCGGTATTTTCTCGCGGACGTAGCCCTGAACGCGCTCGGCCAATTCCTGGAAGGTGGTGCTGGTGGTGCGCCCGCAGCCCGGGCAGGCGGTGATGGCCGGGGAGAATTGTCGCAGCCCAAGCGCCTGGAGGATTTCGCAGGCGGCATAGACTTCTTCGCAGCGGTCGCCGCCCGGACGCGGGGTGAGCGAGACGCGGATGGTGTCGCCAATGCCTTCTTCGAGCAGCACGCCGAGCGCTGCGGAAGACCATGTGAGCCCCTTGATGCCCATGCCGGCTTCGGTGAGGCCGAGGTGCAGCGGCTGGTCGGTCTGCCGGGCCAGCTGGCGATAGACGGCGATGAGATGCGGCGGGCGCGAAACTTTGCAGGAGATGATGATCTGGTCTTTGCGCAGGCCGGAGCGCAGGGCCAGCTCGGTGGACTCGAGCGCGGAGAGGATCATGCACTCGTTGAGGATTTCGTCGGAGGATTTGCCCAGGTCGCGGTCGGTGTTCTCCTGCATCTTGCGGGTGAGCAGTTCCTGGTTGAGCGAGCCGCCGTTGACGCCGATGCGCACCGGCTTGCCGTGGTCGCGGGCCACGGCGCAGATGGTGGAAAACTGCTCGTCGCGACGCTGGCCGGCGCCGACGTTGCCCGGGTTGATGCGGTATTTGTCGAGCGCGCGGGCGCAGTCGGGGTACTTGGTGAGCAGGACGTGGCCGTTGTAATGGAAATCGCCGATGACGGGCGCGGTGCAGCCGGCGTCGAGCAGGCGCTGCTTGATTTGGGCGACAGCGGCGGCGGCCTCGGGCACGTTGACGGTGATGCGCACCAGCTCGGAGCCGGCCTGCGCCAGCTCGAGGCACTGACGAACGGTGGCGGCGACGTCGGCCGTGTCCGTGTTGGTCATGGACTGGACAACGACAGGCGCGCCCCCGCCGACCTGGACGTGGCCGACCTTTACCCCGACGGTCTTGTGGCGAGTCTGCTGCGACACGCGCTGCTTCTCCGTGAAACGCGAAGCTTCATTCTATAGGAGAGGAGCGCAAGCAGGCTAGCGCGGGCCTAGTCACGGCGACTTAACTTTGCAATGAAAAGTACTTGACAATGAAACACAAATGCGCCAAGCTGTGGACATGTCAAGTGCTGGACCCGTGCGCTCGGAGCGACCCCAACCCGTGGCCATGGACGCCCACGCTGCCGATCACCTGCGCTATATCCGCGACACGATGGACCTGGCCGGTCGCTTCACCGCCGTCCCCGGCTGGGGAGGTGTGGCCATGGGCGTGACGGCGCTGGCCGCGGCGTGGATCGCCTCGCGGCAGGCGACGCGCGAAGCGTGGCTGGTGGCTTGGGTGGCCGAAGCGCTGCTGGCCCTGGGCATTGCCGGGGCGACGATGGTTCTGAAGGCTCATGCGGCGCAGGTTTCGCTGCTTTCGGGGCCGGCGCGGAAGTTTGCGATGAGCTTTGCGCCGCCGCTGGTGGTTGGGGCGCTGCTGACTGCGGTTCTCTACCAGCGCGGGGACACCGATACGCTGCCCGGCGTCTGGCTGCTGCTCTACGGCACGGCGGTGATGACCGGCGGGGCGTTCTCGGTCCGCGTGGTCCCGGTGATGGGGATTTGCCTGATGGCGCTGGGGGCGGCGGCGCTGTTTTCGCCGGCAGCGTGGGGAGACGCCTTCATGGCTGCGGGGTTTGGCTTGATGCAGATTGTTTTTGGGTTGGTGATCGCCAGGAAGTACGGCGGCTGAGGGGGAGGAAGATGGCGAAGTCAAACGCGCTGGCGCACGAGCACCAGCACAAGGGGCGAGGGGCCGAGCGCGAGAGCTTGCGCGCGGTCCGCGGCGGCGCGAGGGGAAGTGTGGCCCCGCCGGCTGACCGGCTGATCCACGAACGGATGCGGCTGGGAATTGTGAGCGCGCTGGCGGTGAATGATTCGCTGACGTTCAATGAGTTGAAAGCGCTGCTCAAGACCACCGACGGCAACCTGAGCGTACACGCGCGGAAACTCGAAGAGGCCGGCTACGTGGCGTGCACCAAGTCGTTCGACGGGCGCATGCCGAAGACCGAGTACCGGCTGACAGCGGCGGGGCGGCGGGCGCTCGATCGGTACCTGGACCACATGGAGGCGCTGATCCGAGCGACGCGGGAGCGGTAGGGCGGGGCAATTTTTTTTGCGCACATACTTTGCAGTACAAAGCATAAAGGTCGGCGTTTGGGGGCGTCGGCGGATGGAGACAACATGGCAACAACCCCTGAATCGCGCGGCCTGCACGTGGCCATCATCATGGACGGCAACGGCCGCTGGGCGCAGTCCCGCGGGCTGCCGCGCGCGGCCGGCCACCGCGCCGGAGCGGAGACAGTGCGTCGCATCGTTGAGGCCGCACCGGGACTTGGCATCGCCACGCTGACGTTGTACGCATTCTCAGCCGACAACTGGCAGCGGCCACAGGCCGAAGTGCAGACGCTGCTGCGGCTGCTCTACGAGTACCTGATGGCGGAGACCAGCCGCTGCGTCGCGCAGGGCGTGCGCGTCAGCGTGATCGGGAGGCGCGACCGGCTGCCCCGCACGCTGCGCGAGGCCGTCGAAGCAGCAGAGATCTCAACCGCGGGCGGGACAGCGCTCCACTTGCGCCTGGCGGTGGACTACTCCGCGCGCGAGGCGCTGTTTCGCGCCGCATGCAGGTTTTACAAGGCGACCGAGCTTTCGCACGAGTCGTTTGCGCGCGTGCTGGGCGAAGTGAACCACGACGGCGCGCGCGACGTGGACCTACTGGTCCGCACCGGCGGCGAGCAGCGGTTGAGCGATTTTCTGTTGTGGGAGAGCGCCTACGCCGAGCTGTACTTCACGCCGCGGACCTGGCCGGAGTTTGATGCCGCTGCGCTCGAAGCCGCCGTGCGCGAGTACCACGCACGCGAACGGCGCTTCGGGCGCATTCAAGATGCGGCAGCAAGTTGAGGGAACACAGAAGAGAGGAGAGAAATATGGAATTCATGCCGGAACGAGCACCGCTGGTCATGCTGATGCTGTTAGGGACATGCTTTCTGCTGGGCGTGGCGGGTCTGGTCACGGCGTACGGCCTGATGCGCAAGCGCCGCGACATCGCAAAGAAAAGTCTGCTCGCGGGAGCAATTGTGGCAGGAGGTTATCTAGTTCTGCTGCTGGGGGCTTCGCTCGTGAGCAGCGAAAAGGTGCTGGCGATGGGAGAACAGAAGTATTTCTGCGAGATCGATTGCCATGAGGCCTACTCCCTCGCCGGTGTGCGCACAGCGAAGACAATTGGCGAAGGGCCGGAACAGAAAACTGCGGCGGGGACGTTCTACATCGTGACCGTCAAGGTATGGTTTGACGAGAAGACGATTTCTTCGCGGCGGGCAAAAGACATGTCGCTCTATCCGAACCCGAGGAAGGCACTGCTGATCGACCCACGCGGGCAGGAGTTCACCGTGTCACCTGCGGGCCAGATGGCGCTGGAGAAGGCCGAAGGGAAAGCGGCGATTCCGTTCACGTGGCTGTTGAAGCCGGGAGAGTCCTACACAACCGATCTTGTTTTTGACGTGCCGAGCGACGTGGCCAGCCCACGCCTTTACATCACGATTGCCGATGCGCTGCCCGCACCTTTGCTGATCGGCCACGAGCGCAGCCCGCTGCACAAGCGCATCCTGTTCGACCTCACGCCTCCACCACAGCCGCAGACGCAAGGCCAGTTATAGTTTTCTCTAACATTCTTCTCCTGAACACAGGCCCTGCGATGGCGCGGGGCCGGTTCCGCCTTGCAATACCCTTCTCAATCTGCCTCTCTGACATTTGGCACCCCCCTGTCGTCTAAGGAGTTGGAGCAGACAGCAGGAGCCGACGGAGGAGCGGTGCTCGCAGAAAATACGTTAAGCTGGCAGCCGCTGACCCAGGAGACCTGCTTGCCCCGACCGGAAGATTTCCCACAAGCGCCGGTGGCCCCGCCCAGGCCCGCATCCGAGGCGACGGAAAGCCGCGCTGCCGACCGGGCTCTGGCCGAGGCTTGCAAAGCAGGGAGTCTTGCGGCGTACGAGCAGCTCTATCGAACGCATGGCGCCAAGATGAAGAGCATTGCGCACAACCTGCTGGGCAATGCCAGCGACGCCGAAGACGCGGTGCAGGAAGTGTTCCTGAAAATCCACCGCAGCGTGAAACATTTTCAGGGACAGTCGTCGTTCTGGACGTGGATCTACCGGATCCTGATCAACTCCTGCTACGACATGATGCGCAAAAAGAAGCGGCGGCAGGAGACTCCGGAGCTGGACCTCGAGCCCGAGGCGCGGCCCGAGCCGGCGATCAAGAGCGACCACGCCATGCGGCTGGCGCTGGAACGCTACGTGGCGGGGCTGGCGCCGAATTATCGCAAGGTGTTTCTGCTGGCCGAGGTCGAGGGGTTCAGTCACGCGGAGATAGCGGAGATGATCGGAATTACGGTGACTTCGTCGAAGAACTTGCTGTATCAGGCCAAGCGGAGGCTGCGGCAGATGCTGCTCGAATCGGGACGAGTGGGAAGAGTGGGCGCACCATGAACGTGAATTGCAAGAACTGCGAAGACATTCTCCGACAGCAGGAGCCGGCAGCACTCGAAGCGCTGGCGCGACATGCCGAAGGCTGCGCCGAGTGTACGCGCGAGCTCGAGGTGTGGAATTCGATGACAGTGGCCGCGCGGCAGATGCAAAGGAGCTGGGAGAGTCCCGAGCTGTGGCCGCGCATCCGGCAGTCGCTGGCGGAGCAGGCACAGAGGATGCCGGAAGAGAGCCGGTGGAGCTTTGCGCGACTGTGGGAGAATTTCGGCCGGCAGTGCCGGCAGTGGCAGATGGCAGCGGCGCTGCTGGTGCTGTTAGCGCTGACGGCTTCAGGTGCGTGGCTGCTGTGGCGGGGTGACGAAACAGTGCCGACGACAACGCAGACGCCGGAGGCGGAGCGGCGGCTGCTTTCCGATCAGGCGGCCCGCAAGGTGGAAGAAGCTGAGGCGGCCTACATCCGGTCGATTCACGAGCTGGCGAAAGTGGCCGAGCCGAAGCTCGAAAACACCTCGTCACCGTTGATGGCCAACTACCGGGAAAAACTGGTTCTGATTGACAGCGCCATTGCCGAGCTGCGCGCGAACATCGAGCAAAACCGATGGAACGCGCACTTGCGCCGCGAGCTGCTTTCTCTGTATCAGGACAAGCAGCACACCCTCGAAGAAGTGATCCAGGAGAGATAACGTGCATCGCTATTCGACATCCAACTCGCATTACCACTGCGTTCTGCGGTTCCTCGCCGGGATCACTGCGGTGCTCCTGCTTGCCGCCCTGAGCGTACCAGCGGCCACCGCAGCGGCGAAAGACGCGCAGGAAGAGTTCACCCGGAAGTTCGAGAAGACGGTGACTCTGAGTGCCGGGCAGGGAGTGCGAATCGAGCACCGGCTAGGCAGCATTAGCGTCCGCACCCATGCGCAACGCGAAGTGATTATCCAGGTCAACATGAAAGTTTCCGGCACGCCGCGCGATGAAGCGATCCGCTTTAAGGACGAAATTCAGATTGAGATGGAGCAGACAGCCGGAGGTCTTTCCATCCGCACAGAGTACCCCCAGTGGTTCGAGAAGATGTTCTCCGGGCGGCGCAGCCTTTCTTTTTCGGTGGACTACGAGGTCACGGTGCCGGAGAACGCGCCACTGGCGATACAGAACAGCTTTGGCAACGTCAGCGTGGTCGGACTCAAGGCGGCGGCAGAGATCAACAATGAACATGGCAGCCTGACGTTTCGCGAGGGCCACGGCAACCACCGGCTGACCAACCGTTTCGGCTCGATTGAGGTGGCAAACAACACAGGTGACCTGGACATTTCCAACAACAACAGCTCCGTCACGGTGTTGCAGGTGCAAGGTGCCGTCTCGCTACGGAATCGCTTTGGAGCGGTGAGCGTCTCGCAGGTGAGCCAAAGGGTGACCATCGTGAACGGCAACGGCAGGGTGGAGCTGCGCGATGCCGGGGCTTCCAACGTGACCAATTCCTTCGGCTCGGTGAGCGCCGAAGGCATCCGCGGTGATCTTTCCGTGGGGAACGGCAACGGAGCCATAGACGTGCGAAATGTCGGCGGCGCTGCAGAGCTCTCTACCACCTTTGGCTCGATCAGTTTTTCCGACATTCGCGGCAAGTTGATGGCCTCGTCCACGAACAGCCGAATCGGCGGCAGCAAGGTGCAGGGGCCAGCGACGCTGCGGACGACCTTCGGCTCCGTCGATGTTCGCGACGTGGCCGGTTCGGTGGATGCGGAATGTACGAACGGAAGAATCACGGCCACAGAGATCCGCGGCAATGCAACGCTGAAGACTTCGTTTGGCTCGATTGAAGCCTCCGGCATCACCGGGAATGCGGTTTTGCGGAACTCGAACGCTTCGATCTCGCTCGCGCGCGTGACCGGTTCGGCGGAAGTGACCGGTTCATTCGGCACGATCACGCTTAACGAGATTGGCCAAGGCGCGCGGGTAACGAGCGGCAACGGCAGCGTCAATCTGAATGGAATCGGCGGGGACACTTATGTGCGAACAAGCTTCGGCTTGGTCAACGCATCGAGAATTGCCGGCTCTCTGACCGTCGAGAACAACAACGGCGGCTTGCGGGCCAGCAACGTGAATGGCGCAGCAAAAGCCCGTGTTTCCTTTGGTGGCGTGTCGCTGGAAGAAATCGGCGGCAGCGTGGAAGTGGAGAATCAGAACGGGGCGGTCGAGCTCTTCTCGGGTTCCGCGCAAGCCGGCAGCGGGTGCCACCCAATTCTGATCCGGACCAGCTTTTCAACTATTCGGGTTGCTTTGCCGGAGGGTGCCAACTACACGTTGAATGCGAGGACGTCGTTTGGCCGGGTGAAAAGCGAGCTGCCGATCAACGTCAGCGGCGTGCTTGGTGAGGATTCCATCACGGGGACGCTGGGCAACGGCGGCTGCGAGTTGCGCCTGACGAATTCGAACGGAAGCATCGAGCTACTGAAAGCCGGGTCAGCAAAACCCTCGCGGCGTTAGGCCTTTTTCTGCCGCGCCATCTGGAATGCCTGGCGGAGAACCCGCGTGGCGGTCGGCGTCAGCCCGAACTGCACAAGCTCCTCCTCATGCGCCCAGGCCAGATCGGTGACGTCGCTGCCGGCGCGCGGCTCGCCGCTGATCACCTCGCAAAGATAATCCAGAATGACGAAATGATAGCGCGGCGTGGCCGAGGCAGAGGCCGCCTCATCACGAAAGATGCGCTCGAAGACCTCGATCAGCTCGACCACGCGCACGTCGAGGCCGGTTTCCTCGCGCAGCTCGCGGATCACGCCTTCCGTGATGGTTTCGCCCAGCTCGAGCCGGCCGCCGGGGATGGACCATGCGCCCTTGAGCGGCTCGCTGCCGCGGCGGATGAGCAACGCGCGGTCCCCGGAGATGATCACTCCTCCCACGCCCACCACCGGCTGATCGGGATATTCGCTACGCGTGCTCATGCGTTGTCCTTTTGTCCGCTTCACTGCCGCCTGAGGCAGGAAATGCTTGACACGGGCGGTATATAATACGCCCAAGTGATTCGGGTTCGATCTCTTTGCACGGAGGAGTTGCTGTGGTCCGCTGCCCCGATTGCGCCGCCGAGATGGATGTGGATGAAGACGAAGTCGAAGAAGGCGAAATCCTGAGCTGCCCGGAGTGCGAGGTCGAAGTCGAGGTGGTACAGACTCACCCGGTTCACCTCAACGTCATCTCCGAGGAGCCCGAGGAAGAGGAACAAGAAGAGGGAAAAGGGGAGAAGGTCCTTCTGGATGAGGAAGAAGAGGAAGCAGAGGAAGCAGAGTAACTCCGCTCGCTCCCTGCCCCGGCATCCCTTCCTTCCCTCCCTTCATCTTACTGTGTGGATGCGGTTGACCTGCGTTGCCATCGCACTGTGCCTTGTGTTTGTGCTGGCCGTCTCGAGCCGGGCCTCTGCCGAGGGGAATAGCGGGCCGGCGACGGATCAGAAAGAAAAGCGCAGCCGCCAGAACGACTTTCTGATCTTCGGCACGGTTTTCACTGACCAGGGGTTTTCGCTCCCGGGCGCCGCTATCCGAGTGCGGCGCAGCGGAGAAAAAAAAGTCGCCGGCGAAGCGACCGCCGACCGCCGCGGCGAGTTTGCGGTGCGCATACCGCAGGGTGCCGAGTACGAAATCACGGTTGCGGCGAAAGGTTTTCAGGACGAGATGCGGAAGATTGACGCACAGTCGGGCAACCGCGAAGACCTGATCTTCCGGTTGCGGCCTGTGTCTGGAGAGAAACCGAAGTGAGGTACCGGATGAATCGGATCGCGGAAGTCATGCTTGTGCTGGCTTTTGCTCTGGCCAGTGCCAGTCACGTGCCGGCGCAGGACCGCGATTCCCAACTCCGCACGGTGCGGGGCCAGGTGCTGAGCAAGGATGACAACTCCATCTCCGGCGCCGTGGTTTACCTGCGCAACCTGCGCACGCAGACCGTGAAAACTTACATCTCCGACGACGCCGGCAAATACCGCTTCAGCGGACTCGACCCCAACGTGGACTACGAACTCCACGCCGAGCATCAGGACCAGACGTCCGCCAGGCGCACGCTTTCCAGCTTCGACAGCCGTAAGGAAATCGTCATCAACTTGAAAGTGGATAAGAAGAAAGGCTAAGCTGGCACCGCCGCACGCGGCCTTCAACAGGGAGCCGTCTCGAAAGATGAAACCACGAAATGTGATTCTTGCTGTGCTGGTGGTGGCGGTTATCGGTGCCATCTACCTGGTGGTGCGCCAGGAGCCACCCGCGACACCCGCGCAGACTGAGGTGCAGACTCAGCCCCA
>CAZHLD010000013.1:0-26566 GCA_964533185.1 uncultured Acidobacteriaceae bacterium | reverse complement strand
TGCGCCAGGAGCCACCCGCGACACCCGCGCAGACTGAGGTGCAGACTCAGCCCCAGCCATCGCCTCCGCCTGCCGCACCGGCCCCAGTTTCTCAGCCGCAGCCGACCGCGCCTGCTCTCTCTTCAGCGTCACAGCAAGCTGAGAGCGTTCCCGCGTTTCACGCCTCGGCCAAAGCAGCGCGGCCGCTCCCCGCGACGCTCTCGCCGGATCTGTTTGTTGCAATCCCCGTCGTGGCCCGCGCCTATCGCATCGCGAAGCGCATCCCGGAGGTCCTGGCGCAACAGCCCTGCTACTGCCATTGCGACCGCATGGGCCACGTCGGTTTGCTCGACTGCTACCGCACGGATCACGGCGCCGGTTGAACGATCTGCGTCAAGGAGGTTCTCCTTGCCGACCGATTGAACCGCGCAGGAAAAACCGCCGCGCAGATCCGCGAGGCCATCATTCGCGGCGAGTGGCAGTTTGAACCGCTGACCAACACGCAGCCCTGAAGCTCTACGGTGCTCCTACCTATGTTTGGGCGCGATCACATTGATCGCGCCCGGCAACACAGAGATTTCCACCGGCGTCTCCCCCAGAATCTCGCCATCGCCATGAAAGGGCGCCGGGCGTTTCGTGCGCAGGACCACTCGCCGTCCGCGGAAGCGCTTCACCTCAGGCCAGCGCAGGTCTCCGGTGCGGAGAAGCACGGGGAAGGCCTCGAGCACGCGCGTCCAGTTTAAATCTCCCACCAGCGTCACATCGAGCAGGCCATCGTCAATCTTTGCCTCGGGAGCGATGCGAATGCCCGCGCCATAGGTGGGCGAATTGGTCACCACAGCGAGTAGCATAGGCTCCGCGTGAGCAAGGATGTGCGTGCCGTCGAGCTCCACTTCCACTGCCGGCGCGACGAAACCCACCATAGCGCTTAACGCAGAGGCAAAGTATCGCGCGGCTCCGGGCCAGTGGGAGAAACGGCCGCTGGCCAGCCGCGCAGCCGCCGCGTCCAGGCCAATCCCGCCACCACCGAGATAAACGCCAGTGCGCCCATCGGAAAACTGCGCGCGCAGCACATCCATCGGACGTGGTGTGCCGCCCAAGAATGCGGCAGCCGCGGCGATGGGATCTTTCGGGATGCCGAGCGCCGCAGCGACGTCGTTCCCGCCGCCTACAGGCAGGATTCCCAGTGGTGTGCCGCTGCCCAGCGCAGAGCGGGCAACGTGCTGGAATGTGCCGTCGCCTCCCATCACAAGAATGGCGTCGTCATGAGCAGCACCCAGAGTGGCTTGCATGGCCAATTCTGTCGCGTTCTGAGGTGAGATAAACTCTGCCGCAACACCGTGCTTTTGGAAGAGCGAGGCGATGGCCGGAATGAACCGATGCGCGCGGCCGCGTCCGGCAGCCGGGTTGACGAGCACGAGGATTCGTCGGAGTACGGGCATACGCAACTCGATCGAGCAGAGGCCGACGAATCGTCAACCAAACGGCGGTAAGGTGTCAACGTCGAGCGCCGCACAAGAGGATGCAACCCAATCAATCTGGCGTACACTCTTCGGGCGCAATCCAGAATCTCCGAGGATTACGATGAGAACGACTCTTCCGCCAGAAGCAATGCAGGGAGTCGCGGTCAAACTTGCACAGGCCAACTCTGCTGTGGACGGTCAATATCCGGGAGAAACCGACAAGCGGCAGCCGGTACACACCGTTTACGGCGGTGCGCACCTGTTCCGAGCCGACACGGCCCAGCGGCTCGGTAGCGCCGCGCTGCGCGCGCTCCAAGAGTATGCGCCGGATGCGGACGCCTTCGCGTCGGCCATTGGCCTGCCGGCACGCCTCGCTCAGATGGTGTACGCGCGCGTACTTGAAAAACTCCGGCGCGAGCCGGTGGAGGATTTCCGGCTCGACTTTGAAGACGGCTACGGCAATCGCCCCGACCGCGAAGAAGATGGCCACGCGGAATCGGCCGCGGGTGAAGTCGCTGCCGGAATGAACGCGGGCCAATTGCCGCCCTTCATTGGCATTCGCATCAAACCGCTGAATGAAGAGCTGCGCGAGCGCAGCATCCGCACGCTCGACATTTTTTTAACCACCCTGCTCGAGAAAACATCGGGGAGCCTGCCAGCCAACTTTTTTGTAACACTCCCCAAGATCACTTCGCCGGCCCAGGTTGCGGCGCTGGTGGAGCTGTTCGAAAAGCTGGAGGCCATGCTCCGGCTCTCGGCGGGCACGCTGAAGATGGAGCTGATGATCGAGACCACGCAATCCATTTTCAATGAGCGCGGTGAGTGCAGCCTGCCGCACCTGCTGGCCGCGGCCGGCGGGCGCTGCGTGACGGCGCACTTTGGCACATACGACTACACGGCGGCTTGCGGCATCACGGCCGCTCATCAACACATGACCCATCCCGCGTGCGATTTCGCCCGGCACATGATGCAGGTGGTTTTTGCCGGCACGGGCGTCTGGCTTTCCGACGGCGCGACGAACATCCTGCCCGTTCCGTTGCACCGCGCCGCCGAGGGCGGACCGCCGCTCACCCGCACGCAGATGGATGAGAACCGCGCCGCCGTCCACCGCGCGTGGAAACTGCACGTGGAGCACATCCAACATTCGCTTGTGAACGGTTTCTACCAGGGCTGGGACTTGCACCCCGCGCAGCTCCCCACGCGCTTTGCCGCCGTCTATGCATTTTTCCTGGAGGGGCTCGATTCAGCGGCGGAGCGGCTGCGCAACTTCATCACCAGGGCCGCCCAGGCCACGCTGATGGGGGAGGTTTTTGACGATGCCGCCACCGGCCAGGGCCTGCTCAATTACTTTCTGCGCGCCATCAATTGCGGGGCTGTAACCGACGCAGAAGCACAGCGCCTCACCGGCCTGACGCTTGAAGAGCTTCGCTCCAGCTCGTTCGTCAAGATCCTCAAGAATCGCCGGAAAGTGTCGTAGTTGTACGCAGGGCGTGAAACGCGGTTCGGCGTGTTCTACGCTCGGCGAATAAACATCGCTGCCACCCAGCCCGCCAGCACGAGAAGCGAGAGGATCTCCCAGTTGTAGGAGTTGCCGTAGGTGGCCGTGGGGAAGTGGCTGCTCAGCATGAGGAACACCACCGGGACGGCCATGAACGTATTGTGCTTGGAGCGAAGCTTGGCTTGCGCCGAGAGGGCCGGGTCAAACGGTGCACCTTGCGCGGCGGCAGCGATGAGCTTGCGCTGGGCGGGCAGGATGCAGAACCAGACATTGAAAGCCATGATCGTTCCGAACAAAGCGCCGAGATGGATGTAGGCAGCGCGGCCGCTGAAGACGCGAGTCAGCCCGTAGGAAGTTGCGGCGACCATGATGAGAGCAAAAGCACTGAAAGCAAGGTCAGAACGGAAGAGGGACGCGCGCACAAGGTAGTGGTAGAGCTCCCAGCCGAGCGTGATGACGCTGACGCCGATGATGATGCCCAGAACAAGAGAAATGTCAGCCACGCCTTCGTCAAGGAGCGCGCCGCCCAGGTAATACACCAGAACGAGCAGCACCATCCCGCTGAGCCACGTGACTGCCGCTTCCCAGCGGAACCAGTGCACCTTCTGGGGCGCGACGCCAAGTGCTTTCTGCTTTTCGACCGTGTAGAAGCCGCCGCTGTGCACCATCCACACCTGGGGAGGGGAGCTGCCCCTGGGGTCGGCCTTTTCTTCCTTGCTCATCTGGGAGTCGAGCCAGGTGAAGTAGTACGTTTGCCCGACCCACATGATGCCGGCAAACACGTGCACCCAGCGCGTGATCAGGTTCAGCCATTCGTTGAGGGAGAAGTCCATCGGAGGCGGTCAGCTCCCGCGGTAGGTGGAGTATCCGAACGGGCTCAGCAACAAGGGGATGTGGTAGCGCTGCTTCGGGTCGGCCACGACGAAGGCGACTACGACGTGCGGAAAGAAAGTCTCCGTATTGCGTGCGCGGAAATAGGCGGCCGTATCGAACGTCAGCCGGTACGTTCCCACAGTCAACTCGCTGCCCTCCGGCAGCAGGTCTTTTGCCCGTCCGTCCGCATCGGTGACCCCTCGCCCAAGCTCCTTCCAGCTTTCGTCCTTACCCTGCGCAGAAAGCGTGACGCTCACTCCGGCCGCGGGGTGTCCGAGCGATGTGTCGAGCACGTGCGAAGTAATCCGGCTCATCGTTCGAGAAGTTTCTCCAGTCGGAGTCGCGTAATCTTCTGCTGTTCCCCGGCGGCGATGTGGAATTCTTTCTCCGCATCATTCTGCAAGCGCTTGCGGAGAAGCGCCAGCATTTCGTCGCTGCTTTTTCCGGTCGCGCACACAAGGAAGATGTAGCCGAACCGCGCTTCGTAGGCGCGGTTGGCTTCGATGAGTGCGGCCTGCGTCTCGACCGTTGATACCTTCACACCGGATTGCTCCTGCTTCGACCAGCTTTGTGCCTGCGCGGACTGTGCCTCTGCGGCCTTCTTTTCGCCGATTCGCGGATGATGGCGAAAGGCTTCGAGCCAGTCCTCACGCGTGAGCTCCGCAAAAAGCTGCTCGGCCTTCTGGAAAAACTGCGGCAGGCCGGCAAAGGGAAGCGCGTCCAGCATCCCGCGGACCCAGCGCGTTGCTCCACAGCAGTTGACGAGAGCCGCCTGAGCCGCTTCGCCATCCAGTGAATTCAACCAGCGAAGACCTTCGCGCTGCCGGCCCGCCCGGCTCGGCGTGCCGATGATCCGAAGCCGGCTGACGCCCCCATCCGGAAAAATATTGAAGCGGACGTGCGTGGCCGGCCCGCCCGCGGCCAGCTCTTTTTCAAAAATGTGCAGCCGGTCCGGCCCCAGCGGTGAACGAGGCAGAACTTCTTTCCAAGGCCACTCGGCCAGAGATTCTTCCGCTGCGCCTTCGGCCCCGCAGGCCTCGAGCGAACAGCTTTCTGGATAATTGCCCTTGAAGTGGGTGGTATCCACTTCTATTTGGCAAATGGTGCCAGCGATGCCCAACTGGAGGACGGCCCAGTCGTGGCCCGGACCTCGGCGGCGCTGGGTCTCCCACCCGTCGCCCATGTTCGCGGCAGCGCAGGGCATCAGCAGATTTTGCGGAGCGCTGAAAAACATGTCGCTGCACGCCAGCGGGCGCCCGCCGTGTCCGACGGCGGCCAGGTCGATTGCGCCGCCGGTGGTGAGAAATTGCTTCCAATCCGGCACGACTTCTCCATGCACGCGCAGCCGGGCGACACCGCCATCGGGAAAGATGTTGAAGCGGAGATGCGTGAAGCGGCGCTGGTCACCAATTTCAAACGGATTCTGCGTGTCCCCGCGCAGCTCGGATTTGGGAAGCACCTCCCTCCACCGCACGTCTGCGGCGGTGAGTTCGTCGACCGAGGGCGAGCCCTCCACGGCGCACGCCTCGATGGAGCAATGGGAGGGAAAATTGCCGCGGAAGTAGCTCGTATCCACCAGCACTCCCCGCACGACGCCCGGCAAACCGAGCCGGATGATACACCAGTCGTGTCCAGGAGTGCGTCGGCGGCGCGTTTCCCACCCGTCCATCCACTTGCCGCGATCGGTGTACTTGTCTTCGAGGAAAATGGGCTTGGCAGGTTTGAGCAGGTTTTCCTTGGGCGCGAAGAACTCATCGTTGGCCGCCAGCACGGCGCCGCCCAGCGGCTCTGAAGCCAGGTCCACCAGTTGGGTGAAGTCGTTCACGAGCGGCCTCGCTGAAGAATGGCACCGACCGGAGTGGGGAAGAACTCCCCGTGGTCGTAGCTCTTTTGTCCGCGCACAAATGTCGTTTCAACTACGCCGTTGAGAACTTGACCCGCATACGGGGTCAGCTTGTGCCGGTGATGGAGCTGGGAAGGCTCCAGACGAATACTTTCTTCGGGCTTCCAGACGACGAGGTCCGCGTCATATCCCGCCGCGATTCTGCCCTTTTGTTCCGCGAGGCCGGCCAGTTGCGCCGGAGCGTGGCACATCCATTTAACCAGGTGGTTGATTGAGTACCCACGCTTTTGGAGTTGCGTCCACATGACCGGGAGGCTGAGTTGCAGCGAGCTGATCCCGCCCCAGGCCTTCAGAAAGTCCCCCGTGCCGGAGCACTTCATTTCGGGGGGACATGGTGAGTGATCCGTGGCCACCAGGTCAATCAATCCTTCACTGAGTGCGGCCCAGAGCATTTCACGGTTCTCGCGCTCGCGGATCGGCGGGGCGCACTTATACTGCGTTGCTCCATCGGGGATCTCCTCGGCCGCAAAAGTGAGGAAATGCGGGCACGTCTCCACGGTGATGCGTACCCCGCTCCGCTTTGCGTCGCGCAGGATTGGCAGAGCATCTGACGAGGAAAGATGTACCACATGGATCCGCGCCTTGAATTCGCGCGCGAGTCGCACCAGCAGAGCGATGGCCTCGTTTTCCGCCTGCCGCGGGCGTGACGCCAGCCACGTCGAGTACCGATTCGGCGCGGCTTCCGCACTGACCGCAGCGCTGGCTCTTTCGATCGGCCCGGGCAATTCGGAATGCACCAGAAGTGTCATACCCAGCTCGGCCAGCACCGGCAAGGACTCTCGCAGATCGGCTTCCTTGACGTAAGAAAACTCGTCCACGCCCGAGGGGACGAGGAAACACTTGAAGCCAAAGACGCCGGCGTCCGCCAGAGCACGAATTTCCGATGCGTTGCCGGGAACCACGCCGCCCCAAAAGCCGACATCGACCCAGAGTTTCCCCTGTGCGGCGATGAGCTTTTCCTGGTAGGCGGCGCCGGTCGTCGTCGTGGGGATGCTGTTAAGCGGCATTTCGATCAGTGTGGTCACACCTCCAGCCGCAGCGGCGCGAGTGGCGGTTTCAAAACCTTCCCAGTGCGTGCGGCCGGGCTCGTTGATATGGACGTGGGTATCAACGAGGCCGGGCATAACGACGTGGTCGCCGGCGTCGAAAAGCTGCGCGCCCGCCGGTACATCGTCGTAGCCGCCCACGGCGGCGATGACGCCGTCGCGGATGTACATCGCGGCAGGCCCAATTGCGTCGGGCGTGACCACTCGACGCCCGCGGATGACCAAGTCGGGCGTCATTCTGCTTGCAGGCTGCCGAGGAATTTGGTGAGGAGATTCTGGGCGACGCGCAGGCGGTAGCGCGCGGTCGAGCGCATGTCGTCAATGGGGGCGATTTCCCGCGCCAGCGTTTCACGCGCGGCGCGAACTCTTTCTGGATCGAGCCGGCGGCCGCGGAGGGATTCTTCCGTCTGGACGCAGCGCACCACCGTCGGCGCCACGCTCGCTACCGCGATGCGGAGGTCCCGGATTTGCCCGCCGTTCACGTCTGCCGCGCCCGCAAAGCAGACCTTTGAAATCGCTTGTGCCCTTCGCGTCCCCACCTTGCGGTAGTACTGCTTCCAGTGTTTCATCTTGCGCGAGACCCGAATCGTTTGAATCAACTCTTCGGGGCGCAGATCCATTTTCTTATATCCGGCGTGGAATCCATGGTACGGCACCCGCCGGCTGCCGCTTGCGGAAACCAGTTCCAGCTCCGCGTCGTACACCAGCAATGCAGGCGGCGAGTCGGCCGCGGGCGAGGCATTGGCGATGTTCCCGCCGAGCGTGCCGCGGTTTTGCGTCGCCACTCCGCCGGTTTCCGAGGCGGCCTGGCAGAGCAGAGGAAACTCCCGTTGCAGAGTCGGGTGGCGCAAGACCTGCGCGTAGGTTGTCAACGCGCCGAGCCGGATGTGCTCCGCCGTCTCCTCGATGCCGCGCAGCTCCGGCAGATGCCAGACGCTCAGATATTGTTTGTGAGCGAGTTTCCCGGCCTCGAGCAGAACCATCAAGTCAGTTCCGCCCGCGAACGGTCTCCATGCGCCCGGCTCGCTCGCCATTTGTTGCAGAGTTTCTGCAAGGCTGGGCAGCGCCTTCAACTGATAAGCGGGAAGATAGGCCCTCATGAGCGGATTCCGGTTCGCTGGCAGGCTGCGACGACGGCCTCGAAGATGCGCATATAGCCGGTACAGCGGCACAGATTGCCCGCCAGCCCCACGCGGATCTCTGCATCTGTGGGGCTTGGCTTCTGCGCGAGAAGACTCACAGCCGCCAGCACCATGCCGGGCGTGCAGATGCCGCATTGCGCGCCACCACACGCGAGGAACGCTTCCTGGACGGCGTGGAGCTGGTCCCCCGATGCGAGGCCCTCAATCGTGGTGATGTCCGTGCCTGCAGCTTGCAGGACGGGGATCAGACAACTGTTCACCAGCTCGCCGTCGAGCAGGACCGAACACGCGCCACATTCCCCTTCGCCGCACCCTTCTTTCGTGCCGGTCAGGCGCAACTGTTCACGCAACACATCTAGCAAGCGCGCCATCGGGAAGGCGCGCAGCACGACGGGCTTCCCGTTTACCTTGCACGCGACGCTGACTTTGCCTGCCGCTTCAGACAAGCGCACCCTCCAGCGCTTCCATCAACACCTCCGGCGTCACCGGAATGCGCGGGATGCGGACGCCGGTGGCCTGCTCAATCGCATTCACAATCGCCGGCGCGGGGCCGTCCATTGGGAGCTCGCCGATGCCCTTGGCACCCTGCGGTCCATGCGGATACGGGTTCTCCTCGAAGTAGACGTGGATGGGAGGCACGTCAGCGGAGGTCGGCATGATGTAATTCGTCATTTGCGCGTTCACCATGCGTCCTTCTTGCCAGACCACATTCTCGTAGAGCGCGTAGCCAATCCCCTGCGCCACTCCGCCTTCGATCTGCCCGGTGGCCAGGACAGGGTGAATCACTTTGCCGACCTCCTGCACGGCGACGAAGTCGTCCACGCGCACTTCGCAGGTGGTTGTATCAACGGTGACTTCGGCGACGTACACGGCCCACGCATAGGTTCCGTACGCATCGCCCTGGTATTTCTCGTCGTCCCAATGGATGCCGGGCGGCGGCTGATACTGGCTGGTGGACTTGAGCGGCCCGAACTGCTCGAGGTACTTCGCGCAGGCCTGGCGAAACTCCGCGGGTTCATAGTTCTCTCGCAGAAAACCGCTGCGGATCAAGGTCTGCTTCAAGCCGAGCGCAGCGGACTCGACCAGCTTGCCGACGATCATGCACGTGCGCGAAGCAACCGTGGGGCCGCTGTTGGGCACGGCCGCGGTATCCGGCTGTGCGACTTCGATCCACTCGTAGTCGAGGCCGAGCGCTTCCGCCGCAATCTGCGCGAAGACGGTCTTCGTGCCCTGGCCCATCTCAGTGCTGGCCGCGAGCACCCGCACGCGCCCCTCCGGAGTGGCCTCCAGGCTCACCACCGACGCCAGATACTCCTCGCCGGAACCAGTGAACCCGGCGCCATGCATGAACGATGCAAAGCCGATGCCCTTCTTCAGCGGGTTGCGGCCATTCTCTTCGGCAAAGCGCCTCACCTTAGCGTGATAGTCGGACAGCTCGAGCGCCCGATCGAGAAGGTGGTGCATGTCCACTCGCTCAGGGATCACCTGCCCGACGGCGCTGGTCTGACCCTGCTCGATGAAATTCCGGCGGCGAAATTCATCCGGCGTAAGCCCGGCGGCCTTGGCGACTTCGTTCATGTGACATTCGAGAGCAAAAATACTCTGGGGCGCGCCGAAGCCGCGGAACGCCCCATGCGGCGGCAGATTGGTTGCAACGGCGCGGCCGCGGATGCGCACGTTGGGGCAGAAATAAGGCCCCGTGGCGTGGATGGTGCCGCGGGAGAGGACGACCGGGGAAAGCGTCGTGTACGCGCCGCCGTCAATGACGAAGTCAATGTCCATGGCCAGGAGTTTTCCGTCGCGGCTCACCGCGGTGCGATGTCGCGTGCGCGAGGGATGACGCTTTGTGGTTGCGGCCATGTCCTCCGCGCGGTCATAGACGATCTTCACCGGCCGTCCCGATTTCCAGGCCAGGAGGGCGGCGTGGCCCGCGATCATCGAGGGATACTCTTCCTTGCCACCGAAGCCGCCGCCTGTCTCCATCTGAACCACGCGCACCTTCTGTTTGGGCAGGCCGAACAACGCCACCAGGGCCTTGTGCACGTAGAAGGGACATTGCAGCGAGCCCCACACAGTAACGCCGTCCTGTGAATTCGCGATCGCGATCATTCCGTTGGGCTCGATGTAGAGTTGTTCCTGTGCGCCGGTTTGATACTCGCCTTCGACGATGTAATCGGCTCGCTTCCAGACGCTCTCGACATCGCCCTGTGCCACGAGGAAAGACTTGAAGACATTGTCCTCGCCCCAGATCACCTCCTTGCGGGCCAGTGACTCTTCGATGGTGAACACGGCCGGAAGCGGTTCGATCTCGACGCGCACCGCCCGCCTCGCCTCCTCCAAGAGGTACCGGTCTGCGTGGGCCAACAGCACGATGGGCTCTTCGGGATGGTTCACTTTTTCGGCGGCCAGGTACGGCTGGTCTTCGAGGATCAGAGCCACACAATTCTTGCCGGGAATATCCCTAGCCGTAACGATCGTGAACTCATCCCACGGGACGCTGCCCTCAAAGTGAATCCCGCGGATCCGGCCGCGCGCCACCTGGCTCCGAACCGTCGCCCCGTACAGCATCCCGGGAAAGGTCAGGTCGTCCACATAGCGCGCCCGGCCGGTGACCTTCTCGCGGCCCTCCTTGCGCGGCACTGACTGCCCGATGTAGCGTTTCGGCATGGAGTGAAGCTTGGCCTCGTTGTTCTCTCCGGGAGGGCGCCCGCTCCCGCGACGCGTCTGTGAAGTCTAGTACGGAGTCTTGTCGGTTTTTTCTTCCCAGGCGCGCAATGCCGCTCGCGCCTCATCCCGCATCATCGGGATCATGGGAATCCGTCGTTCGGCAAATGGCAACTGCATCTGCTCGAAGATGAAGGAATCGTCGAACCCGGCCCGGGCGGCATCACTGGCTGTACTTGCAAAAAAGACTCGGGCCGGCCGCGTCCAGTAGATGGCTCCCAGGCACATTGGGCAAGGCTCGCAGGTTGTGTAGATTTCGCAGTCATGAAGCTGGTAATCCTTGAGCGCTTCACAAGCTTTGCGGATGGCTACGATTTCAGCGTGCGCCGTGGGATCGTAGCTGGAGGTGACCTGGTTCGTTCCTTCGGCAATGATTTTGCCGCCCTTGACGACAACGGCCGCAAAAGGGCCGCCCCGCCCCGAGCGAACGTTCTCGGTGGCAAGCTCGATGGCTCTGGCCATGAACGGATTGCTCAATGCGCCCCCGGCGGAGTCCTAACAGCTGAATGGAAAGAACGGCCCCGATTATACGGCAACACCTTCTAACAGTATCGTCTTGGAAGGCCTCAGGTCTGAAAGTCCATAAGGACTCGGCCCGCCCCCCATTCCTGGCTATGTCGTTTCACCCGCCGCCCGGTCCAACCCGGTAGAGGCAGCAAAGACGGTTGGCTGTGCACAATGAAAAAGTCCCGAACATATTGAACTTGATATCGCATGGTCCGTGGTGAAACGAAATCAAAGAATCGAAGGCTCCATCCGAACATGACATCCAGAAAAAAACGCAGTTTCCATCCACAGGACATTCTCGGTTCAGCCGGAGTGGTGAGACAAGTTGTGGAGTATCGCGACCAATCTCTTTTACCGAGACCGTCAAAGATAAAATATGGAAAAAGCTTTCAAGCTAAGACAGTCCGTCGCTCCCACGCCAACCAATCAAAAGAAATGGTTTCGACACACTGGGCATTTGCAGACGGAATCCCCAAAGAGGAACTGATGACCCCGAGTGGCCGGGGCTTCACTCACGCAACTGGGCACCGATTCATTGGGCCTCCTCGACCAATCTCTCAAACGGCTTTGACAGTTTGAGGTGGCGCGACTAAGATTCTTTCTCGAATGACTCGCCGAGTTTCGGCTGAGGCCTCTCGCGCGAACTCCGCGAACGACGGTCAGCGGATTGTCAGGCGAGCCCTATGAAGCTTGTTTACTTCGACTGTTTCTCTGGCATCAGCGGCGACATGGTACTGGGCGCGCTCGTGGATGCCGGCTGCGATTTGGCGCGCTTGGAGGCCGAACTGCGCCGCTTGCCGGTCCCCGATTGGAAGATCACCTCTGCCAAGGTCTCGCGCCAGACCCTTACTGCAACGCACGTTAAGGTCGAGACGGCCGAACGCCAAAACCATCGTTCGCTCGCAACCATTCTCGAATTGATTGACCGTGCCGGGTTCTCTCCCCGCATCACGCACCGCGCCCGGCAGATCTTCCGCAGACTAGGAGACGCCGAAGCCCGCGTCCACAATCTGCCCGTCGAAAAAGTGCATTTCCATGAAGTGGGCGCTGTGGACTCGATTGTGGACATCGTCGGCGCCGCCATCGGATTCGAACTCCTTGGCGTGGAGGAGTTCGCCTGTTCGCCATTGAATGTGGGGAGCGGGCGTGTGCAGACCCAACACGGTACTTTGCCGGTTCCCGCGCCCGCGACCGCGGAGCTGCTTCGCGGCGCACCCATCTACTCCACGGGAATTGAAAAGGAACTGGTCACGCCCACTGGTGCCGCCATCGTCTCTACCTTGGTCTCGCAGTTCGGTGCCATGCCGCCGATGGTCGTCGCGGCCATCGGTTACGGGGCCGGGACGGCGGATATCGCTCAACAGCCCAACGTCCTGCGACTCTTTGTCGGGGAGGAGGCTGCGCTCGAAGCCAGCGCCGGATCGGAGAATCAGGAAACGGTTGCGGTGATCGAGGCCAACCTTGACGACATGAACCCGCAGATCTACGGCTATCTTGTCGAGCGTGCGCTGGCGGAAGGCGCGCTCGA
Organism: uncultured Acidobacteriaceae bacterium; assembly: GCA_964533185.1. Classification (GTDB taxonomy): domain Bacteria; phylum Acidobacteriota; class Terriglobia; order Acidiferrales; family UBA7541; genus CAZHLD01. The sequence goes on along the minus strand of CAZHLD010000013.1, from coordinate 13,903 downwards.
TGTTTTTGTGACGCCAGTGCAAATGAAGAAGAACCGTCCCGGTCAATTGCTCACCGTGCTATGCAAGCCCGCGGCCGTCGATCGCCTATCCGAATTGATCTTCCGTGAAACGACAACGATCGGCGTGCGCACCTATGCGGCGCGCCGCCGCACCCTGGAGCGCGAAACAATCACGGTCGAAACCTCCCTTGGCATAGTCCGCCTGAAGGTCTCGCGGCTGAACGGCAAGATTGTGAACGCTGCCCCGGAGTTCGAAGATTGCCAGAAGCTCGCGGGCGAGCGTGGGGTGCCGCTGAAGCAGGTCATGGCAGAGGCCACTTTGCAGTTTCAACGGCAGTACAGCGGATTGCGAGATGCGGATACCCCTCGGGAGGCTTCCGCGAGATCAAAGCCGATTGATGATCGAGGCCACGTAGCCCGCCCCGAAGCCGTTGTCGATATTGACTACGGAAACGTTCGACGCGCATGAGTTCAGCATACCTAACAGCGCCGCCAGCCCGTGGTACGAAGCGCCGTAACCCACGCTGGTCGGCACGGCAATCACCGGCACTCCGAGCAGCCCGCCCACCACGCTGGGTAGTGCGCCCTCCATTCCCGCGCACACGATCACCACGCGCGCTTGCGTCAGCGCACGCATGTGTGCCAGGAGCCGGTGAATGCCGGCAACCCCGACATCGTAAAACCGCTGCACTTCGCTCCCCATCACTTCGGCAGTCACCGCTGCCTCTTCGGCCACTGGAATATCGCTCGTGCCCGCGCACACCACGGCGATCTTGCCCTTGCCGTACCTCGTGGGGTCCTGCCGCAAAAAGATCACGCGGGCGTGTTCGCGGAATTCCGCCTTTCGCACCGCCTTGTGCACCGCTCGAAACTGCTGGCGGGTTGCCCGCGTGACCAGCACATTTGTCCGCTGCTTCGCGAGCTTCTTGAAGATCTCGACGAGTTGAGCTGAAGTTTTCCCAGAAGCCAGCACAACCTCCGGCATGCCGGAGCGCAAGCTCCGGTGGTGGTCCACCTTGGCAAAGCCAAGCTCTTCAAACGGCAGAAAGCGCAGCCGCGCCACAGCCGCATCGGCCGACATCTGCCCGCGCCGAACCTTTTCTAACAGCTCGCGGATTGCATCCGGGTTCATTCCGATCTGCGAGGCGTGTACATGCCCAGGTCAGCGAAACGCCCTTCCAAAACCACCCACCGCGCGCAGGGCAGCGCAGAGAAATCTTGCTGTGGCTGGTGCAAGCGATCTACCCGCTGGGATGCTCAGAGATTACGTCTTGTTTGTCGCGCCGGCAATGGTGGTGAGGTCGAGCGCCGCGTTCATGGACCCGGAGCGGAAACCTTCCAGGTCCAGCGTCACGTACGTAAAGCCCAGAGCCTTAAAGATGCGTGTGAATTCGGCCGCCATTTTGGATGTAAACGCATGGCTCATCTCTTCGCGGCCCACTTCGATCCGTGCGACCGTGCCGTGGTGCCGCACCCGGCAATTCCGGAAGCCAAGGGCGTGCAGCGCATCTTCTCCTTCCTCTACCACAGCTAAGGTTTCCCGCGTCACTGGGCGTCCGTATTCGATTCGCGACGCAAGGCACGCAGAGGCCGGCTTGGCCCACACGCGCAATCCAGCCGCCCGAGCCAGTTCGCGGATTTCAGATTTTGCCAGCCTCGCGTCCAGCAGAGGGGCCGCAACGCCGTGCAGCCGCGCCGCCTTTTGTCCCGGCCGGAAGTCGCCCTGATCGTCCGCGTTCACTCCATAGGCCACGCAATCGAAACCCCGCGAGTGCCGAAGCGCCTCCAGCGCCTTGAACAGTTCGTCTTTGCAGTAAAAGCAACGGTTCGCGTCATTGCGCGCGTAATCGCCGTTCTCGAGCTCTGACGTCACGATGACTTCAAGCGGAATATTTTGCTCGGCAGCGAAGGCCCGCGCATCGTGCAGTTGTCGGCGCGCCAGGCTGGCGGAATCCGCAATCACCGCCAGCATTCTTTCTCCCAGCACCTGGTGAGCGACGAAGGCGAGAAAGGCCGAATCGACGCCACCGGAATAGGCGACGAGCATGGGACCTAAGCTGCGCAATCGCCGCTCGAGAGCCTCGCGCTTTGCCGACAACTCCATGCGTGGATCCTAGCTCAGTTGTGCGTCGATCGATGCGGGTCGTCCCTCGGGTTCCCTCCGCGCCCGGCAATAGACCACGCCAGTGGTAAAGCCGAGGGAGAATCCCAGGATCCCGAACAGCCCCTCACGCGCAAACTCAAGCAGGTGTGGATGAAGAAAGCCGATCCCAACGACTGATGCTGTTTCCATGTTTTTGTCCCCGCTGGGGATTCTAGCAAGATTCCTCTTGCTTGCAAGCACCAACGTCTCTCGTTTTCGCTGTCTTGCTGATCGGAGGGCCTGTGTGCTGCCACACAACACTGATCGGTTGTGGGAGTTTATGCGACAGAGAGCTGGCTGTAACGTTGCCGGACGAAAGCAAGGGGCAGCGCCAGCAGCACGGGAAAGAAGGGCGGCTTCTGTCGTGTGATTTTTTCCAGCTCGACGGGGAGCCAGTTGAGAAGATGGCGCTCGAGGAAATCGCGCTCAAGACGATCCAGGTTGGATTTGTTCGCCGCGTCTGTGCTGTTTTCTCGCGCGAAGGAAAGAGCGGCGAGGAACTCGAGCTGAGTCACCAGGTGGTCTGGCGCAAACTGGGAAGGGTTGTGCTTGAGCCCCAGCACCTCGTAAAAATCCACGTTCTCGAGCGCAGTCTGCTGCGGTGGCACGGCCTTGTTGTGGGCGGATTCAAGCAGCGGCGCGGGAGGCTCGGGCACGCCGACGTCAAACAGTGCGATGTAAGTGGATTCGTAGTCTTCATAGTCATCGAAGCGTCCCGGTGCAGGAAACTCCCCGGGAACACCAAGCGACTGCCACAAGCGCTCGAGGGCCACGGCCAGGTCTGGGCGGCAAAGCCAGTCGTAGCGCTCCGGCGTGGGCAGGCCAAATGCAAACGCAAAGACGCGATAGAGATCGAGCCGATCCAGCTCGCTGGCAACACTCTTTGGTTCAAGCGCAGCGCGTGCAGTCATCGTTCTACTCCAGTCTGAGCCAAACCGAGAAATACTTGCGGCCGTCGCGGTCCTGCTGGGCGCCATTCCAGACAGCCAGGGACAATGGAAGCCCCGCAGGCAAGTCGGGCAGCTCTATCGTCATCTGCCAGGCGCCGGCGCGATAGAGGGACCGGGCCGGAAATGTCTCGCCGGTGCGCCGCGTTGTGCCACGACCTTCGGCCTGCATGAGCATCGCGCCGCGCGCCGCATTCCAGTAGTAAATCAGCACCGGGCCTGCTGCATCGCCCATTTGCAGCGAAGGCCAGACGCCGTTCTGTGCGACGCGCTCCGGGAACATCACCGCCGCGGCATCGAAGAAACGCTCGGTCGCAGCGGTGTGCTCCTTGCGATCTCGCGTTTCAGGCCGTGAGGAAGGAAGCGCTGCAATCTCGCCGGTGTTGTGGGTTAGGTCTTTCCAGGTGAAGTGCAGGAGGAGCTTCCCGCCCGCGCGAGCCAGGCGAACGTCTACGTACTCAATCTCCAGTTCGGCTGGTGGGTCAGTATCGTAGAGCGGCGGCGTGCGATTCAGTGCAACGCGCTGTGCCGGCACATTCTGCCAGGCACGTGCGTTCGGTTCGAGCAACATCCCAGGTGTCGCCGGGCTCGCGGCAGTGCGTAATACCAGACCGGCGGGGGAAGCAACGGCAGCCGGTGCCGGGCGTTGCGCGCAAAGGTGCGGCGCAGCGAGCACCCCGGCCACGGCGAGCGTGCAAGCAGAAAGAAAGATTCGATCGCGTCTGGTCAGCATGGCATCACCCGATGGACATCTTGATTCGCACCAACGGTTCCGGGATCTGGTAGCGCGTCTCGGCGTCGCGGCCAATCAGCAGTTGCAGCATTTCGCTCTGCGTCCCGTTTTGCGCGCGGTTCAGCTCAGCCTCAAGGCGCACAATGACGTCTCGCACTTCGGGCCCGAACAGGTAAATGAGGTAGTCGAGCGGCAGCCGTGGGTCCTCCAGAATGCTCTGGCCGTAGTTGGTACGCCTGGGCGGATTGAACGGAGGCACGTAGAAGACATTGGGCTGTGTCCCTTTTTCGGGGAAGAGCGGTAGCGCCACTTTATAGACGTGCACGAGCTTGTGCACGGCAGAGCCAGGGTCGTTGAGCAGACCCACAAAGCGCAGACGGCCCGGGCACTGCGCGGCGCAGGCATTGACTTCGCCTTTTTCCAGCCGCGGGTAACAGAAGATGCATTTCTCGGACTTTCCAGTGATCTCGTTGAAGTAAATCTTCTTGTACGGGCAAGCGGCGATGCAGTATCGGTAGCCCTGGCAGCGTTCCTGGTCCAACAGCACAATGCCGTCTTCCTCGCGTTTGTAGATGGCCTGGCGCGGGCAGGCCGCCAGGCAGGCAGGGTTGGTGCAGTGGTTGCAAATGCGCGGCAGATAAAAGTAAAAGTTTTCGTCGCCGTTGAGCGCGCCGACGTCCTCGTCCCAGTTGGGGCCGGAGACCGGGTCGGGCGTTGGCATCACCGGTTTCTTCTTCCCTTCGTACAGGCGCTGGTCATAGTCGTATTCCCACGGCGCACCGTAATCATCGAGCGTGGGCAACGGGCTGGGCTGCAATTGCCCGTCCTTCCAACCGCCGCCGATGCGGTCCCACTGCCGCGGGTAGCCGATGCCCGGGCGGGTTTCGACATTGTTCCAGTACATGTGCTGGGTGCCGTCGCGGTCGGACCAGAGCTTTTTGCAGGCGATGGTGCAGGTCTGGCAGCCCAGACACTTGTTCAGGTCCATCACCATCGCATACTGGTGCTTTGACATGGCTGCCTCCCTAGGCCTTCACCCGCGCTTTTTCGACTTCCACCTTGATGTCGCGGTTGTTGCCGGTCGGCCCCCAATAGTTGAGCCGGAAGTTGACGTGACCGTACTTGCCGATGAGCTGGGTGGGCTTGATCTTGATGTAGGTGAGCGACTGCCAGCCGCCCTGCTGGAAGCCGAGAAACTTTTCCCAGCCGTGGTACATGGTCACGCGGCCGGGCTTTTCGCCGGGCAGGATCTGGAGCCGGCAGACGCACTGGCCGATGTCGTTGTAGATGCGCACCCAGTCGTTGTCGCGCAGGCCGCGCTTGCGCGCGTCGTCGTGGTGCATATAGACGATGGGCATGCCGCGCTGCAGACGGAGCATGGCGCGGTGGTCGCGCCAGGTGGAGTGGATCGACCAGCGTCCGTGCGGCGTGTTCCAGAAGAGTGGGAACTTCTCCGGAATCGGTTCCTTGTAAGCGGGCAGCGCCTCATCGAGCTCGAGGTACCACGGGTGGTCAATGTAGAACTGCTGGCGGCCGGTGAGGGTGCGCCAGGGGCGTTTCTTGTCCACCTGGTGTTTGAACGGGGTGTAGGCGATGCTCTCTTCGATGTCGCTGTTCCAGGACTCCTCGTCGGTGGCCACGAAGCGCTTCGGCTGCGCCTGGAGATTGCGGTAGGTCATCCCCTGCGTTTCCTTAGAATGCGAAAGGATGAAGTCGACGGCCTGCTCGTCGGTGACGATGCTCCCCTTGCCGGACCAATCGTCGGCCAGGCGGGTAAAGTCGCGCGACCATCCGAAGTGAGCGTCGTTGAAGGGTTGTAGTCCCTTGCGACGGGCCACCTCTGAGATTTTCTGCGCCAGGGCCTGGAAGATGTCCCAATCGGTCTTGCTCTCAAAAAGCGGGTCGAGCGCTTTGCCGAAGGTGTGGATGTAGCTGTGGCAATCAGTGGTGTTGAGGTCCACTTTTTCGTAGTAGCTGGAAGCAGGCAGGACGACGTCCGAATAGAGCGCCGTCGTATCCATCCGGAAGTTGATGTCCACGATCAGGTCGAGATCGCGCCAGAGCGAAGTCTCCAGGACCTCGTTGCCCTTGGCCTGATTCAGATAATTCGCACGCCAGACAATGAACGCGCGCGGCTTGCGACCGCCTGTCGGCCAGAGCGGCATCCAGCCGTTCTTCACCGATTCCTGGATGTACCACTCGATTGGCTTGCCGTTGTACTGGTGCGGGTCTTTGCTGGCCGAGTGGACGTAGCTCCACAGCGTGGTGTTTTGAAACCGCTGCTTTTTGCGGCCCTCGGGGAATGCCAACTCGAAAAAGCCGTGCTCGGGCCAGATGCGTTCCTGGCCGACGTAGTGGTTGAAGCCGCCGCCATTTTTGCCCACGTTGCCGGTCAGCGCGACGAGCAGAATCATGGCGCGGTTGGTGAGGTCGTTGTGAAACCAGTGGTTGGTGCCCGCACCGTGGATAATCATTGCCGGCTTGCGCGTGCCTAGTTCGCGGGCGAAAGTCTGAATCTCGTGTGCGGGCAGGCCGGTGAGCTGCGCCACTTTTTCGAGCGGATACGCTGCTAGGCTGCTGCGGAGGAGCTCGAAGACGGTCGTGACCTCCACAGTGTTGCCGTCAGCAAGCTTCACCTGAAAAGACCCGGTCAGTGCGGGATCCACGCCGTTCCAGCGGATGGATTTCTCCGCGGAGCCCATTGAACCGGGTGTGACCGCGGGCCGTCCGCCTTTGGTGTCCCAGACGAAGAAAACGTCTTCCTTGCCCCCGGCTTTCAAGTCCGATTCGCGCAGGAAACGCTTGGTGCCCTTCACCACGAGCAGGGGCAGGTCGGTCTGCTCTTTCACATAGGGGACGTCAATCAGGTTCTCGTCCATCAGGATCTTGGCAACGCCCATGGCCAGCGCCGCGTCCGTGCCCGGGTTGATTTGCCAATAGAGATCCGCGTGCATGCAACTGGAGTTGAAGTCGGGCGAAATCGCGACGATCTTCGCGCCGTTGTAGCGAGCCTCAAATGCGAAGTGCGCGTCCGGGATGCGGGTTTGCGAAATGTTCGAGCCCCACAGGACGATGTACTTCGCGTTGAACCAGTCGGCGCACTCGCACGCTTCGGTCTGCACGCCCCAGGTGAGCGGCTCGCCCGGCGGCAGGTCACAGTACCAGTCGTAGAACGAGAGCATCACGCCGCCCAGGTAGTGCGCCAGCCGCGAGCCGCCGCAGAAGCTCACCGGGCTCATCGCCGGGATGACGCTGAAGAAAGTGTTTGTGTCCGGGCCGTAGTTGTAGATGTTGTCGAGCAGTTTCTCGGCGACAAGGGTAAGCGCTTCATCCCAGCTCGCGCGCCTCCATTTGCCTTCGCCGCGCGCGCCGGTGCGAATCAGCGGATAGCGCAGCCGCTGCGGGCTGTAAACGTACTCGACGAAGCAGCCGCCCTTCTGGCAGCCGCGCGGGTTGTAGTCGGGAAGGTCCTTGCTGATGCGCGGGTAGTCGGACGCCTGCTCCTCGCGGACCATCACGCCGTTGCGGACGTACACCTTCCACGAGCAGGAGCCGGTGCAATTGGCCGAATGGGTCGAGCGGACGACTTTGTCCCAGGTCCAGATCTTGCGGTAGAAATCTTCCCAGCCGCGGTAGGGATAGCTGCGCAGCGGGTCAAAGTCGCCGGCCAGCGCCGAAAGCACCGGCGGCTCGCTCTTGCGGCAGCCGGGCAGTGCCAGCGCAGCGGCGCCGGCCGCAGTGGTGTAGAGGAAATTGCGGCGCGAGACCCGCGACTTCCGTTTGGGCGTGCCTTCGCCCTTCTCAACATGGGTGTGGCTCATCGGGAGCCTCCTGACTTCACAAGATCATTGGGGACCAGCGCGGTCTGGGGTTTCCGGGCCGCGGGTCCGAGGGTGCGGATGAAGGCCAGTAGGTCGGCGATCTCCGGATCGCTGAGGCTTCGCGCGCCGGGCACACGCGGCTGAAAGCTGGGCATGGCCGTGCCGCGGCGGCCGTTGCGGATGGTGGTGACAATAAAGGCGTCGCTGGCGGCCTGCTGAAACGTTGGGTTGGCAAGTTCCGGCGCAACGCCGCCGTGACCCGCGATGCCGTGGCATCCGGCGCAATTCTGGATGAAGAGCGCGGCGCCGCGGTTGGCATCGGCGCGAGCCAGCACGGGTGCGTTGTCATTCTGAGCGAAGCGATCGAAGATTCTGGCCTTGCCGGAAAGAATCCCTCCGCTCTTGCCCAGGTAGGCAACCAACGCCTTGACTTCATCCGGCTGCAGCCCCCCTGCACGGGCGTCCCAGGCGGGCATCTGCGTGCCCGGGCGTCCAAGAGCAATCTGCGCTTCCAAATACGCCGGGTCGGCAGTGGCCAGCAAAGACGGGCCGCGGACGGCCGGGATGAAGCGCCGGAAGGTCGTGTCCCACCGGCCGTAGGTACCGTCGCCATGGCAGGCAAAGCAATAATTCCTGTAGAGCCGCTCGCCCGAGAGCGACTGGGGGTGAAGTGCGCGTGCTTTCTGCTCGATCTTGTCGGGCGCGAGGTAACTTTCCGGGACGTCGCGCTGACGCAGAGAAAGCATGAACACGGTCAGAGCCAGGGCCTCGTGCTCGGTGACGGTGGGGTTCTTCATCTGGCTGCCGGCCACGACGCCACCCGGGTCGCGGAAATGGGCCTGGTGCCATCGCCACGTGGTGTAAGGCGGCGTGAGGTTGACCATGATCAATTGGTGGCGTGTTTTGGCTCCTTCGTTATCGAGCGCCAGGCCCAGCGTGCCGCCCCGCCCGCCCAGCTTGTGGCAGGAGGCGCAGCTTTTTTCATCGAAGAGTTTTTTCCCCTCGAGGACCAGTGCCACCTGCTGCCGCGGGAGCCGCTCGACGTCGTGGCAAGCCAGGCAGGAAGACTGAGTCAGTTCGCGCGTGAGGAGCGGGTAATCCCAGGAAACGTCGTCCCCCTTGGCGTCGCGGAAGCTCGTGGCCACTCCCTGACCCTGGTGGCAAACGGTACAGCCGTAGCGATCGGCGGGATGGTTCTTGAGGATGTCGCCCGGGTGGACAGCGTGGGGCTGGCGGACGCCGGTCATGCGCGGATCGTCAATGCCGTTGTGGCAGGAGACACAGCGGTCCACCGTCTTGAGTTGCGGCACGCTGACCTGCTTGAGCTCGATGCGGAAATCGCGGGCCAGTGCGCGGCCCTGATCGTCGCTGGCTTTCGATTGCAGCAGTTGGTCGTATTCCTTCTGCAGCGTGTACCACTCTGCAAGAAAGTTCTCGCGCAGGGCGGCGGCCACCAGATAGCCGATGGTCACCAGACTCGCCAGCAGCAGCACCCAACGGAACCGTGTGGAAGGATCGTTCATGACCGCACCCCTAATGCACCGGCCATTGAGATGGCCACCAGTAGAACTGCCAGTTTGGCCCGCGATGGATCGTGGCGAAATAGGTCAACACGGTGAACCCGATCAGGAAGCACGTGAACAAAGCGACAGCAGCCAGGCGCACCGAGTCCTTACGCTTCAAGACCAGCAGCGACCAGCCTGCATAGAGCAGCACCAGGATCGAGCCCGGGTTGATGGCGATGATCCAGAGCTGATGGATGCGCGGGAACCAGTTCCGCAGCCAGCCAAAGTTCACGGTAAAGGCCAGCATGCCCACAGAAGTCAGAAGCCCGAACAACAAGGATTGCCAGGCCATCCGCCGCTCGCCGGGCGTGCCGAACCAGACGCCTTCCCCTCCCGGCCGGCGGTCGAGGAACGGAATCAGCGCCAGTCCGACCCAGGCGATCAGCGGGACCAGCAGCCCGCCCATGAACGCGGAATACGAAACCAGCTCCTGCAGGCCGAGGAAGTACCAGGGCGCTTTCGCCGGGTTTTCAGGCACGGCGGGATTGGCCAGCTCCTTGAGCGGCGCATCGGAATAAAAGGAAAGAATCAGACAGATGGCTACTGTAAGCATGAAAACGGCCAGCTCCGCCCAGAACAGGTGCGGCCAGCTCATCACCGTGTTCTCCGGGCCGCGGTTGACCGTCGGGCGGCGACCCTTGACGAGGGCCATCAGTCCGTAGGTCTTCGTGGCCAGCGGCTCGAAGACCCGCTTCATTGAGCCGCCCCATTCCGCCGGCCCGCCCATCGGCTCTTCCGGCCGCGCCAGACCGCCATCCTTGCGGATGCGCCAGAAGTGCACGCCGAGCAGCATGATCAGCAGTACGGGCAGAACGAACACGTGCAAGACGTAGAAGCGGATCAGCGAGTCTTCGCCGACGAAGTTGGCCCCCAACAACAGTCGCTTCTGGAAGCCACCCGGATCGAACCACGTGGAGATGCCGATCGCATCGGTGAGCTCGCGGGGGGAGTTGGCAATGTTGGCTCCGATGGTTGTCGCCCAATAGGCCAATTGGTCGTAGGGCAACAGGTAGCCGGTGAAGCTGAGGGCCAGCGTCAAAACCAGCAGGGCCAGCCCCACCAGCCAGTTGAACTCGCGCGGCTTTTTGTAACTTCCTGTGTAGAAGACGCGAGCCATGTGCAGGAAGACGGCCACTACCATCAGGTGCGCGCTCCAGCGGTGGATATTGCGCATGAAGCGGCCGGTGAAGACAACGTAGTGGAGGTCTTTGATCGAGTCGTAGGCCAGCGTAGTGGACGGTTTGTAGTACACCATTAGCAAAACGCCGGTGATGCACAGCACGACGAAGCTGGCCGCGGAGATTAACCCCAGCCCGAGTGTGAACGCTGGGGCCAGCGTGCGGACGTGCACGCGCACGCTGTGGATGTGCAGGAAGAGGTTGTGGAAGGTGGCCTGCGACACTTCACGCTCGGATTCCGGCGTGTGGCCGATGCGGAACCACGCGTCCTTCAGCGTGCGCGGCAACAGCCGCAGGTTGTGGACAAACTCCTGGGTGGCTGTCGTGCGATCCTGTCTGGTTACGGTGGTGGCCATGGCAGGCTCCTAGACGCGGAAGCGCGTCCCTTCCGGCACCTCGTTATCGGCAAAGACGATGAGTTGTCCGTCCGCCGCGCGGCCGACTTCAAGCCAGGGCAGCGGGCGTGGCGCGGGCCCGGCCTGTACGTCGCCGCGCAAGTCGAACTTCGAGCCGTGGCAGGGGCAGGCAAGCCCATTGGGCGCGCGCGCCACCGAACAGCCCAGGTGGGTGCAGATGGCGGAGATGGCGTAGACGCCCTCGGCGTCGCGGAAGACGAACAGGCTTTCCTGTTCGAAGCGCGTTTCGCTGCCGACGGCAAACTGGTCCGGGAAGCCAATCTTGAAGCGGCGCACTGGACCGGGCAGGACGGCCGGGTTGGGCAAGCGGAGGGCGCCGGCCAGGGCTACGCCGATGGCGCCAAAGAAACTGCCAATCGCCGCCAGGCTCAAAAAGCTGCGGCGGTTCACTCGGGGAGGATCCAATCGAGATCCGGCGGGCATGGTTAGATCGGGCATGGTGTCCACTCCTTGGCGAATTCAAATCGTTCCATAGTGATGGCCGTAGTCGGGCAGCGCTCGGCGCACAGCCCGCAGCGGATGCAGCGGTCTTCGTCCTTGAGGATGACGGAGGCGTCGGCGGCTTCTTCGCCCAGGACGGAGCCGATGGCGGCTTCCAGCTCAGGCGTACGCTCGATGCGGTCGAGCGAAACGAGCTTCAGGCAAACCGTGGGACACACGTCCACGCAGCCGCCGCAGAGGATGCAGCGCTCGCCGTCGAAGATCGTGTTCACGCCGCAATCGAGGCACCGCCCGGCCTCGTCGCGGGCTTGCGATTCGGTGTAGCCCTTTTCGACCAGGGCCTTCGCATCGAGCAGCCGTTCGGCGGGTGTGCGAGTGGGGATGTGCAGCCGGTGTCGTTGCTCGTACTTCTTCTCCCGGCGGTAGCGCTCGATGGGGAAATGGAATTGAATTTCTTCCGGGGCGATCTCGCACTTGCGGAGATGGCGATAGACCGAGCGCGCGGCCTGCTTGCCGTTGGCGATCGCATGGATCATCAACTTTGGGCCATAGGCGACGTCGCCGGCTATGAAAACGCCCGGCGCCGAAGTGGCACCCGTGGTGGAGTCGTGGATGATCTGCTGCGTCGAGCGCATCTCCACGCCATCGCGGGCAGGGTCGAGAAAGCTGAGGTCGGCCGACTGGCCCACCGAGAGCAGCACGGAATCAGCTTCCAGCGCCATTTGCTCGGACTCATCAAATCGGGGAGCGAAGCGTTTGTTTTCGTCGTATACCGAGCGGCAGCGAATGAATCGCACGCCGCAAGCAAATTTCTGACCGTCCTCTTCCCGGCAGAGAATCTCCTTGGGACCCCAACTGTTGTGCCGGGTGACACCCTCTTCGGCGCCTTCGAGGATTTCGACCGTGTCCGCGGGCATCTCCTCGAGCGATTCGAGGCAGACCAGATGGACTTCGCGGACGCCCGGCAGGCGCGCAGCGGTGCGCGAAACGTCGTACTCTTCCTGGCGCAGGACCGTACGGGCCACGTCGTAGGCCACGTTGCCGCCCCCGATGACGATCACGCGCGCGCCCAGCTCCACTCGCTTGCCCAGGGCGACGTCGCGCAGGAAATCCACTCCGCCGAACACCCCGATCGCATCGGTGCCGGGGATGGGCAGGGGCCGCGAGCGCTTGGCGCCGCAGGCGATGATCACTGCAGCGAACTGTCGCCGCAGGTCGTCAAACGAAATATCCTTCCCCACATGCACGTTGCAGCGGATTTCGACACCCAACGCCTGGATGACGGCCACTTCGGCGCGGATCAAATCGGCGGGCAGGCGATAGCCAGGAACGCCGGTGAAAAGCATCCCGGCGGGAATTGGCTCCATCTCGAAGATGGTCGGACGGAAGCCCATCAGCGCCAGGTCGTGCGCGGCGGCTAGGCCGGCCGGCCCCGAGCCGATGATGGCAATCGGCTCGCCCGTGGGTTTTGGAAAAGACGCGGTCGCCAGGAAAGCGAGCAGGTGGCGCAGCTCGTCCTGGTCGTCGCAGGCCCGCGGCCGGGTGTGCTCCTGCACGTAATCGAATTGAGCCCGGCCCGGCTGCGAGACTGACTCCACACCAAACCGCTCGCAGGCGTAGCGCTTCAGGGCGCGGATGGCAATCGGCTCGTCAATCGAGCCGCGGCGGCAGGCCGCCTCGCAGGGCGCTCCGCAGATGCGGCCGCAGATCGAAGCCAGAGGATTCGGGCCGCGGGCAATCAGGTAGGCGCGCTCGTAGTCGCCTTCGGCGATGGCGCGCACGTACCCGCGGGCATCGGTGTGGACGGGACAGGCGAACTGGCATTTGATCTGTTCCCGCCAGTATTGCGGGTCAGCGAGCCGGGCGCGGTAGGCAGGGGAACTCACCGCGGCACCCCCGGCGCGGCTGCGTTTATGCAAACTCCGATCGCATCCGATGGAAAAATCATGAAGGTTCTTTCTGTCCTGGCCCGGCGGCCGCGCGGGCCAGATCGGCGATCGTGGTCTGCTCGAGCATCTGAGTCACCTTCGCGCGGATTCCTGCCCAGGCTGCGTGCAACGGGCAGGTGTTCTTTTCGTTGCACTGTCCCAGTCCGAACACGCAGCCGCGCACCAGCCCGTTTCCGTCCATGGCGGTCACAATGGATCGCAGCGTGATTTGACGGGCGGGGCGGGCCAGCTCGTACCCCCCGTGAACACCCTTGAAGGAGCGAACCAGCTTCAGTCGCGCCAGGTTCTGGAGCACCTTGCCGAGGAAGGGCATCGGAATCTTTTCGATTTGGGAAATCTCCCGCGCGCCCAGCAGTGTGCCGGAAGACTGCCGGGCCAGGCAGGTCATGGCGCGGATGGCATACTCGGCGGACCGGGAAACGAGCATGCTAACGGACCTCCGTATCCGCGATTGCGGTCTGAGCCTTCGCCCCGGCGCAAAGCGTTATTTCCCCAGCAAACTGCGTCATTTCCATGCGCGAATTCCCGCAAGCCTGCGCCATTTCAACCGCCAGCACCAGCTGAATGACGGACTCCATTGTCCAATTTTCCTGTAAAGCCTTGATTCCGAGCCGTTCCTACATTCCTGTCGGTGTTTCTTGGTGGCAATTCAGGGGCCAGAGAATTGGCCGGACCGCTGAACGCAAAACAACGCAACCGGAGGAGAGAGA
>CAZHLD010000012.1:17829-53670 GCA_964533185.1 uncultured Acidobacteriaceae bacterium | reverse complement strand
AAAGGGGACATTTCTAACGAGGTAAGCATGGGGACATTTCTAAAGTGGTTTGACAGGTCGGAAAAAAGTGCTTGACAGGAAACGGCGATGCGGGCATCATGCCGTTCGCGCCAGTTTTCTTGCCTTCCCCCACGTACTACGTTCCTCCCTATCTGCATGCCAGGAGAATCAGCGAGGAGCCCCGGTGTCGGAAAACAACGGCAACAAAGGGTCCATCGATCTAGATCGTGAAGTGATCCGCTGCAAGGTCTGCGGATTGGTGCAATACCGCACCCGCACGGATAATTGCCGCCGCTGCCTGCGCATGCTGCCGCCCAAGGTGGAATACTTGATTCCACCACCGGCGCCGCAAGAGCTGCCGGGAGACGACCGGCAATTGTTTGAGAAATGGCCAAACCGCGAGACGGTGGAGAACATCGGACAGCGGATTCGCCAGTTGCGGGAGTCGCGGGGGATGACGCAAAGCCAGCTACAGGCGCGTTCACGCGTGTCACGTTCGTACCTGTCGCGAATCGAAAGCGGACAAATGACGCCCAGCCTGGGCACTCTGGAGAAGATTTCCGAGGCGCTTGGCGTTGGACTAAACCGCTTCTTCGTGCCGGAGTCGAACGGCGAGGCGTTACTGGAAGACCCGTTTATCCAGGGGCTCAGGCCATTCCTGCGGCAACTGGACTGGGAGCAATGGCAGTCTATCCTAAAGCGGCTGCAAGCAATCAGTGACCACGTGGCCACCCATGTGTCTCCGATCCACCCCGCACCGCCGCAACCAGCCAGGGTGGGGCCGTTGTCGCGTCGAGCCGGGCATCCGGCGTTTGCCGGACACCGCTAACCGATCGAGTCAAAAATGGCGGCAGCCCTCCGTCGCAGGACGGAGCGAGCAGCCGCCATTTTTCCCCTCAAACTGTCTCTTGCTGCGCTTCGAGTCTCGCGAGCCTGGCCAGCCCGATCTCCACTCCCGAAGGTGTACCCTGCAAGGCCACGATGCGAACCAGGCCATCGCGTTCGGAGACCTAGGTGATGTCATCTGAGCCAAGGTTCACACCCTGAATGCGATAAAGATCTAGGCGAAACGAACCTTGACGTCGGGGCGCTTCTCGAGATGAACAGTATCGATAAAGCGGACCTGGCGCTGGTCGAGTGTCAAGATGAGGGAATGAGTGCGCACGCCCTCCCCGAAAAAACGAACGCCGCGCAGCAGGTTCCCATCGGTCACGCCGGTACAGGCGAATATGAGTTTTTTGCCCCGGGCCAGATCATCCGTGTCGTAGATACGCTTGGGGTCTTTTACGCCCATCTGGGCAAGCCGTTCCTCGTGCTCAGGCTTCGAAACCACAAGGCGGGCAAGTATCTGACCATTGAGGCAGCGCAGCGCCGCGGCTGTCAAGACACCTTCGGGGGCCCCGCCGGTTCCCATGACAGCGTGTACGCCAGTGCCAACGACTGCAGCGGAGATGCCGGCAGATAGATCTCCATCGCCGATCAGGCGGATCCGCGCACCCGCGGCACGGATTTCGTTGATCAGTTTCTCGTGGCGGGGGCGGTCCAGCACAATCACCACGAGGTCTTCGATATCGCGATCGAGCCGCTTGGCGATGGCGCGCAAGTTATCGATGACGGGGGCGTCCAGATCCACCGCGCCTTTGCAGGAAGGGCCGACAACGATCTTTTCCATATAGAGATCGGGTGCGTGCAGGAGGCCGCCCTTTTCGCTTGCGGCCAGGACGGTGATCGCGTTTGGAGCGCCGGTAGCGCAGAGGTTCGTGCCTTCCAAGGGATCCACCGCAATATCGACTTCGGGAAAGACCCCGTGCTTTTCCCGCTGGGCAGCGCCAACTCTTTCACCAATATAGAGCATGGGCGCTTCATCGCGCTCTCCCTCGCCGATGACGATGGTGCCGTCCATGGCGACGGAATCCATGACTTTGCGCATGGCTTCGACGGCGACGTGATCGGCCTCGTGGCGATCACCCTGACCCATTGTGCGCGCCGCAGCGATGGCAGCCTGTTCAACAACCCGCAAGAACTCCAAGCTCAGTTGGACTTCCATGTTCGCTCCCAATGGAGGCTCCCGGCGCTTAGAAGTAGGCGGGAATGCCCGTGATCCGCTCACCGATGATCAGACGGTGGATGTCGTGCGTGCCCTCGTACGTGTAGACGGACTCGAGGTTGTTCATGTGGCGCATGATGCAGTAGTCGTCCACGATGCCATTGGCACCCAGGACGTCGCGGGCCTTCCGCGCGGTCTCGAGAGCCATCCAGACATTGTTCATCTTGAGCATCGAGATCTGAGAGAAATCGGCCCGGCCACGGTCTTTGAGTCGGCCGACGTGGAGCGCCAGGAGCTGGCCCTTGCTGATCTCGGTGATCATCCAGACCAGCTTATCTTGGACAAGCTGATGCGAGGCGATGGGGCGATTGTTGAACTGCTTACGCGTCTTGGCATACTGAAGCGCAGTATCATAACAGGCCATGGCTGCACCCACACCACCCCAGCCGATGCCGTAGCGCGCCTGAGTCAGGCAGCCCAGGGGACCCTTCAAGCCCTCCGCTTTGGGTAGAATATTTTCGGCCGGAATCTCGCAGTCGGTCATGGCCAGACCAGAGGTAACCGACGCGCGCAGCGACCACTTGCCGTGGAGGTCCCAGGCTTTAAGACCTTTTGTGCCCTTCTCTACTAAGAAGCCCCGGATGACGCCGTCCTCTGTCTTGGCCCAAACTACACAAACATCGGCAAGCGAGCCGTTGGTAATCCACATTTTTTCTCCGTTGAGGACATAGCGGTCGCCTTTGCGTACTGCGCGAGTGAGCATGCCGCCGGGATTGGAGCCGAATTGAGGTTCTGTGAGGCCGAAGGCACCAATGGCCTTTCCACTCTGCAGGCGGGGCAGCCATTTTTCTTTCTGTGCGTCTGAGCCGTAAGCATAAATGGGGTACATCACCAAGGCACTTTGTACGGAGACAAAGCTGCGCAGGCCGGAGTCGCCGCGCTCCAGCTCCTGCATGACAAGGCCGTACCCTACGTTCGACATGCCCACACAGCCGTAGCCGGTCAAGTTGGCGCCAAAGAAGCCCAGTTCGCCGAGCATGGGGACAAGATGCATTGGGAATGTGCCTTCGCGATTGTGCTGCTCGATGATGGGGAGAACCTGCTCGTCCACAAACTGGCGAGCGGTCTGGCGGACGAGCTTTTCTTCGTCGTTCAGCAAGGAGTCAAAATCGATGAAATCCACACCAGCGAAGGCAGGCATGAAAGCTCCTTTAACGGCGCGAAAACTCCGCCTTGCGGCGAAGGGCGAGGCGAATCCGGGTCTCCAAACAGGACAGCGGCAATCCAGGGAGCCCGACCCGGGGCAGTCACGTTTCGGAAACGTCTAGGCCCCGCGACAAGCACGCGGTGTATTCTAGCAATTCGGCGTCGCGGCCAGCAAGGGGCGGGGGTTGCGTTTAGCCTGTACGGATGCTATAAATTCTGTCTTTGTTCGGAAGGTCGCTGAGTTGTAGGTGCCTGTCCAGTTCTGAATGCAGGCGCACAGCATTACCCAGCGGGCGCGTCTCGCTATCCCGCAAGCGCGTGAGCAGAATCGGTTTAGCGGAAACATGGAAGCAATCCTAAATCAACTCGAAGAGTTACTCCTGCAGGCAATCCCGACAGTAATTCTTGTTTTTCTCTTCTATCTGTTCCTGAAGTTCAATTTCTTCCGGCCACTGGAACGGGTTCTTACTGAACGACAAGCGCGCACCGAAGGCGCCCGCCACTCGGCTGAGCTCGCGCAGGCCGAAGCGAAAGGAAAAGCGCACGAGTATGACGAAGCCTTGAAAAAGGCCCGCACGGCCATCTATGCCGAGCAGGAGGCCGCGCGACGCGCAATCCTGGATGAACGAGTAGCCCTGATCCGCGAAACCCGCAACCGAGCCATGGAGGAGGTGCGGGCCGCGCGGGAACGAATTGACAGTGAATTGCGTCTGGCGCGGCAAGAGATGGAGAAAGCAAGCGCGACGCTGGGAGCTGAACTGGCGCGAGCCGTGCTGGAACGTCGGCCGAATGGCAGCGCCTCACCGAGGGATGCGCGATGAACTGGCGCCGGAGCTGGCTGCTTACCTCAAACTTGGCGTTGTTTCTGCTGCTGACTGCGACATCGGTCTGGGCCGCGGAAGAGGGGAACCAAAGCTCTGCGGACTCTCCGACCGGGACCGTTTTTCGCTGGTTGGATTTCGCTATTGTGGCTGGAGTGCTCGGTTTTGTGATCAGGAAACGGATGCTGCCGGCACTGCGCAAGCGGGCCGAAGGAATACGTCGCGCCATCGCCGAGGGAGGCGAAGCCAAGGCCGAGGCTGAAGAGCAACTCCGCACCGTGGAAGAAAAACTCTCGCGACTCGACGAGGAAGTGGCGGCGATGCGTGCAGCGGCGCGGCGGGAGTACGAAGCTGAAGCAGGGCGCATCCGGGCTCTGGCGCGTGAAGAGGCAGTAAAGATCGAGCGGGCCGCCGAGGCAGAAATCGCAGCAGCCGGGCGCTCCGCGCACATTGAGCTGCGGAGGATGGCTGCGCAACTCACGGCCAGCCGCGCCGAATCCTTCATCCGCGAAAGAATCAATGCGACGACGCGGGCTGCTCTGTTCCACTCCTTTCTGACGGATTTGGGGCGGAGGGCGAATTGAGGGCCATTGCGCAGAGATACGCGTCCGCACTGGTCGATGTGGCTATCGAGAGGGGAACGGCCGAGAGAACAAAGAAAGAACTGGGCGACTTCCTCCAACTGCTGCAAGAATCGGCCGACCTGCGGAATTTTCTGGCCAGCCCATCTGTTCCGCGAACGGGCAAGCATGAGGTGATCGGAAAACTTGTGACGCGTCTTGGAGCAAGCGAGACGCTTCGAAACTTCCTATTCGTGATCACGGACAATCGGCGCACCCAGCTTGTGCCTGAGATTTATCAGGAGTTTGTCAGCCGGTTGCATGATCGGCTGGGCATTGCAGAGGCACAAGTTCGCTGTGCTCAAGAACTCAGCGAAGAAGAAAAGACAAATCTGCGGAAGACGCTCGAACATCTGACGGGCAAGAAGGTTGAAGCGCAATACCGCCTGGACCCGAATCTGATCGGGGGCGCGGTTGTGCGCATCGGGTCGACGGTCTATGACGGCTCGGTGCGCGAGCAGCTCGAGCGGATGCGGCAAAAACTGGCAGGGGAATAGGAGCGCGAGATGGCAGCGATCAAGGCGGACGAGATCACCAAGCTGATCCGCGAGCAAATTGCGAACTACGAGCAGACCATCGAGGTGGAAGAAGTCGGCTCGGTGATCTCGGTTGGCGACGGGATCGCGCGTATTTATGGACTAGAGCGGGTAATGTCCGGAGAGATGTTGGCCTTTCCGCACGACGTCTTCGGAATTGCGTTGAACTTGGAAGAGGACCAGGTGGGTGCCGTGCTGCTGGGAGAATACGCGGAGATCAAAGAAGGCGATACTGTGAAGCGCACAAAGACCATCATGTCCGTCCCCGTTGGAGAGGCGTTGGTGGGCCGCGTGGTAAACCCGCTCGGGCAGCCGCTGGATGGCAAAGGGCCAATCGCAACCGAGATGCGAATCCCGCTGGAACGCCTGGCACCCGGGGTGGTGGACCGCCAGCCGGTGCGCGAGCCGTTACAGACGGGAATTAAGGCGATTGACGCCATGATCCCGATCGGACGCGGACAGCGCGAACTGATCATCGGTGACCGCCAGACAGGCAAGACCGCCATCATCCTGGATACGATCATCAACCAGAAGGGCGGGGACATGATCTGCATTTACTGCGCGATCGGGCAAAAGCGCTCGACGATCGCACAGGTGGTGAAAGTGCTGACCGACGCTGGGGCGATGGACTACACGATTGTGGTGGCAGCATCCGCGAGCGAGCCGGCCACGCTGCAGTACATCGCACCGTACGCGGCGTGTTCGATGGGCGAGTATTTCCGTGATTCGAAGCGGCATGCTGTCTGCTTTTACGACGACCTCTCCAAACATGCGCAAGCCTACCGCGAGATTTCGCTGCTGCTCCGGCGCCCTCCGGGACGCGAAGCGTTTCCCGGCGACGTGTTTTATCTTCACTCGCGGCTGCTGGAGCGGGCAGCGAAGCTAAACGATGCGAATGGCGGCGGGTCGCTAACGGCCCTGCCCGTGATCGAAACACAAGCGGGGGACGTCTCCGCGTACATCCCGACCAACGTGATTTCCATCACGGATGGGCAGATTTATCTGGAAGCGGACCTGTTTAACTCCGGCATTCGGCCGGCTGTAAACGTGGGCCTTTCCGTCAGCCGTGTGGGCAGCAACGCGCAAATCAAGGCCATGCGACAGGTGGCCGGCACGTTGCGTCTGGATCTCGCGCAATACCGGTCGCTGGCGGCATTTGCTCAGTTTGGTTCTGAGCTCGACAAGGCCACGCAAGCACAGCTGGCTCGCGGCGAGCGCCTGACGGAAATCCTGAAACAGGAGCAGTTCGTTCCACTGCCAGTGGAAAAGCAGATCCTCATTATCTATGCAGGGACGAACGGATTCCTGGACGACATCGAGGTCGCTGACTGCCGGCGATTCGAGCTCAAGCTTTACGATTTCATGGACACGAATCAAGCCGGCCTTCTGAAAAAGATCGCTGAAAAGAAGAAGCTCGAGGACGACGTGAGAAGCGAGATCGACAAGTCGCTGGCCGCTTTCAAAGAGAGGTTCACCGCCAGCACTGCTGCGGCCGCTGACTGATTGACCCAGGGCTTCCGAAACTCATGCCGACACTCATCGATTTCCGGCGACGCATTCGCTCGGTGAAGAATACGCAACAAATCACGCGGGCGATGAAATTCGTTGCGGCAGCCAAACTGCGGCGGGCGCAGGAGCGGGCGCTGGCGGTGCGGCCCTACGCTAGGGAGATGCGACGGGTCTTGCGGTCGGCGATGGCCCGCATCGAGAACCCTAAATTCCCGCTGATGGCGCACCGGCCCGAAGAGCGAATCCTGGTGCTGGTGTTGACTGGAAACAAGGGGCTGTGCGGGGCGTTCAATACCAACGTGGTCCGACGCGCGCTTGAGTTCCTCCGGGAACACGCGCAACATCGAGTGCGCGTGATTCCCGTTGGAAAAAAGGGCCGGGATGCACTGCGGAAACGGCGACTGGACCTTGCCGCCGAGTACGTCAATCTCTCTGCTAGCGTTGAGTTTTCGCAGGCCAGGGAAATTGCCTCGCGAGTTATCGAAATGTTCTCTTCGGGCGAGGTGGATGCCGTTTACGCCGTCTTTAACGAGTTCAAGAGCGTGTTGACGCAGCGATTGCTGGTAGAGAAATTGCTGCCGATCGAGGCGGAGCAACTGGGCGACGACGGTCGCAACGAAGCGAGTGGTGATCGGCCAGATCGCCTTGCCGAAGAGCGTTCAGTGCTCAATGTGGATTACATCTACGAAGAACCGCCGGAGGAAATCTACGCGAAGCTACTGCCGCGCTACGTGGAAACACAAGTCTTTCGGGTCCTACTGGAATCCGCAGCCTCCGAACAGGCTGCCCGCATGACGGCAATGGACTCCGCAACAAACAATGCGGCAGAACTGATCGATCAGTTGACCCTCTATATGAACAAGGTCCGGCAGGCCGCGATTACAAGAGAGATCATCGAGGTGGTCAGCGGCGCAGCTTCGACAGATTGAGAAGGGCAATCCGGAAGGATTCCCCGGACGGGCAAGCCAGGAAAAAAGGAGAAGAAGATGGCCCCGGAGAAGAAAAATGTCGGCCACGTTGTGCAGGTGATCGGGCCGGTTGTGGACGTGCAATTCGAGGAGCAAAACCTCCCGCAGATCTACAACGCTGTTCGGATCACGAGCACAGGTTTTGACTTGCCCGAGCCGCTGGACATCATCGCTGAAGTCCAACAGCACCGGGGCGAGGGCCGGGTGCGTTGCGTGGCGATGAAACCCACTGAAGGTCTGGTGCGGGGCATGAAGGCAGAAGACCTGGGCAAGGGCATCTCCGTTCCCGTCGGACGAGCTACCCTGGGACGTGTGATGAACGTGCTGGGCGAGCCGGTGGACAACCTCGGTCCGATCCTGAGCGCCACACACTATCCGATTCACCGGCCGGCTCCTTCGCTGGAAGAGCAGTCCACGCAACTGGAGATGTTCGAGACGGGAGTTAAGGTGATCGACCTGATCGAGCCTTACCTCAAAGGCGGAAAGATCGGGCTGTTCGGCGGTGCCGGCGTAGGCAAGACGGTCATCATCATGGAGTTGATCCACAACGTGGCGCTGAAACATGGCGGCGTATCTGTGTTCGCGGGCGTGGGAGAACGTACGCGTGAGGGCAACGACCTGTGGCTGGAAATGCAGGAATCGGGCGTCGTGACACCAGGAAACTCGGAAAAGTCACGCGCAGCTCTGATCTACGGGCAGATGACGGAACCGCCCGGCGCGCGCCTGCGGGTGGGTCTGACTGGACTGACTGTCGCCGAATACTTCCGCGATGAAGAAGGATTGGACGTACTGCTCTTTATCGACAATATCTTCCGATTCGTGCAGGCCGGATCCGAGGTGTCGGCGCTCCTGGGCCGAATGCCCTCTGCCGTCGGCTACCAGCCGAATCTGAACACCGAAATTGGCGAGTTACAGGAACGCATTACCTCAACGAAGTGCGGGTCCATTACCTCCGTGCAAGCCATCTACGTACCCGCCGACGATTATACGGACCCGGCGCCGGCCGCGACATTCACTCACCTGGACGCAACGACAAACCTGAGCCGACAGATTTCCGAGCTTGGCATCTATCCGGCGGTGGACCCGCTGGCCAGCTACTCGCGAATCCTGGACCCGCGCATCGTCGGACAGGAGCACTACACTGTGGCGCGGTCAGTGAAATCGGTGCTGCAGAGATACAAAGACCTTCAGGATATCATCGCTATTCTGGGCATCGAAGAGCTCTCCGATGAGGACAAGCTCTCGGTGGCCCGGGCGCGGAAGATTGAGAAGTTCCTGTCGCAGCCGATGTTTGTGGCGCAGCAATTTACGGGTCTTGAAGGCAAGTACGTCAAGATCGAAGACACGGTACGGGGATTCAAGGAAATCGTCGAAGGGAAACACGACGATATCCCTGAACAGGCATTCTGGATGGTCGGCACGATCGAGGAAGCACTCGAGAAAGCCGAGAAGATGTCTGCGGTGGCATGAGAAACTAGGCCGATTGCTCGCCGGTGAAATAAACGATGGCATTTGATGCGCTCCAACTGCTGCTCGTCACGCCCGACCGCCGTCTGGTGGATGAGGTGGTGGACGAAGTACAACTGCCTGGCCTCGAGGGGTATCTGGGCATCCTGCCGGGGCATGCGGCGCTGCTCACTGAACTCGGCGTGGGCGAGATGAGCTATCGCCGTGGCAACGAAACCCATTACGCCGCAGTGATCGGCGGCTATGCCGAGGTGCTGCCCGACCGCGTCACGGTGCTGGCGGAGATTGCCGAGCGCGCCGAAGAAATTGACGAAGATCGTGCCCGGGCCGCGCGGGAACGCGCCGAGAAGCGCCTGGCCAAGGCTGGAGATCCGGATACAGACTGGAACCGCGCGGCCGCTGCTTTGAAGCGTGCCCTGGTACGCCTGCAAGTAGCAGCCAAAGGTGGTGGCGTGGCGGCTGCAAATGAAGAGTCTCACGCGAAACCCTGATGGGCAATTCCACCACACAAGCGATCACGATCTATACAACAGCGTGGTGCGGAGACTGCCGGCGAGCCAAGCTCTTTCTGAAAGAACGAGGGATCGAGTTCCGCGAAATCAACATTGACGAGTCGTCCGACGCGGAAGAGCTGGTGATCGAGAAAAAGAATGGCAGCCGAAAAGTGCCTACGTTTGAGGTGGGAGGCCGCTTTTTCGCTTGCAGCCCGTTCGATCCTTATTTGCTCTCAGAAGAACTCAACATTCCGCTGAACCCCTAGGCGGCAAGCCCGAAGCCGCGAGTCATCACGCCGACAACACACAGATTTAAATCAAGTAACACCAAATCGGCATCAGCTCCCGGTGCAAGAACACCTTTCTTCTTTTCGAGACCAAGAAGGCGGGCGGGATTGAGCGTGGCCATCTGCACGGCCGGTGCGAGCGGTACACCCAGCGCCACTACGTTGCGGATGGCCCTGTCCAACGAAAGAGTGCTTCCTGCAAGGCGCCCATCAGAATTGCGGCAGATGCCTTCCTTGACTGTGACTTCAATCTCTCCCAAGCGGTACTGGCCATCGGGCATGCCCGTGGCTGCCGTGCCGTCGCTGACAAGCAAGACATGGCTAGCGCCCTTCGATGATAGAAGCAGGCGCATGGCGGGTGGGTCCACGTGTACACCATCGGCGATCAGTTCGGCGGTGATTTCAGGACTGGTGAGGATTGCCCCCAACACGCCGGTTTCACGGTGAGAGAAGGGGCGCATGGCATTGAAGACGTGAACGGCGTGGCGGGCACCACGCGCAATGGCCGCGGTCGCTTCTTCATAAGTCGCGTCGGTGTGTCCCAAGGCCACAATCAAACCGGCCTGCCGCGCAACGGTGATCAGTTCCAGGGCTCCGGGTAGCTCAGGAGCGAGTGTTAGAAGACGCGCACAGCCCTTCGCAGCATCCAGAATGCGCTTCAGCAATGCGACGGAGGGCAGAGTAATCCATGCCGCGGGATGAACGCCGCGCCGGACCGGGCTGATGAATGGACCTTCGAGGTGCACGCCTAGGATCTCTGCGGTGGGAGCAGATTGTCCCACAGAAGGCTGATGGCTCATGTAGCTGGCTATTGCTTCGACACTGCGGCAGAGCGAATCCACCGGTGCCGTGACCGTAGTGGCCAAAAAGGAAGTAGTGCCGCTGCGGGCTAGGGTCGAGGCAATGGCGGCGAGGGCATCCGGCTGGGCTTCCATCACGTCGTGACCGCCAGCACCATGGATGTGAACATCCACGAAACCAGGCACGACCGTCAGGCCCGCTGTCTTGTGCACGCGAGCGCCCGCAGGTGCCGAGATGGCGGAGCGCTGGCCGACGGCAGCAATCTTGCCATCTTCGACGAGAAGGGCCGCGTCGTAAATCTCTTCGGTGGGCGTCAGAGCACGGTCGGCGTGAAGGAGGAGAGAGGGCATGAGCATTAAACATCCTATGACGTCCGGCGGGCAAAAAGAAAGCGGGCAGGGCGAGGAGCCCTGCCCGCGAGGATTGGTCGGGTCGCGGGCTAGTTCTTTGGCTCCGGGGTCATGTCGATCGATGTGACCTGGATCGTATCACCCTGAGCGGTCCCCTTCACCGTGACGTAATGACCAGCGTGGCCGGCCGCCTTGTCCTGCGGATCGAGGTTATAGACTTTCTTGTCCGAGGGGTTGAAGAGCGCATACTTCGCGCCCTGCCCCTCGACACACTTCTTGGCGCAATCGCCATGCTTCGAACTGGCTCCTTTTGCGCCGCAATGTGTATCCGTGATCCAGCCCGTCCAAGAGCCTTCTGGTGCCGCAGCCGCGGCGAGGCTTGCGATCATGACGAAAGCAACTGCGAAAACAACAAACCGCCTGTTCATAGATGCGTTTCCTCCTACAAGTCGTACTCAGGGATTGCTTCCCCTGAGCCGGGTGGATTCTTCTGTAGCATAAGGAGGATGTAATGTCCAGTCGAGCAATTCCCTAAGCGGGGCCCAAACGAAAAAAATAGAGGGCTCCCGAAAGAGCCCTCCAGGTCTTTCTTGTTGTTCTTGTCTGCGAATGCAGTTCAGAACGACCGAGTGTGCCTCCAGTGTGTTCAGTTTCCGGAGGTGGCGGTGCTCACGGATTTGGGGATGCTCAGATAGCCGACAACGCGATCCTTGCCGACCTGGTTGACCACCATCTCGAGCGCGGCGCGGGCGCCACGGGTGTAGAAGTAGATCGGCTCGTTGACCGAGCGATTCTTCTTCTCCAGCCGCATGTCGTCCACATAGAGAGCGATCGTGAACTGGTTGCGCTTGGCATTGGTGCCGCGCAGCTCGACCATCAGGCTGCCTACGCGCTGGCGCGTGCCCTTCTTGTCCAGTGTGAACTCAAAATAGTCCCGCTGGCCCATGCGGCGAAGCTGCTCGATTTCCTCGTGGTTGCGGGCGACCAGCGTGCCCAGTTCACCACGGGCCATCTGGAGGTTCTGCTTGGTGGTTTCGAGGTCGCTGCGAACGCCTGAGACGTCGCCGCTCAACGCCTTGACGTCGTCAGCACTGGCCTTGGTGGCCAACTCGCCCTTGACGGAAGCCTCCACGGTGGAGAGCTTTTTCGAGTATTGCTTGGACTGGCGGCGAGCCGTCTGAAGCTCGCCCTGGGTGAGCTGCAGGCGGTCAGTAACCACGTTGAACTCGCCCTGAAGCTGCGCATTCGTCTCTTCGGCCTTGGTCAAACGCTGCGTGAGAACTTCCACGTTCTGCCGCAGGGGCTTTACCTCGTTGGCCAGGCTTTGCTCGGCGTTGCGAGCAGAGTTTGAGGCGCTCCAGCCGATTCCCAGCGCCAGCAGTGAAACACCGGCCAGCACGACAACAGCAATGCCTAGCCAGCGGGGGGTCCCCTCGTTCACGGGGGAAAGAACGTCACGATCCTCGATCATCGAAATCTCCTTTTCAAGTTGCCCTTGCACAGCAGGAGGGAGCAATGCAACGACCAAAGTGGCCGAGACGACTATATTCTATAACTCATTGTTTCTATGGGCCTTGCAAAGGCATACTGAAGTCGGTGTGTCTTGAGGCAAGGGCCAGACACTGAAAACTTTACGTGGGGCGTGTGATTTCGAGGGATTGATTCATTCGACAGTATTGGACGCGGGACTCGTATTCTTACTCCGGGATCGTGGAATTGTGTAGTGAGGGAACAGCGTGCGACTGAGCGATTTCGATTATGACCTGCCGAAGGACCTGATTGCGCAACGACCACTCGCGCACCGGGATGCGTCCAAGATGTTGGTGCTGGACGCAGCGCACCAGACGTGGAAGGACTGCTGGTTTCGCGATCTGCCCGAGCTGCTTCGCAGAGATGAGCTCCTAGTCTGCAACAACGCACGAGTGATTCCGGCCCGGCTCTTGGGCCACCGGGTTGGCGTTCGCTCCGAGCCAGCCGGCAAGCGGAGCAGATCTCAGCGGCAATACTTGACCTCGCAGATCGAGATCCTGCTGATTCGCCAGCTGGACGCGGACATCTGGGAAGCGCTGGTGCGACCCGGACGAAAGATGCGAATCGGCGAGCGTGTTGTTTTTGGCACGGGAGAAATCGAAGCCGAGGTTATCGATAGAGGAAGTTTTGGCCTGCGCAGAATTCGGCTTAGAACAAAGGACGATCTGCCTGTCGCACTTGAGAGAATTGGTCATATGCCGCTGCCACCTTACATTGACAGGCCTGACGAGAAAGAGGACCGCGAGAGATATCAGACCATCTTTGCGCGGCAGGCAGGTGCCATTGCAGCCCCGACAGCGGGATTGCACTTCACTCCTCGAATCGTGCAGCGCCTGAAGGCTCGCGGGGTCAGAGTCTGCGAGATTACCTTACAGGTGGGACTGGGGACATTCCAACCGATCCGTACCGATGAGATTGATCAGCATCGAATGCATGCAGAGTCTTACGAGATCCCGGAAGCAACGGCGGTCGAGATCCAAACGGCCCGGCGGGAGGGCCGAGCGATTCTGGCAGTAGGGACGACGGTCGTGCGAGCACTGGAGGATGCGGCTGCAAAATCAGCTCAGTGCGCTAGCGTTCGCTCCCCAGAGAGGGCAAAGGAATTCGAGATTGCGTCTGGTCCGAGTGAAACGAACCTATTCATCTATCCAGGTTATTCGTTTCGCGTGGTTGATCAACTGCTGACAAATTTCCATTTACCGAAATCCAGCCTGTTGGTGATGGTCGCGGCCTTTGCAGGCCAAGACTTCCTTCTTCGCGCATATCAGCACGCGGTCGAGCAAGAGTACCGTTTCTACAGTTACGGCGACTGCATGCTGATCCGATGAAGAAGAAAGCCGGAAATGGCGCCAAGCAGTTGCCCAGACAGTTCGCCTGCCGTGGCGATCCCGCCAGTCCGCGTACCACTTTCTGTACTTCTTTCTCATTGAGGCCTCTTGGAAACCACGTTGCTGGCAGGCCCTTTTTTCGCGGCGGTTTGCAGATTCTAGGGGTTCGTCTATAATCGGGGCCTCGCGCGGGGCGGGGGACTCGACTGGTGCGATTCCTGATTCTGAGCGACATCCATGCCAACTCCACGGCTCTAGAGGCGGCCCTATCGGCGGCCAAAGGGAGATGGGAGCGCTCCATCTGCCTGGGAGATATGGTGGGCTACGGACCCGACCCTAACGAGGTTGTTGACCGCGTGCGCGGGCTCGATGCGGTTGCGATCCGCGGAAATCACGACAAGGCTGCCTGCGGCCTGGCGGATGCGGAGGACTTCAATCCTGTGGCCAAGACGGCGGCCAACTGGACGCGGGACCATCTTCGCACCGACAACCTGGACTATCTCCTGAAGTTGCCGCAAGGGCCTCTCTCTGCCGATGGGATGGCAATCGTTCACGGGGCGCTGCACGATGAGGATGAGTACGTTTTTGCGCCGGCGCAGGCACTAGATGGGTTGTTGGAATCGCCTTCTCCAGTCACGTTTTTTGGGCACACCCATTTCCAGGGCGGTTTTTCCTACAGAGACAACAAGATGGAAGTAATCCAACTGCGACCCGAGCCAGGCGTCAGCTTTGCCGCGCTTCGTGTGGAGCCGGATACGAGGTACCTACTCAATCCCGGATCGATCGGGCAGCCGCGGGATGGTGACCCACGAGCAGCATTTGCTATTGCCGATCTGGATCACCGCGTAATCGAGTTCTGGCGGGTGCCGTATGACATCGAGGTTGTGCAGCAACGAATGAAGAGTGCCGGCCTCCCTGAACCCCTGATTCTCCGGCTGGCCTTTGGACGCTAAGACTCTTCAAGCCACCAGCGGACCGGGGGATCAGAGGTACGTGATCACAAAACAGAAATCCAACTTCTCTACCGCCTTTTTGGCCGGCATCGTAGTTGTGCTGCTATTGCTGGGGGGAGTGCATCTGCTGACGAAGTACTCGAAGCAGGAAGTGGTCACGGAAGAGCGGCTGCCCATGACGGAGGTTGAACAGGCCTACGTGAGCCGGGTCCAGTTCGCGGACCCCACAATGAGCCGGGCGGCCAACTTCCTGAACCAGGAGGTCACATTTGTTTTCGGAACTGTGGTGAACAATGGGCCGAAGACGATTCGGCAAATGGAAATCACAGTCGAATTCCGCGATATCTTTAACCAAGTCGTGCTGCGGGACCCTCGCCGCCCCTGGGGACCGCAAGCACCTCCCCTTGTGGGTGGACAGAGCCGAGACTTTCAATTCAATTTCGAGCACGTCCCTGCGGACTGGAATCAAGCCTACCCGAGCCTTCGTATTACCGGCCTGCTTCTGGAATAACCACTCCTCTCCAACCACTTCTCTGCAAGACTCGGAGCATTCATTGGGGGATCTTCGCGTTAGATGTATGTTACTTGTATATAATAAGAAGCTATGACCACTGGTCAGGAAATTGAGCTGGCGCTGAAACCTTTTCTCGCCGCTGAACAGATTGAAGTGGCTGAAAACGGAAAGCGCGTGGGTGCGTTCGCGCCGTTTCGATATGAGGTTTCCACCAAAGGCTCCCAAACGCTGCTTCACCTTTGGTCCGAGGAGCGAAATCTGGTTCGACGTGTACTCCGACTCGAAGAGCAATCGGCCGCCCGAGTGGTAATTGAGATCCAGCAGTTTGGAAAAGGGAGGCCGGGAAAGCTCGAACTCGTCTGCCCCGCCCGCCAGCGCAATGCCAACCAGCTCTCCAGAGAGAGTTTTTGCGCGAGCTTTGGACGATTACTAGCCGAGCAGTTCCCCGACGAGCGGATCGAATCCCTGACGACGACTGCCGACTTGGAGCATTCCTTTTCCGGCTGTTATTCCCGTGGACTGCTCCGAAGGGGGCATCGCGCCTGGGCGGTAATAGCTGCTGGCCTGGGAGAAGATACAGAAACGATCGACGACATTCTAACCTTTGGGCTCATCTGGCTGAATTGGACTCGCCGAAATGCAGAAGAATGGAGCGTGGAGGGTCTGCGGCTGTTCCTGCCACAAGGAACAAGCCGACTGACGCAACATCGCATTCACGCCCTCTCGGGAGGCGCGCGAGTAGAGCTTTATGAGAGCCACGAGGTGACAAATCGAGTGTGCCGCATCGACATCCAGGACATCGGCAACCTGGCGACCAGCCTGACCCCACGCCGGGAGCTGGAGTACACGCTGGCCGAAGCCGGAGACTGGGTGGAAAAGATCCGGCGAATCGCACCGGATGCGATCGGGGTAGGGACTCCACCGGGCACCCGGGATGTGGCCTTCCGCTTCCGGGGACTCGAAATTGCCCGTTGGCATCGAGGCAAGATCTACTTTGGACACGGAGGCAATCGCAGGGAGTTGACGGCCGAGAGTTGGAAGGAGTTTGAGCGCCTTGTTGGGGAACTGCAGAAGTACCGGCATCCCTACGTCCTGGAGACGTCCCACCCCCTCTACAGAACACAGCCGGAACGGTGGCTGGAAGCGATCGTGCAAGGAGATCCGTTACGAATCCACCCGCGGCTAGACCCAACTCGGATCTATTCCCAAGTTCCAGCCATTGCGGCAGGGGATCGGGGCATTATCGACCTTCTGGGAGTGACGTTGGATGGACGGCTTGTGGTCATGGAACTGAAGGCGAGCGAGGACATCCACATGGTCATGCAGGCGGTTGATTATTGGCTGCGCGTTCGCTGGCATCAAAGACAGGACAATTTTCATCGCTTTGGCTACTTCACGGGGATCGAGCTTCAACCGAAAGCGCCGCTGCTGCTCCTTGTCGCCCCTGGCCTTCGGTTTCATCCCGCCCTGGAGAGCATGCTGCCATTCCTGGCGAATGAGGTCGAGGTCATGCGGGTGGGACTAAATGAGAACTGGCGGCAAGGATTGCAGGTCGTTTTCCGCCAATAGAATTCACCGCATTCCGGTCGGGCAATCTCTTCTCATAAGAGCATCCCCTAAAAAGAAGAGAAGCAGCCCTGGCATGGCCAACGCTGCTTCCCGGGGTGTGTCCTAGAAGTGGTTTTGTCCAATTGGATGCTACAGGCCAGAAAAGGTTGCTCTAAACCGATTGTTCTTTAACGTCTGCTTCTTCAATTATTTGCGGCAAGGCGAGGTCTGGGCGAGCTAAACAGGATGCTATGAATGGAACCAGCTCTAGTAAAAGAGGTATTTGCGCCACTTCTCGTCCTTGTTGCCGATCAGCCGCATCAATTGGCGAGAGGTGTGCAGAGTGAACGGGCGAGGCCGTCGAACCAGCTGCAAACCGGCTTCTTCAGGTGTGCGGTCTCCCTTGTGGTTATTGCATTGGTAGCAGCAGGCCACCAGGTTTTCCCATGAGGAGCGGCCGCCGCGCGAGCGGGGCACGACGTGGTCCAAGGTGAGGTCGGAGGCCGGAAAAATCTTGCCACAGAACTGACAGATGTTGCGGTCGCGCAAGAGAATGTTCTTGCGAGAGAGGGCCCGAGTCTGCTGTGGGATATGCCGGTAGGCCAGCAAACGAATCACAGAGGGCACACGAACTGCGTTCGATGCTGAGTGGATCTCCGCGTGGTTGAGTTCTTCGGCCTGGGCAACACCCTTGAGAAGCAGCACAAGAGCTCGCCGAACAGCAGTCACATTGATGGGCTCAAATGTTGCATTCAGAACAAGAACAGGCTCCTGCATCAGGGCGGGGCGACCAGCGGTAGAGTGGGCAAGGCTCGGTCGTCTGTCCGATGCCGGAAAGCCCGGCATGCGTCGAGGGAACCTCCCCTTCTGAGGATCTAAGCCCATGCTCACCGATCTTCCTACCGTATCTCACGAGTGGCACCTGGTGAGAGCCAGTCGGCTACAACTCGAGCAACAGTCAACCCCAGGATTTTAGATGCACCGGCACGGCGAAGAGTCCGGGCACAGGCATCCAGCGTCGCTCCAGTCGTAAATACATCATCTACCAGCAATACCCGCAGCTTGTCAACACGCGCACCACCGGCCATCACGAAAGCGCCACGGACCGTCTGCCAGCGTTCCCGGCGAGTCAGCTTCAGTCTTTGGGGTCGCGGACGCGTCCGCATGAGGAGATGAGCGCGCAGGGGCACCCGCAATCGTTTCGCGAGGGGTTGGGCGACCAGCTCCGCCTGATTGTATCCGCGCTGACGAAGGCGAGAAGGGTCCAGCGGCACGGGAACCACTACATCAACAGCTTGAAACTCCGTGTCGAGGACAACGCTATCATGCAGACGCGCAGCAAACCAGTCGCCCAAGGGAATCACCGCTTCATACTTCAACACTGTAATTGCCCGGACCATCACGTCATTGTACACAGCGAAGCTGCGGGCAAGATCGAAACCATAGACTCCCTTCCGGCACAGATGGCAAAGCGGACCTGCCTCCGTGGCAGCTACGGCAGAGTGAAATGGTCTGCCACAAGTGCGACACAGTGGCCTCGGGAGTGGCTGGAACGATTCCAGACAATTTCGACAAACGGGCAAACGATTCGATGAATCCAGGACAATCCCGCAAATCCGGCAGGGGGCCGGAAAGACGAGCGAGGCCAGGCCATCGCCGACAACATCCAAGACCGAGCGCAAACCCTTTGTGAACACGGTAGTCTCAGCAGGGCCAAGCCTACTCCCCGCCACGGATCAATAAAAGAGAAGATTACTCAATAATTCATTCAGAGAGGTATCGCAGGCACTGCAGGAAATTCTTAGCGATGAACCTGGCAGGTCGGGAGCTTTAAAGCAGACCCTGCTCCTGTTTTTCCTGGCAGCTGATGCAGTGACGGGCCCAGGGCACGGCTTCCAGCCGCTTCTGTTGAACTTCTGCCTGGCAATTCGCACATTGCCCGAAGGAATTTTCCTTCATTCGCCCCAAAGCTTCCTCGATCAACTGAAGTTGGGAGCGATCGTGGTTCGTCTGGCCGAATAGAAACTCTTTCGTATAGGAGTTGGCGGCCTTGTCGGCAAGGTCCACAGTTGGATCATCATCCGCTGTCCGACCTTCTTCCTCGGTCCGGGCTATATTCTTCAGCAGTTCCTCACGCTTTGCCTGCAACTTCTTGCGGTAGTAGTCGAGTCGTTTTTTGTCCATTGCCAGGCCCCATGGTGGCAAAACTTGCGCCAACCACAAACCAGCCATTTTAGGAGCGGTCGTCAATGGTGTCAACATAGTGTTGTGCGTCTAACGCTTCTTTACAATGCTTGATCTTCTTCATGATCTTGGAAGCGCTCGCTGTTCAGATGAACGGGCGAGGATTCCGTTTGTTCTCTCGAAGGTATTGGGAAATGGCGCGGTTCAGTTCGGCTACACTGTGAAACGTCCCGCGCCGGATGCGCTGGCGGGTGATTCCCGCGAACCAGCGTTCCACCAGGTTCAGCCAGGACGCGCCGGTCGGAGTGAAGTGCACATGGTAGCGCGGATGAGCGGCAAACCAGGCCTGCACCTTGGGATGCGTGTGCGTGCCGTAGTTGACCAGGATCAGATGGATGTCCCGCCGGCGCGGCGTGGCCCGCTCAATCCGCTCCAAGAACGTCAGGAACTGGCTGTGCCGCTGTCCCGGCAAGCAGGTGCCGATCACCGTTCCCTCCAACACGTTGAGCGCGGCAAACAGCGTGGTGGTGCCATGGCGGACATAGTCATGGGTCTGCCGGGCCGGAATCCCCGGCTGCAAAGGCAGGACCGGCTGGGTTCGGTCCAGAGCCTGAATCTGGCCCTTCTCATCCACACACAGCACCAGAGCCTTGGCGGGTGGGTCATCTTGGTTACTTATGGCTGTGGGTGTTGCTTCTGCTCCTTGATCTCCTTCGAGAGGTCCACCCCCGTCGCATACTGATACACCAGTTGTGCCCCGCGGTCCGCTCCCACCGCCAGCAGCCCCGCCAGCACCACCAGCCCCAGCAGGAAAAGTTTCCTCAGACCGCCGCCCATTTGCCGGTTGAACGCCGCCAGCAGACACAGCCCCGCCGCCAGGCTCGTTGTGATCAGCATCAGCAGCCTGTGGATCTCCATGATCTCGTGCGCCGGGCCCGCCTCCGGCACCGACCCTTCGGCCAGCAGCCCGGTCCACACTGCCGCCACCGCCGCGATCGTCCCCAGGTACAATAGCCGCCGCGCCATCCGGTGCAGTTCGTCGTTCTTCCGGATCATCGCGATCACTTCAAACAGCAGCGCACCCACCCAGAACGCAATCGGGAAGTGCACAAACACCGGGTGGTAATTCAACATCCCCTTCAATCCCGGTAGAAACTCCATCCTCTCCTCCTGTCGCGGCGGGCCTCCGTGCCCGCCCTCTTTGGTAGCGCCGGCGTCCCGCCGGTTCTCTTTCTTCGTAGGGGCACGCCACATGTGGTGAGCGAAGTCGAACCATGGCCTGCCCCTACGCCTTGCACCCTGCGCTCAACACTACCCACCCGCCACTGCGCCTCTCGCCGCGTGGCTCAACGCCCTTGCCCGCAGCGCCGCTGCGGCCGCCCCGCCGTACAACACCCCCAGCACCCCAAACGCCAGCGCCAGACCGATGTGCTGCGCCAGCCATCCGAGCGTGAAGCTCATCGCCACCTGCATCAGCGTCGAAATCACCGCAAACGCCGACTGCGTCCGTCCCATCAACCGCCGCGGCACCGTCGCCATAATCGTGCTCTGCGTCAGAACTCCGCCAAGCGCCCGGCACGCGCCAAACACCACATTCATCCCCACCGCCAGCGCCAGCCATCGCGCGTACGGGAACGCCGCGTGACCGATCGCCAGCGTCCCCAGCGCCGCCACCAGCACCAAGAACGGACGCCGGCGCGTCAACCACCCCGTCGCCAGCCCGCCGGCAATCGCACCCACGGCCCAGCCCGACTCCAAGAACCCGAACCCGCGCGCCCCCGCATTCAGCACGTCCTGCGCCAGCGCCACCAGCACCACGTTCCCGCTCACCACGCCGGCCATCATGCACGAATACGTCAGGCCCAGTGAGAGCACCTCCGGCTGCGACCGCAAGTACCTCAACCCCTCGCGGATGTCCGCAAGCACGCTGGGGGGTGCCTGCGCCTCGGCCGAATCCAGCAGCACTGGCGGCACGAGCACCTCAACTTCTTCCCCCGTCGCCGCCTCTTCCGCAGCCGGCTCCTCCACCTCCGCGTGCGCATGTGGCGCATGGTAGCCTCGCCGCAGTCCCCACAGACACAGCGCGCTCACCACGTACGTCGCTCCGTCCACCGTCAGAATCGCTCCAATCCCCCAGTGATCGTACACAAACCCCACCGCCGCCCCTGCCGTCATCATCCCGCCTTGTATTGCCACCAGTACTGCCGCGTTCCCTCCCACCAATCCCGCCCGCGGCACCACCTCCTGCAGCAGCGCGTGCGTGGTGGACCAGTAAATCGCAAACCCCACACCCAGCAGAAACACCATCACGTCCACCTGCCAAACGTGCAGTGTGCCCCACCACGCAATCGCCGCCGTCCCCAGCACCACCGCCGCTCGCGCCAGGTCCAGCGTGATCGCCAGATACCTCCGGTCCAGCCGGTCGATCAGCACTCCGCCGATGAACGGCACCACCAGCCCTGGCAGCATCACCAGCACCGTCACCAGGCTCACCTGCACCGTCGAGTTCGTCTCCCGCAGCACGTACCACGTCACCCCGGCAAAGCTCATCCCCGTCCCGAACAGCGAGATGAACATCCCTGTGAAAAAAAATGGGAATCCCGGCTGACGGAACAGCTCCCGCCAATTCACCCCTCTATATGTATGGATCGCCAATTCGCTCTTGTCCCGCTTCGTCCGCGCAATGGAGTCGCCACACCCGCTCCCGCGCGTCTGCGCATTGTACGCAAATCCCCGCCCCTTGCGGCACCCTTTGTGAGAAGCAGTCCTTTGTGCCCCTCGAGGGGCGCACCGACAGCTCTCCGACTCCTCCGCATTTTCTAGTTTCCAGTTTCCATTTTCCCTTTTCCGAGGATTTTCTCCTTGAAGTTCTATAATTTGATTTGACAAATCAAACTATTTTTGCCATCCTGCCGTGTGCGTCCTCCGGACCCGGTGCGGCAGCTCTTAGACCTTTACCCCCGCATCTTCTTCGCCTGCCACACTCGCCATGTCCGCGACCCCAAGACGCGCAAGGTGCTCAGTGCTCATCAAGCCAGCATCCTCGACCACCTCGACGACCTCGAACCCACTTCCCTCATGGACCTCGCCCGCCACATGGGTGTCACTCCCTCCACCATGTCCATTGCCATTGACCGGCTCCACCGCCGCGGCTACGTCCTCCGTTCCCGCGACCCTCGCGATGCCCGCCGCGTCCACCTTCGCCTCTCGCCCGCTGGCGTGCGCATCAAGGACGCCCAGTCCGTCCTCGAACCCGCCCGCGTCCGCGGCCTGCTCGCCCAACTCTCCCCCGAAGAGCGGGCCGCCGGCCTGGCTGGCCTTGCTCTTCTCGCTCGCGCGGCGCGCCGCTACATGGAATCCGGCCCACCCAAAAAGATGGGCCTGCGTCGTTATCGTCTGCGTTCCCGCTCACGCTGATTCTTGGAGGTGACTATGAAATGGGTCTGGATCGTTCTCGGCACTCTGGTGGGAATCGTCGCCCTTGCCTGGATCATCGGCGCCCTGTTGCCCAGAACTCATTCCGCTTCGCGTATGGCCGGCTACAATCAGCCCTCCGAAAAAATCTGGGCCGCGCTTGCCAACATTGACACCATGCCCTCCTGGCGCACCGATCTGAAATCCATCAAGCGCCAGCCCGACCGCGACGGGCGCCCGGCCTGGGTTGAAACCTCCGGGTTCGGCGACATCCCTCTCTACGTCGAGCTTGCCGAACCGCCCCGTCGGCTGGTCTGCCGCATTGCCGACCCCAAGCTTCCCTTCGGCGGCACGTGGACCTACGTCATCACGCCCGTTGATGGCGGCTCCTCCCTCCGCATCACCGAAGACGGTGAAATTCGCCCGGCGCTCTTCCGTTTCATGTCGCGCTTCCTTTTCGGCTACACCTCCACAATGGAAACGTATCTCAATAACCTCGGTCGCCACTTCGGCGAAGCCGTCTCCCCCCAACCATGACGCGACGCGTGCGCCGTCATCCCGTGCCTCTCCCGAT
This sequence comes from uncultured Acidobacteriaceae bacterium, assembly GCA_964533185.1. Taxonomy (GTDB): domain Bacteria; phylum Acidobacteriota; class Terriglobia; order Acidiferrales; family UBA7541; genus CAZHLD01. The sequence goes on along the minus strand of CAZHLD010000012.1, from coordinate 30,519 downwards.
CCCCACGCGCTCTCACCCTGAGGCCCCAACCAGGTCGGGGCCGAAGGATCTCAACTTCTTCCTCGCCGAGGTCTAACATGGGTCTCGAATCCTCCTGCACCGCTCACTTCAAAGGCAACTCCGCCCGCGGCAAACTCCTTCTTGAATCTGATTCTCTCCTCTTCCGCGGCGACTTCCGCCTCAAAATCTCCTTCAACTCCATGCGCCGCGTCCGCGCTGACTCCGGCGCGCTCCGCATCACCTTCCCCGACGGTACTGTCTCTTTCGACCTCGGCCCCGCCGCCGCGCGCTGGGCCGACAAAATTCTTCATCCTCCCAGCCTGCTCGACAAACTCGGCGTCAAACCCTCCATGAACATCTCCCTCCTCGGCGTCTCCGACAAAGCCTTCCTCGCCGACCTCCGCTCTCGCACCTCGCGCATCTCCAGCGCCAAACCTGCTCCCAACTCTGACCTCATCTTCCTCCTCGCCGATTCCAAATCCGCTCTCGCCCGCCTCAAAACTGTCTGCGCCTTTCTCCAACCTGCCGGCGCCCTCTGGGTCGTCTATCCCAAGGGCCAGCCGCACATCACTCAGGCCGACGTCATGGCCGCCGCCAAATCCGCCGGCCTCGTCGACGTCAAAGTCTGCAGCTTCTCCTCCTCCCACACCGCCCTCAAACTCGTCATCCCCCTCGTGCGCCGCTGATTCACACGAGTCCCAATTCACGAATCACGTTTTACGAATCGCGAGTTACGCTTTACGAATTACGAGTTACGTTTTTCGAATTTGGCCTCTATCATCTCCCCATGCTCCTCGACGTCCGTTCTCTCACTGTCGAGCTCCCCACGCCCACCGGTTGGGTCCGACCCGTACAAGACGTCTCTCTCCGCATCGCCCCCGGCGAAACCCTCGGACTCGTCGGCGAGTCCGGCTCCGGCAAGACCATGCTCTCTCTTGCCCTGATGGGGCTGCTGCCGCCCGGCGCCCGCGTCTCTGGCGAAGCCTGGTTCGCCTCCAACGGCGACACCCCACAGAATCTTTTCGCTCTTTCACCTGACGCCCTTCGCTCTCTCCGCGGCCGCGCACTCTCCATGGTCTTCCAAGAGCCGATGACCGCGCTCAACCCCGTCCTCCGTGTCGGCGCGCAAATCGAAGAAGCCGTCCGCGCCCACGAGCCGCATCTCGATCGCGACGCCGTCTGTCGACGCACCCTTGCCGCTCTCGAACGCGCCGCCGTACCCGAACCCGCTCTCCGCGCCCGCCAGTTTCCGCATCAACTCTCCGGCGGCCTCCGCCAGCGCGCTCTGATCGCTATGGCGCTCACCGGCTCGCCGCGCCTGCTCATCGCCGACGAGCCCACGACCGCTCTCGACGTCACCATCCAAAAACAGATCCTCGATCTCCTCGCCCGCCTCCAGCGCGAGCTCGGCCTCGCACTTCTTTTCATCACTCACGATCTCGGAGTTGTCGCCCAGGTCGCCTCCCGACTCGCCGTTCTCTACGCCGGACGCATCGTCGAAGAGGGCCCCGCCCGCGACGTCCTCACTCGCCCCCGCCATCCCTACACCGAGGGCCTTCTCGCCGCATCTCCCTCGCTGCACCGCAAACAACTCGTCCCCATCCCCGGCGCCGTCCCGCGACTCGACGCCCTCCCGCCCGGTTGCGCCTTCGAGCCCCGCTGCCCCTATCGCCGCCCCGAATGCTCCTCCGCCCTCCCCGACTTGCGAGCGGTGAGCGAAAGCGATCCGCGAGTGGTGAGCGAAGCCGAACCATGCCCCGTTTCTACCGCCGACTCTACCGCGCCTGTCATTCTGAGCGAAGCGATCGCAGATTCCGGCCTTGCCGGAAAGAATCCCTCCGCCTCATCCCACCTCGCCCGTTGTATCCTCGTGTAGCCCGCGTCTAAGCACGCGGGGTTCTTCTTCTCTTGCTTTGAAATCTGCAATTTGAAATTTCTTCTCTCTCCCTTCTTCTCATTCCCGCGGCAACGATTCCGCTCAGCGTATAATCCTTCCCCGGTGTCATTCCAAGCGCAGCGAGGAATCTGCTTTGTCTTCTGACCACGCCGCCCAGCACTCTCGCGTCCGTGACCGCTTCACCCGCACCGCCGACCAATTCTCCCGCTTCGCCCTCTCCACGCGCTCCAAGGAGGCCGAACACTTGACAGCCCTCGTCTCCCCCCGCGGCACCGAGATTGCTCTCGACCTCGCCTGCGGCCCCGGCACATTCGCCAACGCCTTCGCCCCGCGCACGCGTTTTCTTATCGGCTTCGACCTCACCCCGGCCATGCTCGACCGCGCCCGCGCATCCGCTGCCGCTGCATCCCTCACTAACGTCGCCTTCGCCTGCGCCGACGCTTCTCGCCTCCCGCTCCCCGACGCCTCCCTCGACCTCGCCGTCTGCGGATACAGCATTCACCACATGCTCGATCCTGCCCGCGCCCTCTCCGAGCTGGTCCGCGTCCTCCGCCCCGGCGGCCGCCTCGCTCTTGTGGACCTCATCGTCCCCGCCGGCGTTTCCTCCGACGCCGCGAATCTCATCGAGCGCACCCGCGACGCCTCCCACGCCAACACGCTCACCGTCCCCGAGTTCTCCGCTCTCGTCGAAGCCGCCGGCCTCCGCCTCTTCGCTCTCGAAATCACTGAGCGCCTCCGCCACTTCGACGACTGGATGCAGATCGCCGGCCACGCCTCCGGCTCGCCCGACTATCTCGCCACCCGCCGCCGCCTCGAAGACTCCCTCCCCTCCGACTCAGCTGGCTTCCGTCCCCGCCTCGTCCCCGACCCCTCCGGCTCTGCGCCCCTCCTCGAGTTCACCCAAACCTCTCTCTTCCTCCTCGCCGAAAAACCCTGAGCACAATTCGTGCAGTACTGCGCGGTGTCATCCTGAGCGCAACCGACGAGGGTGCGCGAGGGATCTCAACCTAAAGTGTTGCTTGGCCTGTTACACTTCGAGTCGGCTCGCATTTCGAAACCGAGTCACGAATTACGAAACACGAGTAAGGTACTTCATGTCCACTCCTCTCCTCTCCGCCCGCTCCCTCCGCAAATCCTTCTCCTCCTCCACCGGCCCCTTTGCCATCGACTCCAAGCGCCGCTGGGCCGTGGACGACGTCTCCCTCGACCTCCACCCTGGCGAGACCCTCGCCGTCGTCGGCGAATCCGGCTCCGGCAAGACCACTCTCGCCCGCCTGATCACGCGCCTCATCGAGCCGGACTCCGGCTCCATCCATTTCCTCAGTCGCGATCTCCTCGCCGCCCGCGGTGCTGACCTCCGCGCTCTCCGCCGCGACATGCAGATGGTCTTTCAGGACCCTTTCGCCTCGCTCAACCCTCGCCTCCGCGTCGAATCCATCGTCGCCGAGCCGCTCGCCATCCATCATCCCGAGCTCGATCGCGCAAACCGCCGCCAGCGTGTCCTCGAAACCCTCTCCGCCGTCGGCCTCGACGCCGACGCCGCCCGGCGCTATCCCCACGAGTTCTCCGGCGGACAGCGCCAGCGCGTCGGTATCGCCCGCGCGTTGGTCCTCCGCCCCAAACTCGTCGTCGCCGACGAACCCGTCTCCGCCCTCGATGTCTCTGTCGGCGCGCAAATCCTCGCCCTGCTCCAGCAGCTTCAGCAGCAGTTCTCGCTCACCTACCTGCTCATTTCCCACTCGCTCCCTGTCGTCGCCCAGCTCGCCACCCGCGTCGCCGTCATGCACGCCGGCCGCTTCGTCGAACTCGGCCCCGTCGATCAAATCCTCACTCGCCCCGCGCACTCTTACACGCGATCTCTACTCGCCTCCGTCCCCCACCTCCCCGCGTAACGCTAGAAGAGTGTGATGTCATGAGGTGCGCGTCTCCTGGGGCGAGGGGTTGTACACTCGCCCCGGCCCAGCTATTCGCAGAACGGGCATGAAGGACGCGCGATGCCAGCATACGTTGGAGTTGACTTTTACGTGCGCACGCAGACAGTTTGTTGGTGTGACACGGCCAAGGGTGAGGTCGAGCAACGCACGCTGGACCACCAGCGGGACGATCTGCCCGGCTTCTACCGCCAGTGGGCCACTCCAGTCAGCCAGGAAGTTTTGCGGCTGGTCCGGCATCGGGACCGGCTGGTGCGCCGCTGCATCCTGACCCTGGCCCGCTTCTGCACCGACTACAATCGCCGCTTCGCCTGTGCCCCGCACGACGAGGCCGAAGCCGCATAGCGACCGGCCCTCCGAGACTTGGAGCGCATCTGCTGCTTCCTCCACGAACGCACCGTCGGCAACGACAACGTCGTGCAGTGGGAAGGATGCCGCTTTCAGCTCCCGCCCCAACCGCACCGCTTCAGCTTTGCCGGCGTCTGCGTTCAGCTCTCTGAAAGTCTCGAAGGGCGAGTGACCGTCTACTCGGGAAACACCAAACTGCAACAACTTGGAAGGTGGCCTTTTCATGTTGCCCTTACGGTGACAAATTCACGTTGCTACAACACTCCGCCGTTCTTGGGCCCGGAAAAGCCTACAAGACGCAATCATGCCTTGTCGCTTCAGATAGGCGTTGGCGGATTGACTACCGCCGCGCGGTTCGGTTGAAAGGCCCCTACGAACGTGTTAAATTGCAAAACTGGCCCCGATTCTGGCCTCCGGGTGTGTGAACTGCTCCGAGGAACACTTCCCGTGCAAGCCAGGTGAGCCACCAGAGCGGATTCTGCCATGGGTGAAGACCGAGATTCTGCCTCGAACAAGCCGAAGATCCGCCGCGTTGAGGTGTACTGGACCACCATAACTTACAAGACGGTGGCCATGTACCTCGTCTTGGCCTTTGTGATCGTCATGGCCACACTCTACTTGGTCTACCCGGACTGGTACGCCACCTCCCTGCGCCGGCTTTCCAACGCCCTGGCTGGTAGCCAGACGACGGTCAGCCAGATTACCGGCAACCAGGCGCGCTTGGTCAATCTCGATGGGAAAGTGCGCGTGAAAAAGGTGAACTCTGTGGATTGGGTCTCTGCCGAGCGCGGCATGGCCCTCGACAAAGGCGACTTGATTGAGACCGGCTCCGATGGCGCGGCCCGGCTGACCTTCGCCGACGGCACCACTTACACCGTGAAATCGGATACGCTGGTCACTGTGGAAGAAAACTCGGTCGAGCGCGATCGGACCCGCGTTGGTGTCCACATCAGCTCCGGCGCGGTGGACCTAGCCACGGGCGCCTGGCCCTCGCCGGACTCCAAGGCTGAGGTCTCATTTGAAAACGCGGTGGCCTCCTTGCGGGAGAACAGCCGTGCCGCTGTCCGCAGTGATCCCAGCCGAAACGAGCACGAGATCACCGTGGCCGCCGGCCAGGTTGAGATGCAGCGCGGTGAGGAGCGCATCGACCTGGGCAAGTTCGAAAAGGCCAGCTTCCCCACCGGCGGGCCCGTCACTCGAAGCAACGTCCTGGCTCCCCCCGATCTAACCCAGCCGGTCAACCTTCAGCCGCTCTTTGTCGTAGATCCCCGTCGCACCCCGGTTCGATTTGAATGGCGACAGGTGCCGGGCGCAGTAGGATACAATCTACAGGTGAGCACGAATTCGATGTTCACCAAGGTTGTTGCTGAGCGGCGCACCAGCACCACCAGAATCGAGATCCCGGGACTTGACGCCGGGGAGTATTTCTGGAACGTTACTGCTTCCGACGGGCAGAAGCGCACCAGTGAGCCCAGTGATACGCATAAGTTCACGCTGGTGGCGCAGGGCAAGGGCCAGGAGATGCTGCTTGAAGTGACCGGTACGCAGCTTCATGGCAATGTCGCGGAAATCATTGGGCGCACCGAGCCTGGCGCAGCTTTGATTATTAACGGCCAGCCCGTGCCGAACATCCAGCCCGATGGCAGCTTTCGGTTTTTTACCGAACCGTTGGCCCGTGGTAGCCAAACGATTGTGATCACCGGGCAAAACCGGCGCGGAGGGACGGCCATAAAGCGCGTCCCGATTGTGGTTCCCAGCTAGCTCAAAGCCGTAGCCCGCTGCAAGATTGGGGCAGACCTTCCGGGTGAAAGGCCCCGGCCGGACAGGAGCTCCAGCCGCTCGCCGCGAAGAACGGCCCGGAACTGAGGGAGACGATGAGCAAGAACGGATACAACTTCCGGTCAATCTTCAGCTTGTTCTCCTCTGACCTGGCCATTGACTTGGGCACCGCCAACACTCTGGTCTATTCCAAAGGCAAAGGCATCGTCGTCAACGAGCCTTCGATCGTGGCCATCAACCGGGTGAGCGGTGAAGTCGTTGCCGTCGGCCGCGAGGCAAAGGAAATGCTGGGTCGCACGCCGGGCAACGTCGTGGCCATCAAGCCGATGAAGGACGGGGTTATCGCCGACTTCAAAGTCACCGAGAAGATGCTGACCTATTTCATCCAAAAGGCCCACAACCGGCGCGTCCTGGTGCACCCCCGGATTGTCATTGGCGTGCCGAGCGAGATCACTCCCGTCGAAAAGCGCGCTGTGCAGGACTCCGCCTACCGCGCCCGGGCCAGCGAGGTTTACCTGGTCGAGCAGGCCATGGCCGCGGCCATTGGCGCTGGCCTGCCGATTGAAGAGCCGTCCGGCAACATGGTGGTGGATATTGGCGGTGGCACCACCGACATTGCCGTCATCTCGATGAGCGGCATCGTCTACTCGCGCTCCGTCCGCGTGGCCGGCAACGAAATGGACGAAGCCGTGATGCACTACCTGAAGCGGAAGTACAACCTGCTGATTGGCGAGCGCACTGCCGAGCAAATTAAGCTGGAAATTGGCTCGGCCTACCCACTCGAAAAGCCGCTCACCATGGAAGTGAAGGGCCGCAACCTGATTGAGGGCGTGCCCCGCACCGTCACCATCGACGACAGCGAGATCCGCGAGGCGCTTTCGGAATGTGTGGCCACGATCCTCAACGCCATTCGCGTCGCGCTCGAGCGCACTCCGCCCGAGCTCTCCGCCGACATCAGTGACCGCGGCATCGTGCTGACCGGCGGTGGCGCGCTGCTCAAGAACCTGGACAAGCGCATCCGCGAGGAGACCGGCCTACCCGTTTCGATCGCTGACGACCCGCTGGCGTCGGTCGTGCTTGGCACCGGCAAGATGCTGAGCGACTTCCGCCTGCTGCGGCTGGTCTCCATCGATTAGTCGAGCGGCGCCGGAGCATCGCCGTTCCAACGGAGCTGGACTCCAACCGAAATGGTAGCCATTCCTTCCCGACATCGATCACTCGTTCTGCTGGCCACGGTCGTTTTGGCCCAGGTGCTGTTGTTGGCTGTACAAATCAAGCGCGGGGACCGGGTTCGCCTGATTCGTGTCTGGGCAGTGTCTGTGATTACGCCCGCCCAGCGCGCCGTTTCCTGGTCCATTTCCAAAGTGCAGAGCGGCTGGCGCAATTACATTGGACTGCGCGGTTCGGCACAGGAGAACGCTTCTCTGCACGAAGAACTCGCCCGTTTAAAACTGCGCAACGCGGAACTCGAAAGCCGCGCGGCCGAAGCCGATCGACTCGCGGCGCTGCTGGGCTTTCGTGGCTCCCATCCCGACGTGCCCATGATTGCGGCAAAGGTAATCGGTGCGGCCGCAGCCGGCGTCAGCAAGACCATCTACATCAACCGCGGTGAAGTCGATGGCTTGCGCCGCAATATGGGCGTGATCACTCCTGAGGGTGTGGTCGGCAAAGTAATTGACGTCTATTCGGATACCGCACAGGTGCAACTGCTCACGGATAAGGAAAGTGGCGTGGGCGCGCTGCTGGCCAGCTCGCGCACCCAGAGCCCAGTCGGCGGCATCGGCGAGCCGATGCTGATGATGAAATACATCACCAACGACGAAAAGGTGCCCATCGGCGAGCGCGTGATGACCTCCGGTCTGGACCGTATTTTTCCAAAAGACCTGCCGGTCGGCACGGTCGCGTCTACAATGCCTGGGAATCCCTTTCAGGAGATCCGTATTCGACCGGCTGCGCGCCTTGACCAACTGGAAGAAGTCATTGTGCTGCTGTCCCGCCAGGAATTGGAGCCACAGAAACCTGCTGGCGACGCCATTCCCAGGAGCGCCGCAAAACCCGCGTCTGCCCCTCGTTGACCACAAGTAAAAAATGGAAATTCGCACCCAGGCTGACCGCCCCATTGAAGTTCACAAGTTTTACGGTGGGGCGATCGTTGGCGCCACCGCGCTGGCGTTGCTCCTTCAAACGTTCCTGCCGAGGAAGCTGCCCGGGGCGGATCTGCTCGATCTGCCGTTGTTGGTCACGCTCTACTTCGGGTTGAGCCGCCGGAACCCTTCAACCGGCCTGCTGCTGGGCATGGTCATCGGTTTGCTCCAGGACAGCCTGAGCCATGTGCCCATCGGACAGTTCGGCATCGCCAAGACGTTGGTCGGATTTGCGGCGTCGTCGATAGGCTCGCGAATTGACCTCGAGCACCCGCTCAGCCGATTCATCCTAGCCTTCGTTTTCTTCTACTTTCAGCTCACTGTACTTGTGGTGACTCGACGCCTTCTGCTGGCCCAGCCCGAGCCTTTCTTCACGCTCAACTTGCTGCTCGCCGCGCTGGTCAATGCCATATTGGCCGTTGGCTTGTTTGCCCTTCTCGACCGCCTGCGCAAATCCTAGCGACTCGCATCCCCCCATGTGCTTGCGCCTGGTCGGGCAATGGCGCATTGGCGACCACTGGACTCTGGGACAGCTTGCACCAGAATGTGGCAAATGGTACTGTGGGCGACACTTGCGGCCCCCCAGGGAACCATGTACGGGGCCGACGGAGCGCGGCATGTCCCGCCTTACTGGCAGCTTCCCCTGCCGGTGCGAGGCCTGCTGATCCCGGGCGCAAAACGCAAGCCCACTGAAGAATCCCGATGAATCGGGTGCGGGTCTCGAGCGCGGGATGAGTGAGAAGCTGGTGAATCGAGCCGCGCGGAGTTTCGGTGTCGTACTGGTTTGAAAGCGAGCATAAGCTGCCGCAGTCGCGGTTGGCGATTGTTTCCTACGTCATCGTCGGAATCGTTGGCTTGTTGCTGCTTGGCTTCTGGAAACTGCAGGTGATCGATGCCGATCGCTATACGCTGTTGGCCGAGCGCAACCGCATCCGCACCATTCCCATCATCGCGCCTCGCGGAAAAATGCTGGACCGCGAAGGCCGCGTCCTGGTGGACAACTACCCTTCCTTCAGCGTGCTTCTCTTGCGCGACGACCCCGAGGAACTCGAACGCAACCTCGCTACCATTGCCGAGGGCCTTTCCATGCCGCTTGAGGAGCTTCAGCGCGAGGTCGAAGCCGCTGGTGGTCTCCCCAAGTTTCATCCCCTGATTGTCAAACCTGAAGCCAGCCAGGCAGACATTGCCTTCATCGAATCTCACCGCGCCGACCTCCCTCTCCTCGAGATGCTGATGGTACACCGTCGCAGGTACTTCCAGAACGGCTTTCTGGCCCACGCCAGCGGCTACGTAGGCGAGGTCAGCGCACAGCAGGTGGAAGCCAGCAACGGGCGCTTGCGTCCGGGTGACATTGTCGGCAAGTCCGGCCTCGAACGCCAGTACAACGATGTGTTGATGGGCACCGACGGCCTGCGTCGCGCTATCGTAAACAGCGTCGGCCGTGAGGTCGGCCGCCTCGAGCAGACCGACGCCATCCCGGGCAAGCCCATCGAGCTCACGATTGACTACGACTTGCAGGTGATGGCCGAACAGGCCTTGGCAGGGCGCAAAGGCTCCGTAGTTGCTCTCGACCCGCGCTCGGGCGAAATCCTGGCCATGGTCAGTCACCCGGCGCCGGATTCAAACGTCTTCGCCGTGCGTGTTCCGAGCGAGGAATGGAAGCGTCTCAACGAGGATGAAGACCGGCCGCTGCTGAACCGCGCCATCCAGGCGCAGTTGGCTCCCGGGTCGGTTTTCAAAATATTTATGGCCGCGGCCATCTTGGAATCCAAGGCGGTTCCAGAGAACTTGACGATTTTCTGCCCGGGCTATGGCACTTTCTATGGGCGTCAATTCAGGTGCCACACTTTCGACAAGGGCGGGCATGGCCTAGTGGATTTTCACAAAGCCGTCGTGCAATCGTGTGACATCTTTTTCTATGAGGCCGGCAAGCGCCTGGGCATTGATCGCATCTCCTATTACGCCTACCAGCTTGGCCTGGGCCGCAAGACCGGCATCGATCTGCCCAGCGAAGAGTCTGGCCTTGTGCCATCAGAGGACTGGAAGAAGCGGGTTTTGAAGCAGCCCTGGTATCCGGGAGAGACAATCTCGGTAGCCATCGGGCAGGGTGCCACAACCACCACACCGCTGCAGCTCGCGATGACCATCGGCGGGATCGCCAGCGGCGGCGTGTTCAAGCAGCCCCACCTGCTCAAGACCAAACAAAACGTCCCGGACTTCCGCTTCCCGTTGGCCGAGCACACCACGGAGATAATTACGCAGGCGATGTACGGTGTGGTCAACGAGGGTGGCACAGCCGCAGCATCGCGTCTGGAAGGGATCGAGTTCTGCGGGAAGACCGGCAGTTCGCAGCTAATCAGCAATGAAGGCCGCAAGCGGATCGGCGGAGGTCGTCGCTTCACAGACAACGCTTGGTTTGTCGGCTATGCCCCGCGGCGCAACCCCGAAATTGTTGTTGCCGTGCTCGTCGAGCATGGCGAGCACGGCTCCACCGCCGCGGCGCCCGTGGCACGTGACATCATCAAGCGGTACTATGAGAAGAAGAGCCAGCGCGGCCAGCAGCAGTACACTGTCGAGTACAAGCGCTTCGAGGTCGAGCCGGACTCGGTCCTGGCCCAGGTCAAACCCGCAGGCAAGATCGAACTCCGCGGAGTGGAGACGCCGCCAGGCCCGGTCGTGGCTCGGCCCGGCCGCTGATCCTCGAGAAGAAGATGAAAGCATCCGCGAAAATCCGCGACCTCGACTGGTGGTTGCTTGCTATCGTTTTTGCTCTTTGCGGCATCAGTCTGCTGCAGATCTACTCCGCCACGCAAAACAGCCCGCTGGCCGGGATGCACTGGCGCCAGATGACTTGGATCCTGCTCGGTCTCGTCGCCATGCTGATTGTTTCCCGGATTGACTACCACACCATCTTGGACCAGGCTCCCTTGCTCTACCTGATCGGGCTGGCCGCGCTCGTGGCGGTTCTGGTGGTCGGCCAGACGCGGTTCGGAGCCAAACGATGGCTGCCGGTCCTGGGAGCGTTTTTGCAGGTGTCAGAGTTGGTGAAGTTGATTATAATCATCCTGCTGGCGCGCTTCTTTAGCGAAGTGCGGTCCGACCAGCTCTCGCTGCCAGACTTGGCCAAGGCAGCCGTGCTGACCGGTCTTCCGCTCGTTCTGATCCTGCTCCAGCCGGACTTGGGCACGGCACTGGTGCTGGTGCCGGTAACTGTGGTGGGAGCGTTTCTGGCAGGTATGCAGTGGAAGCACGCCGTCGCGCTCTTGGTCTTGGGAGCGTTGATGCTCCCGATTGGTTGGTACGTCTTGAAGCCGTACCAGAAGGAACGCATCGAGACGTTTCTTCGTCCGGAGGAGGACCCCAGGGGTTCGGGCTACCAGATCCTGCAGTCCAAGATTGCGGTGGGCTCAGGCGGCTTCTGGGGCAGGGGCATCGGTAGGGGAAGCCAGAATCAGGGCGGGTTCGTGCCGGTGCGCTATTCCGACTTTATCATGGCAGCACTGGCCGAAGAGCTCGGATTTGCGGGGGTGCTGGTGACCCTGCTGCTGTTCATGGCTTTGCTGCTGCGGCTGGTCCAGAACGCTCAGCGGGCGAACGACCGCGCGGGGATGTTTCTGGTCATGGGCGTGGCAGCCGTGCTCGGGTTTCACTTGTTTGTGAATGTGGCCATGGTGATCGGGTACATGCCCGTCACCGGGATTCCGTTGCCGTTGTTGAGCTACGGAGGGTCCGCTACATTGTTTGTGTTCCTGGCGTTGGGCCTGGTGATGAACGTGCGCGTGCGCAGGTTCGTCAACTAGGCCGAGCAGATTTGAAGGCGCGCCACCCGTCCCTTGTGAGACGAAGAGTGGCCGTGCCAGCAAGAGAGAGAAGAAGAGGCATGCAGCGCGCGCAGCACGTCATCCCAGCTTGGTCTGGTTCCCTCCCCGCCGGGCGTGGCCCCGCGGGCAAATGGCGTGGTGAAGTCCGTCTGAGCGGACGGCGGCGGGTAGCATTGCCGATCATGGCCGGCGCGGGCATGCCCCTCGCGGGCGAGGAGTTTTCATGTCGAAAGAGCTTGTTATTTCCGCGGCCCCCCACGAGACCCGGGTCGCCATCCTGGAAGACGGTCAGCTGTGCGAAATCTACATCGAGCGTGAAAAAGAATTTGCTCTAGTCGGTAGCATCTACAGGGGCCGCGTCACCCGCGTGCTGCCCGGCATGCAGTCGGCCTTCGTCGATATCGGCCTCGATAGCGACGCCTTCCTGTACGTCACCGACTTCCTTGAAAACCTGGAAGACTACGACCACATCGTCACCGCGGTCGAGGGCAAGGTAGAGAAGATGGAGCAGCAGGGCGGCCAGGTGTTTGCCGCGCCTGCACCTGTTGCACGTCCGGCCGACTCGGTTGCGCCGCTGAGCCCCGTGCCGGAGTCTGCGCCTGTGACTCTCCCCGGCGAAACCATCGGCCAGAACCCTCGGATGCAGCGCGGCCCGGTTTCCCCCGTGCAAAACACCCACTCTTCGGCGCCCTATGAGCCTCGCGGAGGACGCGAAGGCCGCGACCGCGGTCGCCGCGGGGGCGCGGGCAGACACCGGCAAGGCCGCGACC